>CALKND010000018.1 GCA_938092065.1 uncultured Rhodospirillales bacterium
ATGGCGGAGGGAGAGGGATTCGAACCCTCGATACGGTTTCCCGCATACACGCTTTCCAAGCGTGCGCCTTCAGCCACTCGGCCACCCCTCCGCAGGGCGTTTTAACTATTTTCAATAAACATCAAGGACGCGCAAAATAAACGAGGCGGAAGCTGTGTGCAACGGCTATTGTGTATCTATGCGATTGTTATTTTATATTGGTGTGATTTTAATTGGCTGCGGTTTCATGCTAGCTGCGGCTGAAACCGCATGGCATAGCATGCCTGGCTCAGTTCGCAGCTTCATCGTTTCGGCGCACGACCTGTGGTATACACTGTCGCCTAGTAGCCTCATTATATCAGAACTTAGGGTAGAACGCTTGCTCGGTTCTTGGGTATGGGACCCAGTAATACTGACATTTCTGAAATTGCCAGCTTGGCTTATATTCGGAGCACCTGGTGTGATCTTGTTAACATCTTTCAGACCAAACCGGGACCCTAAATCTATCGAAGAAATGGCAAAGGTAATGGAATCCTTTGAGCTTTATGATCATTTAACAAAGCTGGCTAAGGAAGAAAACCCTCCCGGAGAAGAACATGGCCCCCAAGACATCTTACCCGAAAAACCTTATCATGATGATGAACTTGAGGCCAAAAAAGAAAGACCTTAATCGTCGCTCATACGAAGGGCTGCTATAAAAGCTGACTGAGGTATTTCTACTTTGCCAAACTGACGCATTTTCTTTTTGCCCTTCTTTTGCTTTTCTAGAAGTTTTTTCTTACGAGTTATGTCGCCGCCATAGCACTTGGCTGTGACGTCTTTACGCATACCGCTGATTGTCTCACGAGCAACGATTTTGCCGCCGATAGCAGCTTGGATGGGAATTTTAAATAATTGACGTGGAATGAGATTTTTCAGGCGGTCGCAGACGCCACGCCCACGAGTTTCAGACTGGGAGCGATGGCAAACGAACCCCAAGGCGTCGACTTGTTCGGCATTGACAAGAATAGAAACTTTAACTAAGTCGCCCTCATTGAAGCCGTCCATTTCATAATCAAAACTGGCATAGCCGCGTGAAATTGACTTCAGCCTGTCGTAAAAATCAAAAACCACCTCATTTAAGGGCAGACGGTAAATGGCCATAGGCTGGTTGCCAGCATAAGTCAGACCGATCTGCACACCGCGCCTTTCTGTGCACAATTGTAGTACACTGCCTAAGTATTCATCGGGTACCATGATTGTAGCCTTTATCCAAGGCTCAGAAATTTTAAAGATTTTTGTTGGGTCAGGCATATCAGCCGGGTTGTGTAGTTCTAGTTCAATACCATCATTAAGCTCAATTTTGTAAGCAACGGATGGCGCTGTTGTAATCAGGTCCAAATTGAATTCACGTTCAAGGCGTTCCTGAACGATCTCTAGATGCAATAGTCCCAAGAATCCACAACGAAAACCCAGTCCTAACGCTAAGGAATTTTCTGGCTCGAACTCAAAGCTGGCATCATTTAAGCGTAATTTTGCCAGGCTTTCGCGCAAATCCTCAAAATCGTTGGCATCAGAGGGGAACAAGGAGCAAAAAACCACGGGGACAGAGGGTTTAAAGCCCGTAAGGGGATTGTCAGCGGGACGCTTATCCTCGGTAATTGTATCTCCAACGTCCGTATCCGCAACGGTCTTTATGGAGGCAGTAATATAACCTACCTCACCCGGGCCTAAGGTATCAACCTTAGTTGCTTTGGGAGTAAATACCCCAACTTGCTCAACTTGATGCACAGAACCTGAGGCCATCATTTTAATTCTCATGCCCTTCTTAAGAAACCCGTCATGCACACGCACTAGAATCATGACACCCAGATATGAGTCATACCAGCTATCCACTAGCAAGGCCTTAAGAGGGGAATCGCCGTCACCCGCGGGGGCAGGAAGTCGTTTCACAAGGGCTTTCAAAACCTGATCAATGCCCTCACCCGTCTTGGCGGAAATTTCTAGCGCGTCAGAAGCGTCAAGTCCAATGACGTCCTCAATCTGAGTTTTGATACGTTCGGGCTCAGATGCTGGAAGATCAATTTTATTCAGTACCGTAATGATTTCATGTTCGTTATCGAGAGCTAGATATACATTAGCTAAGGTTTGCGCCTCAACGCCTTGAGTGGCATCAACAATCAACAAAGAGCCCTCACAAGCAGCAAGAGAGCGCGAGACTTCGTATGTAAAATCGACATGGCCTGGGGTATCCATTAGATTAAGTTGATACGTCTTGCCGTTTTCTGCCATATATGACAAGCGCACAGTTTGCGCTTTAATGGTAATGCCGCGTTCACGCTCGATTTCCATGTTATCGAGAACCTGCTCCTTCATCTCGCGATCAGCTAGTCCCCCACACATCTGGATTATTCGATCGGCAAGGGTCGACTTTCCGTGATCAATGTGGGCTATGATTGAAAAGTTGCGAATATGCGATATGTCAGTGTTGCTCATGTTCGCGCTTTTATCATTGACACAACTGATTGGCTATCTTTGATTAATTAGGAAAGAAAATTGATGGAAAATTAGATGCTAACTTTTGTCCCATTAGTTTAGACAGCCAAAATTATTCTGATTTTACGGACTTGCTTTGTAATATTATTGTCCTTTTCGTTAAATCCTTTGCCGGATTAGGCTGGTGCGCGATGGGGTCGCCAACAGAAATGCAATGATAACTTCACAATATTTTAAGGGAAGCAGTACAGAGAGCATTTAGTAGTTAAATTTTATCAGTATCTTGTAAATTACATCTTTTACTAGTATCAGGATCAGGAGCAAGGCGATGGGTGATAGGTCAAATCCACCCAACACTGGGAGAAACTTGCGGATGCGGCCAAGCGCTGGTTCTGTTGCCCGGTAAATAAAATCACAGATCATGTAAACAACGCGGTTCGACGCATTGATAACGTTAAATTGCGTCAACCAGCTAAGGACCACGCCGATGAAAACGATCCACATGTAGAGATCAATGACAGTGTAAAGCAGTCTCAAGACAGGGCCGATGATTACGTCCATAGTGTAAAAATCCTCTATTACAGCAACTCTAATTTAACTCCCAAGTGTTTTAATGGCAAGTGGCTGGGCTGTTGCAATGGGTGTGTCTGACTATAAATTCCTAGTGCCGCATAAGCCGTATTGTAGGTTTCCCCCTTTCCCTATTTAAGGTTTAATAGCTCATTGGTGGAATTTGAAAACACCCATCAAAATTGCCATGTCTAGGAAAGTGCTACATAATGTTAACTATAATGTTTAATTAAAAATGGCAATGCATCATCGAATGGCCTCAGACAGTATTGATATGTACCCGAATTTTAAAAATATTGTGCAACAATAACTATGTTTTGGTTGGACAAGGAGGATTAAATTTTTTCTATGAATAAAAAACTGAAACACCTCACAAACACTCTGGCTGGCAGAGGGGTCCAAGTTAGCCTTAGCCGTACTCTGTTTTTGGGTCTAATGTTTACTGCAATTAGCGGCTTGGTTGGGTGCTCCAATCCGATGGTAGCTATGAATAATGCCATCGCTAATGCCGTTGGGGATAAAAGAGTGCAAGGTAGAAGCGCCAAAACTATAAAGGGCCAAATTTATAGTTGTAGTGTGAGGAGCATCACTAGGCTTGGGCCCAGTGGCACGATGGAAGAAAACCCCAGCACCAATGTATCATTGGCCCCTAACTCTAAGAGTTTTATTTTTGATGAGACCACAGGAATTCTTAGTGAAGACGGGTTTAGTCCATTAAAAATGAGTGTTTTGCAGATAGGGACAGACGAAAATAGCGCTATTGGATATTCTACATATGAAGGAACTGCGTCTTCAGGGATTGCTGTATTGCGCATACAAAAGTGGGAGGTTGGTTCACCGTTTCTATTTCTTGACAGTTCGGTACTTTGGACAGGCTCTTGCGGAACTAAATAATCATCTCATAATAAAATTTACCTAACCATGTAGTTCAACAATTATACTTTTTAGTCTATGTGGCGTGTGTTTTTTCCTTTTAGATTAGGAAAGATGGTGCTGGTGGAAGTTAGTTTTAAGGATGATGCATAATGCCGATCACATCTTTGTGGCATCATATTCTAGTTTTTTGCGGACTAAATAATCTTGTGGGCTGTGCCTGCAGTATCTTAGAAAGGGATAAAAATTAAGAACGCTCTTGTGCTAAGAATTCTTCTTTTCTAGCAATGCTAGAATGTTAGCTTCCCAAATTTTTGGGTGTTCTGGTAGAATACGTGATAAAATAGCCTGTAGCGCATTGGCTGCAAGTCGCTTACGTCGTTTACCCGTTTTCTGACCAGCAATTTTAATAACTTTGAAGTCTGTCAATCCTGCAAATTCTATAATTCGGTCAGGAGAAAAAGCCGTAACGTGATCAAATGTGCCGTAGAACAAGCGAGCGCCCCACGGGGAGGATAAGTTAGGAACCCTCATTAGTATACGTCCACCAAGTGCTAATACTGAGTGTAATGACTTGAATAGCGAGCATCCCTTTTCAAGTTGCAGGTGTTCAAGCACATCGTGCAAAACTATTAAATCAAAAGTCCGTTTCCCTGAAATGGATGATACGTATGTCTCTGCTTCCTCAAAAACCACCTCGAAGGGGTAAAGATCAGCTAACGTAGAAGCTAGTCTTTTGTCCAAGTCTAGGCAGACAACATTCGTGAATTCCTTTTCCAGAAGGTAACGTGAAAAAATACCAGTGCCACATCCAATCTCAAGTACGGACATGCTGGGTGTCGCTTTGGTGAAATCAAGGAATTCTTTGTCATATTGACGGATATGTTTTTTTTGAAGGGAAAAATATCGGATATCCCGACCACTATTAAGATCAACCATCAGATTATCCATAAAGATTATTCTTATAAATTATCAGCATTATAACATTTGTACTGTAAGTAAGAATAAAATTTATTTAGCATTTTTTCTTTTGATTAAAGTATATTTAAAGCACAAAGAAATCATAACCCCATGCTGGGCCACTAACAAGAATAGCAACGAGCGCAATTCCAATAGTAAGAACTACAGCAAGCACGGCAATTATAACACGATTCATTTTTCAAAGCCTTTGTCTTTGTAAAGTTATCAGTATTTCGTAGTAGGGTCACTTTTTTGTAAAACTATCAGGCTTTCGCTTTGCGACTTCAAATGTAGCCACTGTGATTATGATTGCTGCTAAAATTGCTATGTGTGCTATCGCCGTAACGCCAAAAACCCACATACTACCCATCCAGACTGAAAACATAATTCCCCACATCCAAGCGAGAAGTTGCATTATCAGGTGTCTGACGCCATCGTCTGGAATGTGCCGTAGCGGGTTGTGTTTGGCATTCATTACAGAATTCCACGAGTTATAAATAAATTCTCTCACTGTTAATCTCTTTTCTTATAATTATGAAAATCAACTTCTAGGGAAACAATACGTTCAGTGGGTCCCTTTAGATCATTAACAAAAAAAGCATATTTTTATTCTGTTTGACAGTTCTTTTGTAAAGATGACTTTAATTTATTTTCCACAGATAAGCAGAACCATTCGTCGATGCAAAGCTCTCATTTGTTTTCGTACCGGTATTTGTAGTCTCGTTTTCAGAGTGGCTGGCTTACTAGAACTGCAGTTTAAGCTTCGCGAAGATGGCGTCTGGCCGGCGGTCGATATTGCCTCAGGTATGTGGGAAGCACAGCTTCTACTGCCGCTGGCTTTATCGCCAATTCGACAAACCCTGGAAAGTTGCTTGAGCTGACATTGTCTGACTTTAAGAAGGTTAACTGATCGCATGTGAATGGAGGCTTTGGAAGTAATTCCAAAAACCAGGCAGCGAATTTTGCTGCAGAAAAAGGGCAAGGAATCAAAATACGGGGCCGTCCACTTTCTTTCAGGACCATCTCCATCATTTCTTTGAATCTGTAAACTTTAGGCCCGCCAAGCTCATACAATTTGTGTGAGTTTGTTTTGATTTCAAGAATTTTAACGATTGCATTAGCCACATCAGCAACGAAAACAGGCTGCATGCGGGTTCCGCCCTCGCCATAAAAATCAACGCCAAAAGGAGTGTTCAGGCCAAAAAATTTAAATTTTGAAATTGGCTGACAGCCAAAAACGGGCATTACCGGAGTAAAATGCGCAAGACTAGCGAACATGTTAAAGAAATGATCTTCCTGTCCAAATATGGCTGATGGGCGCACAATGACAGCCTCTTGAAAAGCTCTCTTTACGGCCTCTTCACCTGTGGCTTTAGAGCGCGCATAGAGAGAATCCGAGTGGGATGAGGCGCCTAGCGCAGAAATGTGGACCAGCGCTTTTACACCTACTTGTGTTGCTGCTTGGGCAATATTGTGGGCAGTTTCAACATGAACTTTTTCAAATGTAGATTTTTTCTTTTGGAAAAGTATTCCAATCAGATTGATAGCTTGATTAGCGCCTTTCAGGGCACGGACGATTGATTCTTTATTGGAAAAATTGACGGGCACAGGAGTAATTTGACCAATTTCACCCATCGGCTTTAAATAGTTTGCTGCTTCTGTGTCCCGGGTAGCAACCCTGACTTGGGCGCCTTGTTTTGCCAAGCGTTGAACAACGTGGCGTCCAACAAAGCCAGAACCACCAAATACTGTCACCACACGACGAGACATAAATTGTACTCCACTATCTACACATTCAAACAAGAAAATAGAATGCCATAAGCTTTGTTTAAAATCCAACCCCCATTGGGTAAGATTATCTAAAACCTGCGATTTTATTGACCTGTTGGGCAAGGGAAGGTAAAGACAGTCTCGTAATAAGTTTTGGCTACTTATTTATTGACGAAGCCAAGGGCCCAGGTGGCGGAATTGGTAGACGCGCTGGCTTCAGGTGCCAGTGGCCGCAAGGCCGTGGAAGTTCGAGTCTTCTCCTGGGCACCATTTTTTTTGTTATCGTAGTAGAATTTTGGAGAGCAGTTCAGTTGACGAAAAAGAGTGTAAAAGAGGCAACCATTGATGTCCATCAGGGTGATATTCCCTCCGGTGTTGAATTTGGTGACGCTATTGCGATTGATACTGAGGCCATGGGTCTTAATAATCATCGAGACCGCCTTTGCGTTGTTCAGATGTCAGCAGGTGACGGCACTGCCCATCTCGTTAAATTCGATGCCGGTGATGATTATTCGGCACCCAACCTGAGAGCCTTGTTGGCGGATAAGTCAAAAACTAAAATTTTTCACTACGCTCGTTTCGACGTCGCAATCATCAGGAAATACCTAAATGTAGTTTGTCAGCCTATATATTGCACAAAAATTGCATCCTATCTGGCACGAACCTACACTAACGGCCATGGCCTCAAAGATCTGTGCAGGGAATTGCTGGGAATTGAGCTCTCGAAAGCGCAACAGTCGTCTGACTGGGGCAATGGCGAACTTAGTGACGAGCAGATCGCCTATGCGGCATCAGATGTTTTATACCTTCATCAAGTCCGCGCAATCCTTGATAATATTCTTAAGCGCGAGGGTCGAATGATGTATCTTGAGGCTTGCCTTGACTTTGTGCCCACACGCACCGCACTCGACCTAGAAGGATGGGCTGACTTAGATATATTCCACCATTAATTAAACTAAAATCCTGTTCTCCGGTTTGATTGACGTATAAAAGGATTGGCATCATAATAATTTTGCTAAGGGTATGAAAATTCCATAGCAATTTGTGCTTCTCCACCCTAAATAAATGGTGCTCAATCGAGATGACCGCTACAAAAAGCAAACCGGCAAGCGATCTGCTGGAATCAGCAAAAAAAGTTCTTCGCATTGAAGTCGAAGGATTGCACGCACTTTCGGACAGCCTTGACGAGACTTTTAATAGAACACTTGACCTGCTCTCGGCCATGAGGGGACGTGCAGTAGTTACTGGTATGGGTAAAAGTGGACACATTGCCCATAAGATTGCGGCGACCATGGCCTCTACAGGCACCCCTGCTTTTTTTGTGCATCCAGGTGAAGCTAGCCATGGTGATTTGGGCATGATTACTGCTGGCGATGTTGTCATTGCTCTTTCCCTCTCAGGTGAAACAGCAGAGTTAGCTGATCTTGTGGCCTATACTAAACGATTTGAAATACCTCTTGTTGGCATTACCGGTTCTGGCGCAAGCGCGCTTGCTGAGGCAGCAAGCGTTGCTCTGGTGTTGCCAGTTTTAAAAGAGGCCTGTCCCATGGGGTTGGCGCCGACCACTTCGACTACGGCTATGCTGGCTCTGGGCGATGCTCTTGCGGTGGCGATGCTGGAGAAGAAGGGTTTTTCGTCAGATGATTTTCAAATTTTTCATCCTGGCGGTAAACTAGGCGATCATTTGCAAAAAGTTGCTGATGTCATGCATACAGGTGAAGATCTTCCAGTGGTTCCAAACAATGTAGTTATGTCAGAAGCAATACTGATAATGACGGCGAGAAGTTTTGGTTGCCTTGGCGTTGTTGATACAAGTGGCATGCTGCAGGGTGTTATTACCGACGGTGACTTGCGTCGTCATATGGGACCAGAATTATTAACGAGGTTCACTGGTCAGGTCATGACAACAGGCAGTGCCTCCATTCGTCCAGAAGCTCTGGTTAACGAAGCGCTTAGAACAATGAACACCAAGTCCATCACTGCACTATTTGTCCTTGAGAATGAGCGGCCTATCGGAATTGTTCACATTCATGATTGCTTGCGAGCCGGTGTTGCGTGAAAAAAAAAATAATGGGACGCAGGGAGTGAGTGTTCAAACGACCTCTGGAACGGCCTTGTTAGGCGGTGGTGCCAGAGAAATTGGATATACTGTCAGAGCTTACTCGCGCTTTGTCACAATGATGAAGGTTTTGCTGCCAGTTATAGCTTTAGTTCTGATTGTGCTTGTTGTCGCCTGGCCGTATTTGAAGATCAATGATGCACGATTTAACATTGGATTCACGGCTTTGAAGGTTGGTAATGTTGAGGATCCAGCTATGATTAATCCGCGTTTTCAGGGTGCGGACAAGGACCGTCAGACCTTTTCTATTACAGCTGATATTGCAAAAAATCTTTTGAAAGGTGGAAAAAGTGTCGAATTGGAAATGCCGAAGGCGGATATATCTCTTGAAGATGGTTCCTGGCTTGTGCTGACCGCAAGAAGTGGAATTTATGTACGTCAGGACGAAACATTGACCTTAAATGACCAGGTAAATTTATTTCATGACTCAGGTTTTGAGTTTCGAACTGAAAGCGCTGTCATAGAGCTGACTAAAGGAACTGCCAGCGGCACGGTTTCTGTTGCAGGTCAAGGACCATTTGGGAATCTCAAGGCCGAAGGTTTCCACCTTGTTGATAAAGGCAAGACCATTTACTTCATCGGTAAGTCAAAATTGACTATTTACCCGTATGCTGGGGGAGCTTCAAAATGATGGTTAAAATGCGGCGCTCTATAACAAAACTAGGCTTGATCGCATTCTTGTTCTTGGCAACCATTTTATCTTCGGTCAATGCTCAAGGTTTAAATTTTGGTAATGGCGATTCTGATGAGCCAATTGAAGTCTATGCGGATAATGGTATTGAGTGGCAGCAAGAGACCTTGACTTTCTTGGCAAAAGGTAACGCGCGTGCCATACGTGGTGAGGTTACTGTGTATGGAGATGAGCTCCGTGCTTTCTATCGAGAATTATCGAGTGGCGGCACAGAAATTTGGCGTCTAGACGTAACTGGCAATGTTAGAATTGCCACCCCTGGTGAAACGGCTTACGGTGACAAAGGCGTTTACGATGTTGACAATGCTATTTTAGTTCTCACAGGCAAGAAAGTTCGCTTATTAACGCTCACAGAAGAGGTCATTGCGGACCAACAAATTGAATACTGGGAACGCAAACAAATGGCGGTTGCTCGTGGTAACGCACAGATATTAAGTGATGATAAAAACTTGAGGGCAGAAGTTATAGTTGCATATTTTAAAAATGATAGAGCTGGAAAGAGTGTCGTTCACCGAGTTGAAGCTTTTGATAACGTCAATATTAAAACGGCTAAAGAAGAAGCAATATCGGATCGCGGCGTATATAATGTTGAGAGTGGTATAGCAACACTAACTGGTTCAGTAAAAATAGTTCAAGATCAAAATAAACTAGAAGGTTGTAGGGCTGAGGTTAATATGAACTCAGGGATTTCAAAGATGTTTAGCTGCGCAAACAATGCTGGTGGACAAGTAGGAGGCGTATTTAACCTCAGTGGCAAAACAAAAAAAAAGAACTAAACCATTTCTTTATTGGCTTTGATCTAGGTTAAGTTAAATTATTTATTTATTTATTGTTACGGGCAAGTGAGACGAATGCAAGACGACCACAATATTTATGATATGGCCCCAGTCAGTAGTCACCCAGACCCCGATGACCAACCGCGTTTAGTAATTGAAAATGCCGATCGTGGGCTGCATGCAAAAAATTTAGGAAAGCGTTTTAAAAAGCGCCCAGTGGTCCATGGTGCAAGTCTGTCCATTCAACGTGGCGAGGTGGTGGGTCTTTTGGGTCCCAATGGAGCCGGAAAAACTACATGCTTTTACATGATTACTGGACTGATTCCATTAGACTATGGAACGGTGTTTCTTGATGGTCAGGATATAACAGATTTACCCATGTATCGGAGAGCTCGCTTGGGCATTGGTTATTTGCCTCAGGAAGCGTCGATTTTCCGGGGCATGACAGTGGAAGACAACATTCGTGCTGTGCTTGAAGTAACAGAGCCCGTCCATGAGAAACGTGAATCTATGTTAGACGCATTGCTTGCAGAGTTTTCAATTACTCATTTGCGTAGCACCCCGGCGCTGGCCCTTTCCGGTGGAGAGCGTCGCCGGGTTGAGATTGCTCGCGCGCTTGCCTCCAGTCCCCATTTTATACTCCTTGATGAGCCGTTTGCCGGTGTTGACCCCATTGCTGTGGGTGATATTCGAGAACTTGTTGCTCACTTAAAGGATCGTGGAATTGGCGTTTTGATCACCGATCATAATGTTCGTGAAACACTGGATGTCATCGACCGTGCATACATTATTCATGATGGCATGATGTTAATGGAGGGTGCGCCTTCTGACATCGTCGGAAATGAGGACGTCAGGCGCGTATATCTGGGTGATCGTTTTAGTCTGTAATCAAAACTCAAAAAACAGGGCTGCAACAACATGGCGTTGACCCCTCGCCTTGATTTACGTCAAAGTCAGTCTTTGGTGATGACGCCGCAACTGCAGCAGGCGATCAAGCTGCTACAGTTTTCCAGTCTTGATCTGCTCGATTATGTTGAGCAGGAATTGGAAGAAAACCCACTGCTTGAACGCGATGAGGGTGACAATGGCGAGCACGTGGAACTACTCCATGATGGGGACGAGCTATCTGAGGAAATGGCTGAGAGTGGTGACGAAGATGGTGGTCTAGACGCAATTGATTTCAGTAACCCAGAAAAAGACTCTGAAATCATTGGTGGAGACATGGATGTTGATATAGATAATGAATGGAATACAGATAAAACCAGCGAAACCGAAATTATGCAGGCTAGCCTTGCCGAGCCAGCTTTCGCTGATTCAGGGCCTGGTGGCGCCACAGATTTTATGGGTGCCATGCCTAATCTTGAAGAAACAATTACTGATAGAACGAGCATGCGCGAGCGCCTGAATTTACAGATGGCGATGTCGTTTAGCGACCCTGTCGAAAAATTAATTGGTGCACAACTTATTGATATGCTTGATGAATATGGTTATGTCAGTGGAGAGCTTAAGCAAGTAGCCGAAAGTCTTGAGTGCGCCACTGAACTGGTTGAGCAGGTTTTGGTAAATTTACAAGCCATCGACACTCCCGGTCTTTTCGCTCGTAATTTGTCAGAATGTCTAGCCCTGCAATTAAGGGAAATCGATAGACTTGATCCTGCTATGCAGGCATTGCTTGATAATTTGGGCCTGCTGGCAAAGCGAGATGTCTCAGCTCTAGTTGATATTTGTGGTGTTGACGCTGAGGATATTGCCGACATGTTTATTGAGATCAAGAAACTAAATCCAAGACCAGCACAGGCTTTTGAAGACACGGTTATGCAGCCAATTATTCCGGATGTAATTATGCGATTCCAAGTGGGCAGTGGTTGGATTATTGAGTTGAATAGTGATACTTTGCCTAAGGTTCTTGTTAATAATACCTATTTTACAACCATTGCGTCCGCAACTGAATCAAAAGAAGATAAACGTTACATTAATGAGTGTTATCAATCTGCAAACTGGCTGGTAAAATCCTTGCATCAGCGTGCAACAACTATTTTAAAAGTGGCTAGTGAAATTGTTCGTCAGCAGGATGCTTTTTTTGCTAAAGGGGTACAGTACTTGCGTCCTTTAGTTCTGAGAGATGTAGCTGATGCTATCGATATGCACGAGAGCACTATCTCACGGGTTACTTCAAACAAATTTATTTCTTCACCAAGGGGTATTTTTGAGCTCAAATATTTTTTTACTGCAGCAATTTCAAGCTCTTCTGGTGGTGACACCTATTCATCTGAATCCGTGCGTGATCGCATCAAATCATTGGTGAATGAGGAAACCATTGATAAAATACTATCAGATGATAAAATCGTTAGTATTCTGAATGCTGAGGGCATAGATGTAGCGCGGCGTACGGTGGCTAAATATCGTGAAGTTCTGGGCCTTGCTTCTTCCATACAGAGACGCCGTGAGAAAAAGTCAGTTCTTTGAAGCAACGCCCGCTGGTAGTAAGTCAGGATTACGTCACGCAAACTGTTGACACCAGCAATAAGGGCATCTAGTTTCCGGCTTTCGTTGCGTTTTGGCGTTATACATTGCCTTAAACAAGGTAAATTGGGACGAGGATGTTAATATTCTCTGTTCGAATAAGGTTACTATGATTGTATGGAAAAGTTAAAAGTTCAAACAAGTTGAACGGTATGATTTCATGGAAATATCAGTTAAAGGCATACATGTAGATGTCGGGGATGCTCTTCGAGGACAAACTGAAAGTAAATTACAGAGTTCTGTTGAAAAGTATTTTGAGAATGCCCTCCACTCGACGGTTGTCTTTTCCAAAGAAGGTCACGGCTTTCGCGCTGAGATTTCCGTCCACGCAGGGCGTGGCATGATTATGCAGGGTGGTAGTAATGGCTATGATGCTTATGGTGCCCTCGATGGAGCTCTTGGGCGTATAAATAAACAGTTGCGCCGGTATAAAAGGCGTATACGTAATCACCATCATAATGGGCCCAGTGAAGATGAGCTGGTTATGGCCCAGTATTCTATTTTGGCTTCTGAGGGTGAAGATGAACTTCCGGAAGCGAGTGAACCAACGATAGTTGCCGAATTGACCCATCACATTGCAACTCTTACCGTAAGTGAGGCTGTAATGCGTATGGACTTGGCACAAACGCCAGTTATGATGTTTAAGAACCGAGCCCATGGCGAACTTAATGTTGTTTACCGACGTGACGATGGCAACATTGGCTGGATTGAACCCAGCGGTGGCGAAAAATCATAAAAATTTGCTACGACTACAAGACCTAAGGAAAAATTGATGAAAATTTACGACCTCATAAAGCCGGAGAGTATCGTTGCAAATTTTCATGCGACGTCCAAGAAGCAAGCAATTCAAGATCTTGCGAAAAAAGCTGCTGACATTACTGGCATCCACGAGCGCGCCATTTCTGACGTTTTGATGGAACGTGAACGTCTTGGCACTACAGGTGTAGGCAATGGCATTGCCATTCCCCATGGGAAACTTGCCTCTTTGGCCTCTTTGCATGGTCTTTTCGCTCGCCTAGAAAAGCCCATTGATTTTCAGTCTATTGACGAACAACCTGTTGATCTCATATTTCTTCTTCTCGCACCTGAGTCTGCCGGTGCAGATCACCTTAAGGCTCTGGCTCGAGTATCGCGCCTGCTTCGTGATAAAACGGTTTGTGAAAAACTACGCGGCACTGATCAATCAGAAGCTCTGTTCGTCCTGCTCACGCAAGACGCTGCCAATCAGGCTGCATGATTTTTTTTAGGCAACTGATTAAAAACTATATTTCTAATTCGTGGTATCAACATCGATAGCTTTTGCCTTGCTGACTTTGTCTTCAGGCCCTTCAATCTTGATGTTGCGGATTTCTGGCTCTGGAATATGGCGGATTAGTTCAACATGCAGTAATCCATTATTCATTGATGCTCCCTTGATTTCAATTCCTTCAGCTAGTACAAAACTGCGTTGGAACTGACGTGCTGCTATACCACGATGCAGGTACACCCGTTCGCGCTCATCTTCTGAACGACGGCCGCGAACGACAAGTTGATTGTCTTCAGTTGTAACGTTCAAATCAGCCATTTCAAATCCAGCAACGGCAATGGTGATACGAAGTTCATTTTCGCTACATTGTTCAATATTGTATGGGGGGTAACCTTCTGCAGACGTCTTAGACGCCTGATTAAGGATGCGTTCAAAGTGGTCGAAGCCAAGTAATAGCGGGCTGTTAAAACTTGATAGGCGCGACATGATAGCATCTCCTCCTAATACTTACGAGCGAGCTTAACTTATTTGGCCCCTGATAAAAACACCTTCATCACTGACCCCGAAGGCGCCAGTAACAACTTTAAACAAAGTGGTCTAAAATCTCATAAAGTCAAGGAGTTGAGGATTCTATTATCTAGTAAAATTTAAGCTACACCTATTATTTATTAGACGCTGACACTTCGACTAATAGTTTGCATGGGGACCAGTATTTGGCAAAGTTTGCATAGGATTAGCAAGCAAGTAAATATAGATAAGGCCGAATAGGTAAATCCTAAATCTTTATGGCCTATAGTTCCCAAAGAAAGATTGTGTTTTGCCGTTGATCCTTTGCAAGCTAATAGTCTAGTTTAATTAGAACCTTAGTCGCTGAGGGCATTACCAATCCACCAACTTACCCGGTGCAGTTCTATCAAATGATCAAAATTAGCATCATTATTCCCGCATACAACGAGCAGGCAACAATTATTGAACTCCTTGAAAAGGTTGTCGAGCAAAATGTAGAAGCTGTTGAGTTCCAAGTCATTGTGATTGATGACGGCTCTAAAGATAAGACTGTGGCTCTACTCGAGTCGCGGCCGGAGCTATACAGTAAACTTGTTAAACAAGTCCAAAATGGTGGTAAGGGTGCGGCGGTTAAGGCGGGCCTTAAACAAGCTGATGGGGATTACATTCTCTTCCAGGATGCAGATCTGGAATACGATCCTGCGGATTATTCAAAGTTGCTTGAACCTGTGCTACGTTTTGATGCAGATGTGGTCATGGGCAGTCGAATGGTCGGCTCTCCGATCACCCGTGTTTGCTACTTCTGGCATAAACTAGGCAATAGGATAATTACGTTTATTTTTAATATGTTAAACAACACCGCTTTTTCTGATGTTTACTCTTGCTATCTTTTATGCCGCAGGTCGCTTGTTGATAGTGAGAAGTTGACAGCGCATGGTTGGGATCAACATGCGGAAATCCTGACTAAGTCTGTCGCAGCTGGTACGCGGTTTTATGAAGTTCCAATAAGCTATTATGGGCGCACCTATGAAGAAGGAAAGAAAATACGGGCGCATCACATTATCTCTGTTGTTTGGACTATGTTTTATAAAAGATTTAACGGGTAGGAGATGTTAACTTATGTCAAAACTAGATATTGATCCCGTTACAACTGAAGAAAAAAAGAACTGGCCCGGCGAAGTTATCGTGCCTTTGGAAAAGCCATTTGTAGATGATCGTGGTGCCATTCAACCATTGGTTGACAAAATGATGAAATCCGCGGTTATGATTGAATCCAAAAAGGGCACACTTAGGGCCAATCACTATCATAAGACGGACTGGCACTATTGCTATGTAATTTCAGGATCCATTGAATATTATTATCGCCCGACAGGTAGTTTGGAGCAACCTGAGATGCTAGTGGTCAAGAAAGGCCAAATGGCATTCACGCCGCCTATGGTTGACCATGGCATGAAGTTTCCGGAAGATACGGTTTTCTTGACCCTGTCGCGTAATCCACGCGACCAGGGAACTTATGAGGCCGATGTGGTTCGCATCAATATGCTTGATGATGCCGGTTATGTCTCGTGGTGCCCTGAAGACGTTGGTTGAAGCGATGGATTCTGCTTGTTATCGTAGGACTACCTGCCGTCTCTGTGGAAGTTCATATCTGAGCGAAGTGCTCAAGCTTGAGCCAACGCCTCCAGCCAATGCTTTTGTTGCCAAAACCCAACTTGACCAACTGCAGCCTACTTATCCATTGGATGTTTTCTTTTGCGAAGACTGCTATCACTTGCAACTGCTTGATGTGGTCGATCCGGCAGTCCTGTTTGAAAATTATGTTTATGTTTCTGGCACTTCACCCTTATTTGTTAAGCATTTTGAAGATTATGTGGCCTTTGTTGTGGATAAGTATGCACCGGCAGTTGGCTCTCTTGTTCTTGATATTGGCTCCAACGATGGAACCCTATTAAAGGCCTTTAAAAAGGCTGGGTATAGGATCCTTGGCATTGATCCTGCCCGTGACATTGCAACCCAAGCCAGTGCGAATGGCATCGAAACTATTGCCGGTTTTTTTTCTTCTGCGATGGCACGAGACATCCGGTCCATGCATGGCACGGCTAGCGTTATCTCAGCCAATAACGTGTTCGCTCACATTGACGATTTGGGCAGTGTGTTGGATGGTGTGTTGGATTTGCTTGAAGATGACGGAGTTTTTATTTTTGAAGTGTCCTATTTAGTTGATGTTTTTGATAAAACCCTGTTCGATACCATTTATCACGAACATATAGCATACCATAGTGTTGGTCCCCTTGTGCCCTTCATGCAGTCCCATGCAATGGAAATGATTGGAGCGACACGGGTTAACACCCATGGTGGTTCATTACGGGTGGTCGCCCAAAAAGCAGGTGGGTCCAGAATAATTTCTTCGTCTGTCAGTGAGCTGGTCGAGTTGGAAACAAAAATGGGATTGTATAGGGCCAAGACTTACCGAGAATTTGGAAATCGCATTGAAGTTTTGAAGGCTGAGCTATCGAGCTTACTTGGAAGAAAAAAAGCAGAAGGACGCACTATTGCTGCCTTTGGTGCACCAGCCAAGGCAACTACTTTAATGTACCACTTCTGTATTGGAGGAGACATTATAGATTATATTATTGATGACAGCCCTTTAAAGCAGGGGCTTTATTCACCAGGCATGCATATTCCGGTGGTGCCTTCTGAGGCGATATACGATAAAAAGCCTGATGATATAGTTATTTTGGCATGGAACTTCGCTGTTCCTATAATGGAAAAGCACAAGGCTTTCCGAGAATCTGGCGGCAAGTTCATTGTTCCATTGCCAAATGTAGAAATCTATTAATTGAAGGCTAAAATTTAGAAAATGGCAAAATTCTTATTAAAATCTGACATTGATGAGGTTTGCCAACGCTTGGCGGTTCCGGCACAGGCTTTTGCAGGTAAGACCGTACTTTTAACAGGTGGGCGTGGCTTCCTTGGTCGCTACTTTGTTGAAATTTTTGCTCGCCTAAATGAGAGTGTTCTGGAACAACCGGTCACTTTGGTAGCTCTAGATAACCTGATCACGTCGGGTCAGGAGGGCGCGACAATTCCTGAAATCGAAAATATGCGTTTTTTGAACCATGATGTTACACAACCATTTGAATGGGTTGGCTCACTGGACTACGTCATTCATGCCGCTGGCATCGCATCTCCTTATTATTACCGTGCCTATCCATTGGAGACATTAGAGGTTGCCATTACTGGAACGAGGCGAATGTTGGAGTTGGCTGAAGCAAACTCAGCTCGGTTTGTATTCTTCTCTTCTAGTGAAATATATGGAGACCCTGACCCAAAACATGTTCCAATGGCGGAGAGCTATCGCGGAAATGTCTCGTGTCAAGGACCTAGGGCTTGTTACGACGAATCAAAGCGTGTCGGCGAGACCCTTTGTTACATATATAACACTACCCACGGAACGAAAACCAATACTATTCGCCCATTCAATGTTTTTGGTCCCGGTATGCAGGAAACCGATTACCGCGTGCTACCTAACTTCGCCAGCCGCATTAAGGGCGGAGAGCCGTTGAACGTATATGGGAGTGGGAACCAGACCCGTACGTTCTGTTACATAACAGATGCCATGGTTGGGTTTCTGTTAGTTCTTTTGAGAGGCGTCTCCGGTGAGGCCTATAACATTGGGAACCCAAAGCCGGAAATTTCCATGGTCAATCTGGTAAAAAAGATCGAGGTACTTTCATCAAAGTCCGTCGAGTACAATATTGTTGAGTACCCAGATAGTTATCCAGCGGATGAGCCAAATCGCCGTGCACCGGATATCCGCAAAGCCAGATTACAACTAAGCTTCAATCCACAGGTTGATTTGGATCAAGGTCTGAAGCGGTTCTTTGATTGGGCCAACACAGTCTATACAGGCGAGCAATAAGACTGTGAGCGTTAGCCCTCTCAGGCTTGGGCTGATTGGTGCTGGTCGCTGGGGAAGGGTTTATATTAGAACCATAGAGCGCCTTGACGGTTTTTCACTTGTTCGGCTTGCCAGTTCAAACCCGGAAAGTCAGGCACTGGTTCATAAAGATTGTCATATCAGTGAAGATTGGCAGGACATCACTGCAGCTGATGACCTAGATGGTGTCATCATTGCTGCGCCACCAGCATTTCACGCAGAGATGACATTGGCGGCCATCGCCACATCAAATCCAGTTCTAGTTGAAAAGCCCCTGACACTTGATTTTGCTGAAGCAGAAGCTTTACTTCACTCAGCCGAACAACAAAGAGCCATCGTTCATGTGGATCATACTCATCTTTATCATCCCGCCTTTAGGGCATTGAAAACTGTGGGAAAGGCTTTGGGGCCAGTGCAGGCTATTGATGGGCTGGCAGGGGGCTGGGGACCGTTTCGCAAGGACTCGTCAATTTTATGGGATCGTGGATCTCATGATGTTGCCATGTGTATTGATATCTTAGGACAAGAGCCTGATAGTGCATCTGCACGGATTAATGAAATCCAATTTACTGAAGATGGTCTTGGAGAGGCAATTTCTGCAAGCCTAACTTTTGCAAGTGGCGCGCAGGCTAATCTGGAATTTAGTAACCTGCTTAGGGAAAAAAAGAGAATCTTCACTGTTCAACACGAAGAAGAAACACTGATTTACAACGACGTTAGCAGTGTTGCCCTATCACGCCAATTAAAAACAGGCCAAGTTGAAGCCATTAACGTTTTAAAGATGCAGCCCCTAGATCAGGTGTTGATAGACTTTGGTGCAGCCATCAAAAAAGATAAGCCCGACCTTGATGGGCTCAGGCTCGGTGTGCAAGTCGTAGAGGTGCTTAGTGACTGTCAAAAATTTTTAGGATCAATATCTCCTCTTGCACAGAAAAAGATGGTGTGATTCTTTTTGTTTTTATGTCAGCGGGCTCTTCTAAAACGCGCAACATAAACTTTGCAGTTGGAATACCTATCATTAAAGAAATGATAGGTAATGTTGACTTCTGCAAGCCCTTTGGGATCGTGCAAATTCCATGCTTGGGTTGCGATACCCGTAACTCCTCTACCAATCTTACCGGAATAACCAATATTTAGGTTTTGTATTTTCTTCTGATTAAATTCATGCCGACGGCATGCGTCTGAAAGAGTTCCATTATATTGCCCAACACCCCAGTAGGGTTGTTTTGAGTTCTTATATTTACCTGACCCAGCAAAAGCAGTCTCTGTCAGTGTAAAAAAACAAAGAACACTAATCACTATACGAAGAATATTTAGGATTGGAGAATTTTTAAACATAATTGTAAATTTTAGTTGATTACGGTCAAGATGCATAGGGCAATACTTTTTCTAGATTTTAAGTGTTTTTAAAATATAAATAAAACAAGAGGGGTCTCTTATGCAATTCATGGTCAGTCCTTCAAGACTATAAATTTTTATACCCCATTCGGGAAACTTAATCATTTTAAGCATTCCGAAGATCTGTTAGTTAGGCAAAAGTTTGAGTTGTTGAACATTTTACAATTGTTCAAATGTATTTTTCAATCACTGTTCAATTTAATTCTGAGGGTCCATTATGACTTGAGGGCCTGATTAAACATGACATGGTTTATGAAGTAAAAAACTATCAGGTTGTAACCTATAAAAAGAACAATATCCATATGAGGATCTATCCATTCTGGCCTTGTAAACAAAAAACAGGAAACATACTTTATCTCCTAAATCTTTTTTGCATTTCTTACATCATTCTACGTCATTGGAATTGCTGGTTATGTAAAAATTTAATATATAAAAAGTAGAATTATTAGCTTGAGATTGCTCGTAGCTTATCCCTGTTGAGATTAGCTATTGCAAAGCTGTGATTGGGCAAAGAGAGCTATATTTGGGCTCTGTTGTCAAAGATAATAAAACCAATATAGCGCCCAAAGCCATGATAATAAACGAGAAGGAGCTGCTGAGAAATAAATTCACACGCTTAAGTGCTGAATGTGAACATCTGGGTTGGCCACAAGTTCGGATGTATCTCCGCTGAAGGCTACCCTACCTTTGACCAAAACAATACTCTTGTCGGAAACCTTGAGTTGAGTATCAACGTCCTTGTCAACGATGATGGTGGTAATACCGGTTTCCTTGACTTGCTGGATTACGGACCAAATTTTTTTACGTACAAGAGGTGCAAGACCTTCCGTTGCCTCGTCCAGAACCAGCAACTGCGGATTGGTCATCAAGGCCCGGGCAATAGACAAAATCTGTTGTTCACCCCCAGAAAGTTGATTTCCCATATTACTCAGGCGAGCAGCCAGAGGTGGAAAAGTTTGCAAAACTCGTTCCAAGGTCCAAGCCCACGAGCCGTCAAGTCCGGGGCGCGCAGTCATAGTAAGATTTTCTTTGACACTTAAATCAGGGAAAATTTGGCGCCCTTCAGGAACAAGTCCCAAACCCATACGAGCGATAGAATGGGGCGATAAGGTGGTGACGTCATTACCCAAGACCCTGATCCGCCCTCTGGTTGCCGGTGTTAAGCCAAAAATTGAACGAATAGTGGTTGTCTTCCCCATACCGTTTCGTCCCATTAGGCTTATACATTCTCCTGCTTTTATGGAAAAATTGATACCATGTAATATATGGCTAGCCCCATAATGAGTGTGTAAACCACTTACTTCTAGTATGGGACTGCACATCTTTATTTGTTCTCTTCCTCCGTCCCTAAATAGGCATTCTGCACATCTTGAGACTTACGAATCTCATCAGGTGTACCTGTCGCCAATACCTTACCGTTGACCATCACTGTTAGGGTATCGGCCAAGGCAAAAACCGCATCCATATCATGCTCAATCAATATAATAGTACGATCGCGCGCCAACTGCTTGATCAGTTTGATCATCTTTTGTGTTTCACTCGTGCCCATGCCGCCTAGTGGCTCATCTAATAATAGTAACTCTGGCTCTGTCGCTAACATCATGCTGATCTCTAACTGGCGTTGCTCGCCATAACTTATCTCTGATGCTAAATTATCAGTATGTTTCTCTAAACCACAAAGTGCCAGGGCTTGTTCTGTTTGCTGGTGAATTTTTGCATAGTTCTTGGCAGACTTAAAGAAGCGCATGGATGTGGACAGCCTTGATTGGGCGCCAAGCCAGCAATTTTGCCAGCAAGTGAAATCGGGAAATATATTAGTCTTCTGGTAGCTGCGCCCGATGCCAAGTTGAGAAATAGCGAAAGAGGGCATGTCTGTCAGATTGCGATCCTTAAAGGTGATACGACCCAAACTTGGGAGCAAATCCCCAGAGAGCAAGTTAATAAGTGTCGTTTTTCCAGCGCCATTGGGGCCAATAATGGCGTGCACTTCCATGGTTTGAAAATTAATACTGACACAATCGACAGCTAGCAGCCCATCATAATTTTTACTCAGGTTCTGTACAACCAGAAGAGGGGCACTCATTTTCCATTACCTTTTCTGTTAATCGTCTGTAAAAACAGCCCAGCAATACCTTTTGGTAAAAATAAAACTACGAAGATAATGAACATGCCGAACAATAACAGCCAGTGGGCGCTCCATATTTCTTGGAAATAATCCTGCAGGAAGCCCATTACAAAGGCTCCCAGAATTGGCCCGTAGAGTGTTCCCATACCACCTAAGATAACCACCATCATTATTGCTCCTGATTCATGCCATCCCAAGTGAGCAGGGCTTATGATCCCACCAGCAGCAGCTTCTAGAAAACCGGCAAAACCGGCTAGGGTGCCAGCGATGACAAAGCTGACCAGCTTGTAGTGCTGGGTGTTGAAACCAAGTGCACGTGTGCGTTTCTCGTTGGCAAGAATACCGCGAATGACCTGTCCGAAGGGGGCCTGTAATATGACTGATAGAACTAAATAAGAACCAATCAAGCTGGTTAATACAAAATAATAGAAACTTTGAGGATTATTTAGATTGAGGATTTGAATGTCGCCGACAAAAATAGTGGGCTTGAAAAAAATAAATATACCATCCGACCCACCCAAATACTGATTTTCATTAAAGTAATAATAGAACATTTGTGCAAAAGCTAGGGTGATCATGATGAAGTAAATGCCGGATGTCCTGACTGAGAACCAGCCGATAATCAGCGCAGCCAATGCCGTGACAAGCAGGCAGAACGGTAGAGCAATCCAGATGCTGACTGCTTCTGTTTCTGGCGTGATAATTGCCAGCATATAACCTGAAAGGCCAAAAAAAGCGGCATGGCCAAAACTGACTAAACCAGTGTATCCAATGAGCAGGTCTAAACTCATGGCAAAGATGCCCATGATCATCAGGCGAATAACTAGTTCCTGATAAAACTCATCGCCAAAAACTGGAAATATGGTCAGGGCGGCAATTATTAGAATTAACAAAGTCAACAAGGGGCGTGAATGTGTCATGTCAGGTTGGCCTTCCAAAAAGGCCTTGTGGCCGCCACAAGAGAATTAATGCCATCAGTGCATAAATTACCATAGATGAAAACTCTGGCAGTAAAATTTTACCAAAGGTGTCAGCTAAGCCAACTAGCATGGCTCCAACGAAAGCCCCTTTGACTGAACCAATACCGCCAATAACAATAACAACGAAGGAAATAATTAATATATAATCTCCCATGCCCGGATAGACGGAGCTGAGCGGAGCATCGATCATGCCAGAAAAACCAGCTAGTGCGGCACCAAGGCTGAAGACAATGGCAAAAATACGGCTGATGTTAATGCCAAGGGCTTGTGTCATTTCCCTGTGAGTAGCCCCAGCCCTGATCATCATGCCTAATCTTGTCTTGGAGATAATGATGTACATGCTCGAGGCTATAACCATACAGACCAAAGAGACGAATAGCCGATAGACTGGATATTCCTGATTACCCATAGGAATAGATATCGAGAGAGCATCGGGAACAGGAACACTATTAAAGTCGCTACCCCAGAGAATTTTCTGCATTTCGTTGAGGACCAATATCAGACCATAGGACAATAAAACTTGATACAGATGGTCACGTTTATAAAGTAACGAAATTGCTAGTCGTTCGATGGCGTAGCCAAAAACGATCATAATTGGAAGGCCAATAAGGATTGCTATCCATAAAGACTCTGTGATGCCAAACAGCCAGAATGATAAGTAAGCACCAACCATGTAAAACGCACCATGGGCTAAGTTAATTATACCCATAATGCCAAAGATCAGTGTTAGGCCACTGGCCACTAGGAATAGGGTAAACCCGTATTGGACCCCATTTAAAATCTGAATAAGAAAAGTTGCGAAATCCATAATCGTAAGAATACTTCTCTTAGTAGTAAGTGTTGCTAATAAAAAAATCCAGATAAGACCAGAACAGGCTATGTGCTGAGGTTCTCTAATGTCATGTTAGAGAGTTAGGTCATCTTGCAGCCGGCAGCAGGATCCGCCAAATCTTTAGCGGCAACGCCGAGGAATTTCTGCTGACCTCCTTCAACTTGACGTAGGTAAATATTTTGGATGGGATTATGGGCTTTGGACATAGACCATGGTCCACGTGGACTATCTGGAACACGAGATGTTTCCATAGCCTCTATTACGTCTACTACTGACTCAACATCTCCACCAACCGCAGCAGAGGCCTGCAATAACAGAGAACCTGTATCGTACCCTTGAACAGAGAACACATTAGGATCTGTATTGAAAGCCGTTTTATAATTAGTACGGAATTTATGGTTTTCGGGGTTATCTAAGTTAGAGGCATAGTGAAGGGTCGTCTTGATTCCTTCAGCTGCCGATCCGGCAGCTTTTTCTATACCTTCGGTCAAGAAGCCAGGACCATAAAGTGGTATTTTATTTTTCAGACCAGCTGCTTCATAATCTTTGAGAAACTTGATAGCACCACCGCCTGAGAAGAAAGCGAATACGCAATCAGGCTTTAAAGCAGCAATTTCAGACAGATGCGCTTGAAATTCTACATTTGGGAATGGCAGCAAAATATCCTTGATAGATTTTCCACCTTTAGTCATGAAACCATTGCGACCAGCGTCCATCATTTGAATGCCAGCACCATATTTCCAAGAAATGGTGACACAAGTCTTATGACCTTCCTTACCCATTAAAACGCCTCCTGGAAATGCAGGTTGCCAGTTAGAGAACGAGGTGCGGAAAATATTAGGTGCACACAGTGGGCCGGTCACAGCATTCGAGCCAGCATTTGGCACTATCATAATCGGACTTTTGCGTTGGCCCATAATTTTAGCCATTGCTGCCGCAATACCTGAGTGAACAGGGCCAACTAGGAAGTTAACTTTTTCTTTTTTAATCAACTTATTGGTATTTTGTGGTGCTTTTGGTACGGACATTTCGCTATCCAGCGCAACATACTCAACAAGCCGACCACCCATACGGCCACCAGCTTGTTCAATACGCATTTTCATAGCGTTGGTGATTGAATTACCAAGCATGGCATAAGTGCCAGAATACGGCAGCAAAATACCAACCTTTATTTTTGATGTGGCACCTATAGCAAAACGGGTTGGAGCGAAGCTACTTGCTGCAATTAGACCTGTGGTTGCAGCAGTGTTCGCAATAAAACTGCGGCGTGAATTTCTATTCTTACTCATCGCTAAAAGGCTCCCTTTTTTACCCATTGGTTTTAGTATTCGATTTTCTTATCTTCTACAATCCACGCTATGTGCTTGGTTTAAATCTTATTCTATGCAGAGTTTGGTGTCACTATTTCAGACGTTTCAATGCCAAAAGCTATGATTATTAATTTTGTATAGCATAGTTATCTATTCCCAGCGGGGTAGCGCTGTTTAAGTTAAATTCAGGTAAATTTTAAATCTGCAGACAATGTTTTTCTGCACATTATCAAAATTGACGCCTACGTGAAACGAGGAATTGAGACTGATATGGTCTTGGAAGAAGCCGGATCAGTGGTGATTATGAAGGCAACGACGATGCCTATTTTTCTGCAAATTGGCAGCACAAATACGATTACATTCAAGGCTCTTTAGAGTTGATGTTACAGCATAAAATTTATCAAGATTGTGTCACTACTACGATAATACCAGACACCACTAAACTTATGCTTAATACGATGTGCCATGTAATGATTTCACGTTTCAAAAACAGCCAACCTATTATTATCGTGAACAGCGGTGAACAGGCAACAATGGGCGCTACGGTTAGTAGTTGTCCAAATTTCAAAGCAGTATTCAGGGAGTAAATAGAAATTCCATTTATCATCCCGGCCAGTGCAAACCAGGCATAACCACATGAAAATTTTACAAACTCTAGACGCTGTATCTTAAAAAGACATAGTGCAACAACTAAGGATACGGAATAACTTACTAGTCCAGCAAAGAATGGATCTGGTAGTTCTTTAAAGCCAATCATAGTGACTGGGTAGCCAATGGCGCGAAAAAATGCTGCTCCCAGGGGAAGTAGCATTGCCCATAAAGGCCAGCCCCTAGGCATGCCTCCAGATGGCTTGGCTGTCATTACAAGAATACCTGCAACAACACCAATGGTTCCTATGGCAATTGGAAAGGTAATGTTTTCATCAAGCAGTACAATAGCAAAAACAGCGGCGAAGACAGGGGCTGTTGCAGCTAGCCCGCTGGTTAGGGTTGGCCCCAAAAGTTTGACCCCAGCAACTGCTAAATTTAAGGATAATGCTGGGCGAAATAATCCGACTAAAGCAAATAGTAAAGTAGCCTCCGTAAACCAATAGCTACTCTCTATAAAGAAGGGAGACAATAACCAATACATAAGGGTTGTCGCACTAATGTTGATGAGTGTGCCAGAGCGAAAGTCCACAAGATCAAGACCCAAACTCTGCACTTGAATCGATAAAGCAAAAAGAACTGCCGACGTAAGGGCTAATAACGCCGGTAAATCTATCATTAATATAACTCATAAGTTTGAATTTGCTCTAATTTCATGCGACGCAATATTTGTTCAATCGCCACTTTCCACTATGGCATTAAGTATTTTAATTATTGCGTAATTAAACAAATTCTTGAATATCTTAGAGGTTTTTTTTAAATATATAGCTTAATGGCAGTATGAAATGACTAGTGTGCTTAGTCTTTAAGACGATATGTAATTTATACCATCACGGACAATTGTCGCCTATACTGAACTTAAAATGTAAATTTTTTTTGTGGTTTTTGTTATGCACTGAGTGAAGTTCGCTATTTGGATTATAGTTTTATCAATAATAATTGTCCCTGAAATTTTCTCAATAGCGGAATTTTCAAGAAATCCTGATAGCAACTCCCAATCTGTTAAATGGAAGAAATCTTTGCGAATGTGAAGAGCCCACCTACATAGGTGGGCTCTTCTTAGACGTTTTTAACGACAGATTTAGTCGACGACTTTTAGATCTTCAGCCGAAGATTTACCGTTCTGTCCTGGCTGGAGTTCATAAGAAACTTTTTGTCCTTCGTTTAATGTTCCCAGTCCGGCGCGTTCAACTGCTGAAATATGCACAAAGGCATCGCTTGAGCCATCTTCTGGCTCGATGAAACCAAAACCTTTGGTTGGGTTGAACCATTTTACTGTACCAGTAGCCATGGGTATCTCCTAAATTTAAAACCTTAAAACTGCCAAGTGTGTCTTGGCCCGTTTGTTATTTAAGCCGCCGTAATGTTTACAGCAGACTCACGGCCATCACGGCCAGCTTCCACGTCAAAGTTTACTTTTTGGTTGTCAGCAAGACCTGAAAGTCCTGAACGTTCAACGGCTGAAATATGTACGAAAACGTCTTTATCTCCACCATCAGGTGCGATAAATCCGAAGCCTTTAGTTGTGTTGAACCATTTTACGGTGCCTGTGGCCATATCCGTAGTCTCCTATAAGTTGCTGCCCGCAGAGGTGCGACAGCCCGGCTTGTCGTCTGGATCGAAAGACTGAACGCCGGTAAAACAGGAGACAGTGGTCGAAAAAGAATACATATGCTGCTCTATAATCGCACTCGTTTGGGACAAAGGCAAGCATTTTCCATCATCAGCGCCTAATTGCAAATAATTCTTCCATACAAACACCGTGCGTTATGGGGGTGTCATGGGGTGTCGATCTTGCTTAAAGTCGTAGGAAAGACCTTCCGTGCAGTAAAAAAGCGCGGAAGGCGTTAGAATCCAGCAGATTTGCAGCTAGCGCATGAACTTTTTATGCTTTATTCGTTTTGGCTCCAGTGCATCGGCACCAAGACGGCGTTTTTTGTCCTCTTCATAATCCTCAAAGTTGCCTTCGAACCATTCCACATGGGCCTCACCTTCGAAAGCGAGGATATGGGTGCAGATACGATCAAGGAAAAAGCGGTCGTGCGAGATGACTACAGCGCAACCGGCGAAGTCAACCAATGCGTCCTCCAATGCACGCAGGGTTTCCACATCAAGGTCGTTGGTGGGTTCATCAAGGAGCAGTACATTGCCACCGGATTTCAGCAATCGCGCCATATGCACCCGGTTGCGTTCCCCACCCGACAAGAGGCCGACTTTTTTCTGTTGATCCCCGCCCTTGAAGTTAAACGAAGAACAATAGGCGCGCGAGTTGACTTCAGCATCGCCCAACCGGATAATATCCTGACC
>CALKND010000019.1 GCA_938092065.1 uncultured Rhodospirillales bacterium
TTGAATGTGACCGGAGTAGGCTTTTCTGCCGCGACCGTGTCATGGTCAACGGCGTCGAATATTGACACATCAATCACTGAAGCTAAAACGGCGCTTTCTACCTTGCGCACAACTTCATCTGGTTTTGCTGCTGACCTTGGTTTGTTGACAACGCGTGAGGACTTTACTGGGGAACTTATCGAAACCCTCGAAGCGGGTGCCGGTCTTCTGGTAAATGCAAGCCTTGAAGAGGAATCAGCTAACTTGCTGGCCTTGCAGACAAGACAGTCTCTGGGCACTTCAGCACTAACATTTGCTAACCAAGTGCAACAAAGTGTTTTGCAACTATTTAGGTAAGGTTAAAAAGGCTACAATTAAGAAACGGGTGGGATTTAATCTCACCCGTTTTTTTTTGATTAATCTTTTGTAAATCAACTACAGTTACAAAAAAGGGGCAAGAGGTAAAAATGCCATTACGCTTAAAGCTAAAACCCCAAGAAAAAGTTGTTATCGGTAACACAGTTATCGAAAACGGCCCTAAAAGTGCAACTTTTTTGATTCACAGCAAGTCAATAATTTTACGTGAAAAAGATATCATGCACGAGGAGCAGGCAAATTCTCCGGCAAAGCGTATTTATTACGTCTCT
The DNA here is from genome assembly GCA_938092065.1 of uncultured Rhodospirillales bacterium. Classification (GTDB taxonomy): domain Bacteria; phylum Pseudomonadota; class Alphaproteobacteria; order Rhodospirillales; family JABHCV01; genus JACNJU01. The sequence goes on from CALKND010000019.1 coordinate 627, forward strand.
TTGCTTATGTATCTGGCTGGAAGTGCAGAAGAAAGCCAAGTTCATCACCCAGCGTTCAAGGAGCTGACGCGTCAATTTCAAGAAGCCTGCCCTACGCCAAGGGCCATTGAACTCATTCATTATATTGGCACTAAAATTCTTAATGATGACTTCTATGGTGCCTTGAAAAGTGCCAGAAGCTTGATAGATTATGAAGAAGACGTACTTTCAAAAGCTACACAAGGGTAAGCGAATGACCGGATATGGTGCATACGATAAAAATATAAAAACAACAGAAAGCCCGCATGAAACTGATGCTGCGGTTCTGGAACATGCTGCTCAGGTGCTAATCGCTGCTCAGACTTTGATGGCCGCTAAGGAAATGGATAACGATGATGATTTCTTCATGGCTTTGAATTACAATCAAAGAATATGGACTGTTCTCCAAGCTTTTGCGGCTGAGGAGAAACTTATTCCAGACCAAATCAAAGCTAATTTGATAAGTTTAAGTCTTTTTGTTGATAAGCAAACCTATAAAGCCATGTCTGAGAATGATCCAACAAAACTTGATGTTTTAATAAATATCAATCGACAAATTGCGGCTGGATTTCGCTCAATTCCTCCTGCTGAAGAAAAGCCTGAATAACTATTTTTTTTCTTACTTGGTGGTTGCGTTTTAAATAATCTAAATATCATTTGTACCACACTAGGTTGTGGGTGAGGAATAAAGCTTAAATGAATGAATCTGACAATACTGATTTATTGGATCTGAGTGAACCTGTCTCAGTAGATTCACTTCTACAGGCTGCAGTTGACTTTCATAACATAGGCAATCTAGAAAAAGCTGAAGCTCACTATCGTAAGATTTTAGAAAGTGACCCAAAGAATCACAACGTATTACATTTATTGGGTTTTTTAGCCTACCAATTAGGTTTCGGAGAAGAGGGACTAGCACTTATAAAGGAAGCTATATCGTATGAGCCTAATGTTTCTCTGTTCCATTCTAATTTAGCAAAGGTTAGCTTGGAGTTAAAAGACTTAGAACAAGCAGAAGTTGCTTACCGTCGCTGTCTTGAACTGGAAAGTGGCAATCTGGATATAATGAATGACCTTGCCAACTTGCTCCGTATAAAAGAGAAGGGACCGGGATCTAAATCACTGCAAGAAGCCCAAGAATTACTGGGTAAAATTGTAGTTGAGAAGCCGATGGTTCCAGAATATCAAATAAATCTTGGAAACGTTCTGCGTGATAATCTAAAGAATGAAGAAGCCATTGACTGTTATGAGAAAGCAATGGATATGGACCCTAAATTTGTTGGAGCAGCGTTGCGAAATATTGGTCTTATTCACTGTGCAGATAAGGATTATGAGCTTGCAGAGGAATTTATTAATAAAGCCTTGAAAATTGACCCTAAAGACAGTTCAGCACTAAACAATTTAGGGCAGGTCTTTGTCTCTGATCTTCAATTAGATAAAGGGATAGAATGCTTTCAGAGGGCATTAAAAATAGACACAAACAATTCACTCATATATAGAAATATGGGTCGTGCTTTAATGCGTCGTCGACGTGATGAAGAGGCGCTCGAAGCATTTCAAAGATCTATGGAAATAGACAGTTCTGAGACTGAAGCTTACTATCATTTTGCTGCAGTCCTCAGGAATATGGAAAAGCTTGTTGAATCTGAAGATTTTGTTCGCAGTGCATTAAAGCAATTCCCAAAAGAACCTTTGTTATTATGCGAGCTATCAAATAATCTTCAGGGGCAATTTGAATTTGAAGAAGCAGAAAAATATGCTCGACAGGTTCTTGACATAAGTCCTAATTGCGGTGCCGCTATGGTGACGCTGGCAATAGTGCTAATTCATACAGGCTCAGAAGAAGAGGTTCTTGAGATATATAAAAAGGCATTAAAAGAAATGCCTAATGAAATGTCAGTCAGCTTCAATTATGCGTTAACTTTATTTTGTTACGGCCACCTTGAAGAAGCATGGAAGCGTTATCGACTTCGTTGGGAAACTGAGAGCTTTACTTCGCCTGTGCGTTCATTTCCACAGGATCAATGGGATGGATCGCCCTTAAAAGGTAAAAGTATAATTCTTTATGGTGAGCAGGGATTGGGCGATGAAATCCGTCATGCTAGTATGGTCCCAGATATGTTAAAAATGGGAGCAGAAGTTTACGTGGAGTGTGAGCCTAGGCTTGTTGACATCTTTCAACGTTCTTTTGAAGGTGCTAATGTTTTTCCTTATCCATACACAGAAGCTGAGACAGGTAAGGTGGATATTGATTTCCAATCAGCAATTCTTGACCTAGGTGGATACCTAAGGCCGACAATTGACAGTTTTCCAAGTGACCCCAATCATTCGTTCTTGAAGCCAGATCCAGAGCGAATTGTTTTTTGGAAAGAAAGAATGGAAGCATTGGGTCCCCAGCCCAAAGTTGGAATGATTTGGCAAAGTACAAAAGCTGCTGGTGGTCGCGGCCGTTGGGGCGCAACAGTAGAGGAATTAGCTCCTATCCTCTCCATTAAAGGAATAGATTTTGTCAACCTTATGTATGTTGAATGCAATGAGGATCGAGCAAAAATGCTGGAGCTTTATGGGGTTAATCTGCATACTTGGGATGATATTGATCTAAGAAACGACCAAGATGACCTTTGCGCCCTTATTTCCAATTTGGATTTAGTGATTTCTCACGCGTCCTCAGTTGCCTACACAGCAGGTGGCCTTGGGATCCCAACCTTTAATTTTTTGCCGGTCAAAATTTACTTTGACTTATTAGGTAATCCCGACGCACCGGGCTGGTCACCATCTATGCGTTATTTTCGTAAGAATATACACGAAGATTGGGATGGGCCTTTCAACGAAATAGCCGAAGAAATTAGAGCCAAGTTTGGACTCTAATAGTGTCCTACCAGCAAGTCCTTCCCCCATCAATGGGTAAAATGCTTCCTGTCATGTAGGATGAAGCATCTGAAATCATGAAGGCGACGGCTGCCTTGTATTCATTTGGGCTGGCCATTCTGCCCAATGGGATTAAACCAGACAACTGTTTCACAAAATCTTCCTCCTGGTCCGTATAGACACCACCAGGTGCAATAGCATTTGCACGTACCCCTTTATCAGCCCAATAGGTAGCCAAATATCGGGTTAATCCGATGAGACCACTTTTGACAACGGAATAAGTTACCGGCTTTACTGGTTGATCTTCGTCTTTTACTCCACGTTGTTTATATAGTCGTTGATCGGGGCCTATAATGCCTAAGTCAGAGGAGACATTAAGGATTACACCTTTTCCGGCTCTCGCCATTACAATGCCAAAAGTACGAGAACACAAAAATGCTCCGGTAAGCCCAACGGCAAGATCGGCATTCCACAAATCAAGTGGGAACTTCTCAAGTCGTAAAAAATCTTTATTGTCTATATCCTCTAATGTTGGGTTATTGGTTGCATTATTGATCAGAATATCGATACGCCCGAATTGATCCAATAAGTCCTTGCAAGACCCTTCTATCTGATCGGGCTGAGTAACGTCTATGCAGAGGCCTAGGCATTGATGGCCAAACTTATTTTCTAAAGATGTGGCTATATCTTTTACCCTGTCTTCGTCAATATCTAGCAGGACTGGAATTCCTCCACATTCAAGAATGGCTTCGGCGTGTTTTTGGCCAAGTAACCCCCCCCCTCCCGTTATAACAGCGATGCGTCCGTTCAGGTCGAATGCATCTAAAACGGAACTTGAATTGTTTTCTTTTTCTGTCAAAACATACTCCTAGTGGGTCTGTGCCCCATCAACACAAAGCAATGCGCCAGAGATAAAACGTGCCTTTGATGAGGCAAGAAAAACAGCAGCATTTGCAATTTCCACTGGATCTGCAAATCGTCCTAAGGGAACTTCCTTTTTAATATATTTTTTTACCTGATCTGGCTTCTCAGACATTTTAGCTTCCCAGCCTCCACCCGGTACCAAGACATTCCCCGGGGCTACCGTATTGACCCGAATGCCTTCGGGGCCAAGTTGCCGTGCCAAGTTCTTTGCCGCTTGCTGTAAACCAGCCTTAGCTGCACTATAGGGAATAGGCGCAGCAATGGCTTCAACCCCAGCTATGGAGGAAATAAAAGTGATACTGGGATTGTCCCGACCCTTAAGGTGCGGTATGGCGCTTGTCGCCAGTACCATGGAGCCAACCAAATTTACGTCCACGATTGAGCGCCAGTCACCAGCTGATAAGGCCCATCCTGATGGTCCTGCACCTGAACCTATATTTGCGATGACGCAATCTATGCCATCAAATAGATCAACTAATTGGTAAATAGCCCTGTTGACTATCTCTGGCTGGTTCAGATCACCGCAGAAAGAATCAATACTCAAAGGGCTATATCGCTCCGACAAGATTTTAAGAGAATCCCTTAAGACCCCTTCGTTACGGCCAGAAATTTGAACCCGCGCTCCCTCCTGCAGCAAAGATTCTGCAATGGCAAACCCAATGCCTTTACTAGAGCCAGAAACGAGTACAGTTTTATTTTTTAGTCCCAGCTCCATAGTTCATCCTAAATTATTTTACTTAATTTGATAGCTGCTGTTCAACAAATTTGCGATTGTGGATAGCAAGCTCCACTTCGTGCCCGTCTTTACCGCGTGCTGTTTGTAGGACAAAGTGCCGTGAAAAACCTGCTTTACGTATTAAATTAAAACAGGTGGGGAAGTCTGCGTTTCCTTGCCCAAGGGCCACTGTACTACCGCCAAGCATACGGTCCTTAACGTGGACGCTACCAATAAAGGGAGCGAGTGCTGTCAACTCTTCCGTAGGGTCGTAATTAAGGGATGCACTGTTTCCTATATCAAAATTAACTTGAATTGATGGATGATTAATGGATTCTAAAATACCTTTAAATAAAGTGGGGCTAAGGTTTGTCTCTAAATGCAATTCCAACCCTAATTTAGCCGCCTTTGGCCCAAGTGCCTGCATAAGTGAAATAAGGCCTTGTTGTTGTGGACTTGTGCCCAGGGAAGATGCGTCAACAAATGGCAAAACTATGTAGATGATAGATAATTTAGCTGCTTGACCTATCAACCAGATAAGATGGTTTACAGCTTTATTTCGTATGTTGCCATTAACATCGATAAGAAATTCATCCATATAATAGTCGGCACAAATAGAGCGGATGCTGATACCACTTGTTTTTATGATCTGACGAAGCTCTTTAATCCCATCATCGCTGCTGAATGGGTTTAAATTTTCGTTTGGTTTTTCGTATATCCATTCGATACAAGCAAGGTTTGCGCTATTGGCATTTACAAACTCGTCACGCCATTTCTTCGCTGGAAAAGCCTGAAAACGACCTTCATAGGGCGGCAGAAGTCGGCCTTGCATAATAGCGATATCATTCATTTAAGGAGTTCCACCAATTCAATATATGTGCCATCTGGATCTTGGCAAAAAGCTACTTTAACGCACCCGTCAGGGGACATGTGAGGCGGAGTGTTGAATGGAACTTGTGCTTCTGAAAGACGAGTATACAATTTATCAAGGTCGTTAACATTCAGAGCGACATGCGTTGGCCCGATGGTATTCAACGGTGTCGATGCTTTAGGGGGGGGGCTTTCAAAGCACAACAATTCGATCGATGTTTTGCTGTTTTCTCCAGCTAGTTTGACGGTTTGGATCTTTGCATCTGGCATATCCAGAAGGCTATCGATAAAAGGGCCAGTTTCCTCGTTGACCGGGGCATCTTGAAGTCCGATAAGGTCACGGTAGAACTGCAAGGACTTTCCCATGTCGCTTACGACGATACCCATATGGCGTATACTAGTCATTGGATACTCTCTTGCAAAATTTCATCAAGAACATCTAACCCTTCCACAAGGGCGTCCTCTGGGATAGTTAGTGGCGGTCCAATTTTGATGGATTCTCTTCCCGTATGAACCAACAAAATGCCTTTCCTCATGGCTTTCTCGCAAATTTGACTGGCAAGGAGACATGCACTGCTTACACTTCTGGAATTTCGAAAAATTAAAGAGGCTAACATACCCGCTCCTAGGATGTTTGATATTTCCCTCGGATGCCTTTGTCGCATTTCATTCAGCCGTCCATGCAGGATTTTACCTTTGTTTGTAGATTCTTCAACAAGACTAAGGCGCTCTATCTCTTGTAAATTGGCCAGACCAGCAGCACAGGACAAGGGGTTTGCAGAGTGGGTACTGCTCATGGAGCCAATGTCTGGTAAATCTAAAATATCTGCTCTGCCTAGAACGGCAGCAAGAGGGAGGGAGGAGCTGATTCCTTTACCGCAACAAATAATATCTGGTTTAATATCATAGTGTTGATAAGCAAATAGGGGGCCAGTACGAGCAAAGCCAGATTGAATTTCATCGAATGAAATTAAGAAGTCATTTTCTTTTGCACATGCAGCCCATGCCTGCACGTATTTGGTTGGAAAGAAAGCTGCAGCCCAACCTATATAAGATTCAAAAATTATACCACCGATATCCTCCTTCAAATCTACTCCTTGAGACCTTAGGTTCTCGACGTCTTTTTCAAATCTAATATTGCCGTCTTCATTTGTTGGATTTCCTTCTTCATCCCAAGGGTAAGGAAAGGGAAGGTGAAAAATATTGGGGTCTTCGTATCCCATCCACTCGCGCTGTGCTTGGTTTGCGCTGATTTGTGCTGCCCCCATGGTGCGTCCATGGTAACTGCCATCAAAGGCAATAACACCTGGCCGCTTCTTATTTTTATCTTGTGCGTAAAGTCGTATTAGCTTGAGCGCGGCTTCAGTTGCTTCTGTACCTGCCGAAACAAGATAGGCTTTTTCAATCTCTACAGGCGTTTTTTCTATAAGCTTTTGTAGGAAGTCTGCACGCACATCAGAGGCATATGTGTAAGTGTGCAGTAGATCTTTGTCTAGAAGATCCTTCAGGGACTGAATAATGTGATTGTTACCATGTCCAGCATTAGAAACAAATATAGTAGAGGTAAAATCTATCCAGCAGTTTCCCCATTTGTCAAATACTTGAAAGTCCTTTGCTCGGTCCCAAACTATAGGCATTTGACCATGCATAGAACGCGACTCAAAGCGATTTAGTCTTTCAAAAACCTCAAGTGATTGTGGAACGGGAAGAGCTGTTTGAATACATCGATAAGCTGTCTTTACAGGAGGAACATCAACTGGTTTTTGACTAAAATTAAAAATATTCATGGCTTTATGTTTGGCATGGGGTTTTCATGGCGGGGCCAAGTTTTTGGATAAGTGGATGTGGAAAGCGTTCTGCAATATATTCCAGATAATCAAAATCTTCTGGAACGTCAATTTCTACTGAAAACGGAGTGACAGCTCCTAAAATACGGGAGCCATACAAAGTGCCATCATCCATTAGTGTATCGCGTCGCACTATTTCGACATAACCATTAGGATGATAGGCAGTTGGAAATAATTGACGAGGTAGGTTAAAATACTCTGGCCTTGGATCATCAGGAAAAAAGCCAGTTAAATATCCATTTTCAATCGCCATCATTTTTTGTGGGGGTTCAGGTAATTCATGCACGGAGCGCAGACCTGTAGCGTCTGGAGATTCTTTTAGTGAAGTTATGGCTTGATCAATTAAGTGAGTTTCCCTAAGGGGGGTTGTAGGTAACAGCATAACCATAAAGTCAGGTCTATAACTATCTGCCTCTTCCATTTTTTTAAAAGCATGGGAGACGTAATCTAACGCCGGTGACATGTCGCCGGAAAGCTCGGGTGGACGCAAAAAAGGAACTTCAGCACCATATAATTTTGAGATTCTGGCTATTTCCTCACTGTCTGTTGATACAATAACCCGCTTTATTTTGTTACAGGACAAGGCTGCAACAATAGAGAAGGCAATCATGGGATGGCCGCAAAGAGGCCGGATGTTCTTTCCCGGAACACCTTTCGAGCCGCTACGTGCTGGTATAATTGCACAAATTTCCATAATTAATTTATGCCTTTTCCAAGCAAAGGCTTGCGAGCTATGGCTAATAGCATCACTTCATTTGAAAAACGAATGAATTTATTCAAACCCTCTGGCCACGGAGCGGCCATGTGTGGGCGAAAAGGAAGTGGGAGTTTTCTTATGAGATAAATAAGTGGTTTTAAGAATGGGTACTTCCAGACACTGGGGAGTTGAATGAAGTGTTTGACTTGTGCGTTCTCAAAGCCAACTAGCGTCAGGGCATCCTTCAGGGATAGGACAGTAAATGGTGTGACGTGGGTGTGGTCACAATAGAAAGGTCCCCAATAGGTATGTGACCAACTTGGGGTCATGACTACCGCTAAGCCGCCGGGAACAAGTGTATCAAAGGCCTTTTGTAACATGACAGTTGGTGTGTGAGTGTGCTCGATCACAGATTTTGAAAATACGACATCAAAACTTTCCTTATCAAAGGGCATTGGCTGGGTATCTAGATTAGCGACACGAACGTCAAAACTTGGAGATAAAGAGGGAGCACTTGGTGAAACGTCTGTGCCAGCGACTTTAAACCCAAGTTTATCAAAGGCTGACAGGAATTCACCACGGCCACAGCCCATGTCAAGTAGACGTCCCTTGTTCCCAAGATGATTATCAGAAATCCATCCAGCCAGTTGGAGAGGGTATGGACCAAAGGAAGTACGTTCTTGATCGTAGGTTACTTCAAGATAGGAGCTTTTTTCCATAATAGACTCCCTGCCTGCTTCTGGTGAAAAACCCACATTGGCATTCCAATCCCAGGTTTCAGAATTGAAGGCTTTATCATCAATATAAATGTGGGCTGTTGGTTTAGTAAGATATAGTTCGTGGTAGCGGACGCCCCATTTCAACATTTGTTTTTCCGTAAGCTTTCGCCAATCAATTCCTGTAGTTGCTCCACGTGCAGTTAACAAAAGTATCTGGTTGCCCTCCTCAAATAGCTTATTGACGACAGCTATACGATCTAAGAATGGCTTTGCATCTGCATATTCGCCCTCAGTATTGTTACACAGAGTGCCATCAATATCGAAGCAGTAGGTTATTTTATTTGGCAATGCTATTCCCAATAACGTAACTTCTTAGCCGCCAATTTTTCTCCATCCGTTATCTGTTTTTCCATTACTCCCATGGCGACTGGGATTTTACGTACCTGAGAAACTAATTGCCTTAGGCCTGGGCCCTCCAAGGATGCGGCTTGATCAGAGCCATACATGGCTCTCTCGAGGGTTATGTGACGTTCAATCGCAGTAGCGCCAATTGTGGCGGCGATTAATGAAGGAGAGACTGATGCTTCATGGCCACTGTACCCTACTGGACAATTAAAGCGCTCGCGCAAATCAATAATACCAAGCAAATTAAGACGTTCTTCGGGTGCGGGGTATTCAGCCACTGTATGCATTAGTGTGAATGGGCATTTGTGTTTACGGAATACATCAACGGCAAACTGTATGTCATTATAGGTACACATTCCGACAGAGATAAAAGTTGGCCTACCTTCTTGCGCAACCATTTCTATAAAATCTTTATGGGTAGTCATGGCTGAGGCAATTTTGTTAAATTTGCATTTGTATTTTTTTAGGAACTCTTGTGAAGGAAGGTCCCAAGCTGATGCAAACCATTCAATTTCTTTTTCGTTGCAATAACGATCAATTTCATCGAATTCGACAGAGCCAAATTCTAAGCCTTCTTTTTGCTCCCTTTGGGTCGTGCCCCATGGACTTTCACGGGGAGCATCAAGCAGCTTTGGTGTATAGACAATATCAATTGTTCGTTTTTGGAACTTAACTGCATCGCAGCCGGCGCTTTTAGCCATGTTGATGAGTTTTTTAGCAATATCAAGATCGCCATTGTGATTTATGCCTACTTCACCAATTATAAAAACGTGCTTACTGATTGGCCAAGGGTTTGAAGTGATCAGATCTTCCATCATTTGAATCTTACTGGTATTTAAATAAATTGAAAGCCCTGAGTTGGGCGCTGTCTACGCGATATTTCTACAAAAAGTTTTATTTTCACCTGCAAGTTTTTTAAGAACAGGTTTAAAATAATGTTTCAGGATAAATAGTTACTGTAAGCGACATAGGAGGGGAGGAAAATATGACAATCAAATTCTGCCTTTTAACACTTATATAAAGCGAAAAGCAGATTCAATCCAAACGTTCACAAAAATCATACATTCACATCAACCATTTTACCTGTTGTGGGCATTGGTTGTGAAATATCTTCAACTGTCATAGCATTACTAGATTGGTTGGAAGTCTCTTCTACGCTGCTTACCTTTTTCGGCTCGTCTTCCCGAATAGGCTTTTCCATAAGAACTTTTTGCTCTTGGTTCTTTTCTACAGCTGCTCTGCCAACCATTGTGGTTATGCTAGCAGCACTTCCGTTAATTGTGTCTTTTACGTCCATCATTCTGATGCACCGTTGTTTCTGTTCTAGAAAAAAATATTAATTCACTTTCACGGCTTACTATAGCACCGTTGATAAAAAATAACACTATTTTTTTTCCTAATGATGATTTTTATTAAATCGTTTAATTTCAATTGGTTAAGTCAATATTCATCACATTAGCGTTAATTTAGTGAAAATAATTTTTCCAGTTTTTTTACAAAATTGCCTTTTTCTACCCTTTCCTCATGGAAAATCTCAATATGAAACAACACCAAATTATATTAAACTTTAATATATTAGCTATGAATAAGAACTATAAGTTAGATTATTATTTATGGAAAATTATTTATCAAAGGAAATCTGAGAGGCTGAGTTGGCGTATGCGAGCGAGGGCTTGATATGATGCTTCTAGTGAGTTTTGTTGATCCAAGAGCTTTGAGTAGACTTCTAAGGGGTCTGTATCTTCATAACTAGAAATAATGCCATCATAAAAATTTATGAGAGAATTATTTGTCGTATTTGTCTGATTAATAAGGATCCGATCAAACCCTATGTCTCGGCTTACTTGTTCAATATTGTTTGTTAACTCGGTACCAAATGGTTCGGTGCCACCTGGATTGCGATCCAGAGCACTCTCAATTAAATAAAGAGCCTCGGTAACGCGTGACGTATTCTGATCAAGACCGCCCCCGGTATTAAAAGATCCTTGAGCAATATGAAATAAGCCACGAATAGCTTTCTCGAAGGCCGGATCAATACCCGTTAAGTCAATATCAAAAGATCGTGTTTTGTTGACGTTATGAGTTTGGGTTAGTTCATCCCCACTGAAATATGAAATATTACTGACCAGTGTGGGTGCCGTATCATTGGCATCTGTTGTTGCTATACTCTCCGCCGTAGTTATAACACCTGCTGAGTTTGAAGAAATCGTATAAGTACCATTATTACCCGTCGTATTGGCTCCGGAAATGGTAATTGAAGCGCCAACTGATAAATTTGCAAAAGCATTGGCATTTGCGGTCGTGATCGCCGTTATGGCTTTATTATCTGTACTTGCTGGTAAATTACCGGTTGCAGTCGTTGCAGTAGCCGTACCGTTTCCAGCTGTGGACGCAGAAGTAACATTTGTAAATGCGGTTCCAGCTGTATCGGCAGTTAGGGTGATGATACCGCCCCCACCCCCACTTGCCGCTGCAGTGACAATTTCAGCACTTGCCGCATCGGCGTTGATCGCTGAGGCTACTTTTGTGGTGATGTTGTTAAAAGCGGTTGCCGAGTTGCCTGCTACTGAACCGCCTGTACCGTCTCCATTTGCGGTCAGATCGTTGGCAACTACACTGTAAATCACCGCGCCAAGTCCATTCACATTAACAGTAACCGTATCACCTGCAGCGTAAGTGTTTGCCAGTGTAACATTATCAATCTGGGCCACCGCTGTTAAATTTGTTGATGATGATGTGGATGTGAAGGCTGTACCGGCTGTGTCTGACGTTATTGTAATTGCGTCTGTACCTGAAGCGGCTGCAGTAACGGAGGCACTTACTGTCGCGTTTGCATTGATGGCGGCGAAAAAGTTATCACGCACCGCAGCCATGTTTGCTTCAGAACCCGTAACTGTATATGAGACGTCAGTGCCATTGACATTGACACTGTAGACGTCCCCAGTTTGCACGGATCCTGCAAGAGTAACTGTATTGACCTGAGTCGCAAGGTTTGCTGTTGTGATAGTGTTGGCAGTGCCATTGAAGGAAAGATTGGTAAAACCAGCCCCAGTTGGATTAGTAGGGGACCCCGTACCGGCAGTCATTTTATGGTGTACATGGTTGTCTCTGTAGGTTGGATAAACTATGTTGGCTCCATCATATTTAGTTTGCAACGCGCTTAAGGTGGTTATGTCTAGGTCGACTGGTTTAGTTGTCACTCGCCCACCACTGAACACGTATTCACCGTTAACGTCAGTGTTTAAATAAGACTCCAAACTTTGAAGAGCTCTAAAAGCATTATCTTGAATGTTTTTTACCTCTTCAAGCCTTGTCTTGTTACCTGCATTGAAAGAAATCAAATCCCGGCGGAAAGAGCTTAGTTCGTCATCTATGCCCTCCAGTATCGTTCCAGTTATCTTGAGACGCATGTCCATCAGGCCGTTTGTCAAATTGTAGTTTTCCAGCAAACTCCTAGTGGTTTCGCTATTTATTAGGCGTTCACTATTTTTTGCGACGCCCGTGTAGTCGGTTGACCTCTTTTCGGTAGCTAACTGTACCTGCTTTTCTTGCAAGAGAACTTGTCCTCTCTGCATGTACTTGATGAGCTGGGTATTTGCTGAAAGTGTAGATACACGTGACATGGTTAAGCTCCTATGATCCTATCGAATGACTCTATCAAGAGCATCAAACATATTTTGAATCACTGAAATGAGTCTGGCTGCGGCTGAGTAAGCTTGTTCGAAAAGGATCAAATTGGACATTTCCTCATCTAAGTTTACCCCTCTTACGGAGTCGGACTTCAACTGCAAGCTATCTCGTAATGTCTCCTGGAAGCTTGTGTCGAGTACGTTGTCGTCAGCTAAATTAGCATTTGTTGCAACTATTGCAGAAGCATAACCTTCGAATGAAGTGTTCAGGGAACCTAGCCCACCGGACGTCTCGAATTGATTGTTGGTCTTGAAAAGAGCAACCAGTTCAGTGGCTGTTGTGTCATCACCGACACTAAGCAAATACTCGCCTGATGCACCCCGGGTAGAATCCCATTGGGTCGCAGCAGTCGAAATCTTTGATGGTGATGAGGAAATGTCACTACGGACTGCAATTGTGCCAGAGATACGAACATCAGCAAGGTGCATGCCAATGGTCGTAAGCAACGTGTTACCACTAGCTTGGGTTACAGTCATATCTTTTCCGCTAGAGTGTGATAACCGCAAACGCTGGCCGGAACCATCCGGAACTACCGTCGCAGTTACTTCACTGACTGCCGTATTTATTTTTGTTGCGATTTGTGTCAGGCTATCTCCAGCTGCAATGGAAATGGTTGACCCCAATAAACCAGTCGAATCACGAAAGGTCAGCGTTGCGGCTGTCGCAGTAAATGTCGTGGCTATAACATCGCTTTCATGGACGTTTTCATTTTGATTATCGACGAAAAAATCATTCAGGCCAAAAAAGTTGGAAAACCCAGTAACGGTCTCATCAATCACGGTGTCAGCATTTGCGTCAAAAGCAATTTCCGCATCACCAACACTACTGCCATTGGCAGTTGCTGTTTCATCACGGAAAGCTAAATTTAGGCTCGTTTCATTGAGGTTAATTTCCATCTTTCCAGTAGCGGCTGAAACAGTTGCCGCAGATGCACCGTTTGCCCTAAGCCATGCCTGAACGTGGGCGGAAACTTCATCGATTGTCCAACTTCCACGGCTTGTCTTGGCATCGTCGTCAGTGCCAGCAGCACCATAATTTATTTGCATAATAGTATTTAAGGTAGTCGTTGCCGACTGGTCTCCCGTGTTGTCGAATAAGATAATGCTGACATCATCGACACTGCCCGTTGGGTCTAGTTTTATTGACTGAGTTGAAGGAGATACAAATGTGCGGGTGCCAGACATGGTTTGTGATCCGGGGAACGGTGTTCCCCTGTTATGCACTTGGTTAAAGACATCGCGAATTTCACAAGCCATTTCGTCAAGTTGGCTTTGCAAATTGGGTAAAATGGTGTCGCGTTGATCTAGCATGCCTTTAATTAGACCACCTCGAACTTCGTCGGTAATGTCGTTGCCTGCAATTGCTGTTCCAACGTATAGACCAGCGATATCCCCTTCTGCGTGTGTTGTAGTTGGCGTTATGGCACTTGCAGCTGAGTGAGACATAGTTCCAGGAATGTTATCAACTAGGGTTCGACCAGCTGACGTAAAGATCACTACGTCGCCATCAGAGCGATAAAAATAAGCAATATCGATCAAGTTTGATAGTTTATCAATGGAAGCATCACGAAGATCTTTCAAGCCTGTTACATCTTTGCCAGTCGCAGAATAGCGAATAATCTTGTCATTAAAGTCGCCAATTTCAGCTGAAAGATTTGTAATTTCTGTGGCTGCAACGCTAATTGCCTGGTCTGCCTGTAAACGGAGGTCCTGTATTGCTGTGGACATATCCTGCAATTTGCGAGTGATGTCCTCTGCACGGCGAACTACTTCAGCTTGGTCCAGTGACTTCTCAGGCGAAAGAGCTAATGCTTCCATAGACTCGGTAAATTCGCCAATCATATGGCCGATTGATGTATTGTCTCCTGGCGCACCAAACATTTCTTGCATGCGCTCGTAATATATGCCTTGTGACGACAACATTTCGTAGGCGGCACTCTCGCTACGTAAATTTTTTAAAAGACCTTCATCAATGACGCGCCGTACTTCGGCAAGCTGAACTCCAGCACCGTTTCCAGAAACGACCCGAGCTTCCATTTTAATATCTTTTCGCGAATACCCCTCAGTATTAACGTTGGCGATATTATTGGCGACCGCCTCAAGAGCCGACTGATTGGTTAACAGCCCACTTTGCGCGGTTCTCAGTGCACCAGTTAGATTTCCGACCATTTTGTTTTTCTCTCAACTGCGCTATAAGGATTGATCAAGCGAAAGCGCCAGATTACGTGGCGCCGAATGAACGTCATTTTTGTCTGCCGTGCCCTTGGCAGAATAAGTTCCAGGACCTGGTTGTTGGGTTTTTACAGCTGCAGCGACCATTGAGACAACACGGCGGTTGGCTTCGATGGTAATCTTCAACAATTGGGCGTTTTCTTTGATCATTATATTCACTGACTCACCTAGTTCGCGAAGTTTATCGCGAAGTTCTGGTGCAGCATTGGCCAGAATAGAGGGGTCATCTATCAAACCCTGTATACGAGTTTCGTAGATGCGGCTGAGGTTGCCCTTTTCATCGAGATATTGGGTCGCCTCATTCGCATCCTTGTCATTGAGCGCCTTGTTTTCTTTTGTCAAAAGATTAGCTAAGCGCTCAGTGATTTCAATCAAGTCATTTACTCTGCCTGTTGCATCCATGACTATTTTACCTCCTGAAGTTTGAGCATTTCACGAAAAACACTGTCAGCGAGACCAATACCGCCCTTTTGGGCGATGGCCGTGCCATATTCTTTTACTTGTAGCGAGCGCCACATATCTTCACCTGTGCCACCGCCAAAAGGTTTTGCGGCACTTAAATTTGAGAACATTGGCTTTAACATCTGGCTTAGAAAAGAAGCTTCAAAGTCCTGTGCAGTTTTACGTAGCTGCTCAATGTTACCGTCAGCAACAGGTTTGCTTGTTGAGCTAGCCGCCATCATCGCCGCTTCTGCGGACAATTTGTTAGATGTTGAAAGGGTATTCACTACATTACCTCGATTGACGCTTGCATAGCACCAGAAGCCTTGATGGCCTGTAGAATAGTAATCATGTCGCGGGGGCCAATACCTAGTGCGTTTAAACCGTTGACCATTTCTTGTAAGGTGATGCCTTCATTAACGACAGCCAATCGGTTATCACCCCCTTGGTCAACGCCAACGTCTGTGCGTTCAGTCGTTGTTGTAGTACCTACTTCTGCGAAAGGGCCAGGCTGTGAGACCTGTTGAGCCTCACTAATTCTGATGGTTAGGTTGCCTTGAGCAATAGCAACAGTACTAATACGAACATTCTCACCCATGACAATGATACCTGATTGCTCGTCAATAATTACCCGCGCAAGCTGATCCGGTACGATGCGTAGTTGTTCAATATCGGTCAACAGATTAACTACGTTTCCCTTGTAATCTCTGGGAACTCGTATCTGGACAGTAGTTGTATCTATGGCCGCTGCTGCTGAGGTTCCGAGAAAAGCATTTACTGCCTGAGCAATGCGTCGGGCTGTTGTAAAATCTGGGTTACGCAGCGTCATTTTAACACTTTTAAGATTAGCCAGCTCAAACTTGACCTCGCGCTCGACTATACCGCCGTTAGCTATACGGGCACTAGTTGGCACCCCTTTGGTAATCGTTTCTGCGTTACCGGCTGCTGCAAAACCACCAACAGCCAGTTGCCCCTGTGCGACGGCGTAGACCTCACCGTCTGCACCAAGAACAGGTGTCACCAACAGGGTGCCGCCAAGTAAGCTGGAAGAATCTCCAAGGGAGCTGACGGTTACGTCAATGCGAGAGCCTTTACGGGAGAAAGGAGGAAGTTTTGCGGTTACCATTACTGCGGCAACATTTTTAGAATCTAGGCCAGCGTCTGTTGGTTTTACACCAAGACGGTTTAGCATTGCTTTCAGGCTTTGCTTTGTAAAGTGACCATTTTTCATTGAATCACCGGTGCCGTTCAGGCCGACGACTAGTCCATATCCAACAAGCATGTTGTCGCGAACGCCTTCAAACTCAGTAATGTCCTTGATGCGCGATGCAGAATGAGATGCATTAACGTCAATCGCTATGACGAATAGAGCAACTGAGACGGCCAGCAGAAGCTGCTTCCTGAGACGAAACGTGTTGGATAGCTTAAGCAAGCTAATCGGATTTAAAACCCTATTTAATGTGCTTGTTTTACTGATCATTTTTCTTTCCGTACCGTTTTGATAAGCTTTGGCTGAGAGTTTGTTTCGAGCTTCTTGACATTATTTAATGCGAATTCCGTGCCAAATTCTAAATTTCTCTAATTGTATGTTTTTAAACGATTTTTATTTCAAGCTCTAGTCTTTGAGGGTAAAAAAGCTTCTATGCAAAGTTTAATTGGAAGAAAATGCCGGGTCAGCGTATTACTCCCTATCGTTTAAGATCCCTTGCAGTAGTGACCATTTCATCAACAGTTTTGAAGACCGTTGATGATGAGTTGTATGCCGTTTGCGTCATCATCATCTTGGTGAATTCACCCGTCAGATTGACGTTTGATAGCTCATGTGCGTTGATCGAAAACGATGCGTAATCGCTACTATTTACATCAATAACATTGGCGGTTCCTGAATCTCCAGTCGCTTGATATACGTTACCGTTAAATTCTTGAAGTCCATTTGCATTGAAGAATTGAGCTAGGGGTATTCTATAAACTAAGCGGTTAGTTGCATCATCAAAGCTGGCAAGAACGTTACCACTGCCGTCGAATTTTATGCCCTGTGTGATAGCCGTGGCATAACCATTCTTGCTAAAGCTGACCTTCTCAAAGCCGCCATCGAACTGTGAGAATTTACTTATGTCTAGAGCCACTGCTTCCGTTGCCGCGGCAATATCACCGTTCTCTGGAAAATTTAATGTCAGGTTGAATAACCCTGTGGTTGGTGTGGCCAGTGTACCATCGGCATTGAAGGTAATGGTTCCAATAGAAGTATCTGTAAATTCTGTTGCCGCTACATTAGCCGTTGTGTTGACATTTGTCGCACTGTTGTCATTTGCAGCCGATACATTTGCGGTCGAAGTTGTTGCGACTAGTAAACCAGCAGTCGATGTTGCTGATGATGTTTGGGTGAAACTGGAGCCAGCCGTGTCGGATGTTATTGTTACAACACCAGACCCTCCACCAGAAGTCGCTGCTGTAACAACGGCTGCTGTAGTGCCATCAGCATTGATTGCTGCTGCCACCTTTGTGGTTATGTTGTTTAGAGCAGTCGCTGAATTACCTGCTACAGCGCCGCCGGTACCATCACCATTTGCTGTTAGGTCATTGGCAACCACTGAGTAGTTTATCGCACCCAGCGCGTTCACTTGAACTGAAATTTGATCACCAATAGCGTAGGTGCCACTCAAGCTAATGTCGTCAATTTGAGCGACTGTGGCCCTGTTTGTTGTAGAAGTGGTTACACTAAAAGTTGTCCCTGCAGTATCGGCGGTCAAGGTGAGTGCATCTGTTCCACTAGTTGCGGCTGTGACATTAGTCTCGGCAGACAAATTAATATTGGCTGTCAGGGCTTCACTAACCGAGGCAAGGGTATCGCCAGCAATCACCGTATGACTGAAAGTCTTACTGTCCAGAACGACAGTGTAGGCATCCCCGGCTTCTAAGGTTCCGGCAAGTGTGACTGTATCAACTTGAGAAACCGGCGTCTTGCCAATGCTGGTCGAAAATTGCCAAGTATTGACTGCAGTTTTTGCAAAGTTCAATTTGACTGAACGGGTAACTCCGTTTGAATCTATTACTCCCATGTTGTAATATTGTGTGTCACTTGAGCTTGCATCCTGTGCTACTAAACCCGTTATCGTATTATCATTTATTCCGGCGGCTACGTTTGTTGTTGCTGCAGACACAGTAAGCGCTGTGCCCTGAGTTGCCCCGCTAATAAGAAGTTTAGAATCTGTCGGACTTGCTGATGCTGTCGCCACGGCGCTGATGGTTGCGTCAGCATTAATCGCCGCAATCAGGCCGGTACGAATGTCATTTAAACTGGTGTCGCTGGCAGCCACTGTATAGGTAACGGTTGTATCCTCGACGGTAACACTAAATGTGTCGTTGGCCTCTATCGTTCCTGATAAGGTAAACTCATTGACTTGGGACAAACCAAGGCTATCGGAAGAGGGCAGATTTAAACCGAGAGAGGCGGTTGTTGTCGCCTTGTTCGTTGCAGAAAAGGCGTAGTCGTCTACTCGTAGAGACGATAAAGTTGTGCTAGTAAATAAACCAGTTGTTGGGTCAGGTGTCCAACCTTGGAGAAAATACCCGTTTTTATCAACAAGGTAACCATCTTTGGTCGTAATGTTAGTTCCGCCAATTCCAGCTACGGTAATGTCATTGACCGCGGCGATCTCAAATGAGCCGTCCCGACCATAATACTCCTGTCCATCACCGCTTACGTCGGAATTTAAAATAAAGAAGCCCTGACCATTGATAGCTATATCTAGATCCCGGTCGCTGGTCACAATGTTGCCAGACTGAGAAATTCGGTTCAAGTCTTTCGGAGCGATGCCGCCAAGGTCAGACTGTTTGTCGAGAGAAGCGCTGAGAAGAGTTGAAAAGTTGGTGTCTGTCCTCTTGAAACCGCCTGTTGTCGCATTAGCAATGTTATTGCTAATGTTGCTTAGAGCATGGCCCTGAGCCATCATTCCAAGTGTCGGTATCGAAAAGGATGAATAAATAGTCATTTCCTGTGTCTCCAGTGGCTTGAGCCGTTGCCATACATACATGGCACGCGGAAGATTCCAACGTTTTACAAGCAAGATAGATGCCAACACGAGCTTTTTTATAACATACTGAATTGTAACGATTTTTTGTTTTTAAAAAGAATCATTACAGATATTTTTTACCACTTTGCGAGTAATAGAGCAGATATTGCCGGGTTCTTGTTTGCTGTTTTTTAGGGTTGTGTCGCTGAAGGTGTTGACAAGGCAAGCTCTTAATGAATTGTTTAGGGCAGTTGGTGCACAATTGGTAAAAGCGTTGCTTTATGTATTAAAAGCTATTTTATGTATTTCTATTAAAGTGAGTACATTTTAAGAATGAAGGTATCTAAAGTAAAATCTGGCAAGTCGGCGTCTTCTGCCTCGCGTAAAAAGACTGAAATAGGTCACGGAGGTGAATTTGCCGAGCACTTGAAGGGGTCTTTAGCCAGCTCAAGTGCCTCGGCTTCAACAGAAGCGGCCAGGGTTAGTTCTGTTGATGCCATTCTTGCGATCCAGGAAGCTGATGACCCAACCCAAAGGCGCGGTAAACGTGTAGGGAGCCAGTATGGCGGTGATTTACTGGATAATTTGGAAGAACTTCGTCGCGATTTACTTCTTGGCGCAACCGACATAAACAAGTTAGGCGCCATAGCACAGAAAATACGCTCAAACCGTCGTATGTCAGATGATGCAAAGCTTAATGAAATCATTGATGAAATAGAACTTCGCGCTGAAGTCGAAATTGCCAAATTGACCCGTTAATCCTCAAGTTTTTGTCTTTGCTTTGACTTTGTTAACGTAGCTGTTGATAAAGCATTGTTCATAACAATAAAAATGCCTACTTGCGGCCAAGTGCTGACGCCACTATATTCCGCGCCAAATTCTTCTAAAAAGTAACTGTAGTCGTAAAACACAATGAGGAAATCGATGAACGTAACTCTTGCTCCTGATTACAAACCTTCCAAAAAAGAAGACTTTATGAATCCAGTCATGGCGGAATATTTTCGTCAGAAGCTCTTGACTTGGCGCAGTGAACTATTAAACGATTCTAATGACACACTTCAGAGTTTGCAGGAAGGTGGCATACAAGAACCTGATATATCAGATCGTGCGTCGATTGAAACAGACCGCTCCCTTGAGCTGCGAAACCGTGCCCGCGCCCGCAAGCTAATATCTAAAATAGATGAGGCCTTGGAACGAATAGCTAGTGGGGAATTTGGATATTGTGATGAAACCAGTGAGCCTATCAGTTTGTCACGCCTCGAGGCTCGCCCCATTGCGACGCTCTCTATTGAGGCGCAAGAGCGCCACGAACGTATGGAAAAGACTCATCGCGATTACTAACACGTTTATTTAGTCAGATAAAAAAAGGCTGGCGTTTAACGCCAGCCTTAAGTTTATCCAGATTACAAGAACCTAGAACGGGAAAACTATATCCCAGATTTGAGTTCCCCAACGGGGTCTCTGAAGTTCACTCAGAGTGCCACGTCCACCGTAGGCGACGCGCATTTCGGCGATGGATGTGTGGGCAATAGTGTTGTCAGATTCAATATCACCTGGCCTGACGACACCACTAACCATCAATTCACGAATTTCTTTGTTTACCAACATTTCTTGGCGACCAATGATCACCAAATTACCGTTGGGCAGGATCTGGGTTACAACGGCAGCCATGGATAGAGCCACAGCCTCTTTACGAGTGATGTTGCCAGTTCCTTTTGTATCATGTGCGTTTCCGAAACTCATGACACTGCTATTGGTGAGGCCCTGAGGCAAAACTTTTGTAAATTCTGACTCAAGTCCTAAAAGGTTAGTGACATCGGTATCTTCCGTATCAGCGCGTTGTCTTGTGGTGGTGTTGTCTAGGGTGGCGCTGTCTGTGAAGTCCATAGAGACAGTAAGGATGTCGCCTATTTCTTTTGCTCTATGATCCTTGAAAAAAGCTCGTGCGCCTGCCCGCCATAATGAATTAGGGTTTTCCTCTGCAATTTCAGGCGTTGGCATAGGCATACTGACTGGGCGGTATTCAGGTTTTACTGTTGGATTAGTAATCTTGGTTAGTTCGGGACCATTACCCACTTGTGACAAACGGCCGATGGTGTCAGTGCAGGCAACTAGGTTACACGAAATAGCCAGTGCAGCAGCGAGTTTAATAGTTTTATTCATGGTTAGTTTTTTCATCAGATTATTCCTAGTTCACAGCCATTTGGCTAGCAGGGGTAATCGAGGCTACACCCGCAGCGGTGACTACTGCCTGAACTACCTTATTGCTTTGGGTGTTAGTGATGCGAATTACATCGCCATTCGCTCCGGGGTCTACAGCCCGCCCTTGTGAGGTTAGAACCATTAATGGGGTTTTTAAAATCATCATTACTATTGATCCTTTTTCCACTAAAACAGGGCGTTGTACTTCAGAGCTGCGGATTAGAGCACCTGCCCGAAGACCTCTTTTTGGAGTTTTGCCAATAAGACCATCCACATGTAAGATGATGTCGTTTTGCACTCTTTTAGATGGAGATTTGACCCATTTTATGTCTTCGGTCATGATCATTTCGTTTCTAAGTATTCGTCGATTTAGAACCGGTATATTAAGCATCTTTTGCAATCGTCCGGTGACACGGATTGATTTGGAACCGGGTGTAGAAACGTGTGCGGAAAATCTCTGAGTTCGATGATCGTAGCTGGTATTTGTAACTTCAATAGTAGCCTCAGAACTCGAAGGCACATGAAGTTGCACTGAGCGGTTGCTTAGTTTTATCGTCATTTTCGGATCAGCGCCTTTGTCAATTAGAGCAGCAAAAATATAATCTTCTATTTCATCACGTTCGATTGTGACTGTTTTGCGTTTCACTTGAACATTCTGTTTCATACTTAATGGACGCCATTTGAGACCGTGGCCATTAGCTACACGGTAAAGCCAATTGGCATCAAAGAATGCTTTCTTTCCAGGTTCTGGAGCATAGGCTATGGCAATGGTCGATTTATCTCCTGTACCTTTGAAGATATCCCCCAGAATGATTAGGTGGTCATCGACAGTAACATTTTGTCGTAAGACAACGTGCTCGAGCATGATTTCTCTCTGCAACTGGCTTTTTTCAGCACTCATGGCAGGAAAGGGTAAAGTCAGCACTAGCAAGAGACCAAGTATACGACCAAGATATTTAGGACCTGAATGTTGTTGTTTGTTCATAGTCATACTCCTCACCTCATATTGGCGACGGTACCCATCATTTCGTCGGAAGTCTGTATGACTTTCGAGTTCATTTCATAAGCACGTTGAGCTGAAATTAGGTTTGAAATTTCCTCGACTGCATTAACGTTCGATGTTTCCAAGAAGCCTTGCAATATGGAGCCAAAGCCCGTTGAAGCTGGGGCTCCTGTTGTTGGACTTCCAGAAGCTGGTGTTTCCATGTATAAGTTGTTTCCCATGGCTTGAAGTCCTGCATCATTTGCAAAAAGTGCCGTTTGGATCTGACCAACATTGGACAGAGTTACCTGGCCTTCAATCTTGGCTAGAACTTCACCACTTGCGTTTACGGTTACGTCGATGGCATTGCTCGGCACAGTGATACCGGGTAGCAACTTATAGCCATCGTGGGTGACAATTTCACCTGAGGCATTCAACTGGAACGTGCCGTCTCGAGTGTAGCTGGTCTCCCCACTAGGCAGCTCTACTTGAAAGAAGCCTTTCCCCTGAAGCGCAAGATCAAATGTGTTGTCAGTGGCGCTAAGGTTCCCTTGTTCATGAATACGGTAAACTGCTGCCAGCTTAACGCCCAGGCCTATTGCTACACCAGAGGGAACAATGGTGCCAGCATCTGAAGATGTGGAACCAGCTCGTCTTAGGTTTTGATATAGTAGGTCGTGAAACTCAGTCCTTCTTCTCATGTATCCAGTAGTGTTCATGTTGGCGAGGTTGTTTGATACAACTTCGACATTGCGTTGCTGGGCTAACATGCCTGTCGCTGCAATATTTAATGATCTCATTTTCCCATCCTTTTTTTTATTTCGCCGGATTGGCTATTTTTTTCATTCATAACTTAATAAAGTTTTTGGCCCTGATTTATCCGACCCGTGAGTATTCCTTAATCATATTTTTCAAACGCTCATCTTCTTTTTGAATAAAGCTTTTGGTGCCTTCGTATGCTCTGTGCACTTCTATCATTCTGGTCATTTCAACAATCGGATTTACATTGGAGCCTTCAAGCATGCCTTGAGAGACAATAGCCTCTTCCGTTGGAGTGGCTTGCTGGCGAGATGAATATAATCCATCAGCGACCATGCGCATTTCACGTTTATTGGCAAAGTTAACAACTGCAATTTTTCCAAGCTCACCGTTTTCTGTGGAGAGTATCCCGCCGCTATCAATTTCTATATGAACATCATCTGGGCTTAGAAAAAATGGTGCACCGCTATCGGATAGAACAGGGTCACCATTTCGGGTAACAAGTTGTCCGTCGCTGCCTATTTGGAAGTTACCGTTACGGGTATAACGCTCCCCACCTGGTGCGCCTATTACAAAAAAACCATCACCGTGGATCGCTAAGTCAAGAGGGTTTCCTGTCTTTTTGAAAGCACCTTCTGATACATCTCTTGCTGTTGCGATATCACGAACAAATGCTAGTTTATCGCCACCAATCTTTATTCCACCGGCGCTTCGAACAACATGTTCCACAAACATCATTTTCTCACCCTTGTATCCAGTGGTGTTCATATTGGCTAAATTATTGGCAATCACACTCATCGATCGACGAATTACGGCCTGTTTTGATACTGCAATAATTGATGTTGTTTCCATTTTCCACAATCCTAAAATCAAAAAGAATTTACGTTCCCACTGACTAACAATGCATAAGCCATGCCAAACTAAAGTTGTTATTGTTTTCAGTGAATTAGGGTTATTTCATGGGGTTGTTAGGACCCTGTATGAGGCTACCCTTACCAATTACCCGGCAGGTTTTGCCCGATCTTTCATTTAAAGTTGCTGCCAATTTCACGAAAAAGGAAAAAGGTGTGTGTATTTGCTTTCGTTTCCTAGTCTCAATCACTTGTTAACCATCAGGGCCTACATTTATTCACACGCTATTAAAGAATCAGCGTACTATTTGGTTTCTTTTATTTTTTGTTACTTAGCTGAGAAAACCTATGGCCGATGAAGATTTAGACGACGACCCAGATGAAGATGGCGAAGAAGGTGGGGATGGCGATGGTGATGGAGAAGAAGGTGGTGGGTCAGATAAAGGCAAAGGTGGAGGAGGTAAGAAAAAGCTCTTCATTATTGTTGGATTGGTTCTTCTTCTTGTTGTTGGTGGCGCAGTTGCGGCTTACTTCACCGGGTTGTTAGATCCGCTTCTTGGCGGCGATGAAAATCAATCTGAAGAAGGTTCGACCATCCAGAATGCTGTTTTTTATGATATGGATGAACTTGTGGTCACTCTCAGTACGCAGGGTCGAGAAGCGACTTTCTTAAAGATAAAGATTAGTCTGGAACTTGAAAAGCAGGAGGATGTGCCAAAATTGGAGAGTTTGCTACCAAGAGTAATTGGCAATTTTCAGATCTACCTCAGGGAACTCAGGGTTGAGGATCTGAAGGGATCGGCGGGTATGTACCGGTTGCGTGAAGAATTGTTGAAACGTGTAACTGCGGCAATAGCCCCGATTAAAGTCAATGATGTTCTTTTTAAGGAAATGCTTGTCCAGTAGTGCGAATAGAGGTTTCGCCAGTGTGATGACGATGGAAGCTAGAAAATGACTGCAGAGGCAGAAAACGATATCGACGATGGTGGCAAGGACGACCAGGACGATTTAGCTTCTGAATGGGAATCTATGATGTCAACTGATGCCACTAACGCCCAGCAAGGAGGTAGCGGTCCACAATCAGCTCGTGTTTTAAGTCAGGCTGAAATTGACTCTCTCCTCGGAAACTCAAATGAGCTTGATCAAGACATTGAAAGCACTGGCGTAAAAGCAATGCTTAACAATGCAATATCCTATGAGCGTCTGCCTATGCTGGAAGTCGTTTTTGACCGTATGGTTAGTTACATGTCAACGTCACTGCGTAATTTTACTGCTGATAACGTCGAAGTATCTATGGAAGCTATATCTTCCACCCGTGTTGGCGATTATCTTAATTCAATACCTTTGCCGGCCATGATTAGCGTCTTTAAGGCCGAGGAATGGGATAATTTTGGCTTGATCACTGTTGATTCAGGCCTAACCTACTCAATGGTTGACGTATTGCTTGGGGAGCGCCGCGGAGCTTCAGCCGCACATGAAGGGCGGCCCTATACTGCTATTGAACGCTCGTTGGTAGAGCGTATGGTCCATGTCACATTGTCCGATTTGACTGTTGCCTTTGAACCTTTGAGCCCTGTTACTTTTCAATTTGACAGACTTGAAACAAACCCAAGGTTTGCAACAATTTCAAGACCGTCAGATGCGGCTATCGTAGTCAAGTTACGTGTTGAAATGGGAGATCGAGGAGGTCGTATGGAAATGCTTCTTCCTTATGCAACACTAGAGCCTGTTCGTGAATTACTGCTGCAGATGTTCATAGGGGAGAGTTCTAGTCGTAATTCCTTATGGCAAACACA
Organism: uncultured Rhodospirillales bacterium; assembly: GCA_938092065.1. Classification (GTDB taxonomy): domain Bacteria; phylum Pseudomonadota; class Alphaproteobacteria; order Rhodospirillales; family JABHCV01; genus JACNJU01. Next base: position 26,652 of record CALKND010000019.1, read on the forward strand.
TCTGGCAGAGGAATGCTGGTTGACAAGGGTCGAACTTGAAGTCGTTCTTGATGAATTCTCTATGAAGCTAAGTGAGGTCTTCTCCCTTGAGGTTGGCTCACAATTGATGCTGGGCGCTACCCCAACATCAAAGGTTAAATGTCGAATTGGAGATGTGGAACTGTACGCCGGCTCAATGGGTCGCAAAGGCGAAAAAAAGGCTGTTAAGATTGAAGAACGCTTGCTCGCTGACGAGGAGGATTAGGTGTAATGTTGTCATTAGGCTTAGAGATTGCATTTGTCGTATTGCTGATTACTAGCATCGGCTATGCTATCGTATTAAATCGCAAGCTAGGTAATTTGCGGCAGCATAAGGAAGAACTCGAGCGCCTTGCTATGACTTTCACCCAGTCTACTATCCGAGCTGAAGAGGGCGTTAAACGTCTAAAAAGTAGCACTGCTCAAATGCAAAATAGCATTGTCAAGGCACAGTCCTTGCAGGATGACTTGGCTTTGCTGATTGACAGGGGCTCTCTTACTGCTGACCGTCTTGAAGAAAGTGTGCGCGACAAAAGACCCTACACAATTGAAACAGAACCGTCAGGTTCGAGAAATGCATTAGGACTAGTAGACAATATTTATGACGGAGTTTCCGCCAGTGGTGAGACTGTTGTTTACAGTAACGAAAGAACCAGTAAACCAAATAAACCAAATAAACAAGGAAGTCCTGAAGAACAAAAGTCGCAAGCCGAAAAAGATCTTATAGAAGCTCTCCGGCAGGCGCGTTAGAATGCGAAAAGAAGAAGGTATAAATAGATTATGAAAATTCGTTTTCTTTCGGTAATGATTTTTGTCACCGTGCTGATGCTTAGCGTACGTGTTGGCAATATCTGGGATGATGTCACAGGTGCTTTGAATGGCAATATCTCAGTAGGTGATGCTGTTTATGTGACGGGCGCTAGAGCGCAGGCTGAAGGGGATGCGGCAGGTAATGCCCCTGAAACTGAAAATGCTGAAATCAAGGAGGCTTTACCCGAAGAAGAAGCCAAAGTTAAACAGGTCCCCGTCGAAGCAGATGGTCCAGATGGAGTTACTGAACCGGTAACGAATGACCCTGCCTTGCTAACCCAAGCTGAGATTGACTTGCTTCAGCGCCTTGCTGAGCGCCGAGAAACTTTAGAGGCCCAGGAAAAAGAGATGTTAATGCGTGAGGGCTTGTTGCAGGCAGCGGAAGAGAGAATTGACAAGAAAATCGCTGAACTGCAAAATTTCCAAGACACAATCGAGAAGTTAGTTAAAACTTATGACGCGGACCAAGTCGCAAAAATTCAAGGCTTGGTGAAGATTTATGAGAATATGAAGCCTAAGAATGCAGCGCGTATTTTTGAGGAACTAGACATGGGCACCCTGCTTATGGTGACAGAAAGTATGGGTGCACGTAGACTTGCTCCAATCATGGCGAAAATGGATCCAGTACGAGCGACTGAAATAACAGTTGAGTTATCAAGATTGAGAAACTTACCAAGTGAGGCTCTAAAAGTAGGCGGGTGATCTTAAAAAAGATTGTGAAATATGTCCTTGATTGATTTAGTTTGTATCAGTTATTGAAGGGTATATTAAGAACACCCAAGGTCTACCCTGTGTTCTTTAATGTAACGTTTTTGCTATTTGATGAGGGAGCGACAGGTGGTTTAATGATCAAGAAATCGAAATATTTATGACGGAAACAAAAAAAAACTGCGAAAGCTTTGGCTCTTGTGATTTTACAAATAAGTGATTTGATAAGGTATCTCACGCTTTGAATAATATGCAAGATAATTTGGTTCACATACTTGCCTTTTTTATGGGTATGGGCTTACTTGAATCTAATAGGCTAAAAAAGATATTTGCAAAAAAAAATTCAAAGAGGGTAATAGATAAAGATCTTTTAAACATCTCAAAAGCAACTGATAAGGCTAAATCCCGGGCGGAAATCGACGCGTTATTAGCCTGTCTCAACTAGGACCTGATTCCCTTGCAAGAGGAGTTTGACGACCCAACTGGAGACGAAGGTAAAGAAGGTGACAGTAGTGTCGCGCTATTTCTTGCTTTAATGCTGCTTGTTCTTGCTTTTTTTATTATAATGGTAAGTATTTCTCAAATTGAAATAGCTAAATCGAAGGCGGCCTTGAAAAGCCTTGCCTCTACTTTTTCCAAGGTTTCAGCCACAAATACGCAATTGACGTTTGTAAGCAATAGTCAAGGCAAGGAAGATGAGGGTCAACAATTTCAAAAAGAGATAACCAATATTTTCTCGACGATTATTCAAGTTACCTCTGCAGATGTTGTTAAGCCGGGTCGCGAGATGCGAGTGCGGCTAGAAACTGATGTCCTGTTCAAAAAAGGTAAAGCCGAAGTACAAGAAATAAATTATCCATTTCTTGATCGTGTTGTGGCTACTTTAAGCGCTCGCCCTCCCGGTTTTCGCTTTGATATAGAGTTTATAATTGGCACTTACCATGAAGAGGGTAATGTGATGCCCGAAAACCAAACTCTTGAAATGTCTAGAGCGGGAGAATTTGCACGAGCCATGCTATCGCGAGGTATCCCACCTGATAGCGTTACTGTTGGTATTAATCCCGGTGACCCTAAAATGGTTACCATTTGGTTCTATGTTCGCAGCATAGAAGACACGTACCTCAACTTCGTTCAACCAGATAATGGTGAGGTTAAATGAGTGGTAATCTCTCCAGCCAAGAAGAGGAAGGTGATGGGTCTATTGCGAGCAAAACGGATCAGAGTTGGATGCTCATATTCACTGATTTAGTCTCACTTATGCTAACCTTTTTCGTATTACTTTTTTCAATGTCGGCTCCCAAAGTTGATGCTTGGAACAATATTGTCACTGCATTGTCTCAGAGCCTCAAGCCATCCGAGCGCTTGTCACAATCAGAAGCGGCATCTAGCTTCGATATTTCAACCCTGAGCATGAGTAGGGCAATTAATCTTGATTATTTGGCCTCTGTTCTGAAAAAGGCTATGGCAGGTGATGAATTGCTAAAGAATGCCCAATTAATGCGTTTTGAGGACAGGCTTGTTATTGGCTTGCCTGGTGACAGTCTCTTTGAATCTAACGATGCTGTTCTCTCAAAGGCTGCTAGGAGAGCACTTTCTAATTTGGGGGGTATACTTCGAAATGTAGGGAATCAGATTGGAACTAATGGCCACACGGATCCGACACCACTGAAAGGAAGTCAATATACCTCTAACTGGGAGCTTTCTATGGGTCGAGCTACATCTGTGGCCAATGCCCTTAAACGTTCAGGTTATAAAGAAGATATCATCTCCTTTGGATATGCTTCTGGCCGGTTCATGGAATTGCCTGATATACCAGATGCAGAGCGCCGTGTGATGGGTCGACGTATTGATATTGTTGTTTACCCGACGGTTGGGGAATACTGATGAAGAGTCGCCTGTACCACAGTTGTCTAAAAACTATTCTGATAATTAGCACTGTCCTGAGCATTGCGGTCGGCCAGGCAATAGCTGAGACGGTCAAGGTGCGCGCCGCCGTCCATGATGGTTATGGACGTATTGTCTTTAATTGGCCAACGCCTACGCCATTCAAAATTAGAACAGTTGGAGACCAGCTTATCGTCAGCTTTAATTCTCCCATAGAGCCAACTTTTACGGGTGTAGTTCGTAATTTATCCAAGTATTTGAGTGGAGCCACCGCTGGGGCTGATGGACGCAGTGTGGCATTTACCATGAAAGAAGATTTCGATGTCTATGGGTTTGATATGGGAAAAAATATAGTTGTTGATATCACCGATGCAGTACAGGCAAAAAAGGTCTCCAATTCGGAAAAAGAAGCAGGCCTAAATGTGCCTGATCAGATGGTAGCACAAGTGCTAACTAGTGGCCCCACAGTCAAGGTTCGTAGTGGGATCCATGATGATTATACCCGCATTGTTTTTGATTGGCCTAATAAAGTTCCCTATCAACTAAAACAGACAACTGGACAGGCAACTATTGTTTTTTCAAGTCGGGCCCACCTTGACATTGTTAGTTTGAAGCGTCGATTGCCAAAATTAATATCATCTATTGATTCTGAAAGTACTCCAAGCGGTGTTTTGGCAAAAATGGCTATCCCAGATACGTCTCGTATTAGGCATTTCTTCTCTGGGTCTAAGGTGGTTGTTGATGTCATGAAGCCTATTGGTGAACCCTCATCACTTAAAAATGACAAAGTATCTGCAAAGGGGTCTCAAAATAAAGTAAGGAAACCAGATGTAAAACCTGATCCTAAACCAGCTAAAAAAATCGCTATTAAGCCTCCTGATACCCCAGTGCTAAAGCCTGTTGAGCAGGCCTCGCCTTCAGTAGCCTCACAAGTATCTTCTCAAACAGGTAGGCCAAGGGCATTGACTCCCCCGACACGAACTAAAAAAAGTGATTTAGCCAAGAGTGAGAAAAGATCCCAGAGCGAGATAGCTAAGGTCAAGATTGCTGATAGGAACTCTGGTGATGTGAAACGGGGAAGTGCTGCTAATTTATCTACTGTTAATAGCGAGGCAGATACCATTGGAGTCCGTTTTGACTGGGATGAACCCGTCGCTGCTGCCATATTTAGACGTTACGGTTATCTTTGGATTGTGTTCGGCAAAAAAATCGATATGGATCTAGCTGCCTTGAAAAGTGCTGCGGGGAATATTTTTCGTTCTGTTGAACAAGTGCCAAATGACAAAGCTACTCTGCTGAGGGTTAAGACAGTATCGGGCGTCAACCCAACTATAAAACGTGATGGTCTAACTTGGGTTTTAGAATTTCGTCAGCAGCCAATTGTCCCAGCCATGACTATCGGTGTAACACCCCAACCCAACTCACCTGTTGGTGCGCGAATTTTTCTTTCGGTAACAGAACCAGGAGAAGTGATCAGACTTACTGACCCAGCAATCGGGGATAGTTTAATAGTTGTACCAGTTATCCCCCTTGGGCATGGTATAGATAAGCAGTATAACTATCCGCAAGTGCACATATTACCTAGTTCTCAGGGACTAGTTATGCAACCTCGTGCGGATGACCTGGTTGTACGAACTCTACGCCAGGGTGTCTCGATGACAAGCTCTTCTGGTTTGAAAATATCTAAAGTACCAGAGGCCCAATCCGTTTCTAATATTCCAGGTGTTCAGTCCAATGAAAAGGAAGGGGGTAAAGTCCCGGTATTCCGTGCTTTGTCGCGGTTGTTTGATCTTAAAAAGTGGAGAAAAGCCAATCTGATTACATTTGAAGAAGAAAAGCAAAAATACCAAATGGCAGCAGCCACTGCCTCGTCGGGAGATAAGGAAGCCGCGCGAATGGAACTGGCTCGTTTTTATTTTTCTAATGGATTTGGATCAGAGGCATTGGGTGTTTTGAAAGTTGTTGCAGAGGAACGTCCGCAAATTGCAGAAACCCCCGAATTTCATGGCCTTCGTGGCGCAATCAACGTTCTTATGGGGCGATATGATGATGCGCGAGAAGAACTGGAAAATAAAAGTTTAAATGGTAATGACGAAGCACGTTTTTGGCGTGCAGCCCTTCAGGCTTATGAGGGAGACCTGTTTGGCGCAGCGTCTAATTTACGCAGGGCTGCTGCCGTCATCCGGCCCTATCCACCGGTGCTTAATATCCAGCTTGGCACGCTGGTTGCTGAAGCGGCTGTTGAACTAGGTGATATTAGACGGGCCAAACAATATCTGAAGAGAACTACTGATGAGGGACCAAATTCAGAGGAAATGAGCCAACTTCAATATGTAGAGGGCCGTGTACTGGAATTGTCAGGAGACTTTGATGGCGCTGTTAGTAAGTGGGAAGAAGTTCAGGATGGCCCCCACCGACCAAGTCGTGCCAAGGCGTCTGTAGCCCGCACGGAATTACTTTTGGAGCAAGAGCTCATTGATGATTTTGGTGCCATTCAGGAACTGGAGAAGCTTCGATTCGCATGGAGAGGTGACCGATTTGAATTTGATCTGCTGCGTCGCTTGGGGGACTTGTACATTGCTGTGGGTGATTACCGCAACGGCTTGCGGACTATGCGTCAGGCAGCAACCCATTTTAGAGATTATAAGGATGCAGCCGAAGTAACCCAAAAAATGATAGATTTTTTTGCAAGCCTCTACCTAGAGGACAAAGCAAATACTATGTCCCCGATTACGGCTATAGCACTTTATGACGAATTTAAGGAGTTGACCCCTCCCGGTAAAAAAGGTGCAGAAATGGTTCGTCGCCTGGCTGACCGTTTAGTTGATGTGGACCTTCTTGACCGAGCTGCCGAACTGCTACAGGACCAAGTTGAATTCCGCCTAGTTGGGGTTGAAAAAGCCCGCGTTGGTGCGCAACTAGCTCTGATTCATATTTTAGCTCATAATTTTGAAGATTCGACAAGAATACTTGATGGGTCCTCTGTTCAAGATATTCCCGAAGAGCTAGCAGACCAACGCCGTCACCTGCGCTCGCGTTCTCTGATGGGGCAGGAGCGTATTGAAGAGGCCCTTGGCTTGCTTAAAGAAGATAAATCTATGGACGCTGATTTACTGCGTATGGAGATGCACTGGAATGACCATAATTGGGTCCAAGTTTCTCAGACGCTCAATCGCATCTTACGAGCCTATGCAGCCAAGGCTAATCAACCTTTGGATGAATTGCAGGCTCAAACTGTTCTTAATATGGGCATTGCCATGACACTAAGTGGAAATGAGCGTGGTGTTGACCGGCTTCGTCTAGATTATGGTGAGGCCATGGATGACAGTCCTTTCCGTGATGCCTTTCGCTTGATCGCTAGCCCTGACACTTTTGGTTTGATCAGCTACACTTCTATTGCAGGCAAGGTTAAAGATGTGAAAAATTTCCAAACTTTCATGAGCGCCTACCAAGAACGCTTGAAAGCGCGGAGGTTGAGTGAAATCAACTAATTCCCTGCAGGAAGTAAATCCCGAATAGGTTGTCCTTATCACTCCATGATTTTAATGTCTTGTAACCCGCACATTTAGCCAGTTCTATAAACTCATCTATTCCATATTTATAGGAATTTTCTGTATGAATGGTTTCATTTTTTTTGAAAGAAATTGTTTTGGGTCCAAGCTGGACTGTTTGTTCTGAGAGACTTTTTAGGTGCATTTCAACACGGCCAATTTCTGAATTATAAAATGCCTCATGACAAAACTCGTTTAGATTAAAAGTTGCTCCTAATTCACTGTTCAGGCGGGTTAGCAAATTCATGTTAAACGCGGCAGTCACCCCTTGAGAATCGTTGTAGGCAGCATGGAGAATACGTTCGTCTTTTTTTAAATCCAAACCAATGAGCATGGCTCCGCTTGGGCCAACTACTTCTCTTGTTCCCCGCAAAAAATCAATTGCACCGTCACGGGTAAAATTGCCAATGGTTGAGCCGGGAAAGAACCCTACACGCAGGCCATGCCCAATCATTTCGGGGACACTAAAAGGATAGACAAAGTCGGCGGATACGGCATGAACTTTCAATTTTGGAAATTCATTCGATAGAGCTTTGGTGACGGATAGCAAGTGCTCTTTTGAGATGTCTACTGCTGTAAAAGATTCTGGTTTAATCAAAGCCTCAAGAATAATATGCATTTTCTCTGATGAGCCTGAGCCATATTCGATCATTTGGCACGCAGGGCCAATCAGTTCAGCTACTTCCCCAGCAATGGATTGCAGCAGAAGGGTCTCGGTACGTGTTGGGTAGTATTCAGGCAACTGACATATCTGCTGAAAAAGGTCGGAGCCTTTTTCATCATAGAAATATTTACAAGGTAGTGTTTTTGGTGTTGCCAGCAAGCCTTTCAGAGCTTCTGACAACATCTCGTTACTATTTGGACGATAATCTTTGAAGGACGCCACATCAATCATGTTGCGGGCCTTCTTGTTTGACAGGGTCTAAAGCCGCTAAAAACGTTCCAACGAGAGGGTTCAAAAAAATTGCGATAAGTTCCATGCATCATGCGGCTTCGGGTGGTCCATGCGCCACCTCTCAGAACTCGGGTTGTACCAAACATCATTTGTGAGTATTCCTTGTATACATCAGGTGTAAAGCCCGGGTAAGGGTTAAAAATATCAGCAGTCCATTCCCAGATATTGCCTAGCATCTGCCTGCAACCAAATGCACTGTCTCCTTTGGGTAAGGCTGCTACATCTATACATCCCAGCGACCGGCCGTCAAGGTTGGCTAGGGTGTCATCTGGCTGGATATTTCCCCATGGGTATCTCCTTTTTGCACTTGCCAGGGTTCCATCCTTTGCAGGTTCGCCTAAGGCGGCGACTTCCCATTCGACTTCTGTAGGCAGGCGCAATCCAGCCCAGTTGCAGTATGCGTTGGCCTCGTACCAGGTGATGTGACTGACAGGCTCGTTGAGGGGTAATGGTATCAGCTGATTAAAGCGCCGCATCTTCCAGTTGTCGCTGGGGTGTTCAATCCAATAGCCTGGGTGTTTTTGTCGATTTTTTTGCATTTCAGCCCAAGCTATTTCGTCCCAAAGCCCCTTATTACTGTATCCCCCATCATCGACAAAAATACTAAATTCTTTGTTAGTAACAGGTGCTCTAGCTATAGAAAATGGCTCAACGTTGACCTCATGTGAAAATTTTTCATTATCAAATATAAATGTCGCTTTAGGGTCACCCCCTTGTTGAAAAGCTCCGCCCGGGATATCGACATATCCTGATAGTGGCCCTGCTGTACGTTCAGTAGTTATATTTTTAGCGATAGCGAACTCAGGAGTTGGATAGGCAAGGGTCTGGCGACCCCAAGTAAAGGCTTCCGTATGCATGTCCTCATGAAACACACCAAACTGGAACATGAAGCTGTCTTGTTTGCTAGCCATGCTGTCTTCATTGTTTTGTTCAAGATGTTCACATAACTTATCAAGGACGTTGCGCATATAGGTTAATGTTTCATTTGTTGAAAGTAATGGGAGATCCCAACGGGTGTCATGAGTGACCGCAATAGAATCATAGAGTTTATCAGCATTAGTTCCGAGTAGGCTCTCGTGGCCATACATCTGACGCAAAATGAAGTATTCATAAAAATAAGCCACATGACCTATTTCCCAACGCAATGGGTTCACGGTTGCAATGTGAGGCCCCATGAGCTGTTTTTCGTCAAGCCCCGATACTAATTCCAAAGTTCGTGATCTCGCATCTTGCAAAATGGTAGTTAAATGTGTCGTACTAATCGTTGAAGTCATTTACCGCTCCTGAGGAATTTATATACTTGGAAATTAACTTGATTACACCGGCAAAGAAACACTCAAGAAACGGAAATCGCACAAGTGCCATCCGTTGGGCAGGTTTTTTGCGCAAAAATGGCCACAAAGTTGAAATTAACACAAAATATGATGGTTCGCCTTGTGATTTAATGATTGCCCTGCACGCCCGGCATGCTGCCCCAGCGATAAATTTATACAGATTACGCTACCCTAATGGACCACTTGTGGTTGCCCTAGGTGGAACAGACGTAAACACTTTTCTCAAAAGTGAACCCAAAACCACACTTAATTCTATGGAGCATGCAGATGCTCTTGTTTGTCTGCATAATCAGGTAGGTGAGAAATTACCAAACCATCTAATCAGGAAATTATATGTTATTTATCAGTCAGCTAAGCCGCTGCCGTCTCCTCGAAAATTGTCAAAGCGTAACTTCGATATTTGTGTGGTTGGGCACCTTCGACAGGAGAAAGATCCACTGCGTGCAGCTCTTGCGGTTAGGTTGCTGCCTAAGGCATCTCGTGTGCGTTTATTCCATCTGGGTAAAGCACATAACGATGATTGGGCCCATGCTGCTATTAAGGAGCAATCACAAAATTTTCGGTATCATTGGCTCGGCGACGTTCCAGGCTGGCGGGTGCGCCGTGAATTAACCAAAACTTGTCTTATGGCCCTCACATCCAATCAGGAAGGTGGGGCCAATGTGATTTCCGAGGCCATTGTTGCAGGGGTGCCCATAGTCGCTTCAAATATACCAGGCAATACTGGTTTACTTGGCATGGATTATCCTGGTTTGTACCCTTTGGGCGATGAACATGCCTTGGCTGAAATATTCTTGCAGGCGGAAGATGATCCGGCTTTCTTAAAGCGGTTGGAAAATACCTGTAATCTACTGCGGCCTAAATTTTTACCAAAATGTGAATCTGACAAATGGAATAACCTGATCACGGATGTAGCGTCACAGGCTCAAGGTCGCTACCAGCCTTCTTGACCTTTCCAATTATCACTGCCTTGGGATAGCCGATCGCCTTTAATTTATTTATGCAATCATTGGCTTTCTCAGCTGGAAGACTGGCGAGCAATCCGCCAGATGTCTGCGGGTCGAAGACTAATGGATATAGTTCGCTGCTAACCGCTTCCTCAATGTTACGAATGGCCCGGCGCAAGCGAACGTTAGCCGGCTGCAAGGTGCTAAGAATCCCCATGCGGACTGTTTCTAGCGCTCCGTCCATGATTGGAAGAGCGCTTAATTTAATTTCAACATCTACACCAGAAGGTTTAATCATCTCGATCATATGGCCAAGCAGGCCGAAGCCTGTAATATCTGTGCAGGCGGTTGCTCCATGTCCAAATAGGCAGTCTGCCGCCAACCGGTTGGATAGGATCATTGAACTAAGCGCTTCGTCGATCCATCTTCCCTTTGCCTTTTGCTGCATGTCAGCAGCAAAAAGTGTTCCCGTACCCAATGACTTGGTCAAAATCAGCAGATCTCCCGGCTGCATACCGCCCTTACGTAAAATTCTGTTTTTATCAACCAGCCCATTAACGGAAAAGCCCAGGGCAAGCTCTGCCCCTTCACTAGTGTGGCCGCCAACTAGGGCAGCATTTGCATCGTTAAGCATTTCTATTGCCCCGGCCATTAATTGGCGCAATGTTTCTTCAACCTTAGTCTCTATACCGAAGGGAACTGTGGCGATGGCAAGTGCAGATTGGGCCTCAGCGCCCATAGCAAAGATATCGCTCAGGCTATGATTGGCAGAAATTTTTCCAAACAGGTATGGATCATCGATAAATGATCTGAAGTAATCTACCGTGTGGACAATAACCTTACCTTTTGGAACTTCGACCACAGCTGCATCATCTGGATCTTGTAGGCCGATCAGAACGTCATCCCGACGCGTAGGTTTAAGCTCAGATATTGCTCTATTCAAAACACTGGACCCAACCTTGGCTCCGCAGCCGCCACAGCGCATGGCGATGGCAGAAATTTCTTTTATGGTACTTGAGCTTGCTAGTGCAGGGTCAATTTCCAGTGTGTTGTCTTGAGACATTTCAGGAAGAACACTAAATTTATTTATAAAGCGCCGATCAATCCAGTCCTTCCACACCCACAACCATTTGCCTCCTAGTGTGAAGGCCCCTCTATTGGCGACGCAGTATTTATCACCAGAAGAAACAAGAGCAAGAACCAACTTTTGAGGATTAAAAGGCTTCGGGCTTTTGTTCAGTAGAACACGGCGTAAGTTTTTGCTAAGGGCAGTGCCCTGACGTACTGCAAAGACGCCTGCCTTGGGCCGTGGATGGCTGACCACATCAGCAATGTCTCCGGCTGCAAATATCTCTGGGTGATTAAACACTTGCAAAGTATCCTCGACTTTGACAAATCCATTTTTATCCACCTCAAATCCTGAATCACTAAGCCAAGTTGCCGCCTTTGCAGCAGTTACGAATAGGACTTCACTTAGATCAAGGCGTGTGGCATCAGATAGTAATAAAACACCATCCATGACCTCAGTTGCTTCGACTCCCCGATGTAAGATGACGTTACGTTTTTTTAGAATTTGCTCAAAGCGTATCCTAACGCTGGCTGGAAATCCTGGTAATATTTGTTTGGACTTGCTTACTAAATGAAAAGTCATTCTTTCAGAACTGCGGCCGAGTTCATGCAGGACTTTTTGCAAACGAAACTGGATAGCTAGTAGAAGTTCGACCCCAGCTGCCCCAGCCCCAACGACGCCAATTTGGTGTGATCCTGGATTTTCAATTATGCGCTTTAGTAAATTTTCCCAACGGTGGACAAAGCGGCTGATAGGTTTTACCGGGGTGGCAAAATTTGCAGCGCCCGGCACAATATCAATATGAGGGGTTGAGCCAATATTGATAGACAGCAGGTCGTAGGACACTGGTGGGCGACCATTGCAAATAACAGTTTTATTCTTATGGTTAATTTTTATGGCTTCATTATGAAAAAGTCGTGCGGTAGCAAATTTTGATAGCGGACGAAGATCAATATGCACCTCGTCAAAGTTATAGTGACCCGCAACTAACCCCGGCAGCATGCCCGAATAGGGGGTGTGAATATCCTTGGCTATAATTGTCAGACGAACACCTGGAATGGGTTTCATGCCAAAGCTTTTGATTACAGCAACATGGGAATGGCCGCCGCCGATAAGCACCAGATCTTTCAAAACGGCCTGCTGTGCAGGTTTCATATTTCTGGTTCCTTGTCAGCTTCTTATAATCTCACGGCGTACGTATTAACCGACCTTGTGACGAGTTTCAAGCGTGTCAGACAGCAATGCAAATATTGCCTCAGTTTTTAAATTTTTATGAGTAGAGCCTGAAATAGTATAAATTCTAAAACATAAAAGTGAACAAATTCACTCACGCACTCAACCGCCCCAACATTCCTGCCTTTATCTTGTACCTAGTGTTTAATAAAACTGGTCCTCAGATGTGGCCTGAGGTGAATGTTAGTATTGTCAGGGGTAAAGATTTTTGCAATTTACCCTATAACCAGCGGTCTAAGCATATGGGGATAGTCGCCAAACTCGTCCAATACTTGCCAGCGGTCCAACAGACCGGTGTGGAATATTTTGTATGCCTCCATTTCGCTAAACTGGTTTGGACTTAGGTTCAATTGTTCCTGCATTGCCTTCTCGAAATCCATCATACCCCCTATAAGGGGTTTAATCTCATTAAGGTCGCTTTCAAATTTCTCTTTATTACTCTTTAGGTATCCAAAATGAACACTGAAGGGATAAAAAAGCGTCCTTAATATAAATTGATCACTGTCGCTAAGTATTGAAGAGGCTGTCTCATGAGTTGTTGCGTCACTAAAAGCAGACATGGCATTGTCTTTTGAGTAATTGGGGCTGGTTGTGTCTCCCCACCATTTTTTGCCTTGCGCCGTCATCTCGTAAAGGGTTGGGCAAACCTTGACGCCAAGCCAGTTGCACAGAGCTTTTAAAGTATCTTTATGACGATGTTTAAGGTCTTCAAGGCGGAAACCGACAGACTCAGTCGTTCGAAAGAAAACCTGGTCAATGTCAAATAACAGGGTAAGGATGCGAAAAACGCATTGTTCATAGTTCTTCTCATCAATGACGCCACGAATCCAAGACTGACAGTTCTCCATGGGCTCGCGAACTATCATTAAAATTCTTGCATCTTTGGCGTAACGGAGGAAATTGGCTAGTGCGTAGTGATCTGGGTTGTGAATGTGGTAAAAGCACAAGTGCTTGTTGGTGACCTGTTCTTCATTCTGTCTGGTCACTTCCTCGAAAGCTGCGTGTGCAACCAATAGAAACGACATTGGGTTGATGTCTTCCATACCTTCCATAATATTTATAGCTGCGTTACAAAAGCCTTCACCATCTACTGAAAGGTATTCGTTGCGATTTTTGCCGAGGGCCGTCATTCCCTCCTTTTCTCCAATCATGGATTGACCTTCTCCAAACTTACTCGGGATTGGTTTTGGATTACGGGCATCAAATAGCACGGCAAATTCATTAATGAAGTTTTGGGGTAGTCCTCTCCAGCCATCAGTGGAGAGCCTATCCCAGACACCTTTATTAAAGTAGCCAGAAAGATAAATACTCGGTAGAGTTGAGACTTCAGGGTGGTTGTCGACGAGGCTATGCAACAGTCCGGTTCCGCTGCGTCCAAAATGTAGCAATGCGACTACTTTCTCTGTTAGTTGTGCCGTGCTGGATTGCGGATTTTCAGGGGTGTTTATGGTAATTGTTTGATCACTTTTGGCAGGTAAAGTGGTAATTGCTTTTTTCAAACTCTCGTCAGCCTGATGTGGCCTAAAACCATCAAGATAAAATTGTTGAAAGGCAAAATCGTTGGTGGCTCGAGCATAGCGACTTAGTTTTGTGAGGTCATCCTCGCCCTGTGATTGCAATGCCTTTGTCACGTATTTTAGGTTATTCCATACCTCCACGTAACCGGGCTTAATGGCCAGCGCATCGTGGTAGCTAGCCTTAGCCTCTGTCAGCATTCCCAAGTCCCGGTAGGCCACGCCAAGATTGAAGTGGGCTTCTGCGTAATCGGGTTTTATGGAGAGGGCCTTCAGGTAACTTTCTACGGCATCATTATATCTCTTAAGTTTGACCAACACATTTCCTAGGTTGGAGTGTGGTTCTGCCTGATTGGGATCGCTAGCGAGGGATACAATGTAGCTTTTTGCAGCTTCTTCCAATTTTCCTTGTGCACTGAAAGTAACGCCAAGATTGAAGCTTGCCTTAGCATGCCTCGGTTTGATGGTGAGTGCCTTTACGTAGTTTACCGTCGCTTCTTCATACTTGCTCAGTTTGTGAAAGTAATTGCCAAGTTTGTAAAAGGCTTCGCAAAGATTGTTTTTGCCTACTTCGTATTTTGGCTTGATGCTGAGAGCTAGATTATAGCTGTCGATAGCTTCTTGAAATAGATCCAGATCAATATAGGCATTTCCAAGATTATTTAGGGCCTCAGGGAATTCTGGATACGCTTTCAGGGCCTTAGATATCAAGTCAACAGCAAGATCAAGATTACCTGCCTGATGGTTTATTACGCCGAGAAAATTTAAGGCATCGGGGTTGTTAGGCTCAGATTGCAATATTTCTTTATAAAGTGTCTCAGCTTGGAAGAGCTTCCCTGCCATGTGGTGCTGCTGAGCCAAAAGTAAAGATGCCTTTGTCTGATAATTAGACGTGTCTAAACTCGACATTCTATATTCCAAAACTTCTTACTAGCGATCCAACTACCATGTACCAGCCGTCGACTAGCACAAAGAAGATGATCTTGAAGGGTAGGGCAATAATGATTGGCGGCAGCATCATCATGCCCATGCTCATCAATACTGAAGCAACGACCATGTCGATTATTAAAAAAGGAATGAATATTAAAAAGCCGATCTCGAACGCGCGCCGTAGTTCGCTTAGCATGAAGGCCGGGATCAGGATACGCAGAGGAGTGTTGTCACGTACCTCCTGATCGGGGACTTTGGCTATATCGGCGAATAACGCTAGGTCACGTTCGCGTACATAGGTCATCATGAATTTCTGTACTGGTTCGATGGAACGGTTGAAGGCCTCAAATTCGTCAATCTGCTCGTTGATCAGAGGTTGAATGCCTTTGTCGTAGGATTCTTGAAAAACCGGCATCATAATAAAAATTGTGATAAAAAGGGCTAGCGAAATTAAAACTTGGTTCGGAGGAGTTTGCTGGGTGCCTAGTGCCGTTCGTAGGAAAGACAGTACGATTACTATGCGTGTAAATGATGTCACCATAATTAATAACGACGGTGCTAGGGAGAGCACCGTAATGAGGGCAATTAACTGGACGATTGTACTGGTTGTCGAGCCACCCTGACCGAGATCAAGTGACAGGGCCTGAGCCATCGCACTATCAGTAAAATACATCAATATAATTGGGAAGAGGCCAGTGCTTATGGAAGCTAGAATCAGAAGTTTGCGTCGGCTCATGTTTTTTTGTCCCTTCTGGTGTTTGTGCTCGGTGGCTCCAAGACTTCTGGCAGGGGCGGGCTCTGATGGGGCTCATGCATGATACTTCCCATTTTATCGTCGTGTTTGCTCACTCGGGCAGTGTCGTTAAGGGTTTTAGAAAACGTATTTTTTACTGGCGTGATGGAGCTCTCTATCACCAGCTCAGTTGTTGGTCCCAATAACAGCAGGTGTTCAGTATTGTCGCGGCGGATCAGCACCATGCGGCGTTTGCCATCAACGTTCAGGCTTTCAACGATACCTAAACGTCGTTGTGCGGAGTTCCTGGGATTGCTGGGCAGTCCGAAGCCAAAACGCCTAGCTGCAACTGTGGCTAATGCGATCAGCGCCATAACAAAGATAAAAGCAAAAATGAATTTTATATAGTCTGTCAGGTTAAGATCAATACCATCCATGGTGGGCTAACTTTCTTTATCGTCGAGGCCATAGGCATTTATGGCGCGTTTTGTGTTATCCTCAAGGGAAGATCCCCCGGATTTTTTGTAGAGGGAGGTTATTTCGTCATCTAAGCGGGTCAGGTCTTCAACAACAGCAATCAGAATGCCCTGAATATCATCAGTCTGTCTTAAATCAGTTATTTCAGCTTTTTTGCAAAGTACGCTGATTTTATGTTCCAACTTTGAAAGGTCGACGCTCTTGTTTTCGGCCATCAGGCGTCTGGCAGTGGCGATTAGTGAGGAAACTTTCTCAGCTTCTTTTATAATCTCATCTGGGGTTAAGGCGTTCATGAGGTTTCCTTGGGTTTGTCGCTGTTATTATTTTTATGATCGCTATGTGAATTTTTGTGCAATTTTTCTTTCATTAAATCGGGTACGTTGCCGTTGGCACGGTATACATAGGTAAGAATTTCAGCGACTGCAGCAAAGGCATTGACTGGTATTTCAGTATCGATGTCTATGGCGCTAAGCATTTCCGCAAGGTCTGCGTCCTCACGTACTTTGATGCCACGATCAAAAGCGATTTGGAGTATTTGCTCTGCAACCTTGCCGCGGCCTCCAGCGATTACTTTTGGTGCAAATTCACTTTCAGAATCGTATTCAAGGGCTACTGCCGCTGTCTCGGCACGGCTATTGTCCCCGCGGTCCGTATCGGTTCCGTTTTTACTGGGCGTTGGCCTCGGTAAAGCCCGCGTATTGTTGTCCTTGGTGCTTGACAAAATATTAAAACCACTCAGTGCAATCTGCTATTAAGTAAATACAGACTGGTATTCTAACCCAAATATTCTCAATGACGATATTGAGTCAACATGGCTAAGATATAGTTAAGGGAAAACAACACTAAAATTTTGAAAAACATAACACGGTTCTAATTTGATGATTCATTCCAAACGTTTACTCAATCTTAAGTCTTAAGTTGCGATACTATTAATCTTGATGAGTTAATTCCTTGATTGGGACGGGGAATTTTTTAGTAAAAGTGGTAGGCGTTTGAACAATGGATTTCAATACAATGTCACTGTTCGGCATGGTCAAGAGCAAGCTGACTTGGCTTGGTCAGCGTCAAGAAGTTCTGGCTCAAAACATCGCTAATTCCGATACGCCAAAGTACCGTGCAAGTGATCTCAAGCCCTATGACTTTGAAGAATTAATGCGTAAGGAGGCAGGTCAGCTAAATATGGTCACAAATGATCCAAGTCACCTTCCGGGCAGGCGTGTGCGTATTCGTGATTATGCATCGGTAGTTGAGCGCAGACCATTTGAAACCATGCCTAATGGTAATGCGGTGGTTTTAGAAGAGCAAATGGCAAAGGTTAATGAAACGCAGATCAACCATAACTTGATGACACAACTATACAAAAAACACCTAAATATGATCAAAATGGCCATCGGCAAATAGTGGATATTAGATAGCAACGACCTGGGGTTTGGAAATAATGGATGATATTTATAAAACAATGCGAATTTCGTCTGCCGGAATGCGGGCTCAGGGTACCCGTTTGCGAGTGATTTCAGAAAATATTGCAAATGCAGGTTCATTGCCCGCAGAGCCGGGGGAACTGCCATACAGGCGCAAGGTAATTACTTTCAAAAACAGCCTGGATAGGGCAACGGGACTTGATATGGTTCGTACTAACAAGGTTGTCGAAGACAAGTCAGAATTCGTCAAGAAGTTTGATCCCAATCATCCAGCTGCGGATCAAGATGGTTACGTACAGACACCAAACGTCAACACCTTGATAGAAATGATGGATATGCGCGAAGCACAACGTTCATATGAGGCAAATCTTAATGTTATTAAATCGTCGAAAGCCATGCTCAGCAGCACCATCGACGTCCTGCGCCGTTAAAAGCGTTATTTTAAGCTAATAGGAGCAAAATTATGGCAATCGTACCGTTACAAAGTGCCGCTAATGCCGCCTCTGCTTATGCCAAAGCTCCTCAAGGAGTGAATTTAGGACTTGAAGCTCGTGACACTCAGTCCAGTGCGTTCGCTAATTTACTCAAAGGGGCAGTGCAACAGGCTATTGTCGTGCAAAAGCAAAGTGAAGTCGTATCGGTGGCTGCAATTGCTGATAATGCTGATATGAGCAAAGTGGTCACTGCAGTAGCCGAGGCTGAAGCTACTTTGCAAGCAGTAACCGTCATCCGCGACAAAATCATTGAAGGCTACAGGGAAATCCTTCGTATGCCGGTTTAGGCAAGAATTATGGACGAAGTAGCTGTCCTTGAAGTTGGGCGAGATGCTCTTGTCGTAATCCTCAAAACTTCCGGCCCCATCATGATGGTGGGATTAATAATAGGCATGATTATCGCATTGTTTCAGGCCCTGACTACAATTCAAGAAATGACACTAACTTTTGTTCCAAAAATCATAGCCATTTTTATCTCAATAGTCATATTTTTACCATTTATGATGACTACGGTTATTGAATTTGCCTATACCCTGTTTGATAGAGTTTCTAATATTGGATAACTGGAAATGCTCTCGGACATAATCCAGCTTAACCTTTTTGCTTTTTTTGTTCTCTTTGCACGTATTGGGGCAGTTTTCATGTTGATGCCCGGGATTGGCTCGGGTTACGTGCCAATCAATATCCGTCTGGTTATCGCCCTTGCTCTCACATTTATCATCACACCTTTGTTAAAAGAGGGCTTACCCATTATGCCAGTCTCTCAGATAGACTTGATGTTATTGCTGCTGAGTGAAGTCATTATCGGTATTTTTATAGGTATTGTGGCGCGAGTATTAATTGGTGCCCTGCAAACCGCGGGAACTTTAGTGGCGTTATTTGCTTCTCTCGCCAACGCTATGATCCGAGACCCAATCGCTGAGCAGCAAAGCTCCTTGATTTCTACTTTCTTGAGTACGCTAGGTATGGTCTTGATCATAGTTACTGACCTACATCATCTTATGATCAGAGGCGTCGTTGAAAGCTATAGTCTTTTTCAGGTTGGACAGCCCTTGTTGTTTGGAGATTTTTCAGACGTTTTGGCACGCCGGGTTGCGGATAGCTTTAAACTTGGTGTCCAATTGGCATCACCTTTTATGTTGGCGGCTGTAGTTTACTACATTGGACTTGGTATTCTGGGCCGCTTGATGCCGGTGCTTCCCGTCTTTATTGTCGCCATGCCATTACAAATCGTCGGCCAGATTGGTTTTCTTGCTATTACTTTATCGGCTTTAATGATGTACTTTCTTATGAGATTCGAAGAATCCATCATCGTATTCTTGGAGCCTTAAATAAATGGCTGATGAAGACGACTCACAAAAAACAGAAGACCCCACTGAAAAACGTAAAGCTAAGTCAAGAAGCGATGGAGAAGTAGCCCAATCCCAAGAAATAAAAAGCTGGATGTCTCTGCTTGGTGGCGCTTTTGCATTGCTCGTTCTGGCCCCAAGTGTCGCGACAGATATTCGTCTTATAAGCTTTAAGTTTATAGAATCACCAGAAAAAATCTCGCTGGACTTGAAACATCTACAATTCACATTTGCAGAAGTCATACTTGAAACAGCAATTGCTGTGGCTCCTGTCTTGCTGCTGCTAATGCTATTGGCCTTTGTCGCTAATGTGGCTCAGACAGGTTTTGTATGGGCGCCGAAAAAGATTGTCCCAGAATTAAAAAAAATAAGTCCCCTGGCCGGACTCAAGCGGATGTTTTCGCTGCAATCTGTTGTTGAACTGATCAAAGGTATACTGAAACTATCCCTAGTTACTCTTGTTGGGGTGACAGTGGCAGCTCCATTTATGACAGATATGAGCCTGTTCATTGATCGTTCCGTTGGCGACATGTTGGACCGCCTGCTTGTCATTTCAGTTTGGTTTACCCTAGCTGCAGTTGGAGTGATGACAGCAATTTCTGCTCTTGATTACTCTTATCAAAAAGCTAAAAGTATCAAGCAACAGAAAATGAGCAAGCAAGAAATTAAGGATGAGAATAAACAGTCAGAGGGTGACCCTCAGGTAAAGGCTAGGATTCGTCAGATTAGGATGGAGCGAGCTCAGCAAAGAATGATGGCTTCGGTCCCAAATGCAGATGTCATAATCACCAACCCAACTCATTATGCCATTGCGCTGAAATACAAGATGCAAGAAATGCAGGCCCCAGTTCTAGTCGCTAAAGGTGTCGATGAAGTGGCTGCAAGAATTCGTGAGTGTGGCGAAGAAAACGACGTTCCTATCGTTGAAAATCCTCCACTGGCCCGTGCCCTCTATGCTTCTGTTGAGATTGATGAAGAAGTTCCAGCAGAACATTATATGGCGGTGGCCGAGGTGATAGGCTATGTCATGCGTATGCGCGGTGAATTGCCGCCGCTGCAACCCGGACAGAAACCACAAGATAAATTACCGTGACTGATAGCCCTAAAGTACCAAATTTTTCGAATAAAAAAAACCCAATCAAGTGGGGGATTAATGTCATGCAAAGACCAGCCTTGAAGGGATTGGCCCTTGCTGGGGTTTCAGCGCTCACCGCTTTTGGGGTGGCTAATACTGCAGGCGGTATTTCAATTTCATTAGCAATCCTTGCTGGTGCTATGATGAGTGGCTCAGCTGCAGCGTTTTACAGGTCTTTCCGTGGCGCTTCCTTACAAACTATAATTACCTGCGCCATTGATAGTAATGCTGAGGCTGCCTTCATCACTGCCCTTCCGGTAGATCGCGAATCAACATTTGTTTTTACTAATCAGGCGTTCAAGATACTTTTTTCGGCGCCTGAAGGCGCACGTGCATTTAATTCTTTGAGTGCCCTGGGCCAAATCTTTGATGATGGAAAGATTGCACTGGAAGAATTGACCCGCTTGCAGGTGACTGCCAATGCCGGG
>CALKND010000020.1 GCA_938092065.1 uncultured Rhodospirillales bacterium
ACAAAACTGGGATGCATCATGAACGTTCCAACTTTCGACGTGAAGAAGGGCGCTGGGTATGCATTGGGGGGAAAATTAATCCAAAACAAGAGCCGCGCATAATTGCTAAGGTTGCCCGTAATGAACCGTGTCCTTGTGAGTCTGGAAAAAAATTCAAGAAGTGCTGCGGAAGATAATAAATCTCTCAAAAACGTAAATAGAGCTTATTTGATCAAAACCTCGCCAATGATGAGAAGGGTGGGGATCCAAAAGTATCCAGGTTAATTCTATACTTAGCCATCACCATTACTGATAGTTATTTTTCCAACAAGCTGAAGCAAATAAAAACCATCGACTAGAAATCACTATTACCTATACTTAAAAATCACATAAAAGGCGAAAGTAAGTTTTCTATCCAGCTCTCATATTCCTTAAAACATACTGTAAAATACCGCCAGCCTTAACATATTCAATTTCATCTAAGGTATCGATACGGCAGGTCACAGATATTACTTTATTGGTACCGTCAGCGCGATATATGTGTAAGTCAACGTCCATACCCGGCGAAATACCTGCATCAATGCCTACCAGGTCGTACATTTCGCTACCATCCAGTTTAAGTGTTTTACTATTCACACCATCTTTGAATTGCATTGGCAGCACACCCATACCAACCAGATTGGAACGGTGAATACGTTCAAAACTCTCAACAATGACGGCCTTGACACCAAGCAGGCTTGTACCCTTAGCAGCCCAGTCTCGACTTGAACCAGTACCGTATTCCTGGCCACCTATGACGATCAAGGGCGTACCTTCTTCAGTATACTTTTCAGCCGCATCAAAAATACTCATGACTTCGCCAGAAGGAATATGGCGGGTAAACCCACCTTCCGTACCTAGCACCATTTCATTCCGGATACGTATATTGGCGAAAGTACCACGCATCATTACCTCGTGGTTGCCACGACGCGAACCAAAAGAATTAAAATTCCTAGGTGCTACTTGATGATCTTTAAGATAAGTTCCTGCTGGACCATCTGGGGTAATGCCCCCAGCAGGCGAGATGTGATCTGTGGTTACGGAGTCACCAAGAATTGCCAAAACCCGAGCGTTTATTATATCATTAATTTCAGCCGGAACGTTTCTTAACCCCTCAAAAAAAGACGGGCGCCTAATGTAAGTTGAGCCCGGCTGCCATTGATATGTTTCTCCTTCAGTAACGCTGATTTTTTGCCAGGCTTTTGAGCCTTCTGATACATTGGCATAGCGTGATTTAAACATTGCGGGAGTAAGCGCCATTTTGATGGTTTCCGAAATTTCACTATTGGATGGCCAAATTTCTTTCAAATAGACCGGGTTGCCATCACTGTCTTTACCTAAAGGATTTTTGATAAGATCTTTTGTCATGGAACCAGCGATGGCATAAGCAACAACTAGCGGCGGTGAAGCTAGATAATTTGCTTTAACGTGTGGGCTTATGCGACCCTCGAAGTTACGATTTCCTGAGAGTACGGCAGTTGCAACAAGATTGTTTTCATCAATCGCTTCAGCAATTGATTTAGCCAAAGGACCAGAATTACCAATGCAAGTGGTGCAACCAAAACCAGCAATATTAAATCCAAGCGTGTTTAGAGACTTTTGAAGGTCAGCGGCTTCAAGGTAGTCGGCGACAACCCGTGAGCCGGGGGCAAAAGATGTCTTAACCCATGGTTTGATTCGGAGGCCCTTGGCGACGGCATTTCTAGCCAGCAGTCCTGCGGCAACTAGCACGGATGGGTTCGATGTATTGGTGCAACTAGTGATGGCAGCTATAACTACGTCGCCATCTTTTAGGTCGTAATCCGAGCCAGCAACCGGGATACTACGTGGTATATCAATGCCGCCTAGGTCTTTCAGGGCATCTTCAAAGCTTCTGGAAGAGGCGTTTAGCGCAATGCGGTCCTGCGGCCGTTTGGGCCCTGAAATAGCGGGTTCGATGGAAGCAATGTCTAGTTCAAGGGTAACGGTATAAATTGGATCCAGGGTTGCCGAGTCACGCCACATGCCCTGAACCTTGGCGTATTCTTTGACTAAGGTTATTTGGTCAGCTCCCCGAGAAGTCAGCTCCAAATAATTCAGGGTTTCCTGATCAATAGGGAAAAAACCACACGTAGCCCCATATTCTGGAGCCATGTTTGCTATGGTGGCACGATCGGGTAAGGACAAATTATCTAGGCCATGGCCATAAAACTCAACAAATTTTTCAACCACACCCAGCTCGCGCAGCATTTCAACAATACGTAACACTAGGTCCGTAGCAGTTATGCCCTCAGACATCTTGCCAATAAGCTTGAAGCCCACCACCTCAGGTATCAGCATAGATACCGGCTGCCCTAGCATAGCCGCTTCCGCCTCTATACCTCCCACACCCCAGCCTAGCACGGCCAATCCATTGACCATGGTCGTGTGACTATCTGTTCCAACAAGTGTATCTGGGTAGGCTAAATTTTCATCGTTGCCACTGGTCCAGACAACCCGGGCAAGGTGCTCCAAATTGACTTGATGGCAGATACCTGTTCCTGGCGGAACAACGCGAAAGTTATCAAAGGCAGCCTGGCCCCAGCGAAGGAATTCATAGCGTTCTTGGTTACGCTCAAACTCCATTGCTTCATTTTTCTTTTCGGCATCATCGGTTCCAGCAAAATCAATCATTACAGAATGGTCAATAACCAAATCAACAGGTGATAGTGGATTAATTTTTTGTGGGTCACCACCCATTGAGACCATTGCATCGCGCATGGCTGCCAGATCAACTAAGGCAGGAACACCAGTAAAATCCTGCATCAGCACACGCGCCGGTCGATAAGCAATTTCCTGATCTGAACTGCAATTTTGAAGCCATCCAGCCATTCCCTTGATGTCATCAACGGTAACTGTACGTCCATCTTCCCACCGTAAAAGATTTTCGAGCAATACTTTCAGGGAGAATGGAAGTTTTGATACATCACCCAAGCCTGCTTCCTCTGCAGCTTGGATACTATAGTAATCATAGGATTTCCCAGCTGCTACAAGGGTGCGGCGAGTTTTAAGGGTATCAATTCCGAAGACAGTCATCTTTAAGTCCTATAGCATTCAGCAATGTATTTAACTCTGCTTTTCGCATTATACATTAGGAATACACTCTAACTCCACCAGCTAAAAAATTTTAATAAAGTTAACATCAGCTTCATCCTTATTACTAAAATAATATTGTAGCTGTATTCCTTAAGGAGCTTATTACAATATTGCGATTGATAGCAGATTTATGAGGAAAACCATTGTATAACTTGTTTTCATGAATATTTTTTCGGCCGAAAATTTGTTTTGTGTGCGTGGTGGCCGAACCGTCTTTACAGGTCTTGGCTTTACCCTTAAGGCTGGCGAAGCCTTGGTGCTTGTTGGTCCTAACGGCAGTGGTAAGTCATCTTTACTTAGGTTAATGGCGGGGTTGCTTAAACCTGCATCAGGCATCTTAAGGTGGGGCGCTGAAGAAATTAGCGAAGATCCTGAAGGTCATGGCGGGCGTCTACACTATGTGGGTCACCATGACGCAATTAAACCAGTTTTAAGTGTTTCAGAAAATGTATCGTTCTGGGCCTCACTGATGAATGGCGGTTCAGGAAATGGCGAAACCACACTTGGCGCCCTTAATACTCTCGGCATTGGCCACTTGGAAAAAGTTCCAGGACGTTTCCTCTCAGCTGGGCAAAAGAGGCGGGTTAATCTTGCACGTATTCTTTCCACTCCGGCACCCTTATGGCTGCTCGATGAGCCAACTACGGCGCTAGATAGAGAGTCAATAACAAGCCTTGAAACAGCTATTATTCATCACCGCGCAGGTGGAGGCATGGTCGTAATTTCGACCCACTCAGACATGCAATTGGCCAACCATCAAGTTATAGATCTAGCGGGTTTTGCTGAAACTTGTCCAATGTTAGAGCACTCTTTATGAATGGTTTCATGACAGTTCTTAAAAGGGATTTACACCTGGCTATACGCCAAGGTATTGATAGCATGACAGTAGTGATGTTCTTTGTCCTCATTGTTATCATATTCCCATTCGGCGTTGGTCCCGAGCCTAACATTCTTGCCCGTGTTGCTTCTGGCGTTATATGGGTCGCGGCCCTGCTGGCTTCAACGTTGTCGCTAGAAAGACTATTTCAAATAGATTATGAAGATGGATCCCTTGAATTGCTGAGCTTGTCGTCCGTTGCCCTTGAGGTGATTGTGCTAGCGAAGGTTACTGCCCACTGGCTTACCACGGGTTTGCCGTTGATAATCACTGCCCCTTTATTAGCGGTATTACTGAACATGAACAAAGAAGGCTTGCTTGTATTGATACTGGCACTGGTTGTGGGAACACCTTCTTTAAGCCTAGTAGGTGCAGTGGGGGCAGCACTAATACTAGGGGCACGACGCGGCGGAGTCCTACTAGCACTGATTATATTGCCTTTATATCTTCCAGTGCTAATTTTCGGAGTTAGTGCTGTTGATGCGATCATAAATGGTTTTGAAGCTAAAGCTCAATTATTGATTTTAGGTGCGTTTTTTTTAGCAGCACTTCCTCTGTGCACATGGGCTGCCGCCACTAGCATTAAACAAGCTATCGAATGAATTATATCTATAGAATATATATGTTAAGATAAACTCAACAGGGGTAAATTGAGAAACTAAAATGCTACATCGTTTTGCTAATCCGACCCGTTTTTTGCGTATCGCCAGTATTGCTCAACCATGGATAGCTTGGGCAACAATACTGCTAGCAGGAACTGGGCTTTATTTAGGGTTGTTCAATTCACCCGCAGATTACCAGCAGGGAGAAAGCGTTCGGATTATGTATGTGCATGTGCCTGCTGCTTGGATGGCAATGTTTTGCTACACTTCCATGGCAATCGCTGCAGGCATTGGCTTAATCTGGAAGCATCCGTTGGCTGATATAGCTGCTAAAGCTACTGCGCCCGTCGGTGCCTGTTTTACATTTCTTGCCTTGTTTACAGGCTCTTTGTGGGGAAAGCCCATGTGGGGAACTTGGTGGGTCTGGGATGCACGGCTGACTTCCATGCTGGTGCTATTATTTCTTTATTTAGGCTATATCGCCCTGATTAATGCTTTCGACGATCCAGCCCGGGGGACAAAATCGTCATCTATTCTTGTTCTTGTTGGTTTAATTAATGTGCCGATCATTAAATTTTCTGTTGACTGGTGGAACACCTTACATCAACCCGCAAGTGTCTTGAGAATGGATGGGCCTTCCATTGATGAATCAATGTTGTGGCCATTATTGCTAATGGCATTAGCCTTCAAGACCTACTATATTTGGGTATTGCTGGTCCGAATACGAGCCGAGATTATTTCAAACAAAATTCGCATCTTACGCCTGAGACAGGTTCATGGGTAGCTATAAGGATGGCAAAGTAATGGATCAAATTAGGGACTTTATTAATATGGAAGGCTACGGTGGTTATGTTTGGCCTAGCTACCTTGTTACTGCTGGGCTAATGATTATCTTATTGGTCATCACCCGGCGCTTTCTTAAGGCGAATATGGCGACATTGGAAGCTCTTGAAAATACAGCGAAGGAAGACGTGGAGTGAAGAGAAAACACAAAAGACTGACCTTCGTTGGCTTAGCATTGTTATTATTAGCCACCGCCGCTGCACTAACCCTCAGCGCCTTTGAGGAAAGTATAGTATTCTTCCAGAGTCCTACGGACATTGTCACAAAATCTGTCTCCCCCAACAAGCGTTACCGTCTTGGTGGCTTGGTCGAAGAGGGAAGTGTAAGAAAAAAGGATGACGCAGTGGTTACCTTCCGTATTACGGACATGGCGAACACTGTCAACGTCAGCTATCGTGGTATTTTACCTGACTTGTTCCGTGAGGGACAAGGAGTTGTTACAGAGGGGTTTTTTGTTTCTGATGTTTTTACTGCTGATGAAGTTCTAGCCAAGCATGATGAAAACTACATGCCTCCTGAAGTAGCTGACGCCCTAAAAAAATCTGGCAAGTGGAATGAAATGAGCTCTAAAATGAAAAAGCAGGGACACGTATTGGGTGGAGGTTCACAGTGATCGCTGAAGCTGGTCATTTTGCCCTCATATTGGCATTGTTTATTGCAATCGTTCAGGCAAGTTTACCGATGGTTGGTGCACACCATGGAAATGCACTTTGGATGTCTTTTGACAAGCCCTCCGCCATAGCACAAATGCTTATGGTTTCCCTTGCCTTTGCCTGCCTGACTTATTCGCATGTAGTTTCTGATTTTAGCGTCCTCAATGTGGTGCAGAATTCTCATTCTATGAAGCCAATGCTGTACAAGGTTGCCGGTGTGTGGGGAAACCATGAGGGATCTCTTGTGTTGTGGGTGTTTATTCTAGCCGCTTTTGGATCGGCTGTTGCAATATTCGGAAACAATCTTCCACCTACTTTGCGGGCCCGAGTATTGGCCGTACAGGCACTGATTTCAGTTGGTTTTTATCTTTTTATGTTATTGACCTCTAATCCGTTTGAACGAGTGTTCCCTGCGGCTATGGATGGCCGCGGTCTGAACCCATTGCTCCAAGATCCAGGTCTTGCCTTTCATCCGCCGTTTCTATATCTGGGCTACGTTGGTTTTTCTATGGCTTTTTCGTTTGCCATTGCAGCCTTAATTGAAGGCCGTGTCGATGCCGCATGGGCACGATGGGTCAGGCCGTGGACATTGGCTGCCTGGTCGTTTTTGACTATTGGCATAGGTCTTGGTTCTTGGTGGGCATACTACGAGCTTGGCTGGGGCGGCTGGTGGTTTTGGGATCCGGTTGAGAATGCATCCTTCATGCCATGGTTAGCGGGAACAGCACTGCTTCATTCGGCAATCGTCGTTGAAAAACGTGACACGATGAAAACCTGGACTATTTTTCTTGCTATTCTTGCGTTTTCATTGAGTTTACTTGGCACTTTTCTGGTACGGTCTGGCGTGCTAACTTCCGTGCATGCCTTTGCCACAGACCCAGAACGCGGTGTCTTTATTCTACTTTTGCTAGTAATCGTTATTGGTGGTTCTTTGACCCTGTTTGCAATTCGCGGGCCAGCCCTTCGTAGTACAGGTATTTTTAAGCCGATATCTCGCGAAGGTGGCTTACTGTTAAACAATTTAGTGCTAACAACAGGGTGTGCAGTGGTGTTACTTGGCACACTTTACCCATTATTTCTGGATGCAGTTGGTGGTGGTAAGGTTTCAGTCGGCGCACCTTTTTTTAACGCTGTGTTCATTCCACTAATGATACCCATGTTCGTAGCAATGGGCTTTGGGCCAATTCTATCATGGAAACGCTCAGACCTTATACAGGCAGCCTTGCGCCTGAAAACAGCTTTTATTTTAACCGGGCTAATTTGTGCTGTAATTCTAGCCTTGCTTAACCATGGACCATTCTTAGCTATTGTCGGCTTGGGCCTAGCCATGTGGTTGTTTGTTGCTACCTTGGTTGAATTGGGAGAACGAATAAGGCTTTTTAAGGGGCCACTTAAAGAATCTTTTGGTCGTTTATTTAGCCAAACCCGTGCCTCTTGGGGCATGACCCTCGCTCATTCAGGCATGGCTATTGTTATTGCCGGCATGGCTGGTGTTGGGGGTTGGAAAGTTGAAAAAATACAGGTCATGAAGCCAGGTGATACAGTTAATGTGGCTGGCTATGATTACAAGTTCATTGGAGCACGCCAGGGACAAGGGCCCAACTATACTGTTATCGAGGGGAAGTTTGAGGTAACTCAGGACGGCCAGCATGTAATTGTTTTGAGTGCAGAAAAACGAAATTATCCAGTTCGTCAAATGCCGACTACGGAAGCCGCAATTCACTCACTTTTTTCTGGTGATCTCTACGCAGTTATAGGAGATCCTGAAGGAAACGATGGTAAGTTTGTTACCCGGCTTTATTTTAACCCTTTAGTTGCCTGGATGTGGGCTGGTTCCCTAATTATGGCCTTTGGCGCTTTCGTCAGTATTTCTGATAGACGCTACCGAGTTGGAGCTCCAAGCAGGCACAAAATTAAGAATGTAAAAGTAGTTGAAGCATCAGGGATAGGCCAAACATGAAGCGGTTGGTGTATCTGCTACCCCTTTTTATTTTTCTTGTCATTGTTGGATATTTTGCAGTCGGCCTAAATTTGAACCCACGTAATATCCCCTCCATGTTGATAGACCAAAAAGTACCTCACTTTGATTTAGCGCCCATCAAAGGTTCAAAACGAGGGTTTTCACATAAAGATCTAAAAGGTCAGGTTACTTTGATTAATATATTTGGATCGTGGTGTGCTGCATGTCTTGCGGAACACCCTTTTTTAATGGAAATTAGTACTAAAGGACTAGTACCCATCTATGGCATTGATTGGCGAGAGAAAAATTCCGACGATGGCCCCAGATGGCTGGCCCAGAAGGGCAATCCTTATACATTGATTGGTGATGACCCAAAAAGTAAGGTTGCCATTGCACTTGGTGTTGCCGGAGCACCAGAAACCTTCTTCGTGGATAAGAGGGGGTTCATTCGTTTCAAGCATGTCGGTCCAATCACCCCTAAAAATTGGCAAAGTAAATTGTGGCCTTTGGTTCAGGAATTGCAGGAACAATGAAATTTAGTCATATTCCCTTGATAGACAGGCCAACAGCAACACATCCAATAGTCCACAGCTTTTTGAATAGAAAAATAATAACCTTTTTTATTTTTGTAGCTCTTAGCCTAACGACATTTTACTCATCTCCAACATTTGCAGTTGAACCAAGTGAGGTATTAGCTGACACGGCATTGGAAGCGCGAGCACGAGATATTTCTAAGGGCTTCAGATGTGTGGTTTGCCAGAACCAATCAATTGACGACTCCAACGCTGGTCTTGCTCGGGACATGCGGTTACTGGTTCGTGAACGACTTGTCGTCGGTGATACCAACGCTGAAGTGACTGATTACATCGTTTCACGTTATGGAAGCTACGTACTGTTAAAACCGCCTCTTAATAAATCAACCTATGCGTTATGGTATGGCCCACTTTTGATTTTAGCCCTTGGTTTTCTGATATTGTTAGTCTTCTTTCATCGTCGTCAGAGTTCTTCTGTTCTCACAACGGAGGGATTAAACGACGAGGAACAACGCCGTATTAAGGCTTTGTTGGAGGATGAAGAATAATAAATGAGTACCGCAGAAATACATTTTTGGATCATAGCTGCCATACTTGTCATACTAATTTTAGGATTTTTGTGCTGGCCAATACTAAACTTTAAGAGAAGTAAAAATGCACCACGAGAAGCTTACGATATAAATGTTTATAAAGACCAATTGATAGAAATCGAAACTGACCTAGAACGCGGCCTGCTGAGTTTGGATCAAGGAGAAGCAGCGCGAATAGAAATAAAGCGTCGCATGCTCGCCGCCGTAGACATGAGTGACAAGCAAAACACTTCCACAATGTCTGAACACGGTCGCTTAATCCTTACTTTTTTTTCCATAAGCGTTCCGTTAGGAGCGATTCTTTTGTATTTAACTCTTGGAAGCCCAACCCAACCTGATCAACCATTTGCAGAGCGTGAAGCAATTAATGTTACTTTACAGACACAACAACAACAAAACCTCATTCAAGCGACGAACAAAATGGTTAAACATTTGCAAAGCAATCCAGACGATTTGCGCGGTTGGACGCTTTTAGCACGTTCGTATCTCAGCAATAGTCGTTATGCAGACGCAGCATCAGCATTCTCTGTTGCCTACCAGTTAAGTGGTGGAAAACCTGACCTTGCTGTTGATTACGCTGAAGCTTTGTCACTAGCAAAAAATTCTGTTGTCACGGAAGAAGCCCACGCTTTATTCATGAAAGCTCTTGAGAATAATAAAACAAATGCTAAGGCAAGATATTATCTCGGTATGTTCGAGGCCCAGAGAGGTGATCTGCTTTCAGCCCTACAGGCTTGGATCGATTTGCTTGCGCTGTCTCAGAAAGGTGCACCATGGTTACCTATTGTAAAAGAGAAGATTGACCAGGCGGCCAAGGATTTAGGAATTGATGCGGCCACAATTGAGCCCACCCCGGAAGTCCAGGCAATAGCTATAGGCATCCAAAAAGCTTATGATAAGGCTCAGACTGAAAACGTTGCTACCCCGGGGCCAACCACTGCTGATGTCAAAGCAGCTTTGGGAATGACTAAAGAGGATCGAAACGAAATGATTCACTCAATGGTTGAACGCCTAGCAGCTAAGATGAAGGAGAACCCAAAAGACAAAGACGGTTGGGTGCGCCTTGAAAGAGCATACCGGGTTATTGGGGAAACAGCGCTGGCCAACGAAGCTGCTGCAAATGCCGCTACACTTCCTTGAGGTGTCTCTGCTGCCATGCAAGAACCTCCTGAAAGTAAAGCACTCACTCTTCTGGCTCAAGTATACTTCGGCAACCACTAGAACCCACTAAGATACACATCACCACGCAGGCTTCGCTGGTCTTCCAAAATACTTACATAAGCAATCCCAAACTTAATTATAAAAACAATAAAAAGTTTGTGATAGCTACGATTTTATTGGTGAGTCTGACACGCAGGTATATCTAATTAATCAAACGCG
The DNA here is from genome assembly GCA_938092065.1 of uncultured Rhodospirillales bacterium. Taxonomy (GTDB): domain Bacteria; phylum Pseudomonadota; class Alphaproteobacteria; order Rhodospirillales; family JABHCV01; genus JACNJU01. Next base: position 10,571 of record CALKND010000020.1, read on the forward strand.
AACCCAATAACAGAAGGTCGATATCGTATATAATCCCATACAATCAGATAGCTTACTATTTATCTAACTTGTCAATCCGCGACCACCTATTGCTCCTCCTATGTGCTCAAATTAATTTCTCATGCTGAAAATAAAGCATGCTACCACTGCAAAAAAACCGATCCCTGGCAAAGTTGCACTCTTAAAGTCGCCTATCCATAGTGCCTCAAAAGCATCCACGGCCATGACAAACCCTAACCATCCAAAAATGGTAATACACAGGAGGGCTATGATATATAACATTTAACTCCTCACTCATCTCTCGTGTGGAATACCAAATTAAAGTAAATTAGGGCTTTCATACTTCGCACGGAATTTCTTAACCATAATCTAGACACGAAGGAAGAATACAGAGATCTCTTTAGCCTTAAGATAACAGCTTTTGCTGGACAAAAAACGACAAGGCATATTTTTCAAAAAGTAACTATAACTTTATTTCTAAGACTACCTCAGTAGACAGCTTTATTACTTATTTTCAAAGGATATGCACATAAGGCACTAGAGCATGGCTTTGATCTCTTTATGGCGACTGGTAATGTGCGATGTCATTATCTCCTCCGCTTTGTCAGGGAGGCCTGCCAGGATTGCATCAACCACACCACTAGTCATATTATTGTGGGAACGGGCAACTGGATGCCAAATCCCAGTTTTACTTGAAATATAGAACCAAAGACGTAAATGAAGATTAAATATGCGTGGAAGGGTTTCTTGCAAATAGATGTTTTTTGAAGCACGTCCGATAGCCTCATAAAAGCGCCAATCTAGTGCAACAAAACTATCAATATCAAACTCGCTCGTGGCCTGTTCGAGCATATCGTCAAGGGCTTTCAAGTTATTTTTATCCTCTTGAGTGGCCCGGACAGCCGCTAGCCTGACTGCAGCACCTTGAATTAAGCTACGAAACTCATAAATACTTTGAACGTCAGAAGCCCCAAGGTCACTTACCAGCATGCCCCGATTTGGCAGATGCTGGATTAAGCCTTCTTTAGCAATACGCTGTAAAGCTTCACGAATAGGGGTGCGTCCGATCTCAAGTTCAGCCATTAGGTCCTTTTCCACCAGAACAGTGCCGGGGGCAAGCTCAAGGCGGGTTATCATACGAATTAGAAGCTGATAGGCTTTTTCGGCGAAAGACACAGGGGTGTCGTTCTTTTTTGTACTAAGATCGGTGAGGGTCATTGTTGCAACCTCAACTTCAGGGCTCCCTTTAGAGTCAAAATTAAATCTTCTTTATGAATACCTCTAATCAATGCCTTAACCAATATATAATAATAATCTAATATGAAGGTCATACGTGGAGGTAAACTGTAGACACTCTAGATGAAGATTACACTAGCCTGAATAGTCCATCAATAATCATAACACCTCTTGCTTTGGACGCTATGTCACCCGAGCCAAATGTGAATTTTTATACTTTTTTAGGGAGATGTAACGTACCATTTTTGTAATACATCATCATTAGGGTAATATCTAAAAAAAATCAAATAATGCTTTATATTCGATCAGATCCTTGTTTTTTGTACCCTAGCCCCTTTTAAGAGGAAAGCCCTAGAAGATCTATTTTTGTTTATCTCTGGAAGTGCAGAGATAATTGACTATTTGCGTGCTTGATGCTTCATCTGCTGGTTAACATCAGAAATAGCAATTAAATAATTTCATTCTTGTTCAAAATCTCACATAACAAAAGATCAATTGCCGGGCTAAAAGTTGGCAAAAGAAGGAAGGCAAGTTCTCATTTACGTGCTACGTAGCTAAAAATTGTTAATCTAAGGGAATTGCATTTGGTCAGTACCAGGATATACCCTACGACTATTAATCTATACTCTCGCTACCACAGGTCTATATTGTAAGTGTTGTTGTCGTAGGCATGAGCTTAAGGATAAATAAAGGCAGGTTCAGCTTTTACTTGTATGTGCTGCCATAATGTCTTCGAATTGGGCTTCTACTTCCTCAACTACCAACTTAGCAACTTCCTCAGCTGTGCCTTCACGCTCTTTAACATTAGTTTTATTCCAGGCGTCAAGGTAAGCATCACTACCCATTAACCCAGATTCCATAGCAACATGGTCAATTAGAGCCTGAAAACGCTGACTGAGCTGAATCTTATGAGAACCATCTTCGTCCGTAGCCTCAACCAAAGAAGGAAGATCTTGCCAATTAAGTATTGTGAATTTTGCCATTTTTTTTCCTCAGTTGTAGTAAAATATGGTTTCAAGTTTCAGAACTTAATTCGCAAGTTTACCAATCGACTAATTAGCGTAGTGTTGCTCAATCTCAACCATTTTTTGTTTTACGAAAGCGGCTCTCTCAGACTTGGGCAGATTGTCAGATTCTGTGATTGCTGCAATGCAGCGCTTCGCCACATCGCGCCTTCTTTCTACTTCCTCTTCAGGGGAAGCGCATTTGGGTATTGCTAACACATTGCCAGAGCAGTATGTATTTGGCTTGCCGTTAACTTCTTCGAGCCATTTCTTCCAAGCTTCGGGTGAAGCATCTTCGTTGTCACCACTCACGGCATCTCTTAATTGTTTACGTGATAGATATACCCCACCATCAAATTTCATAGGACTTTCTAGGGCGTGAACCGCTATGGAACGCTGAGATGCAGTGATCTCATAATCACCTGGTGCATGTTGGGCATCGACATAAGCGTTGCGATAGCGGTGGTGGTCTGGAACAGGTGGCAATTCCCCTGGACCAAACGTTGCACGCTCAGGTCTGCGCATACCACATTGACCTTCAAGAAAGTCAATCTTTTCATAACCAATTAAATCCTCATTACCTACATCACGTGGGTCTATATTAGGACCAATCCCTCTCCAACCAATCATTTTACAAGTTGTATTATCGATTGGGACGGTCCATCGGTGCATATGTACCCTGCTAAAGTGCTTTGATTTCTTCCCATCCTCAAACAAATATGAATGAAAACTGACGTTTGGCGTTATTTGGTGATTTATACGGATAAACATATAGTCGTCATCTACACGCCGGGAGGATGTCCAAGCCATACTTTTCCCACCGTGAACTGGGAAAAACTGAAGATCTGGGCGCACCAAATAAGCGTTAGCGCCAGCCTCACCAAATGTAGTTCCTTGCTCATGGCCAGGAATTAAAGCAGTGGTGTGCAAAGGAGTGTGATGGAACTGGTCAGCAGCATTGTCCTGAACTTGCAACCAGTTGCAAGTTTGTACATTACTGAAAGGTACCAATTTATCATCCGGGTGACAGGTAAAATCACCTTCCCATTCTGGAAATGGTGGTTCTTCTTCAGGTGGGCCCATGTAAGCAAAGACAAGACCATGTTTTTCAATTGCCTTATAAGCACCTTGGCAGAGGTTTGCAGCCATGCGGCACCCTTCCGCCTCTTCACCAGTTGGCATGGGCACCTCCAAACAAGTGCCATCAACATCGAATTTAAAGCCATGGTATGAGCACATTATTCCGTGCTCTTGGATCATGCCGTATTCGAGAGATGCACCACGGTGTATACAGTGAGCATGAAGAACGCCTACTGCCCCACTTCCATCCTTAAAGGCAACTAATTCTTCACCTAAAATCACCAAGTAACGAGGAACATCCGTTAACTCCTCAACCATACATATAGGATGCCAGAATCTGCGCATATATTCACCAGTGGGAGTTCCAGGCAAAACTTCAGTTAAGGTGGGGTCATGCGGTGGTATTGTATTTCTATGGTAACCACTGTTGGGCGCATTTTTATTAATGGGTTTAACTTCGTTCATAGCTTCGCCTTTTTTTACCTGATAATATAAGATATAACATTTCTATAGTTCCACTCTATAGATGTATCAATTATTTTTTATCCATGACCTGCATCATTTTTTTAAATATTAGACATTAGTAAATTAGTTTGTGTTGCAAAAAAATCTGAGTTTTTATATGTCTAGTAAGATAATTTAAGGTTTTTAGGCAAAGGGGCCCTGGGAACGATTAATTAAAATAACTTAACAAAAAAATTTCACTAGTGATTAATTATGCGCCGAGAAGAATGGGAAAAAATTGATTTTTATTCTAAACAGAAGCCTTGTTCTATTAACCTAAGCTCAGTAATCACCGCAGTCCCAATTTGTTCATTAGAGATAAGGGTCATACCAGGCCGCATAATATCATCCGTTCGTAATCCGCTCTCTATAACCCTTTGAACAGCAATTTCTAACAAATATGCATCTTCTAACAATTCAAAAGAATGTCTTAAACATAAAGAAAAGCTGTTTAATACCTCAGCCAAAGTTTGCCCAGTTATTTTACAGTTGTGCTCGTAGTCACACGTATCTTCGTCCGAGGTTTCCATGACATCAAAAGAAACGTAACGAGCTTTATTCATCCAATCAATTATGCGTTTAAACTGTTTCATAGTTTCAGCACCAATCCCATCACTAGGCACCAATAAAAATTTTTTATTTGGTGATAAACCCCCTTTTCTATCCTGACTTGGGTCGTCCCCAATAATCTTTTTGATATTTTGTTGGGAATTATTAGAGTATTTATTTGATTCAAATGAGGTGTCTAATTCGATTTCTTTTGTAACAACCTTAAGATCATCAGCAGCAAAGCCCTCTCCCACAAACTGTTCGAGTTTAGTCTCAAGAATTTTTATTTTTTTGACCATTTTAACTATCGCCCTTGTGGCTAAAGCAGAACCCAGTGACTTTAAATGTATTAGATGGAAAATCCGGCGCTTGCAATAAAGTAAAGTCACCGCCTAAGATAATATAACGTAAAATTTAATTCTTTGGTCAAAACATACAGTAGTGTGTTTTGTTTTATCAAACGATGAGCAATCAATATGAAAATAATTAGATGGATTATAGGACGAATAATTCTTGCTTTAGACTTTCTTACCAGACCCAAACCCATTGTGCGGGATATAAAAGATCAGGAAGTTGTGGATGCTAAGACCGCGAAGATGTCTTTATACCAATTTAACGCTTGCCCATTCTGCGTGAAAGTGAGGCGGCAACTAAGGAAGCACTCTCTAAATGTTGAGTTAAGAGATGCCAAAAATCATGCTTTGTACAAGGATGAGCTGATTAGAGAAGGTGGGAAGCACAAAGTTCCGTGTTTACGCATTGAAGATGCCACTTCGAATGTAAGGTGGATGTATTCATCTGACGACATCTGTTCATTTTTGAAGGAAGAGTTTAGCCTTTAAAAATTAACCTTAGATAATTTTAAAAATTAACCTTAGATAATGATGTGTACTCCACGCTATCAGCAACCACCCATTACAGGGTTTCCGGGCTAGTGTTATTTAGTATTGTTCAAATTTAAAGCCGTTACATTCGGGCGCAAAAAACGAGATTTTATTATAATGAAGCTAGTTGCTGGAGTTGACGGCTGCAAGGCCGGTTGGTTTGTAGTTATAGCTAATGCCAACACTGGGGAAATAACTGATTTTCAACGCGTTAATAAGCTAGCTGATCTTTTTCAATACTCGCATAAACTAAGCATAATAGCTGTTGACGTTCCCATAGGCTTATTATCTGATGCAAAATCAGGTGGACGGAATTGTGATGTTTTAGCGAGAAAATTGCTCGGACATCCGAGAAGTAGCAGTGTATTTTCTCCTCCTGTCAGAGGCGCATTAAACCATCCCGAAAATTATTCAGATGCTAATTTTGCTAACAGGAAAAGTTCAATTGATGGAATTGGTATCTCAAAACAATGTTTTGGTATTTTTCCAAAAATAATTGAAGCAGACGCACTAGTCGACCCTGAATTGCAAAATGTGATCAAAGAAATTCATCCAGAAGTGTGCTTTTGGAAAATGGGTGGGGATTCGTCACCTGTTTTTAGCAAACGCAGTAGCAGTGGAAGAAAAGAACGCCTCAATTTGCTTTCTGGTGTTGGCTTTAAAGGAATTTCTGATGTATTTGGTAATTACCGGCGTTCAGAAGTGCAATTAGATGATATTATTGATGCTGCTGCTGCTTGCTGGACAGCCACACGAATCTTTAAAGGCCACGCTACGCGCCTACCTGAGATACCAGAGAAAGATACGAGCGGGCTCTTTATGGAAAATTGGGTGTAATGGGTTTTAGTGTAAATATAAAATTTTGATCTAATAATATTTTTATAATAGATCTGCTCTCTCTTGCCACACCTATCAAAGGCCCCTGTCAGTAAAAATTGAATTATTTTCTTGGAGCTCTACAAAATATTAAGAAGAACAGGGCATACTAATACTGCCATTTTCACCAAAGCCAGCCGACACAAGTCAAGTGATGTTAAAAACAAAATAAAAATTGATGTTAGAACAAGCCAACCCTGCTCTTGCAATACAGCATACTCGCTGCATAATATGGTTTTTTAAAGTTAAGTTCACCCTGTATCAAAGAGGGTCTTCAATAGACAATTACAAAATAGTGGACGGTGTAGTATGTATGTTTTGAGACAGTCACTCCATGGAATACTAGCGTTAGCAATGCTATTCTTATCAGCATGCGCATCCCCTGCGGTTGTCGAGAATATGATTGTTACGCCTCAAGATTTAGGAGATATTTCACCAAGTCCAGATTTTGAAGATGGAATAGCGATTGTTCCAGTTGACACGGGTAAAGAGACTAATTCTTTGCTGAGCGTGAAAGTAGATAACGAATCTTTTCAAAAAGCCCTCAGCGCATCACTCCAACAAAATGGATTACTAGCCGTTTCACAATCTTTGTCCAAGTTTGATTTGTTTGCAAATATTGAATCTTTAAATCAGCCATTATTTAGGGGTGATTTCAAGGTCACTTCAAACATTAAATATAGAGTTGTTGAAAGAGAAACAAAGATTACATGGTACGAGGAATTAATCTCCGCATCTTACACTACCGCGCACACTGGAAATGAACTCCCAGTGGGGGGGATGCGTCTTGCAAAAGAGGGAGCAATTAGAGAGAACATTATAGAGTTCTTCAAACGCCTTCCAATGAAAAACCCTCCAGACATTAGTGGGGCCGCGGAAACTTTGTCAGAGCCAAATCCTTTAACTGCCATACAAAAATTACATGACCTGCAGAGATCACTAGACGATGGGCTAATTAAGAAAGAAGAATATATTTTAAAGAGAGACCAAATTCTAAATAATTTGTAACCTTCATTTTAAAATAAATGTTAAAAAAATTTTGCAGCAAAAAATATAAATAACAATATATTTTGTAATAAAGTCAGGTGTTGAAATTGGCTTCAACTGACGACTAAAAAAGGCATTTCTGATTAAAAAATATAACTAATAAACTGATTGCATGATTGATATTGCAACCATCCTCATTGTAGCTGGAACATTTCTTGTAGCAGGCACTATAAAAGGGGTTCTTGGTCTCGGCCTTCCATTGGTTAGCCTTTCTTTACTGACTGTTGCTATTAGATTGCTGGAGGCTATGAGCCTATTGCTCGTACCGGCTTTTGTGACTAATTTCTGGCAAGCAACTTTTGGTGGTAATGGGAAGGATATCTTCCGACGTATATGGGCTTTTCTGGTTTCTGCAACAGTCACAGTCTGAATTGGAGCATCTGCTCTAACATATATCGACTTGGAATTTATGTCGGCGCTTCTCGGTACTGTCCTTGTTTTTTATTCAAGTATCAACCTCTACGGATACCACTTGATACTTACCCAACGCCAGGAAACTTGGCTTGGTCCACTGGCGGGTTTGGCAAGCGGCCTTTTCACATGCATGACCGGATCCTTTGTCGTGCCCGGTGTAATGTTCCTTCAGGCGATTGGGTTACCACGAGAAATGCTCAATCAGGCTATGGGTATGCTTTTTACTTTATCTACAGTTGCTCTTGCATTCGCTTTGGAAAGTAATAATTTTTTGACAATTGAATTAGGCGCTCTGTCATCTGCCGCCTTGCTACCAGCAGCTGTTGGCATGATTATTGGGCAACGAATCAGAAAAAAAATATCAGAGCAGATATTTCTACGTATGTTTTTTATCTCACTTCTGAGTCTAGGTGCCTATATAGTTATCCATGCACTGAATAGCCTGCTGCCAAAACTAAAACAGAAGCACTTAAAATAATTATTCAACCAATCCTCTAAATGCAACCCTAAGTACTAGACAAAACGCTCTTTCAGGAGAGCAAACAAAGCGCGCATGGACATAGCCTCGCCACCTTCTGGACGACCCGGCCTAGGCGCTGTATTCCAAGCCATCAAATCTAAGTGGGCCCAGTTAACATCCCGGCCAACAAAAGCCTCTAGGAACAGCGCCGCTGTTATAGCTCCGCCATATCCACCATCTGCAGCATTATTTAAATCCGCTATTTTTCCTTCTATCATGTTTTTATATGGTTTCCACAAAGGCATACGCCAAATAGGGTCATTTTGGATTTTCGCATGGACTTCAAAATCACTAGCGAAAGCATCATTATTGCAAAAAAGGGCGGGCATGTCTGTCCCGAGGGCCACGCGCGCTGCGCCAGTAAGGGTCGCCATGTCAATTAACATTTGAGGATCCTCCTCACAGGCAGCACTCAGTGCATCTGCAAGAACCAGACGACCTTCAGCATCTGTGTTACCTATTTCGACAGTTTGACCATCACGCATAGTAATCACGTCCAGAGGCCTCATGGCATTGCCTGACACGCTGTTTTCAACTGCAGGAACAAGCACTCGCAGTCGAATGGGAAGTTCTGCTGCCATTATCATCGAAGCAAGACCTAGTACATGGGCAGCCCCCCCCATATCTTTTTTCATAAGCTTCATGCCTGAGGTCTGTTTCAGGTCTAGTCCTCCAGTATCAAAACAAACACCTTTCCCAACTAAGGTCACTTTCGGGTTTGAATCTATACCCCACAGGATATCAATCAGACGCGGCGCATTTACACTAGCACGGCCAACTGTATGGATTGCCGGGTAATTGGCCTCAAGTAAATCTTCGCCAACAATAACACTGCACTCAGCACTATAGTTTTTAGCCAGGGTTTGGGCACAGTCCGCCAATTGTTTAGGTCCCATGTCATTGGCTGGCGTATTAATCAAATCGCGGACAAGAAATGTTGCCTGAGCGGTCACGGTCACATGTTCGCAATCACATTTTTCAGGCCATACGAGTATCGGTTCAGACTTTTCTAATGCATTGTTAGAATAGCGCTCGAACCTGTACCCAGCGAGAGCCCAGCCAAGTGCCGCCTGTGTTGCCTCTTCTGCATTTAAACACTCATCAAGCCTATAATTTCCTCCTGGCAGACCATTATGTATGGCGGACCACATCCACAAATTTGAAAGATCTTCTTCGCCTGTTCCAGCAAGAACCATTTGCAAGTTACCAGACACACTTGCGATCAGGCAGGTTGAGCCAGTATTAGCCCCAAATTCTGTTGCCAAAACCCAGTTTTTAACCCTAGCAGATTGATCGTTGAGCCAAAAAGCAAGGGCCTCTTTCCCAGCTAGAACCACAATAGGGATACTTGGTTGGTTATCATCAATAAAATTAGTAAGCATCTGTATTTATTCCAAAGTTTATTAATCAGTGCAGGCAGCTTCTATTATTTTTGTTATATATATCAATATTGGGGCAAAAAAAAATTTTGCATGAAAACACTCCAGAATAAAAAAATATACCTTTAAAAGAGTTCAGAAAATACGCCTAAAATAAAAACTTATTTAGAGGTTCTTTGGCTTATTTTGGAAACATAACTCAAGCGTGAATGCCTAAATTCAAGTTCATGATTTTTAAACTAAATTTCCAACTATTATTTTTAATCTTGCACCGTACGTAATCTGGGTGTAGCGGTGTCTTTTTATTAGGTTTGGAACACGGTAAAAGTCATGTCATATCAAATAGCAATGGGCCCACGCGAGCGCAAATCTCCCTTTTTTGACCGCACCGTTTCTGATGGGGCCACCGCCATGACCATATACAACCAGATGTTTATGCCAGTGTCCTACGGCAATGCATTGGCTGAGTACAACAAGCTGATGGAAGGTGTCTCTATGTGGGATGTCGCTGCCCAACGGCAAGTTCAAATAGAGGGCCAAGATGCAGAACGCCTCGTTCGTTATATAACGCCACGTAACTTAAAAGGCTGCCCTGTAGGAAAAGGAAATTATGTACCAATTTGCGATCATGAAGGCCGCTTACTGAATGACCCAGTTGTGTTGCGCCTTGAAAAACAGAAGTTTTGGCTATCTATTTCAGACAGCGACATACTTTTGTGGGTACGTGCCATCGCCAAAGAAGGGAAATACAATGTTGTGGTTAGCGAGCCTGACGTCAGCCCGCTGGCTATTCAAGGGCCGAAAGCAGTGGACGTAGTTGCCGACTTGTTTGGTGACTGGATCCGTAACTTGAAATACTTCTGGTTCAAAGAAACAGAGCTTGATGGAATACCCTTAGTTGTAGCTCGATCTGGTTGGTCCAAGCAGGGTGGATATGAATTGTATCTTTGTGATGGAACGCGTGGTCCAACTTTATGGGATAAAGTTAAAGAAGCTGGCAAACCTTATGAAATTGGTCCAGGTGCTCCAAATTATATAGAACGGCTAGAAAGCGGCTTGTTGTCTTTCGGTGCAGATACACACCCAGACAGCACACCTTTTGAAGTGGGCATGGGAAAATTTGTCGACTTGGACCGTGAGGATGAGTTCATTGGCAAGCAAGCTCTAATCCGCCTTTCCAAGGATGGACCAAAGCGAAAACTGGTAGGAATTATCTTTGACGGAGATCCCGTAACTTTCAATGAACACCCGTGGGTCGCCCGTGTAGACGGTACCATAGCAGGTACTATTCGATCCGTTTGCTATTCACCTCGCCGCAAATCCAATATTGGTTTTGCGTTGCTTGAGACACTATATACAGAATTGGGAACGAAGCTCGAATTTAAGGGTGAAGGGCGGTCCTTTAAGGGTGAGGTAGTTGCACAACCTTTAGTTGACCCAATAACATCTATTTTAATATAGGCTTCCATCGCATCTGCAACGTCGCTAAGCAAGACAGGCAGACCAAACACCCAGCCCTAGCAAGCTAGCATGTAAAAAATTTATGACATTTGGAAAGCACAGCCCAGATTCTAAGTCAAAAATCATTACAGGGTCCCCTCGTTCTGAATTCTGGACGGGCGTTCGCGATGAATTACCCTTGCAGCTTGGCGTTGTTCCTTTCGGCCTTATCTTTGGAATGCTCGGCATTTCTAGCGGCCTTACACCGCTACAGACAATACTGATGTCATCAATCCTATTTGGCGGAGCCAGCCAAATTGTTTTCGCCCAGCTCTGGGCAAACGGTGCACCACCGTTCTTTGTCGGCGCATCGGTTTCAGTGATCAATCTGCGTCATGTTCTCTACAGCGCGTCTGTCGCCCCATATCTTCGCCAATTGCCGCTGCGTTGGCGCATCGCACTTGCATACCTTCTTACAGATGAAGCGTATGCGGTGAGCATCAAACACTTTCTTGAACGCCCGACCAACCCATTCAAACATTTTTATCTACTAGGCGCTGGCATGGCCTTGTGGGTTTTTTGGCAAATTTCAACAATAATTGGTGTCTTTGCCAGCGCGACCATCCCAGAAGAATTATCACTGGGATTTGCTATCCCGCTGACCTTCATTGCCATTGTCACGCCTACGATACGGACACGACCTGACTTATTGGCTTGCGTGACTTCGGGTGGGCTTGCGCTGGCTGGACAAAGCCTACCATGGAACAGCGGGATTCTGATTGCTGCAATTGGCGGGGTTCTGGCTGGCTGGCTACTCCACCATTTCAAGCGGCTATAGGTGATGCGATGATTTGGGCCATCATCATTATCACCGGGCTTTTCACCTTCGTTATGCGCTTCGTCATGCTATCGGGCATTGCTCCCCGCAAGTTACCAACTATCTTTGAAGATGCTCGCAGTTTTGTGCCTATCGCTGTGCTAACGGCAATCCTCGTTCCGGCGGTGCTGACAGGCAAAGAAAATAATATCATGTTACTAGACAATGCCCAATTGCCAGCCGCGTTCGTGGCAGTCGTTGTGGCATTAATCAGCAGGTCAATTGTGATTACCATCATCATTGGGCTTGGCGCGCTCTGGCTGCTGAAATTTATGGGCTTTCCATAGTCAACCAACAATCAAGATCTGACAAGTGCAACATTAGGCGCTGCCTTCTGGCACATTCATCAGACTCCCATATACCAAAAACACCAAAGGCATCCGCTCGCTTGGGGCCAATTTATTTTACGCGAATTCAGTATCGTGGTGATTTGAAGATTTTTGCTCATTATTGCCTTTTTATGTCAGGATTGAATAGTTTGGCACCCACCAGTCGCACTTTCCAGTGACAGGGCCTTTAAACCGCGTTTATCCTGATGACACCAAATGTAACTGACACATACTGAGAATGCCTGTTTCTCTTGGAATATTGCAAATGGAACCAAACTTAAAAGTCAGTTCTCAATAACACCCTTAACGAAGTATGGGAGAATACATGTCTGAAGAGTAAGTTCGACTTCTATGATAAAAATGATAGAGGGTCTTTATTATTTCCTGCCAAACTTCTCTTCTCGTTAATCAAGTGATCCCTATATTCCTTCAACCAACTTAATTTTAATTTACAAAAATCATAAAACCACAAATCGTAATAGTCCTCCCCTTGTTCATTACTTGCGGTTTCCATACCAAAAAACAAAGCAGGAGTTTGATGTAAAATCCCTCCTCTATCTTTGGGATCAAAGTTTGGGTGATCCTCTCGAAACACTGAAATGTTACAAGGACGAGAGTAAAATTTTATGTCTAGTCTATCCACATCTATGTGCTCGACCGTAAAACTATTATCCGATCCTCTTGTCCATCTTTTTGCAAAATCCAGTGCATCTGCTTTGGACGGAAAATATTGATATACTTTACCTTCAATATTAACACCACGATCAGAAGATAATGCATTTATAGTTTTACTTACATCCAGTATCTCTCTTTCTATTTTCTCAACAGGATACAACCACCCTTGAAGACGTTTAATTGCAGAAATAAAATCCATTACCCAATTTCCTTATCTGGTAAATCCACAAACTTACCATTCATGACATTCAAAATCTGATCTATGCTCATATCATTCTGTCTCCAGATAATGTCTAACTATCTCTAACTCAAGCTTAACTTTAATTGTGGGGTGACAATCCCGTAACCTAACGAGATTACGGGATTTTTTTGGTAGCGGAGGAGGGACTCGAACCCCCGACAAGCGGATTATGATTCCGTACTATATCATTATAATCAATAGTTTAAAACAAAGTGTCTAACTTTGTGTCTAACTTTAATGTCTAACTACCCTTCTCAATCACTAAAAATTTGACTTTAAATACCAGAATTTAAAGGCATACCTAAACCATTTTTTCGATATCGCTATGCCTAAACCAAAATTTTTTCAGATTTTATCATTTTGAGGTATCCCGTCTGTCTAAATAGAAGGACAGTTCAAGTTTCCCAGACAACACGATGGGTTTCTCCAATGGACTTTACGGATGGAGATACGACTGCACCAAAGTTGGATATAGGTGTCTAAACATTTCCAGCAGGACGAGGGAGTATTTTACCCTCACACGATATGTCTATCATTCAATCGGTTTCATATCG
>CALKND010000021.1 GCA_938092065.1 uncultured Rhodospirillales bacterium
TCACCTCTTGTGCCAGGCAAGGGGCTATTAGGTCCGTCAAACCGCGCATCATAAGGCATTATCAATGGGCTGATTTGTTTAGGGACTTTCTCAAGATTTCTAGGGCCGAATATCCGCAATCGAGAGCTATCCGTTTCGGGCAAACTCAGCAAATCACTTGCAATTAGGTTCGTGTACGCGCTTGATGTGGCAATGAGAACTAGAGCTTTTGGATTGTTCACAATCAAATCCAACAAAGGGTGATCTGTAGAGCGTTGTCGTGCTATTTCTTCCCACCAGTCTGATGGCGTCACTGTTCCTTCAATGCGTTTCAGAATGCAGTCAGAAGATGACGTTGACAGAGTTAAATCGTAAGCTGGCACTTGCCTGTCGTAATCTAACAACCCTAGGCCAGCTGAAATGATCCATGGTTTGTTACCAAATCGTGCTGCCGTTATTTCAGCTTCACGAAATCCACGTCCACAATAAAGCTCCCCAGCAGAAATTGTCTCGGTTGCCAAGTCAATTCGCGATAGCCATTCACGAGCGACAACGTTCAGTACTCCGATAGGAAGGGCGCTAGCTCTAAGGTTTGCAGTGGGCTTAAGCCGTTTGCGATTTGAGCAGGTGGTGATGACAATTGTGTCCATAGACTGGTATCTTCTGTGGTTATCTTTGAAAGAACCACGATAACATAATTGATTGAAACTACATAATTTTTTTACGTATTTTTAAAAAATTATTGCAGTTAAACTGCTTTTTGATAAAAAAATTCATAAAAAAGTGCTACAAAAATAAACAAATATGGTATTTTACTGCAGATTATAGATTCGCCTATTTTGAAAAGGAACTCCAACCATGACAGTCCGACACGAAGGTTTTGGCTATTTTGCTGCGTTCATTTTGACTGTACCAATGGCGAACTGGATGGTTCATAACTTCGGCACTGTATGTGTTCCGAACGGTCCATGTCTAATTCCAGTTGCACCAGGTCTCGATTCTCCCAGTGGCGTGCTGATGATTGGTTTGGCTTTGGTGCTAAGAGACCTGGTTCAACGGCGCCTGGGTAAAGTATGGACTATTGGGGCCATTTTTCTAGGAGCCATAACTTCCGCATTTGTGGCGCCACCAGCCTTGGTTTTGGCGTCAACTGTAGCATTTTTATTTTCTGAATTAGCTGATTTTGCCGTGTATACACCATTACAAAGGAAGCGCTTAATCACTGCCGTTCTTGCCAGCAGTTTCGTAGGATTGATGATCGACAGTATTTTATTCCTCTATTTGGCTTTTGGCAGCCTGGATTATCTCTGGGGCCAAGTGGTTGGAAAGGGTTGGATGGTGTTGCTATCTATTCCCGTAATTTGGTGGATCAGAGAACGTGAACAACGTCAGGGTGTTCAACCTGCCTAAATTAGTATTGTGCCAATAGAGCAGTCTTAGCTTACACGAGTCCCTAATTCGAAATTTGATTATTTGTGATCTGTTGCGGAGATCATCCGACATATATAATCAGATGGAGAACTATTTAGTTAAACGGCAATATAATAAAATAACTATGGGAGACCGGGCCAAGATCTACTTTTATCTTTGCAGATATCAGCAAGGGTTTTTGGTTCCAGCACTTCAACCTGATCTCCCCAGCAGTAAACGTGCCAGCACATTTCCAACATACCTCCCGCATGAAACCTTACAATTAAGGAGCCATCATTTAATTCTTCGAGTTTTTGACTTGGATGAAAAATAAAATCTTTAGCAACCTTGGCAGCACGTGGAGAGAATTTCCATACCACATCTACAGACTCCTCTTGGTACACACCGAAAGAATTTTGAGCAAAAGTTTCCAATGTAAAGGATGGATCCCTCTCGAAGAAAACATCCGTAGGTTTTACACTTACAATGTTTGGTAGGCTAAACATTCTAAATTTTCTTCCTGTTGCCCTTGGGACAAACGCGATTAAGTAATGCCGCTGACCATAAAGAAACCCGTATGGGTAAATTGTACGTTGATTAACTTTACCAGTAGCTCTGGTTCGTTGGCGAATGGTACATGCGCGACAGGCCTTCACAGCATCTCGTAACTCGGACAGCACAAACGGGCGCGTACGAGGTTTTGGCCCTGGTCTTAAGGCAAGGTTCTCTGCCTCAAGAAGAGCTTCTAAATCTGGTTCAACACGACGAGCCACATCTGGGTTCATCAATGCAGTAAGCTTTGCTTTGAGGTTTTCAAGAGAGCTTGCCTGCTCCAACAGATTTTCTCGTTTTAGAACTGATATAGCCGTTTCCAGATCGCCTAACTCATCAGCACTGCATCCAATAAGCTTGTTTAGTGTTCCTGTTGGTATCCGCCAGCGTTTGGTTCGTTCATCGGTAGACACTTCATCTGCTTGTGGAAAGATGCGCAGCACTGCATCACGCATTCTCATGGCTGTCCTGCGGCCAACATCAAATCGAGCTTCTATATCTTTCAATGACAGGCCACCACGTGCAGCTTGCATCTCAAGCGCAAGTGCCATCAGATTATCTACCTTTTCATATCTCATTGCTTTCCCCATAAAGAGTGTAATGAGATCCCTGAGGAATTAAAATCAATAAATACAGAGTGGCTGTGCACAGTATGACCAATTTTGACATAGATAACTCCATGCCCGCATCTGTCCTATATAAATGTTCAGATTAGAGATTCGCAAGAACATAACGAGAATATGATATGAAGAGACAAGGGCTGGTCAGTAGCGCTTCTGAGACAAACAATGGTTCTCAAGTGCTGTGGGAGTATGTGCTGACAAATACAGCATTAATTGAACAGATCGGTTGCTATCACTATGTCTATGGTCTGTGGAGAAAACATTATGGATATTGGGAAATAAACCTTTCAGACAACTCAGCTAGGGAGTTTGTCCCAACATGGCAATTGTTTAATGAAAAAGGTATTTGGCTGAGCCAATCTCAGTCTCGTGATTTAACCTCACACCACTTGGAAAGTTCCATAGCTTCTAAATGGCTATACGAAGCGGATATAGCGTTCGCTGCTTTTTTCTCTCAGATACCCCGCCAAATTCGTTCTCTTGTTGCCTGCATGGGCCGTCACCAGGGTATTGCTTTGGATTTGTTACATCACGAGCCTGCCCTAGCTTCCATACTAGATGAGGAAATCCATCAAGGGCTAACCGACAACTTTCTTTCATGCCTTGATTTGTACCAAGTTGAATTTACTTGCCGTGCAGAGCGACAGCAAATGGCTAGAAAAATGGCAGAAAATAATTCAACAGAATTTCCTCTGTAAGCGTCCTCTAAAATTAGATGTGCCCAATAATGTCACACACCTGTGATTGAGTCAGGTCAAGTGTTGTTTTGGTGAATAAATATTAGTGAGGAACGGTGCTTGAACATAGAGAATGTTTGCACTGCTCTAAAAAATGGCCAAGGGGTCAAATAAAGAAGGATTTAAATTATGGGTATTACCAAAAATTCATACCTGCTGCACTCCATGACTTTACCTAACACAAGATCTATTGTTGTCGCACTGATTACGGCGATACTTCTTGCCGGTTGTTCTTCTGATGATGGAGGAATGTCGGGCTTTGGGATGTCGGGGGTGAAATGGTTTAACTCAAACGAACCGTCTGAAGATCAAAGCTTCACGGTGGGAGAAAATCCTTCATCTCCAGGCTCAGGTCATAGCCAAGAAATCATCGTTCAAAATGCCGTTGAATTATCAGAACATAAACGGTTCTTAGAAGCTCGTATTCTTCTTGGTGAATTGAGAGATATTCAACATAGGGAAAGCGATGGGTACAGGGCGCTAAGCACGTCGATGGCTCTACTCGCTCTTCGAGAAGGTGATATAACAGCCTTTAAAAGGATTTCTCATCAACTCGACACTTCTCTTGGATCGCCCGTCCGCGTGCCGCCTGCTTATACAGAAGTGGTTAGCCTTTACCGGGCAATGAACCAACAAAACCTTCCAGTTAACTCATCTGAGCGAATTCAACAATTCCGGGACAGGTTGCTTCCAATTGTAACGGCGGGTATCAACAAGGGAGTTCAATAAATGAAAATCCAAAAATTAATATCAGCTGCTATGGTTATGGCAATTATTTCTTTGGCTTTTTCCTGGCCGTTGTCGGCTTTTGCAACACAAACTTCTCTTGATTCAAGGATTTTCCAAGCCTTTGAGCGTATTGATGATCGAACAAGTGCCCATGACCACGATGTTGTTTTTATAAATAACCAACTTGATACTCTATCAAAAGAGATGGCGATACTACGCAAGAAGTTGGCCGCACTTCCAAAAGAAAAAAAGGATAGAAATGGCCTTGCTATCCGTCGCTCTATGCACGGGCAACTTATTAATCAGTCGGCAGAGTATCTAAGTCAATCATTCAAGCTTGTTGACTCAGCTGCAGCAGTCATTTCTGCTAATCTTACAGATCTTGCTAAATTAGCAGTCGAAGTCAGAAAAACTACAGATGCAAAAGGCGATGCTGAAATACTTCGCACCCGAATTGAAACCAACGTAGCTGCTGGTAAATCCATGCGGCGCGCATTGGTGCAACTAAGGCGTTGGACACAACAAGATCCACTCCTTGCAGCTAAATTTAAAAGCCTAAGAAGGATTAGCACGGTTCTTGATCGGCGAATTGGTGTGGACAAGGCAAGACTGAATGGTCGTCAAGTAGATGGTAACGGAGCCATTCGTAATCGTCGCTTGGACTCACTCGATCAAAGTGTTGATAGGCTTGGTGATATGTACACCGAGGTCATCGCAGAAAAAGACGCTCTCAGAGAACTCCGTGATGAGCTTGCTATTGCCATTCAACTTGGACGATTGGAGATGACCCAAGAGATTGCGTCACGCGCAATTCCAAAAGTTGATAACATTCAGTCACAAACCGTAGGCGTTCAGTCCCTGGAAGATATGGCAAACGTCATTACTGCATTGAACACTTCACTTTCTATAGCTCAAGAAACACCAGTAACTCAGCCCGCAACTGTGTCCGGTTCTGGCGAGCCCAAGGGGATGCAAATTGGCGGATTTTCTAATTTCTGATCAGGAGGAAAATTTTATGGTTTTAAGTTCATTTTTAAAAGGAGCGCTTTTTATGTTGGTTGCTCTGAGCCTCTTTTATGTAGCTGGATCTTTAGCACCGGCCTACGCAGCAGAAAAGGAAGATGAAGCAGTCCGTAGTGCTTTATTGCAAAGAACTAATACCTTCTGCAATGCAGTTTTGCCATCTTGGTTAAAATCGAAAAATGGAATGCAGGACCCAAATGTAAGGGATTTGGTCGCAGACTGCTACATGGGACAAGCTCGTTTAGCTATCCTAGGTGTAAGCACAAATTTCCCCCTTGAAGAAGTTGCCCTCAAGGAGGTTCCCGCTATCCTAATCAAACAAGAAACCGGAATGCTCCTAGATATCTTTCAACCTCTTGCTGGACGCACAATTCGTACAATCACGTCGGCAAGCGGAAACTAGGAATGAATATCCCAAGACAAATTTTAGGAAGCGCTTCATCCAATAGCGGTACATTCTCAAGGGAATTTAATACTCTACTGATGATTTCATGTTTAGCAATAACAGCATACATTATTTTAAATTGGGGCTTCCCTCAGTTGTCAGATAGCAACTTATTTGGGCAAATGAAAAAATTTGTTGGAATATCCTGGCCATTTTTTTTGTTGGTCTGCCTCTTTCTCATTTATGTAATTGGTGCGTGGCTGTCAGAACTTTTTGACCTCGGTGGATATCGAGATTGGTTTGGGATTAGGCAGGCGTTGCATTGGTCAACTGAAGCGTGTCCCCTAGTTGGGTTGTTGACGACTTTTTTAAGCCTGCTAACCGCACTTCTAGCCTACGGAGAAGCCGGGCCAGGAAAACCTGAGACACAGGCTGCTTTCATTACACAGTTTGCTATTGCTTTTGGGAGTAGCATCGCTGGTGGCGTTCTATCCCTAACCTCATTCACCCTGCATCATATTCTTCCTCAGACTGATGGAGGGGCAGATGAAGAATAAAGCTAGACTAATTAGGGAAGAAACCACCCCCAATCTGAGACCCCCTACAATGATGATCGATTTATTATTTGGTGCACTTATGCTGTTTGCATTTCAAATGGGAGCTCCTACGGCAAGAACCGTAGTCCCGCATGATGTGGATTTGCCAACCACTCAGGGGGGTAAAAAAACAGAGCCCACTCTATTATTAGCCCTAAAGCCACATAAAACGCCGAATGGCATGTGGCAATACACCCTTCCAAATGGGGAAATTCTTGGCCCCGTGGAAGTCGCTAATTACATAAAAAAGGTCAAAAAAACTCCAGTCCTAATTGTAGCAAGTGGTTCGCGAGTTCAGGACTATGTAAATGCAGAACAACCTCTAAGGAAGGCTGGCCTTAAAGCTGGGTTAGCCGTGGAAATTAAAGATGGAGAAATAAAATGAGAACAATTTTTTTAATTAGTATCCTTGGCGTATTGATAATAATCGCGACAAAAAGAAACGATCAAACGGCGATTGATGCTGCCTTTGAGATGGGCAATAAGGCGAAAAAAATTGTTACAGAAATGGAAAATGGAAGAGTTCAAAATCCCAAACCCCCATCTGTCAAAGAGGTGAAAAAATTGCCTCTTAAAGATGAGGATCCATTTATCAGGCAGACAACAAAAACTTTGGGCAGTGTTCAATCTGAACTTCCTAAAAAGCATGAAGAGAAAAAGCCAAGCATGACGATTAAAGACGTCTCTACCATAGTTGACCAAGAGAAGGATGGCGACAGCACTGGGGCTAAAAACCCAAGTTGGATAACTCCGAAACCAAAAAAAATTACCACCCCAGTTATACCCGCAATGCCAAGGACTGTTGTTGAAAAGACAAATATTGGGGAGGGAGCACCCCTTGAACTCGCGAAGGCAGAACCAGCCCCCATTGGAGTGGAGAAGTCTTATGACTTGGTAAAAGGGTATTATGAAAACGCGAGCAGATTGCTAGAAGAGATTAAGTGAAAAAAAACTTTCGCTTTGTTGCATTTGTTGTTCTGGCAATTTTTGTCATTGTCGCTTTAGAGCGCACAACGATGCAATTTCTCGATCAGGAGTATCATCTTTCTTCAGAAAAAATGTTGATACCTGAGGTTGCTAAAATAAAACAGAGAAAACAAAAAATGCATTCTGTCCAAAATTCGTGGATTATTCCTACATATCCAATTGGAGATCTTCCTATAATTAAAACCAAGGAAAAAAAACCGCCTCTAAAGTTTTTTAAGAAAGAAACAAAAAAGACTAAACGTCCCGCAAAAAAGAAGATGGCCAAAACACCAAAGAGGTTCTCACCTAAACGCGATGGTGATTTTCCAACCTTGGAGGTGGGATATGAAGCTATTGGATTTTCTGACTACCTAAATGCAATTGAACGTGTGGGACATTTTTTTCTGATTTCTAATACCGGTACGGGTACAAAAATTAGTTCTGAAATATCACTTAAAAGCCAAACAGTATATCGTCATAAAATTGACTTGACCACTCTGGCTGTAAAGCGACCGCATCTTGTTTCTGACAATATGATCAAGGAACGCCTATCTGCATTCTCCCTTCCGGAAGATGTTCAAACTGATAGCATAATTTTGGTATTTTCGAAGCCGTTTGATGATCTTCTCTGGAACACAATTGCAAAAGCTCTATCAAAAAGGAAGCTGTCCCTCAGTGAGGTAAGTCGTGTTGATGGTGGCTATGTAAAGGTACGCGAAGATATTTTTCTTCTCATTCGTTCAGCTATTAATAAAAAAACAGGTGAAAGCGTTTTGTTAAACCAGCGTCTGCGTATCTCACTTGGGTAAGGACATAATATGAGAATGTCAAAATGTTCACTCTTAATTTTTTTGGTCTTGGCTTCTGGATGCTCACGTACGGAATACAAATCTTTCGGAGGAGTTGAAAAGCTACCCATTAGTCTATCCCGGACTGTACATTTTTACCTCAGTCCAGAATTCGAGAAGGCTCCGCCAAAATGTGTCGTTGTCTTTCAACCATATAAAACTGATAACTCTGATCTGTCTAAGAGTGTAGAAAAATCCTTAATTCGTCATTTGTCAGAGAAATTTTCTAGTGTAGTTGGTGGAAAGATCAGGGATCACAGGGCTGCATATTACTCGTTCGACTTAAAATCATCCATTGATCGACTAAATTTTGCTAAATCCATCAAGTGTGAGTCATTCCTCGAATTCCAAGTTATTAAGCCCAAACATACATATCTTCTGGTTTGGTCAGAGATAAAACTTGGACTAGAGGTTCGCCTTTTCCGTCAGCATGATAGCGTTCAACTCTGGAGGGCTAGTCACATTGTAAGTAGATCTGATGGAGGATTATCCCTTTCCTTATTTGGTTTTGCTGTAAATGCTTATGAGGCAAATGTATTTTCTGCAGATGCTGAAATCATAGAATCTGTGTCTGAAGATTTGGTTCGACGTCTCATGGCTTCGTTACCAAGCAATTAGAACCTTAATTTGAAAAGTAATAGCGCTATGCAACAAGGCACAAATTTATATAGGCAAATCTTGCAAAGTAACATCAACTTCAATCTGTCACCTTGAGGCCAAACCCTGTCTGGTGAAAGAGTGAATAAATATAAAGGGAGTTGATTGTTTTTAAAGGAAGGTTGACGAAAATTATGAAAATTTTGAAAAGGTTTATGTTAATTTTTGTTGTTTTTTCTCTGATTACTGTCTCAGGCCTTTACCGGCTACATATTCTCAACACAACACCAATCCACCCTTCAAATTTTTCATGGGTCAATAAAGCTGAAATTTATGTATTGGGCATAGTGATGTCAGCGGTTGCCTACCCTATTTACCCTGAGGTAGCTAAAGAGCACATGATGATGTACTCACCGTTTGAGAAAAACCCGAAGATAATAAACGACGACTTCTTTCTGCCTTCAGCTGTGGTCCAAGATGCAATTAATAAGTTTAAGCGTTTAAACCGTCCTTACCGATTAGCATGGCCGGCGAGAGCTTATCGTCTTTCCTTTAATTCTAAAGCCTATCAAGAAGCAAGAATTGCACTTGCACTAAATGGTGGTTATTTGCGGGTTGAAGATAACAAAGTAATTGTCAAAATTAAGATTGCATATCCCAAAAAATCCTATGCGCCCCTTATCCCAATTCCTGGCATTGGGACAATAGGAGTGGAAGAAGGGTTGTACTGGATCCTTCAGAAAGAAGGATGGCTTCATGAAGGCTATGTGGAATGGATCACTGCATTACCTGGCTAATATGGGCAAGGAAGAATGATTATGAAGTCGAAGCACGTTACACTTCTCTTAATTGTGACATGTATAGGAGCATCTTTGGCAATCTTTGGGACGCCCAGTGCACTTTTGCTTAAATCCTTTTCAAGGGTCATCAACAAAGTTCAAACATATAGCACTCCTAGGAATAACGAAGCGTGCCTGTTGGTACTTAAAAAACTAGATGCTGATTTTAGGTTGCAGGCTAATTTCAAAAATGAAAATGGTTGTAAAGTTGAATACGCTGTCCGCTTGGCAAGAGTCGGTAAACTTAAAATTGATAAAGCTCCTCTACTAACATGCAGCATGGCAACACAGCTCGTTAAATTTGAAAGAGAGAGCATTCAGCCAATCGCGAAGCGGATCTTTGGAACAGAGGCTAAAAGACTAAAGAACATCGGTTCATATAATTGTAGATCAATGCGCCAATATAGAGGAGTTCTGAGTCAACACGCTTTTGCAAATGCCCTTGATGTGTCAGGGTTTGTTTTTAGAGATGGTCAGTCAATTTCAGTGAAAAGGGATTGGAAGGTTGATGGACCCAAGTCTCAGTTCCTGAGAGATATTACTTCAGCAGCCTGTAACACATTTAGGGTATCCGTTTCTCCTGATGGGGATGCAAATCATTGGAACCATCTTCACTGGGATACGGGGCCTTACAGGAGTTGTCGATAGTAGAAAAGTATCTAAGCCACAACTCGGCACTTGTCAGGTTGGCCATAGGTGACAGGCATGGTTGTCCCACTATGATGGCAAAGGGTTTCAGGGAGGTCATACAGTGTTAATTGTTGATGATAAAATAAAAGACAATCTGAAAGACAAAATTTCAAATATTACGGCGAAGATGATGGCAAAAAAAACCTGGGATGGAGAGTGTAAGGAGCTTTTTGAATTGCTTGAGAAGGAGCTTACAATACAAAAATATAAAAAATTCATCGGCGACTACCGCTATTACCATTTAACTCAAAAGGGCCACGCATGTCTCTACGATGTTCCCGTTGATCAGAAGGGGTATCTCGCAGAGTACAGGGGTAAGCGAATCCGATTAATATGTATGGGAAATTTCAACGCCTATTCAAAGAAATTTTACCAAATCTCAGTTGTTGGCAGCTAAATTGGTTAACACGCACAGAAATGCTAATAGCAA
>CALKND010000022.1 GCA_938092065.1 uncultured Rhodospirillales bacterium
GCGTTGGCAGCATCAATGATCATCGTTGGAGGCTTCGCACAACTTTATGTAATTATCATCGCCGGCCAAGCCTTCCCTTTATCAATTTTTCCAGGCTTTGAGGAATCTAGCACCTTCTATGATGGTGTAGTTGCTTCTTACTCACCAAGCCTGCCAGAAGTTTTGCTTGGCCTTAGCGGCTTTGCAACCACATTTCTTATTGTCTCTGTAGCCCTTCGTGCCCTGCCCTTCCTTCCAGAAACATTGGCAGATGCTGATGTTGATCCGAATTATGTATTACCAGAACTAGATGGGAGCGAGGAAGGAAGAGGTCTTGAAGTTGAAAAACTTTCAGAGTCATCTTAGGATTCTTATAATTTCTTATATTGATTGCGTTATGTGAATGACTTGTGACTGGTTCAACCCTCTAACTTTGAATGACTTTTAATGACTGAAGAGCACCCCTTCGCACAATATGTCCGTATCCTTGGCAAAGGCCCGAACCTCTCACGCCCCCTAACGGATAAGGAAATGTACCAAGCCGCTACCATGATCATGAAGAATCAGGTCGAGCCCATGCAAATTGGGGCTTTCCTGTGTATTCTGCGTATGCGAACCGAGGTTCCGGAAGAGGGTGCAGGTTTCGTGCGTGCCGTTCGTGACACGCTGGTTCAACCTGAGAATATGCCAAAAGTTGACTTGGATTGGTCATCCTATTCGGGGAAAAAACGCCAGCTACCTTGGTTCCTGCTTGCTACTCAATTATTAGCATCAAATGGCATTTGTATTTTTATGCAAGGAACTGAAGGCCATACAGCCGGACGAGTTTATTCTCATGCTGCCCTTTTGTCACTTGGTGTCCCAATAGCAAAGTCTTTGCATGAAGCGGCAGATCACATCCGTAATAGTAATTTCGCATTCCTGCCGCTTGCCCATTTGTCACCCAGGCTACAAGAACTAATTGATTTTAAATCAATTTTAGGTTTGCGTTCTCCAATAAATACATTTGGGCGTATGGTTAATCCATTTAGCGCAACTCATGAAATACAAACTGTCTTCCACCCTAATTATCGGGACATTCACCGGGACACAGCCAAGCTGTTGGGTCAAAAGCACATGGCTGTCTTCAAAGGGGAGGGAGGAGAAGTTGAGCGTCGTCCGCAAAAACCAGTATTAGTGCAAAGCCTTCACAATGGAATGTTAAGTGAAGAAGAGTGGCCTGCCCTATTACCAGAAGACAATATCAAAGTTGATGAGTCCATGGACCTAAAACGTTTAAAAACTGTATGGAGTGGCGAAGAGGAGGATACCTATGCCACCGCTGCCATCACTGGCACAACTGCTATTGTTCTGCGCTTGATTGGCCGAGCTAATAACCCAGTTGATGCGACTGACCAGGCTAAAAAAATGTGGACTTCACGAGACATCTCAAGGATTGATACCTGACACCATGTCCCACATTCTAATTTCAGCCACCCGTAAGTCCTCTGGAAAAACCACAATTGCATTAGGCATCGCTGCAGCACTTGCCAAAACCGGACTACAAGTACAAACATTTAAGAAGGGGCCGGATTACATAGACCCAATGTGGTTAAGTCGAGCGACTGCTCGCCCTTGCCGAAATCTTGACTACTACACCATGAGCCAACAGGAAATTATGAACTCTTTTTCATATTATTCGCATAGGGCTGAATTTTCTCTAATAGAGGGTAACAAAGGTCTTTTTGATGGTCTTGATCTGGACGGCAGCAATTCTAATGCTGCCCTCGCAACGCTTCTGGATGCTCCCATTGTACTGGTCATTGACACAGGTGGCATGACCCGTGGGATTGCACCGCTAATACTTGGTTATTTGGACTTTGATCCAGCCCTAAATATAGCTGGTGTCATCTTGAATAAGGTGGGCGGCGCACGTCACGAGAAGAAATTGCGTGCCATAGTCGAACATTATACAGACGTGCCCGTGCTTGGCGTTCTTCATAGGGATAAAATCTTTGAAATCCCTGAGAGACACCTAGGACTAACCCCCACTAACGAATCACCCGAAGTATTGGAAAAGATAAATACTATTGCTTCATTAATTGAGGAGAAAATTGACCTAGATGCGATCAAAGAAATTGCCAATAAAGCTGTTATGTTGCCTATCCCTGCACCAGTTCGCATCTATAAGGGAAAACCAGATATTAGAATTGGAATAGCTAGAGATTCAGCATTTGGTTTTTATTATCCTGGGGATTTAGAAGCCCTTGAGGAATCAGGGGCTACATTAGTCAACATTGACATGACCAAAGATACAATTCTTCCCAAAATTGATGGCTTGTTTATTGGTGGAGGTTTTCCAGAAACCCAAATGGTTGAGCTTAAAGCCAATAGTTCTATGATGGATAGCGTACGAAAAGCTATCGAAAGAGGTCTTCCAACCTATGCCGAGTGTGGCGGACTTATGTACTTGGCCCGCAGTATAACTTGGCAGGGCAAAACCCAAAAAATGGCTGGGGTTATAGCAGGTGACATCGTAATGCATGACAAACCACAAGGGCGTGGTTATGTGCGTTTGCGCGAAACAGGAAAAGCTCCGTGGCCATTAAAGGGTGTAGGCGAAATTCCAGCGCACGAATTTCATTATTCATCCCTTAAAAACCTTGAAGGTAACTTTGATTTTGCCTACGAGATGTTGAGAGGACATGGTATTGACGGTAAGCACGATGGGCTTATTTACAAAAATCTGCTTGCTGGATTTTCTCACCTGCGGGATGTAGAAGCTAACTCATGGGCTGCACGATTTGCGAATTTTGTCAGGCTAAGTAAAAAAACACAAATACAAAAATCACCTGAGCGAGGAACTGCTTGAATGGATTCTCATCCTACCGTTTATATCGTCGGCGCTGGACCTGGAGATCCGGAGCTCTTGACTGTGAAGGCCGCCCGTCTCCTTAAGGAAACCGATGTCCTTGTCTATGACAGACTAGTGTCCGAAGAAATTCTAGCAATGGTGCCATCTGGTGCAACTCGAATTTTTGCAGGAAAAGCAGCACGAGATCATCATATGCCACAAGATGAAATTAATGAGCTATTAGTTTCCCTTGCCAAAAGCGGGCAAGTAGTTGTCCGCCTTAAGGGAGGCGATCCATTTATTTTTGGCCGCGGTAGTGAAGAAGCCATTGTATTGGCCAAAAATGGCGTCCCTTTCGAAATCGTCCCTGGTATTACTGCCTCAGCTGGTTGCGGATCATACGCTGGAATTCCCCTGACCCACAGGGGAATGGCAACCGGTGTGAGGTTCGTCACTGGCCATTGTCGTGATGGAACGCATCTAGACTTAAACTGGCAAAGCCTAGCTGACCCAGATACTACCTTGGTGATATATATGGGGTTAATCAACGTTGAAAAAATCAGAGACGAATTGATTAAAGCTGGGTTACCTTCTAGTACACCTGCAGGGGCCATAGAACGTGGCACAACGGACAAGCAACGCACTATTCTTACAAATCTTAAAGACCTTCCTGCTAGTGTTAAACAGGCAAAGCTAAAAGCACCAAGCCTATTGATTATTGGCCGCGTTGTTGAACTAGCTAAAGAATTAAGTTGGCACATACCTGCCTTGAACTCCGACCTTAAAGAACAAGACTGTGAGTAATAAAACACTCCTGCTGGCTGCACACGGATCGTCGCAGCATGATGATAACAACCCAATACTGCGTCTTGCTGAGACACTGCATAAACAAAATATATTTAATGAAGTTTTATGTGGCTTCTTGCGACAACAACCTTTTCTAAGAAATGTTTTGTCACAAATCCAGACGAAAGAATTGAGTGTTATCCCCATGTTCACCGGCTTTGGCTATATTACTGATACGCTTATCCCCCAAGCCCTTGATCAAGTCAGTGACGAGATCAGGGTTCGTCTTTATGACCCCATCGGCGTCCATGCAGCAATCCCCTTCATAATGGCCAAGCGGGCACTTTCGATAATAGATGACCACGCGCTTGACATAGCTCAAGTCTCAGTGCTGGTTGTGGCTCATGGACACACAAAGAACACAAAAAATGCAGATCAGACAAATGCCTTAGCTGCCGACATAAAAAGACAAATGAATGACATTTCAACAAGCGTTGCTTTTATTGAAGAGACACCGCTAGTTTCTGACTGGCCAAAATTTACGACGACAGAACACCTGATCGTACTACCATACTTGATTGGCGGAGGGTCACACACACAAGAGGATATTCCAATTATGCTTGGTTTGAAATCAAGGGATTATAACAACACACCAGTAACTGGTCCTCTTAGCGCACATGGAAGAACCGTTTGGCATTGCAGAGCTTTTGGCTTTGAAGAGGCCCTTTTCGACATTATTGCAAGCATTGTTTCTGATTAGATTTGTTTCATTTTAACAGAAAGAGCTGGAACGTTTGGGCATTACAGTATTTTGCGCCTAACGTTTTATATGTGTGATTTTTAACAAATAAATGTCAGATACATTCCAGCAAGTTAACAATTACGTGTACTTTTCAATTATGTGAACCTGAGGACGAAAATAGAACTTCTTTTATTGTTTTCGTTCTTTAATCTTCCAGCAAATCGCGATCCAAAGCTTTAATCAATACCATGTAAAGCTTACCCATATCTGACGACAGGAAAATAGTGGATAATACACCTTGCTTATCACGTTTACGTGCTTCGTCCAGGAAGCTTTTGAACTCGTCCAAATATCTTGACACATAATTGCGAAACTCTTGGTCGTTCTGGTAGCGCTGCTTAATAGAGGCCAAACGCGTCTTTTCTCGAAAGCCAAGTATTTTACGAACAAAAATTCCCTTTTCGCCCTTATTAAAGCGCGTCCAATCTTCCTCACTAATCGAGGTTTCCATCAAACGGCTCATATCCACAGCTAGTGACTGTAAACGTTCTGAGATAAAGGTTGCCCGCCGCAAGAAGTCGTCCGTGCCGGCTTCCTTAACATGGGCCTTCAAGGCTACCAGAAGTTCTGACGCATCACCAACCACCAACTTCATTTCTTGGGTCTGCTTAATTAGAGCATTTGTCACCGACTTCCCTTGCTTATTAACCTGATTTGCCGTTTTATCCAAAATCTCTGAACTTTCACGAACCAGCTTATCCCAGTGGTTAATCTGGCCCAAGGCCTCGCCAGTTACCTTACTAATCTCATTAGCACGCTCTCCAATAGAACCTGCTAGCGACGATATTCCAGCGTCTGCCTTCTCATAAGCACCTGACAGCTCATTTAATTGATTACGTAGTGTGTCATAAGCACCATCCATGGACGAGGAAATCTGTTTCGTATGGTATTTCGCATCAGTGGAATGAAGGCGCATCAACTCACCTATCTTTTCCAACTTGGCAACACCAGCTTCTGTAGCGCGCCCCATCTCATTACTCTGTTGGGCTATCGACAATCCAACGCTTGAAAGCTTTGTGTTAGCCTCGTCAGAAGTAGTACTTAGCTCCTGTACCTGCTCGTCCAGTACCTTTGCCACCTTGCCAATATCTTCTGCTGTACGCTTAGCCGAATTGGTAATACGTTGGGTTGTCTGATCCATAGTATCGCCCAATTCGACAATCTCACGCGTCACACGGGAGCCAGTTTGGTCAATATTCTCAGCTTTTTCATCGAATAACTGGCCAACGCTTTCAAAATTTATTTTCACTTTCTCGGTGCTAGTGTTCAGATTAATGCTGTGGTCTTTTAAAGCTTCGGTCACTAGGCTCATCAGCTTAGCAGCACGATCAACACTCGTAGTCACCTCGTTGGCCCGTTGATTTAATCCAGTACTAACCTGGTCCATGTTAACCAGTGCATTATCAGAAGCATTAGAAAGTCCAGAGGCCTGTTGGTTGATTTGTTCCCCAAAAGACTTGAGTTGACCACTTGCTTCATCATATGCAGTGTTAAGATCTTTTGTGCGCATTTGAAGCAACTGACCAACATCGTCCAGTTTGTTTCCAGCACTGACAAGAGACGTATCCAGATCTCCGCTATGCAACTTCAAGGAAGAGGCTATCCCTTCCAGTTTACTTGTAGCTCTTTCAGTTGACTTTGTTGCGTCATTGACTTTATCTCTCAGAACTTCCCCAACATGTCTCAAGTTTTCTGATGCTGCTTCGGAAGCTTGCCCTACCTCTGCTTGCCCATTTTGTAAGGACGTTGTTACCTGATCAAGCATCTCAATGGCCTTGCCCTTAACTGTGTCCAATTCTTCAATTTGACTCCTAAGCGAAACACCTGCATCTGCAAGCTGTAAAGCAGTTTGCTCGCCTACATCATTTAGTTCTTGCGTACGCTCACTAAATTCCTCGCCGGAAATTCTAATTTGTTGGGATGCCTGATCGCTTGCTTTAATAAGATCATTTGCTTGTCGATTCATAGTATTTGAAACAAGTGACATCAATTTTGCAGCTTTCTTGGAAGCAACAGCAATATCCCGTGAACGATCCTGCAGAGTCGAACCTACCTTGGAGATATCATCTAGAGCTGTGCCAGAAATATTGTCGAGCCCATCAGATTGTTTTTGCAGTGTAACACCTGCAGAGAGCATACGGGCCGCCGCTTCATTTGAAGCCGTCGTCATATTTAGCAGGCCAAGGCGAATTTCTTCACCGACACCCCTGAGCTTGAAAACAGCCTGATCCGAGGTATCTCCCAAATCCCCTGCCTGACCTTTTAGTGATGTACCAACCTGTTCAAGTCCGTCACTAACCCTATCAACTTGACCCAGCACTTCTTCCGATACTCGTGATAAATCTTGAGAAGTCTGTCGCAGAAACTTGCTAATAGTTAAAGTCTTTGTCGTAGTTCGGTCTGCAATGCTGTCCAGCTCTTCTGCCTGCTTATTGAAACTTTCACTACTATTCTTAACATTTATAGTAACGATGTCAGATGTTTTGACCAAATCGCGTGCTTGATCTGCCAAAGTTTCACCAATAGCTCGAACTTCTGATGAAACCTTATCTGATGTCTCATTTAGCAAGCGAGTTTGTTGGCCAATGTTAGCCTCAATTTTAGATGACTGTGCAGCAACAAGACGACCTGTATCAGACAAATCATCACTTTGACGCTTCAATTCATCACCTATCAGGTTCGTTTGTACCATAATACGATCTGAACGCTGACTTAAGTCCTGAGAGTGACTATGCAAAATATCAGAACTTGCCCGTACTTTTTTTGCTGCTTCATCAGAAGACGTCAAAAGTTCATTCAAACGATTATCCAAGTTTTCACCAACATCACCAGCCATACTAAGGGTATCAACTGACATGACGCGAAGTTCCTGGACGCGCTCACGAAAGTCGTTCGCGGCAACACTTACCTTTTCAGCTACTTCTCTAGAAGTCGTCAAAAGTTCATCATTTCGTCTACGCAATAATTCACTGGTATCCTCGACCCGAGTCGATGCACGTTCGGACGTGGTCACCATATCATGAGAATTTTTATAGAGAATTTCACCGACCTCTTCCGCTCGAAGGGCTGCGTTGGATGTCACTGAATGCAAGTCTTCCGACTGACGACGCAGGGATTCAGCAATGGCTTGGGCTCGCAAGTCAGCATCCTCGGAAACCTTAGACAGTTGTAGTGTGCGTTGCTGAACCTGTTGTGAGACTTTTTGAGCCCTTGTAGCGGCTTCGTTAGAAGCTTTGCTCAAATCGCGAGCCTGAAGGCGCAAGGAGTCAGTAATTTCTTGCATTCGTTTCTGCGCCGCGTTCGAGGGATATGCAAGTTGACGAATTTGCCAACTCAGTTGCTTGGCTTCAAAAGCGAACTGTTTATTTTTTTCATAAAAAGCAATAACCATCCATAAAAGGGCCAAAGGTGTCAATGTACCAGCAGCCATTCCACCAACTTCGTGGGGTAACAATTCACCCAAGTTTGAAAACGGGATTTGATTATTAATGAAGTTGAGACTGAACCAAAGCCAAGCTGCACTTAAAGCCAGCCCAAAGATTGTTGCAAGTCGATAACGTATATAGAACGGGCTGGTTCCAGCATCACCCAAAACATCATCGTTCTGTGGCTTTGCTGAGCCTTTTTTTGGCGACCTGACCGAGGCAATTCCTTTTTCTAGCTCTTTATCGAGCTTATAAGACATTGCCAGACTTTTATTGCTTTGTTGTGCATTACCGCTACTGGTGACTTTTTTGACCATTCCTTAATCCTTTTGTGAGCCCTGCAGGAGCGCAAATGCAAACTTTTACATTATGTTATAATAACTACATGTAGACGGGAAATCTATGAGATTTACAAAATGTTGTTGATTAAGTGAAAACAACAATTAAAATAAGTGTTGGCCGCCAGTAACCCATATTTCGGTGCCAGTTACATAAGCAGAATCTTCTGAACACAGGTAATAAATAGCTGTCGCTACTTCACGAGTCGTTCCCATGCGATCAAGGGGAATGCGGGGAATAAGAGCCTCATATTCCGGCTGAATCATTGAAGTTTCTATTTCACCGGGGGCTACCGCATTTACACGCACATCAAGAGCGGCAAACTCGTTTGAAAGTTCACGCGTCAGCGCAGAGAGAGCAGCCTTAGATATGGAGTAGGCGGAACCGGCAAAAGGATGAATTTTATGTCCTGCAATAGAGGTAATATTAACAATAGCCCCTTTTCCCTTGTGTAAGGGTGAGGCAAAACCACGGGCCAGTTTTAGCCCGGCGAAGAAATTCAACTCAAAGACTTCACGCCAAGCGTCCAGATCACCATTCAAACAACCGAGGCGTTCCTTAAAGGGCGTTTTTGGCGAGACGCCCGCATTGTTAACCAGCGCATGTAATGGTCTGCCATCCAACGCCTCAAGTGCCTTTTCAATGAAATTGGCAATACTATCAGGATCAGCTAGGTCCGTTGGTATATGATGGGTCCAATTTGGATCACGCTTACATTCGGGCGGCGTTTCATTGCGCGAACAGGTTATAATTCGCCAGTCTCGTTCAAGAAAAAGTCTCGCGGTGGCATGGCCAATCCCGCGACTAGCACCTGTTATAATTACTGTTTTGCGTTCTTTTGACTTCTCAATACTCATATTTTGAAGCTAGAACAAATCAGAGGAGATTGAAACCCGTTCTATTGCTTCGCCCGTTTCAGGTCCTAACTATATTTTTATGAATATATGTGCCACTGCATTCCACACAGAAGGACGGCAATGTCAAAAAGGCCACTGATGGACTGAAATTGATTTGATGAGTTTTAAACCAACAAGGTTGGAAGAAAGCGTTTGCAACTAGACAACAGCCATTTTATTTAACTTTGTAGAGTGAGTTGTTAAATCTAAATAATTAATTTTTTGTCGCGCATATTATGTTTTGAGTTAAGGAGAAGGATCTGAATGATCACAGTATTTTACGATGGTAAATGTGGTTTGTGCTCAAAGGAAATCCGCCACTACAAACAAATAGCACCAGATGGTGTTTTTGATTGGGTAGATATCACAGTTTCTCCCCATAGCCTAAATAAGGAAGGGGTAAGCCTGTCTACAGGTCTGAAATTGCTCCATGCTAAAGATGACAATGAAGTAATTCACGTAGGGGTGGACGCTTTTATTTTAATATGGAAACAACTTCAAAATTGGCAACTTTTAGCAACAGTTGTATCTATGCCTATTATTTGGCAAATAACTTGTTTTATTTACAATAAGTTTGCTAATTGGCGCTTCAATAGACTTGATCATTGCCAACTAGCCGCAAAGAATGAGAGTAAATAATGGTGACCCCGGCAAGACTCGAACTTGCTACCTCAAGATTAGAAATTACGAGCTAGTCAATAACTACGCGTTTCACGAACTAACATTATGTGTACCAACTCCTAAATAAACCTAGTATTTCCGTATGTTTTTCTCTACACTCTATAACTTAGGCTAACGTCTACTAACCAAACTTTCTGTTAGCCCAGTTGTTAGCCCGTGTTAGCCCAGAGATTAATATGCCAACACAGAAACTTACCGACAAGACAATTAGCAATGCCAAGCCCCCTATTTCGGGTCGTAACGTGCTCTGGGATAGTGTTGTTGCGAACGACGCCAGCTTGCCTGGTTCATTTGGCCTTCGTGTGACGCCAAATGGCGTTAAGAGTTGGATCATCATGTACAGGATTGAAGATCCTAAAGAACCAGGAAAAATAAAACAGCAATACAGAAAGGTTGGAAGCTATCCGTCTATTTTGCTGGCACAAGCAAGAAAAACCGCCCGTGATGCTCTTAAATTAGCGGGTCAAGGCATAGACCCAATCAAAGCCAAAGAGGCAAACAAGCAAACGATCGCCGCAGTAAAAACTGTCAGCGAGGCTGTTGACAGCTTCATAAAACGCCACGCAAAGCAAAAAAACAGGTCATGGAAGACCATTGAACGCTCTTTTAGTCTACACGTTATTCCTGTCTTGGGTAAAAAGCCCCTTCCCTCTGTAACGCCAACCGACATCTATGCGATTCTTGACCGACTAATGGACACAGGCCAACCTTATGCTGCAAATCGTGTCCTTGCCCACGTACGTAAATTCTTCAATTGGTGTGTCGAGCGACAATTGGTAAGCGAAACACCAACCCAAAACATCAAGTCACCTGGACAAGAACAGGCACGGGACAGGATTCTGGACAATGACGAACTTGGAAGCCTGTGGACCGCTTGTGGTGTTATTGGGTGGCCTTTTGGCCCCTGCTTTAAGTTGTTAATGCTAACCGCCCAACGACGAAATGAAGTGGCAAGGTTGAGGTGGGCTGACGTCGACTTTGATAAGAAGCTGTGGTCGCTTCCAAAAGAAGCAACCAAGGCTAACCGTCAACACGACATTCCATTAACGCCGGCAGTTATTGAAATATTGAAGGCCATTCCGAGAAATGGCGAGTATGTTTTTTCTACTACAGGAAAAACACCTATCAGCGGTTTCAGCAAGGTTAAGCCCAGATTTGACAGATTGATGGCAAGTGAGATTGAAGAACTCTCAGCTTGGCGCATCCACGATATACGGAGAACAGTTGCCTCAGGAATGGCAAAGATAAGCATTGCCCCACATGTTATAGAAAAAGTGTTGAACCACTCCACAGGCCAGATAAGTGGTGTCGCCGCCGTCTACAACCGTCACACATACCTTCGGGAAAAGACTGATGCACTTAATGCTTGGGCAAATGCTCTTAAAAGCATTGTTGAGTCAGTGGGTAGCAATGTTGTCAATTTCGGGAAGACAGGAAAATGAGTGCAGATGAAGCCACGGTTGAAGAACACCTATCTAGAATTAGGAATACTGAAATTCAACTACGGCAATACGTTCCAAATGAATTGGTGGACGGCTTCTCAAAGGCTATATTCTCTCTTGCTCCATCAACAGAAATAGAAAAGGCAATTCTATTTTCCCCGTTGGCAAATTATTTAGCCTCGATAATTGCTAAGCAAGATGCTGACAATACATCTGTTCGTATTGATGGTGCAATTCCACGCTCCATCATCGCAAGTGCAACGATGGATATGATAGATAATTTGGGTGGTAGTATTTCTAAGGTTCCGACACTGCGAGAAATTCTCATCAGACTTCTTGAAATAAAATCCTACTCTAACAAGCAGTCTCGCCAGCACGCATTTCGCTTTACCGCCATTCTTATCCTGACTCTCAAGCCAGAAACTGGAGCAAACCAACTTTCCAAGTTAGTTGGAGTGTCATCAAGCACGGTCTCTCGTTGGAAAAAAGATGCCGACTTTATTGAGGAATTAACTCTAGTTAAAAAAATGACTTTACCTGTGGTTAGGCTTGCCATCATTGGTGCGACTAATAATAACAGTGAAGTCAGAAAATACATTGAAGCCTGATCTGTTGCGCAAGAAAGTGTGTGCGCAACACCCCTAGCACATGGGAACACTACAGCACCGAAACTAACAGCAGGTGTTTCTATGAACTACAATACACAAGACCGAATTATTCTCGCTCCTGAACGCCGACAGTATGTCCCCTACAGTGATATGCAAATCTGGCGAATGGAGAAGTCTGGCACTTTCCCCAAACGTATAAAACTCGGGCCACATCGTGTCGGATGGTCACTTCATGAGGTAACTGAATGGATTGATGCCCGTAAGGCTAGGCGGGACCTTTAAAATGGGTAAAACAAACAGAAAGGGCCGTGCCAAACATGATCAGTATGTAAAGTTGCATCGGGGTGTAACAGGCAGTGCTGCATGGAAAGGCTTATCTATAAATGCTCCGTCTATCCCCTTTGTGAAAAAGGTTAAGATACTATGACAGGGGCCTTCGCGACTTCCGCAATAGAATTGGCAAGGCACAATCTTGCTGTCATTCCACTTTGTGGAGAGGATGGCAAAGTTCCCTCAATCAATTTTGCGAATTGGAGACGTCCTCCGGGGCAACAATTAATTCGTGAACTTGCGGGAAAGTTTCCTGACGCTAACGTTGGAATTTTGTGTGGGCTTTCCAATGTGACCATAGTTGATATTGACGATCCAAAATTGACAAAAATGATGATTAAACGATGTGGGGATACTCCGCTCAAGACAGCGACGCCTCGTGGCGGTATTCACTTGTGGTATAGGCAAAATGGAGAGCGTTGTTCCAACCTTCGGAAGTTGGAAGGACTGGATGTTGATATAAAGGCTTCTGGTGGACTTATAGTCGCTCCTCCGTCAGTACGCCCAACCGGTGAGTATGCGGGAAAGGCATACACTTTTCTTACGGGGACATGGAGTGACACAAGAGATCTCCCA
>CALKND010000023.1 GCA_938092065.1 uncultured Rhodospirillales bacterium
TGACTATTTCTAAGCCAGAAAATTCTTGTGATGAGCTTGAACGCATGACTTCCTGTGCTGAAGAAGTTTTGAAGCGTTTGGAATTACCTTTTCGGGTGGTCACCCTGTGTACTGGTGATTTAGGTTTTAGCGCACGGCGTACCTATGATCTGGAAGTTTGGTTGCCTGGACAGGGTCGCTACCGGGAAATTTCAAGTTGTTCCAATTGTGGCGACTTTCAAGCACGACGTATGAAGGCACGATATCGTAGCAAGGGTGAGAAGGCGACACGTTTTGTCCATACCTTAAATGGTTCAGGCCTTGCCGTGGGCCGCACGCTGGTGGCTGTTTTGGAAAATTATCAGCAAGAGGATGGTTCCATTATCGTTCCTACGGCCTTGCGCCCCTACATGGGCGGCCTTGAAGTAATTACTGCCAATGGCTGAGCGGGTCAAAATTTTGAAGAATGCTCGGGTGTTGATTTCTAATGATGATGGAATTAATGCCCCAGGTCTTAAAAGACTTGAACGTGTAATGCGTAAACTCGCAAGGGAAGTTTGGGTCGTTGCTCCAGAAACAGAACAGAGTGCCGCAAGCCACTCACTAACCATTCGCCGGCCCCTACGAATACGTAAGGTCTCAAATCGCCGATATGCCGTTAACGGCACGCCTACAGACAGTGTCCTTCTGGGCATCATTCAAGTGTTGAAAGATAATCCACCAGATCTGGTGCTTTCGGGTGTCAATTGTGGTGGCAATTTGGGTGAGGATGTAATTTATTCGGGTACTGTGGCAGCTGCTATGGAAGGCACCTTGTTGGGTTTTCCAGCAATAGCCTTTTCACAGGTCAACAGCGGTCGACACCCGGTTAAATGGTCAACAATGGAAAAGTGGTTACCAAAAGTCTTAAAGGGGTTGGTTAAGGTCCCGTTTCCGTCATCAGTCTTGTTCAATGTTAATTTTCCAGATATTCCGGCGTCGAAAGTCAAAGGTATTGAGGTTACCAGTCAGGGCCGTCGAAAGATTGGATGTGATATACAATCTGGTGTCGATCCTAGGGGCGATACCTATTACTGGGTTGGCCCGCAACGTATTGAAGACAAGTTTCGAAGGGGATCGGATCTTGAAGCTGTCAATCGAGGTGTCGTTTCTATTTCTGCTTTAAGCACTGACTTAAGTCATACTGGCTCGATGAAAACGCTTAAGGAGTTTTTCTAGGTGTTTGAAGAAGATGGTAAAGCTCAGTTGATCTTGGAATTGCGCCAGGGGGGCGTTACTGATCGTCGCGTCATAGATGTAATGGAACGGATCCCGCGTGAATTATTTGTTCCCGAAGCTTTGCGTGAACAAGCTTATGAAAACATTGCATTGCCTATTGGTCTACATCAGACGGTTAGTCAGCCCTTGACGGTTGGCTTGATGACCCAATCTCTTGACTTGACTGATCGAATGAAAGTACTGGAGATTGGTACAGGTTCTGGTTTTCAATCTTCAGTGCTGTCGCCGCTTTGTCGCAGGTTATACACCATTGAGCGCTATAGAGAATTATCTCAAGGAGCCGAGAAACGCTTCGCAGACCTTCGCCTTTCTAATATAACCACACGCGTGGGTGATGGATCGCTGGGCTGGAGAGAACAAGCTCCGTTTGAGCGCATTATTGTTACCGCCGCTGCACATGACATCCCTCCATTTTTGGTCGAACAATTAAGTATAGGGGGAATTATGGTGCTACCTGTGAATGATGGTCGCGACGAAAATGACCAACGCCTGCTTAAGGTTACTAAAACTGAAGAAGGTATAGAAACAGAAGAACTAGGAACCACCCGTTTTGTTCCACTTGTTGAAGGGGATGAGCCCTAATATTATAGAGGCTAGTTAGCTTAGGTCCATTCGATAACACGGATGATACCTTTTATAAGTAATTTACTGGTGCGCGAGTATATTTGCTCTAGGGTGCGATTAATGCAAATTGCTCTTGATAACCTCCGCCACTTGGTGTGTGGACTATCGA
Organism: uncultured Rhodospirillales bacterium; assembly: GCA_938092065.1. Taxonomy (GTDB): domain Bacteria; phylum Pseudomonadota; class Alphaproteobacteria; order Rhodospirillales; family JABHCV01; genus JACNJU01. Next base: position 1,991 of record CALKND010000023.1, read on the forward strand.
AATTTTTGGATATGCAAATTAAGTGAGAAGTGGGTTGGGCTATTGCCCTTATTTTTATCATGTCAGAGATTGAAGAAAATAGAATTCTTGTTGATAATTAGCGATGATTCGAATCTTCCCCATAGAGAATGTGCTTTTTTTATGTTTAATGGCGATGTTGCTTGGGGCTTGTGGCTGGGCAGAATGGCCGCCGGGTGATGACAAGCCTCGTGCATCAAACCGGCCTGAGAGAATAGGCCCTTCCTCACCAGCCTTTGTGAACGTGATGTCTGTCACTGTCGGTAAAGGTGATACTGTGTATGGTCTTTCTAGACGCCACCGGGTGTCTGCCCGAGCCATTATTGATGCTAATAATCTAAGTGCTCCTTATGTTATTAGTCGTGGTCAGAGTCTTATTTTACCGAGGACACGTGACTATGTGGTAAAACGTGGTGATTCTATAAGTAGTATTGCCAGCAAATATAATGAAAATACGTATGCAATTGCCCGCCTGAATGTTTTACGCCCACCATATACTATTTACGTTGGTCAAAATCTGTTTCTACCTAATTTGAACCGATCTCGCCCGGTCTCAACATCAACTGCTAAAACCCTTGATACAAAAAACACATTGAAAATGGCTAAGGCTTCGAACAAGACAAGAGCCAATTTAGCACCGCCGGCAATTACCGGAAAGGGATTCTTGTGGCCGGTAAAAGGTAAGGTGCTCTCTTCATATGGAGGCAAGTCTGCAGGTTTGCAAAATGACGGCATTAATATAGAAGCCCCACGTGGAGCCCCCGTCAGGGCAGCTGAAAATGGTGTTGTTGCCTACTCAGGCAATGAATTACGTGGATTTGGTAATTTATTGTTACTCAAGCACACAGATGGCTGGATTACTGCCTATGCCCATAACGATTCGCTTTTGGTCAAACGTGGTGACAAAATTAAAAAAGGGCAAACCATTGCAAAGGTTGGCTCAACAGGTAGCGTTCAGAATCCTCAGCTCCACTTTGAACTCCGAAAGGGCAAGAAAGCCATTGATCCAATCAAGTATTTACCCAAAGTTTAGTGACTAAAGCTTTTTACCCAGCTGACCGGCTAGATGTTGAATAAATTGCCAGGCGGTGCGACCGGACCGTGATCCTCGGGTCATTGTCCACTCAGTGGCCTGTGATCTCAGATCCTCTTGTTCTATTTCCAGATCATAATATTTAACGTAACCTTCAATCATGGCAAAATACGTTTTCTGGTCGCAATTGTGAAATCCCAGCCACAAACCGAAACGGTCTGAAAGAGAGACTTTTTCCTCAACTGCCTCTGAGGGGCTGATAGCACTGGAGCGCTCATTTTCTATCATGGTACGGGGCATCAGGTGACGTCGGTTGGACGTGGCATAAAAAATGACATTATCAGGCCGTCCTTCAATACCACCTTCAAGAACTGCCTTTAGGGATTTATAAGTAGAATCCTCACCATCGAATGAAAGATCGTCACAGAACAATACGCAACGCCGTTTTGTTTGACGGAGAATTGTCAGAAGTTGAGGCAGGGATGGGATTTCCTCACGGTGGATTTCAACTAAAACAAGTGCTGATGAAATTTGCACATTTATGTAGGCGTGAATAGCCTTAACCAAAGAGCTTTTTCCGGTGCCACGTGCGCCCCATAACAGAGCATTGTTTGCAGGTAGGCCATTTGCAAAGTTCGTGGTGTTTTCAAGCAGAATCACACTTTGATGATCAATACCCTTAAGCAAGGAGAGATCTACCCGGTTAACACGTGTTATGGGTTCCAGCAAAGCTCCTTCAGAATGCCAGATAAAAGCATCGTCAGCCTCTATGTCGTTGCTCGTACTAATTGGAGGGGCTAAACGTTCTAGGGCATCAGCGATGCGTTCTAACAATGGTCTTAGATCATTTTCAGTCATAGAGGCTTTTTTCTATAAAATTTACCTTCTAGTTCTTAAGACAGGCTGTTAGCAGTTGCAAGTCGTGTTAAGGACGTTATAGTCCGTCGTTTGCAAGATTGCAGGCCATAATTATTTTTTGTTTGGGGGTCCAATGAGTTTTATTTCGCCAGCCTACGCGCAAGCTGCCGGTGGCGCCGGTGCAAGTGGCCTAGAAGCCATGTTACCACTGCTATTAATTTTTGTTGTATTTTATTTTTTGTTAATCCGACCTCAGCAGAAAAAAGCAAAAGCACATAAAGCTATGCTGGAAGCCGTGCGTCGCGGTGATAAGGTAGTAACTGGTGGTGGCATTATAGGCACAGTAAACAAGGTGATAGACGAAAGTGAAATTTCGGTCGAAATCTCTGATGGTGTGAAAGTTCGTGTTCAACGTGGATTGCTTGCAGCCGTTCTGTCTAAAACCGAGCCGGTGAAAGATGATAAAAAAGATAAAAAAGATAAAAAAGGCGATAAACAAGAAAATGCTAAGTAAATTTATTTCATTTCTATATTTTAAGGCCTTTTGGGTGAAAAAGGTTAAGGCCATTGGAAGCATCAATTAATGATCTATTTTGCCAGATGGAAAATTATGATGATCCTGGGTGTATGTGCCTTAGGTGTGCTTTTTGTGGCCCCTAATTTTCTTAGTATAAAACAGGCAGAAAGCCTACCGTCGTGGCTGCCACACAAACAGCTAAGCTTGGGGCTTGACCTCCAAGGTGGATCTCACTTATTGCTTGAGGTTAAGGTTGACAGTGTCCTGAAAGAGAGCCTTGAGGCGCTTATTGACACTATGCGAACTACTCTCAGGAAAGCCCGCATTCGTTATAGTAATCTCGGAATTGATGGTCTTGCTGCCAATGTCACCATTAAGGATATTGCTGACGAAGAACAAGCTCTTCAACTATTAAAGAGCCTGGATAGTTCGTTAAGTGTCGATTTTTTAGGTAGTGGCAATATCAGACTAGAAATGACGGAGAAAACAATACGTGATCGCCGGACAGCGGCCATAGAACAGTCAATTGAGATTGTTCGCCGCCGTATTGATGAAACGGGAGTACGTGAGCCAACCATCCAGCGTCAAGGCCAAGTACGTATTCTGGTGCAACTGCCAGGTATTGATGATCCAGAGAGGGTTAAGCGTCTGCTTGGTAAGACTGCTAAATTAAGTTTTCATCTAGTTGATGAGCGTCAGGAACCGTCAGTAGCTGGGCGAGTGCCTCCTGGGTCAATCCTTTTGCCCTCCAATGATGAAGTGGGCTCTGACGGGCGTCCGCGCATGTATATGCTGAAAAAAAGGGTAATGATTAGTGGCGATACTCTTGCGGACTCTCAAGCAACTTTTCAGGACAATCAGCCGGTTGTCAGTTTCCGTTTTGATACCATAGGTGGAAAACGCTTTGGTAAGGCGACAACTGAAAACGTTGGTAAGTTATTTGCTATTGTGCTCGACAATAAAGTCATCAGTGCACCAGTTATCCGCGAACCCATCTTGGGTGGTAGTGGTGTTATCTCAGGTCGTTTCTCAGTACAGGCGGCGCAGGACTTATCATTGCTTCTGCGTGCTGGTGCCCTTCCTGCTCCATTAACTATCCTTGAGGAACGCTCTGTTGGGCCAGGTCTTGGTGCAGACTCAATTGCCGCTGGTAAAACTGCATCGATGGTTGGTATGGCCATGGTGATTGCCTTTATGATAGTTACTTACGGCCGTTTTGGCTTGATGGCTGATGTTGCCTTGATTGCCAATATTATTTTAATTGGCGCAGCCCTATCCTTGTTGCAGGCTACACTGACATTACCCGGTATTGCAGGTATTGTTCTGACCATTGGTATGGCAGTTGACGCCAACGTCCTTGTCTTTGAGCGTATCCGTGAGGAAATGCGAGCAGGACGCACTCCGATTTCGTCTATTGATGCGGGTTATTCGCGTGCTATCACAACCATTATTGATGCCAATGTTACTACACTGATAGCAGCAGTTTTGCTCTATCAGTTTGGCTCTGGTCCAGTTCGTGGTTTTGCTGTGACACTCGCAATTGGTATCGTTACATCGCTATTTACAGCAATCATGTTAACCCGTTTGATGGTCGCGACGTGGCTCAAAAAAACGCGTCCTGATTCATTGCCCATATAGGAATAGACAATGCGCGGACTTCGCTTGCTTCCCGGAGACATCAATCTTAGCTTTATTCCGCGTAGGAAAATATTTTTTGTCATTTCTATATTGCTGATGGTCAGTTCCATCAGCCTTTATATGAAAAATGGACTTAACTACGGTATTGATTTTAAGGGTGGTATACTGATTGAAATTAAGACCATCGATGGGCCTGCTAATGTTAAGACCATGCGCTCCAACCTGTCTGGCCTTGGAATTGGTGAGATCGGTTTGCAAGAGTTTGGGGCACCAAATGAGATTTTGATTCGTATTCAGTCCCAAGAAGGCGGAGAGAAAGCCCAGCAATTGGCTATTGGACAAGTCAAAAAAGCCTTGGGTAATGGTATTGAATATCGTCGCACAGAATTTGTTGGCCCCAAGATAAGTGACGAGTTATTTTGGAATGGAATTTATGCAGTCAGCGCTGCTATTGTTGCTATTCTAATTTATGTGTGGTTCCGTTTTGAGTGGCAGTTTGGAATTGGTGCAGTCCTTGCTCTTGTTCACGACGTTATTAGTACTATTGGTATGTTTGCATTGTTAGGACTGGAATTCAACTTATCAACAGTTGCGGCTATATTAACCATCGCTGGTTATTCAATAAATGATACAGTCGTTGTTTTTGATCGAGTGCGTGAAAATTTACGTCGATATAAAACCCTTCCTTTCAGTGAGCTTCTAAACAAGTCCGTCAACGAGACCTTATCACGAACAGTAATAACCAGTGTGACAACGCTTCTGGCATTGACGGCTTTGTTTGTCCTTGGTGGCGAAGTAATTAGTGACTTTAGCTTTGCCATGATCTGGGGCGTCCTTATTGGCACCTACTCATCTATTTGCCTGGCTGTGCCGGTACTTTTGTATATGAAGATTGAGCGGCGCTCATCCTCGGGCAATAATGAGGGTGAGGAGGCGGTAGCCGAATAGGCGCTGTAAAACCATTTCATTAGATATTACGCCCCAAGTAGCTAATTCTAAAATGCTTCTGCATGGTTATGGAGGTGGTGGCTTTCGTATTTCTGGTGCTGGACGGCTGGTAGGCTCGCAAATGCTTTTTCCAGAAAAGACTATCCCGTGGAAAGCCAAATCCGTAAAAGATATTAGCATCGATAGTCTAAGGCCCATTATTATTGAATCCGATAGGATTAATGTCCTCATTGTAGGTTGTGGAATTGAATTTTTCCCCATCCCGGACTTTCTTCGCGAGGGGCTAAGAAAGCAAGGCATTGTCCTTGAGTGGATGGATACTGGGGCAGCTTGTAGGACTTTTAATGTTCTGTTGGTTGAGGAGCGGCCAGTAGCTGCAGCTCTGATCGCTGTTGAATAAAAACTATAGAGCCCAGAGGCGTCACTTTAATTTCGTATACGTCTAGTTCTGATTAATTAGAACCGCTACCATAACTTTTTAACTTTGAACCTAAACTATTTTTGCGATTGAGCTTTACCAGCCGCTTATATGCCTGAGTTGCTGGCTGGCTAGTCCAAACTAACAGCAGCCCGGACAATACATAAAATGTTATAAACTCAATTATTTGTTTTTTCCCATGTACAATTAAAATTTTAGCTAGCTTTAATTTCATGTTTTAGTCAGCAACAAATTGTTTAAGTTCAAGCTTTTTGCAAAAATGGGGTATTGTCCTGTACGTTAAAAAATATTTTGCGATGAAATACTGTATATGGCTATTTATTTTTTAAAATTTATCAACTCCTGTCGTTGTTGGCCTAGGCCTTCGATTCCTACTTCGACAATATCTCCTGCTTTGAGGTAAAGTGGTGGTTTGTAGCCAAGGCCTACGCCAGGTGGAGTACCCGTTGCAATGACGTCGCCGGGCATCAAGGTCATATAATTACTTAAGTTGGATATAATCTCGGTGACACCGAAGACCATATCTTTGGTATTGCTGCTTTGGCGTCTATCACCGTTAACGTCACACCATAGGTTTAGGTTTTGTGGATTGGAAACTTCATCCTTTGTCACCAGCCACGGGCCCAAGGGACCAAATCCATCGAAGCTCTTGCCCTTGACCCATTGACCACCATGTTCAAACTGAAATTTGCGTTCAGAGTAATCATTCATCACAGCATAACCGGCCACATGAAACAGGGCATTGGCCTCGCTAACATATTTTGCCTTTGAACCAATGATAACAGCCATTTCAACTTCGTAATCAGTGCTTTTGGAAGCTTTTGGCATAACTAATTTATCGTTTGGACCGGCAAGGCAACTTACTGCCTTAGAAAAAACTAAAGGTTCAGGTGGCAGCTCAAGTTTTGATTCTGCTGCATGATCAGCATAATTCAAGCCAATGCCGAGTAGCTTTCCAACACCACTTACACAGGGGCCAAGGCGAGTGGGACCCTCAATCAGTGGCAAGTCGTTCAAGTTATATTTGGCTAGTTGTTCAAGGCGTAATGGAGCCAGAGTATCGGGGCCAATGTCTTGTACTAGATCTGATAGATCTCGAATATGCCCATTGTCATCCATTAGCCCTGGTTTTTCACAGCCGATAGGACCGAAACGCAACAACTTCATTTAAACCACTCCAAAGTGTATTTTTTTTAGAGCTTTTTCCAGTTTCTGAGAAAAATGAACCTAACATCATTAAGGCATTGATACCAATAATGGTGTCTTATAGCAAAGAGCTAGGCTCATTGTTTTTTTGAGATCTGCTGTGTATTCATTTCACGTCAAGGTATTGTTTCTTAATATTGGGTGCAAAAGCGCTTATAAATGTTAATTATTGGTCAAATTTCTTAAGCCACTAGCTGTTCGTGGATTACTTAGTAATTTTTTCTTCAAAAATTACGTGTTATAGTTACGAGAGAACACAACATAATATTTGAAAATTTAGTGAAAGAAATGCTGTCTATAAAATCTGTTTCTGGATTAGCTCTGGGCATGATGTCTCAAGTTTTCTTTGCCTATGCAGTTGAGGCTCAGTCAATACCAAAGGATGGAAGCGGCGCGGCTCAGCCTGATTTTGTTGATTGTTCAGAAGTCAAAATTAAATATGCTGATGCTGCTGAGCTAACAAAAGCAGAAAAAATTACCTTAATGGATAAAGAATTATTCCGTTCATTAAGTAAATTTGACGACTGCAAGATATCACAAACGAATTTAAGTAGTTCTGGTGGCAACACTAGTTCAGAAGGATTTGGACAAAATGCTCGTGGCGGGTCGGTTGCTTCATCAGACATGTCCGGTACAGAGAGCCCAATAACCCAAGCCGAATCAAGCAATGTTGAAGGTGATGTAATAAATAAAGCTTCATCCGTTTCTATGAGGGGGGCTAACCAAGATGTTAATGAGTCACAACCAAAGTTACCGCAATCTGCAGACAATGGCAAGATTCCGGAGGACTTGATCGATGCGGATAATGATAGCGTACTCCAAGCTCAAATTCGGCAAGCAGCTATCAATGAAAAAGATTCACAGGTTAGAGCCAGGCTATGGAATGAATATAGGAAGTATAAAGGTAAGGCACAGGTTGAATAACTGTGTAAAATAGGTAAGCACACATGCAATATATTGCGAGGATCGGCGTTTACGTCATATGCAGCCTATTACTGCTCTCGGGTTGTGTAACAAATGAAAATGGCTCAAGTAGCAAACAACTGGCTGAAATTATTATCGGCCCAAAATTCTCATCGTATTTTGATCCAAAAAGATTAGCAAAGATAGACCCAAACAAAAAAAAGCTGGAAGTTATAGTTCCTGTTTTTGATCCTGGTTTGTCTGAAGAGGCCGAAAAATATAAGGAAGAGGGTGTCTGGCCCGAGTTGCGACGGGCAGAATCAAATAGGTTTGCCTATAAATTAAAAACAGCATTAGAGGACACCAACGCATTTGGAGCAGTGCGTGTCACTCCAGATAACACAGCCACAGGCGATCTCTATGTTTTGGGAAAAATTGTTGAGTCAAATGGGGAAAAAATTGAGATAGAAATTAAAGTTCTTGATATCTCTGGCAGGCATTGGTTTACGAGATCCTTTGAACACTCAGTAGAACCTGAATATTATAAAAATATCAGAAATGACGGAAAAGACCCATACGATCCGGTATTTGTAGATGCCTCAAACAGGATTGCCATTGAGCTTGAAAGTTATAAAACAGAGCGATTAGAAACGCTCACTCGGGTGTCTGATCTTCGCTTTGGGGCTAGTTTTTCTTCTGCTGCATTTTCAGAGCATATGGCAGTTGATAATGGAATAATAAAGTTAGAAAGCTTCCCTAGTGAGGACGATCCTATGTTGAGGCGAACGAGGGCAATTCGCGTGCGAGATCAGCTCTTTGTAGATGGTCTTCAGGATGAGTATCGTTCTTTCAGTGATAATATGGAAAGTAGTTACCTGATTTGGCAGGAGCAGAGTCTCCTTGAAATTGAAGCAAAACAAGATGCGCAATTAAAAGCAGCCGGAGAGGCTGCTATGGGCATTGCTGCTATCGCGTTAGCCGTAGCGGCTGTGGTTGCTGGATCTGATTCAAATAATAGTGTTGGTACTTCCACTTCAGCTGCGACTGGAGGAATTATTGCGGGTGCAGCGGGTATTTCTATGCTGCAAAAAAGTTTCCAAACTAGCGATGAAGTAAAAGTTCATCGGGATACTCTCAGTGAAGTTGGAGAATCTATTAATGTTGATTTAGCCCCCCGTGTGATCGCATTTGAGGAAAAAACAATAGAATTAACAGGTGATGCAAAACAACAATTTTCCCAGTGGCGGGAGTTCCTCCAGCAAATATATGCGCAGGAGCAAACACCTGACATAAAATTATAAGTCGGGAATAATTTATGCTGCAAAACAAACTTGAGAAGGCAAGTGAAGAAGCTAAGCGAAAACGAACAAAATTTTCAGCTTCGCTATTAGCAGTAACAGCGCTGGTAGCTCTCTGGTTTTTTGGTGTTATTAATATTGATCTTACATTTTTTGGTCTAGCGGAAGATGAGAAGAAGGCTTCCTCAACTTCCGCAATCAATAACTCTGCATTAACTATAGAAGATACTGCGCTTGAAGAACGTCCTAACCAGCCAAACCAACAAATTGTTTCTACTCTTCCTATCGATCAAAAACGCTCCCTACTATCGAACGATTCCCCCAAGCTCAACGCGCTAAGGGAAGCCTTTAAAGGGGCACTTATAGAATTTGAAAACAGAATCGAACCCCTTGTTTTGAGCAAGGATTTTGCAAATTGGAACGTTGAGGAACAACAAAACATTCTCACCAAAAAAGCCGAGTCAATATCAGCTTTTAGTTTGGGAGATTACGAGCAAGCTCTGGTGAGATTAAAAAAAGCCTCTGAAAATTCACGCACACTAATAACAGAGTTTGATACTGCTTTCGGAGAAGCTCTATCAAATGCAAAAACACTCTATGATATAGATGATTACAACGCATCCTTTTTAAGTATCTCTGATGCTCTTCGACTCAAACCTCAGTCTTATGCTGCCCAAGAGTTGAAGGAAAAAATTTTGCGGTTACCAAGGGTGTTAGAAAACATCCAAAAGGCTGCTGTTGCCCATACGGAAAACAACCTTGAGGCAGAGCTAAAATATCTCAAAGAGGCGATTGATTCTGATCCATTAAGGCTTGAACTGATTGATCGTATTAGTATTGTCAAAAAAGAAATTATTGAACTGCAATTTTCAAATTTTATCAAAAAAGGATTGGCTAATGTTGATCAGAAAAATTTGTTATCAGCAAAGCGTTACTTAAGAAAAGCAAGATCCATCTTTAATGAAAGTTCTGAAGTTGAGTTGCTGTCAAAAAAGGTTAAAGCACTAGTATTGAGCCTTGAAGTAGAGAGTTTGGTCAAGGAAGCAAAGATAGAATCTGAAGCTGATAATTGGCCCCAGGCTGAATTGCTTTATCTAAAAGCTAGAAAGATACAACCCAATAGAAAGGATCTAGAAGATGGTTATGCCCTAGCAAAAAAAATAAACTATTTGAGTGAAAAGCTGGCATACCATCTTAAAGCCCCGCATCGGCTTTCATCTGCCAATGTAGCTGAGATTGTCCGCAATCTGGCTGATGAAGCCAGGACTTTCTCAGCCAAAAGTTATTTAGTTGAAGATCAAACAATCAAACTCTTGGAACTCCTGAAAGCATATTCTACAAAAGTACAAGTAAAAGTTGTTTCAAATGGTGTTACCAATATTTCTGTTCGTGGAGTGGGGAAGGTTGGTTTAACTAACGAAAAAACTATTGATCTCAAGCCGGGCAAATACATGTTTGAGGGCAAAAGGACTGGTTATAGGTCAAAACTTATTCAGGTTGAAGTGCTCCCTAATGCAGAGAGCATCGTTGTAGAGATTCTTAGTGATGAGCGAATTTGAACTAGACTTTCAAAAAGCAAGGATACGACAGCACCGACTATATGTACTTATATTCTTATCGTTTGTTTGTTTAGCGGCTCTTTTGGCAGGTGTTTTGATATCCACAAGTGGCACTCCAATCAAAATTCTGCCTTATGAAGCTGAAGAAACAGGAACGATTAGTGTCGTGGATGGTTATTCAATTGCTTATGGCAGCGTAGTTTACGGATTACCGGGGACACCGACTATAATTGTCAAAGCAAACGGGTTTCGTGAACAACGGCGAGCAATTCAATCTGAAGAACAAGGAAAAAGAATTGAAATTACACTTACTGCAATCCCCGGCACGCTCAACGCTTCGACATCTCCAGCACGGCCCAACACTCGTTGGTTCTTAGATGGAGAGTTATTGTCTATTGGCAAAACACTAACACGTAAACTCCAGCATGGAACTTACTCTCTCAAAACAGATAATCCTTACTTTGCAATTGAGAAACGGGTTTTTGAAATAGAACGTGCTGAAAATAAAGAAATTAATATTGATCTGACCCCAGTTAATGGGCAGGTGAGCATTCTATCGGACCCTCCCAATGCTACGGTTAGGGTTAAAGGAAAGAAAATCGGACAAACTCCCAATAATTTTAGTCTTAAGGGTGGCGCACACAATATAATTTTAGAAAAAGATGGATATGTCTCCGTTAAGGAAATAATCACTCTTTCGAACACTAAAGACAGTATCGAACGGAATTATAGAATGAAGCATTCGCCTTCAACACTCACTTTTTCCGTTGAGCCCAAGGGCGGACAATTGCTTCTTAATGGACGAAAGGTTTCGCCTTCAGGTAGTTACCAAGTGGACTCAGAAGCTAAACACATCTTAACTTATATTCTTGAGGGTTTCTATCCAATCGTTCGAAACGTTATTCTGAAAGAGGGAGAGAAAAAACATATAAACTTACTCCTCAAACCCGAAATTGGAGAAGTGGAAATCTACGCTTTCCCATCCGCTGATATTTATGTTGGTGGTATCAAGGTTGGAGAAGGGGCTGTTACTGTTTCGCTTTCCGCAGTTGCTCAAATAGTTGAGCTTCGTAAGCAGGGATATAGAACTATCCAAAAAAAAATAAAGCCATCAGGTGCCCACAAAACTATCATTAGAGAGAGGCTTATAACTGAACGAGTTGCACGCAAGGCAGAGGCACCTGAGGAATACAAAAATTCTGTAGGAATAAAACTTAAACTTTTTGAGCCAAATTCGTTCAAAATGGGTGCGCCGAGGCATCAACCGGGTCAGCGTGCAAACGAGTTTGAGAAAAATGTAGTGCTTAAAAGGTCTTTTTACTCTAGCAAACATGAGATTACGAATGCCCAGTTCAAGCTGTTTAGTAATGATCATTCTGGGCCTGCAAACCATCCAGCAGTTTCTCTAACGTGGTTAGATGCAGCCAGTTATTGCAACTGGCTAAGTAAAAGAGAAAATCTAATGGTCTTTTATGATATCGGGAACTCAAAACTAAAAGGGATAAACAGCAAAGCTGATGGATACAGGTTGTTAACTGAAGCAGAGTGGGAATGGCTTGCGAGAAAATCTGGTAGGAGAAAGCAAACGATATTTCCCTGGGGAAATGATGCAGTTGTGCCTAAAATGGCTGGAAATATTGCAGATGAGTCGGCCAATGGGCTTACCCGTTTTTATGTTCCTAAATATAATGATGGATATGCAGAATCCGCGGCGGTGGGTCAATTTCCAGCTGAGAATTCGGGCTTATTCGATTTGACTGGAAACGCTAGTGAGTGGGTCAATGACTTCTACACGCTAATTCCACCGGACAACAAAAAAGTGTATCTTGATCCCTTGGGCCCGGAATTTGGAGATGGGCATGTTGTTAAGGGAGCAAGTTGGCGGTCGGGAACGCGAACACAGTTACGCGCGTCCTTTAGGGATGGGCTTAATAATAAAAGAAATGATGTGGGGTTTAGGATTGGAAGGTATCTCTATGCAAAAGAAGTTACTAGTGCAGACTAAAGGTAAATCCCGGTTAGGAGTCTTATTGATACTGACCTTATTGTCATGCGGGGGCATTCTTACGCTTGCCTACGCGCAGTCCGGTATGGGGAGCGCTTTTAATTTGAATTCTCCTGCATCGTTTCCGGTGGATATTTAAAATGTCTTCAATGGTAAAAAGCGTCATTGGATTGATAGTCTCCATCGTTATTGTCCACCTTGCTTACATTGGTTACATACAACCAGAGGCGAAGCTTGTTATAGAGTCCGCCAGGAATGCAGGACTATCAGCGCCTCGCGATCTAGTAGTCATCCTGAAGGATTATGAACAAGAAATTTGTCTTATATTAATGTTTTGGGGCATCTTTCTCATTCTCGGAAAGTGTGGCGTTATTCTGAGCGAACGATATTTGTTTAACGTTGATCTTTTTGAGGGGGGGACACGGGACAAAGATGACCTAGAGTCTGTTTTAAAGTCTCTTGAGGCTTTACCCATTAAAGTTAAAAATTCCCCTTTAGTGCGTACGTTGATGGCAAGTCTGCGCCGTTACTTGATCACAAGAAACGTTCAAGACACGTCAGACGCTATTGAATCTAGCGTTGAGGCGTTGGCTCTGAAACAGGAAACTGAGAATTCAATGATCCGCTATCTTATATGGGCCATTCCTTCCATTGGCTTTATTGGGACAGTCAGAGGTATTGGCCAAGCACTCTCCATGGCTGATCAAGCGCTGGCGGGTAATATAGCTGGTATGACTGAGAGTCTTGGTATCGCCTTTAATTCTACTCTAGTAGCTCTTTTAATCAGCATAGGGCTAATGTTCCTCTTGCATCAATTGCAACGGCTTCAGGATGGCCTCGTCGTCGATACCCAAGACTATTGCGAGTCCTTTCTTCTCAACCGTATTAGCACTGGAAGGTGAACTGAAACCCCGTAGAAAAACTGAAAGATTCAACCTAGCCTTTCTTGACATCATGTCTTGCGGGTTAGGTGCCATCGTTCTCGTTTTTATGCTGGTTAAGTTCAATAGTGAAAACTCTGTTTTGGAGACAGATCTTTTAAAAAAAGATATTCAGAGGCTAGAAGATAAGAAAAAAATCTTATTAGAGAAAGTTACAAAAGAAGAGAGCAGAAAAGCAGCCACATTAACAAGAATTAAAGAGGCTTCAACAGTGTTAGAAAAATCTAGCGCTGCAATTGCGAAATCTGAAAGTGCAATTGCATATCAAGCGAACCAGAAACTGATTCTCAAAAATTCTATTAAATCTATTGAAATTCCTGAAAATAGAAAAACTGTCGAAGACACAGAGGTTGGTCAGGTGGAGCATATAATTGGTTTGCGTGTGAAAGGGAGGAAAATAGGAATTCTTGTTGATAGCAGTTCATCAATGACAGATGAAATATTAGTAGATGTTATTCGTAGAAAAAATACAAATACAATGAATAAAAAGGCGGGACCTAAATGGCAGCGCACAAAGAAAATTGTAAAATGGCTATTAGCACGGGCCCCGCAAAAGTCAGATTTCAGTGTTATTGCATTCAATAATGCTGCCTTCCAACTTGGTGGAAAAGGCTGGAAGAGCGGAGGTGATGCATCAGCATTAGAGCGTGTGCTAGAAGATCTTGACTTAATTGTACCAGAAGGCTCAACCAATCTTCAGGAAGGCCTTCGGGAAATTGCCGCTTTAAAGCCAACAGATATTTACCTCATTTCAGACGGTTTGCCCACAAACGGTAGCCACGGTTATAAAAGCCTAAATCCATTTGCCAAATGCAGTTCACTTTGGGGGAAAGCATCTTCAATTTCGGGTGAGTGTAGAGTAAAACTTTTTCAACACACTGTCAGTTCCACTAAATTATCAGGTGCTACTGTTAATATTATACTCTTACCCATTGAAGGTGATCCTCAAGCTTCAAATGAATTTTGGAAGTGGACATCTTTGACAAAAGGGATACTCATTATCCCGGCTGCGAGTTGGCCATGAAACGAAAGCCCCGTGACTTAGATGTTTTCAATCTTTCGTTTCTTGACATCATATCGTGTGGGTTCGGTGCGGTTGTCTTGCTCGTTTTAATTTCAAGCAATTCAGTGTCACCATTGCCTGCAGCAGAGATGGAGGTCAATGCCCTGTTGCAAAAGCTTTTTAGCAAGGAGAAAGTCATCCAAGATTTAAAAGAGAAACTTGCAAACGAAATAGATAATGTGGCTTCAAAAGAGTTCCTGCTCAAGAATATTCAAGATAAATCTGGCAAATCACTACAGCAGCAAAGCTCTGTAGCTAAACTGGCTGAGAAATTTCAGCAAGAACTGTCAAGCCTAGAACTCGTTCAAAGTTCCTTGTTGAAGTTGAAGCGTGAGTCAAACTCTCTAGAAAATGAAATTAAACGTAATGTAGAAGTTGGGGGAATACCAGTAGACAGTGATTACGTTGTTTTTATAGTCGATACGTCAGGTAGCATGAAAGAAATTTGGAATCGAGTGACCAACGAACTTGAAAATGTCATTCGCATTCACCCTAAGATCAAAGGATTCCAAATCCTTAATGACAACGGCACTCATATTCTTTCTGGCTACAAAGGCCGCTGGATACCAGATACGCCAAAGAGACGTGAGAGTGTTATCAGTTTTTTCAAAACTTGGACCAGTGCCTCCAACAGTAGTCCGGTTGAGGGACTAGAAGTTGCTTTGAAGAGTTACGCAAATCCAAATACTAAACTTTCGATTTATATTTTTGGAGATGAGTACAGTGGCTCCTCCTACGACCCAGTAATCAATGCAGTAGTAAATTTAAATAGAAACCGCGTTTCAGGGGATGCTCTGGCTCGAATTCATGCTGTAGGGTTCATTTCGAATTACTCAACTGGCCGATTTGCAACGTTGATGAGAGAGTTGACACGTCGAAATAATGGTACATTCATTGCTTTACCTCGGTAGCTGTTATGCTGCGTTTCATTTTCTTTATTTGTCTTTAGTTTATCTGTAATGACCTTCTCGATTAATCCTACCTAACCGTTGACTATTGCGGGTCTTAAAATTAAAGTAAAAAATACTGTAGGGGAGTCTCCCTTAAGAGGCTGAGATATTGATAGGTAGTCTGTTTGCTTTCCTTAAATGGCATTACCAGGTCAATGACCCTTTGAACCTGAACCGGATCATGCCGGCGTAGGAAATGGGACTTGCTTATACTAGCACTCACTTCACGCCCTGATTTGTTCAAATGTGGAGCAGGGATCTTGAACCTTAGTGAAGTTACTGCTGATCTTTTGTCGTTTATCAAAGCTGATATGACAAATGATATAGAGTTCGACAGGATAGCACTCCAACAATTTGCATTTCAGTTTGCTCATAACAAGCCTTTCGCTAAGTTTGCTCGGGCTCGTGGTAAAACACCTCGAACGGTAACATCTTGGACAGATATTCCAGCTGTGCCAATAAGCGCTTTTAAAGCACTAGAAATGACTTGCTGTCGTCCCAGTGAGGCAGAAGCATTGTTTATGACTAGCGGGACTACATCTAGTCTCTCTCGTGGAAAAATTTATCACCATAGCCTCAGTGTTTATGATGCTTCTATGCGCAGTAATTTTTCAAAGCGCTTTATGGGCGGTGTTGAGCGGATGCAAATGGGTATCCTATATCCAACAATAGAAAAAATGCCCAATTCGTCATTAGCCTATTACTTGAATTTAGCTAAAAGGGACTTTGGCAAGCCAGATAGTAGTCACTTGATTGGGGAAGTGGGCATAGACTTCGACCGCCTAATAGCAGACCTCGTCCGTGCTGAAACGACAAGACAGCCTTACGCACTGCTGGGCGCGAGTTTTAGTCTTGTTCACGCACTTGATGGCCTAAAGGAGCGCGGTTTTTCTGTAAATCTTCCGACTGGCAGTAGAATTCTCGACACTGGTGGTTTTAAAGGCCAATCTCGAGAGTTGACGCCAAATGAGTTTTATAATTCGCTTAGCAATATATTTAATGTGCCGCGAAGCCATTGCATTAATATGTATGGTATGACGGAACTTAGCACTCAGTTCTATGATAACGGCAATACCGATAGCCCATCTGTCAAATCTGGCCCGTGTTGGGCTAATTCACGTGTAGTTAACCCACTGACTGGCGCTGATGTGCCAAAGGGTGTATCAGGGGTGCTAGTTCATACCGATTTAGCCCATATTAATATAGTCACCACTATCCTTACTGAAGATATAGGCATTGAGACTGATGATGGTTTTATCCTGTTGGGGCGTGCTGCAGGAACTGAGGCAAAAGGGTGTTCGATGGCTGTAGATGAATTCCTCACAGCTACTAGGTCTATTGAATCGTGATTATAGAGCACGCTGGATATTTACCCGGAGTGGATGCTGACTTAGTAGCCTGGCAGGCTAATTTGTATGGCCCAGAAGGTGATCAAATCTCAGTGTTATTGCCAGTATTGCTTGAGAGACAAGTAGTACAGTTAATTGGCCATGTTCGTGAGCAGGCACGCCTCAAATTAAAGTCACGACCATTAGGCCAGATTATTGATGCAATAGACCTTACCATTTCCCGTTTGTTAGATAGACAAGATCCTTATCGTCGACGTATGGATCACCTTTTGCCAATTATCACAGGATACGATCGTGAAATGGTGCGCCTTGGTCTGACTAGCTATCTAAAAACGTTTCGTAAGCCGCAACTACAGAGGTTTTTGGCAGAGGATTTTACGAATCCAACTATTCTTGACAGTTTTCAGCCTTTACCCAAAGGTGGTTTAGGTCGTGCATTTGGTCCTAAAATTCTGACTCATGTTTGGGCTGGAAATGTACCGGGTCTGCCTCTATGGAGCTTAGTTGCAGGTCTTTTGGTTAAGGCTGGTAACATTGGCAAAGTACCAACTGCTGAGCCCATGTTCGCGAGCTGGTTTTCACAGCTCTTTGCTGAGGTGGCGCCAGAATTAGCTGATTGCCTGGCTGTTGTCTGGTGGCAAGGTGGTGATGAGGTTTCAGAAACGGCGGTGTTAAAGGAGTCTGACCTTGTATTAGGCTACGGTCAAAATGAATCATTGGCAGCTATCCAAAGCCGATTACCGGTTACCAAGCGTTTTCTTGCCTTTGGCCATAAGGTCAGCATCGCCATGGTATCTGCAGAGGCACTTAATGCGAGTAAAGTATCAGCTACGGCTCGATTGGTAGCATATGATGTTGCCCGTTACGATCAGCAAGGTTGTTACGCCCCTCACATGGTATTTGTAGAGCATGGGGGTTCTGTCTTACCCAAGAGGTTTGCTCAATACTTAGCGTATGAATTAGCAGTTTTTGAAGAGAAATTCCCACTCAGACCTTTGAGCCTAGCAGAGGCGAGTGGGATCGTTTCTTGGCGGAACATGGAGGAAATGATACCCGGAGGCCAAGTTTTTTTTGCAGATACTGGATCATGGGCTGTCTCATATCAAACGGAAGAAAGTTTTTTGCCAAGCTGTTTGAACCGTACTATTCGAGTTATTGGTATAGATGCACTTACCAAAGTGCCTGCTATTTTGGCGCCTTTCAGCGATTTGCTCCAGACTGCTGGCATTGCTGCGCCTCCTGAAGAACTTGTGACCCTGGCAAATTCTCTTGGTGAGGTTGGTGTCACACGTATTGCGGCAATTGGTGATATGACTTCGCCTGAGGCAGGGTGGCATCATGATGGGCGTTTTAATCTACTTGATTTGGTTAAGATCACGGAAATAGACGGCAGGGCAGAAGGTGCGGCAGATCAGTTGGCTTCCTATGATGACTAATACAGCTTTTTTTGATTTCGACAGAGCCAGCTACGCATATGAAACCGGCGCTAAAATACTCTCCAATGTTGACTGGCATATTCCAAAGGGCGCGTTCCATTGCCTTGTTGGCCGAAGCGGTTGTGGTAAGACCACTTTGCTAAAGTTGGCTGCTGGCTTAATGCTCCCAACCCAGGGACAGGTCAGATTTAAAGGAGAGCTAGTAAAGGGACCGTCGCAGAAAGTTGGTTTCGTATTTCAGACACCAGCACTCTTGGAGTGGCTGCCAGTGGTAGATAACGTTCTGTTACCTATATCATTGCAGAGGGCAGTTCAGGCTGAAGATAGAGAAAATGCTCTTGAACTGTTGGAATTAGTTGGTATTGCTGATTTAGCCAAACGTTATCCACGACAATTGTCTGGTGGACAGCAGAGTAGAGCTGGCTTAGCGCGTGTTTTGTTGACTTCGCCACCAGCTCTTCTCATGGATGAACCTTTCGCTGCCCTTGATGCTATAACACGTGAGGAATTACAGGACGATCTGCTACGCTTGGTGACAATGCGCAAGACAACTGTCTTATTTGTTACACATGATATCGCCGAAGCTGTCTATCTAGGCGATCAGGTTGCAGTGATGGAACAGGGCCATATTCCAAGTATCGTAACAATTGATTTAAAAGAACCGCGAAGTAAAGATTTTCGCTATGAGAATGATTTTTCATTTTATTGCCAAAGTATTCATGAAGCTATGATGCAGAAAACTCCAGTGGAGATGTGATGCGACGATCTATTTCTTCTCTGGTGTTGTTGGTGTGTTTGTTGCTTTTTTGGGAAATCACAGTGCGCATGTTTGATGTGTCTGCCTTGGTCGTGCCAACACCTTCTAATATCTTATTGGTGCTATGGGATGGGTTAATAATTGGGTTTCTATGGCACCACATATGGATAACAAGTGTTGAAACTCTGCTTGGCTTTGTTCTAGGAAGTTCTATTGGTTTTATTTGCGGTGTCATTTTAGGCGAAATTGATAAATTACGTCGTTTGCTTTGGCCTTATGTATTGGCTACTCAGGTAGTCCCAAAACTGGCGCTTGGGCCCATCTTTATTGTCTGGTTTGGCTTCGGTATGACTTCCACAGTGGTTATTACCGCTCTTATATGCTTCTTCCCTTTGGTGGAGAATACGATGACTGGTTTACAGATTGCCGCGCCAGAAAAGAGGGAATTGTTTCGGATGCTGGGGGCGGGGCGATGGAAAACCTTAGTCCGTTTGAAAATACCTGCAGGCTTGCCGACCATTATGGCTGGGGTGCGGGTGTCCATCGTCCTGGCTTTGGTGGGTGCAGTGGTGGGAGAGTTCATTGGCGGCAGTGAAGGGCTAGGTGCTAGCATCATTGCTGCTCAGGGCATGATGGACTCGCCTCTGATGTTTGCCTTGTTCGTCCTCATTACGCTGATGGGAATTTTATTTTACCAAATTATTTTATTATTGGAACGCCGGTTGCTGCGCAACTGGTCAAAAGGAGAAATTCTATGATAGTACGCACTCTTATACCCTTTGCTGTTTTTGTATTTGTGTCAACTGCTGCTCTAGCGGATGAATTAAACAAGGTTACTATCGCAGGCTGGGGCAAAGCAATCAGCGAGATCACTAATATCTTAGCCGAGCCAGAAAAGGGCTTTTTTAAGGCGCAAGGTATTGATCTGGGTTATGTGCCGGGTACAGGTGGTGGCTCCGCAATTACCAATATGCTAACAGGTGCCGCCGATGTTGCCTTTACCGACCCATCTTCTTTTTACCAGGCGCTGGATCGGGGGGAGAATCTTGTAGCAATCTATAACATCTATCCGCAGAATGTTTTCAACGTTGTTTCACCAAAAGGCCGTGGTATTGAAAGTGCCGCTGACCTCAAGGGTAAAACAATTGGTGTATACAGTCTGAACAGTGGCACCAGACAGAATCTACTGTTTTTACTTCATCAAGTGGGGCTTAGTGAGGCTGATGTGAAAATTCAGGTAACGGGTCTTTTGAACTTCGCTCCTGTCATACAAGGTCAAGTCGATGCAACCGCGGCCACTGATACGGGCCTTTACGTTGGCAGGCTAAAGGGCCTTGGCGATGTCAATGTCATCAATATTAAGGATAGCCTGAACGTTCCAAGTGATATGTTTGTGGTGACATCGGAATATTATTTGGCTAACAAAGATTTACTGCGACGTTTCCTTGCTGCTTACCGTGACAGTGCTGCTTGGATGATAGCACAGCCAGAGGAAGCCGCTAGGATTGCTATTGATCGCTCTATTAATGGTCGCAATGTGTCGGTTAATCTGGATATCATCAAGCTTCGTAATATCTCTTCGCAGTCTCAGACAACTGAAACTAGAGGTCTTGGCCATTTTGATCTTGATGTTTTACAGCTTGGAGCAGATGCATATTTAGCCCATGGTCTGATCAAGTCTAAGCTGAAGATGAGTCAAGTTATTAAGTCAGATCTTATTCCTGAGTAAAGTGTATGAATTTTACTGGTAAAACTGTCCTTGTCACTGGTGCCAGTCGTGGAATCGGTGCAGCTATCGTTAAAGCTTTTGCGGCAGAGGGGGCTTTTGTAATTGTAAATTATTTACAGAATCATGAAGCCGCTCGTACTACGGTTTCTGCATGTAAGGAATTGAGTGGGACGGCTTTGGCACTGCAGGCAGATGTGACTAACCGCAAGGCAAGTGATAAGTTAGTGCAAAAGACACTAGAGGAGTTTGGTAAAATTGATGTGCTAGTGAATAATGCCTTTAGGCCCTACACCTTTGATCCTGAGGCACGAAAGATGCATTGGCAGTTAGAATGGTCCGACTACCAAAGTCAGATTGACGGCACGTTAAAGTCAACACATGGGTTGGTTCAGGCTGTTTTGCCTGCAATGCTGAGCAGGGCAGAAGGATCTATAATAAACATTGCGACTAATCTGGTTGCCAGGCCTGCAGTACCATATCATGACTATACAACTGCAAAGGCTGCCCTAATCGGTTATAGCAGAAACTTAGCAATGGAATTGGGTCCACTGGGTGTAAGGGTAAACTCGGTTGCGCCAGGTTTGGTCTATCCTACTGATGCTAGTCGAAGCACCAAGGAGGGGATAAAAGACGCTATTATTTCTCAAACACCACTTGGACGAATTGCCGCACCAGAGGATGTCACGGGCCCTGTATTGTTCTTAGCGTCTGACTGGTCAAAATTTATGACTGGTCAAACCCTCTACGTGGATGGTGGAATGGTTATGGGATAAAGTTTAAAAAAATTAATATTACACAGATGAATTTGTTTAGTTGCTGTCTTAATATTGTACTGTTTTAGTAATGTAAAAAAACTACAAGATCCAATTTAAGTATCTGTTGCGACTAAATAAAAAACTTGTTCTCTGGTGAAGGTGCTGGCCGTTTGGCTCCTGACTTAGGGGGTAATTGTGTAAGTTTAAAATCTAACAGTGCTTTGCCTAGTTTTTGCATTAAGGAGTTTACATGACAAAATCTAAATCCTTACTTATTGATCACCATCCTGGCCGCTCAGCTCAAACCATTGGTATGGCTAAGGAACTTGGAACCAGCCCAAACTTGATACATACACCCTCAGTTGGCGTTGTAGGCACTAAGGGGGATAGCCAATGCTATTTAGGCGTTACAGATAAAGTTGAAGCTATTCATGACCGGCTTAGGGATCTAATTGGAGATGAGCCTGACCAACTCAAATTCCGTCTTGTTGAGCCCCAATATACGATTGCTATTTCTGACGGGATTCGAAATGGGACGCGCGAAATGCGTTATTCTCTTATTGGTCGCGAGGTAACTAACGATGCACTTTGCGAACACCTCGAAGCTAGTGGTCTTGCAGGCACGATAGCAGTTGTTGCTTGTGATAAACCCCCTGTAGGGACACTTGCTGCACTGCTCGAACATAATGAGCCGGGAATAATTATGTCTGACGGGCCAATACATCCTGGAATTGATCCTAAAACGGGGGGGGCAATTGACATTGTTAGCGCATACGAGGCCGCCGGCCACCCTGATCCAGAATATCGTCATCATATCGCACGCCATGCATGTCCAGGAATTGGAAGTTGTGGTGGAATGTTTACCTACAACACTATGCAAACATTTATAGGCGTATCAGGGATGCAGCCATTACACATGGTGGCACCAGCTTCTGATGATCCAAGGCGCCTGAATGAGTTCCCAAATGAACTAATCCATTACTTGGCTAAGTTGATTGAGGTGGATCTAAAGCCACGCGATATTGTCGTCCGCGACTCTTTGCGCAATGCATTGATTGTTGCACTAGCTATAGGTGGTTCTACCAATGTTGTGTTGCACGTGCCCGAAATTGCACGTGCCGCTGGATACAAAGACTTTTGGAAAGAAGTTATGACACCAGAAGAATTTAATCATCTCTCAGAATATGTAGTGCCTGTCCTCACAGACGCTAGACCATACGGTAAATACTCTATGGTCGACATCGATCAAGTTGGTGGCGTTCAAGTTATTGTGCGTGAACTTTTGGAGAAGGGTTTGCTTAATGGAGACGTTATGACTTGTACAGGAGAAACCCTCAGTTCGCAGGTTGAACGATTAAATACACCAAATCCTGACGGAAATGTAGTGTACACCGTTGAAAATCCTTACAAGCCAACTGGTGGTTTGCGCTTGCTAAGTGGTAATCTATCCCCAGATTTCTCAGCAATCTTGAAACTCGCGGGTGTTGAGGGAGGGCTGGGTGATAATCTGTTTCGTGGCAAAGCCCGTATTTTTAATGGACAAAGTGACCTTCTCAAAGCGTTAGATGAAGCTCCGGAGAGCTTTCAAAATAACGACATAGTTATTGTTCGTTATGAAGGACCGAGCGGCTCACCAGGTATGCCTGAAATGCTAGATCCTACGGCACGTATAACTACCCTTTGCCGTGAGAGGGGCATTGTGATCGCTTTGATGACTGACGCTCGTTTCTCGGGTGGCTCCGTCGGACTCGTGATTGGACATGTTGGTCCTGAAGCGGCTCTTGGTGGTCCAATCGCGTTCATTGAAAATGGCGATATAATCATAGCAGACCTGAATACAAATGAATTAAATTGTTCAGCACTTGACGACCCAGAAACTTTTGCGTTTCGCAAGGCTAAATGGGAGAGAGAGACTGCTAGTAACGGTGGCACTCATCCTTCTTGTGGGATCGCGGACACCCGACTTTTACATCGTGCGCGTCATTCTGCTGTTCCTGCTTCACGTGGTGGTGGCATTCAACCAAATCGAGAGGTTTGGGTAAGAGAACCTCGAGAGGCAGAACGCTCCGGTTTTGTTCCGTCAAATAAAACACGGCCCGATACTGCTAAGGAATTTTGACGTTTAAATATTAGCAAAATGTCATTACCCCTCTACTATTGAATGTGTAGTTATTTACAGCGGTAACAATGGATGAGCTAAAATCTTTGTCATATAATGCTTATAATAATGCTTATAAATTTTTTTTAGTGCCGGGTTACAGAATCGATATAACGAGCCATCATCAGGTCACGTTCAGAGATCCCACCGACATCGTGACTTGTTAAAGTGATATTGACAGTGTTGTAGACGTTTGACCATTCTGGGTGGTGGTTGATCTTTTCAGCCTCCATCGCAACACGTGTCATGAATGCGAAAGCCTCATTGAAATTCTTGAACTTTAAGGATTTACTAATTGCGTTGCGTTCGCCTTCGTCCTGCCATTTTTCAAGCTTGGCAATGGCGGAAGATCTGTCTGCATCGTTTAATTTGTCAATCATAGCAGGTTCCTTTACTTGTTTTTTTACGATTTTTGTGATGTATGGTTTTTCAATTTTCACACTAATTGGAAGTATCAACACTTTGAAATAAAGGCTTTTTTGTGTGAGGTGTTTTATTTTAACTTTCCCTCATAAAGTGAATATATTATTTAGATTTTTACTAAGGTAATCTGTAAGTATAATCAAACATGCAGAAACGTGCTTGAAATACTTTTAAATTCAATCTTGTCGCTAATATAATAATGTTTGAAGGATTTACATTTTGAACGCTAATGATCTAGAAAATACAGTTAATAAAAATATTAATTCCGAAGTTGATGGAAAAATAAAAGGTAGCGACACTCGCATTGTTGTTGTAGGGGCAAGTCACGCAGGAATTAGTTTTGTTGAACAAATGCGTAAGCATGGGTTTGCTGGTAGCTTAACATTAATCGATCGTCAAAAAGGTGGCCCTATGGAACGGCCACCATTATCTAAAGCATTTTTACTTGATGCTACAGATCAAGTTAACCCAATGTTTTTGCTGAAGAGAGGGAAGTGGTACAAAGAACAAGATATAAAACTTAAACATGGAATGAACGTTACAGACATTGATGCGTCTGCACAGAACGTAACTTTGTCAAATGGAGAACAGCTTGAATTTGATAAGCTCGTATTGGCAACAGGTGCAGTACCACGATCACTTCCTACAACAGTTGGCATGTCTAATGTATATGTTTTGCGGCAACCTGACGACGCAACAGCAATCCGTGCCACTGCGCGCGTTGTGAATAGTGCCGTTATTATTGGGGGAGGGTATATTGGTCTTGAGGTAGCCGCATCCTTGCGAAAAATGGGACTCCAGGTATCCGTTATAGAAATGGCTGATAGGCTACTAGCACGTGTTGCAAGCCCACCTGTCGCAAAGTTACTGAATGATTTGCATGCTGAACACGGAGTTTCAGTTTATACGGGAGTAGGTGTCGATAAAATTATAGACAGTGACGGAAAATTTACTGGAGTAACTCTAGAAGATGGAACTGCTTTAAGTGGTGAAATGTTGATTGTTGGGATTGGTGTAATACCAGATAGCGAATTGGCTCAACAAGCCGGCGTGGAAACTGAACGTCCTGATGGCGGGGCAATTCTGGTAAACTCTTCAATGCAAACAAGTAATCCTAATATAATTGCCATGGGAGATGTTGCTTTACAGCGTGGCCACTCTTTACGAATTGAATCTGTTCATAATGCACAGGATACAGCTACTCGAGCGGCGGCAGCTTTAATGAGCAAAACCCCACCAATAGAACAGGCTCCCTGGTTTTGGTCAGATCAATATGATGCCAATTTACAATCTGTGGGAATTGTTCCAACGGGTGATAACGACATTTATCAAATCACACGTCCGGGAGAACATAAATCAAGCATTTCTTTTTGGAGCTATCGTGACCAAGAGCTAATTGCCGTGGAAGCAGTAAGGGATTCCAAAAACTTCATGCTTGGTAAAAAATGTTTAGAAAACAATTTTTCACCTAATCCAAAGAACATCTGTGATCCTGACTATGATCCTAATTTAGATATGACTTAATTATTCGCCTAACCTGATCAGTAGGGCTTGTTTATAAGCAGAATGCACATCTCCTAAGTTTGTAATGCGTTCAAAGGGACTTGTATGTTCTGTTTTCGCATTTGATCTTGGTCAACTAAACTGATTAGGGATTTGATAGATTTCTTTCTCAGTCTATTAATACTATTTCATTGCTTTTCATAACCTTTGGGTGAGATAGATTTTTGCCAACCTCTACCCATGGTTTAGGGGACGTATCTGTTTGTTGGTTAAGACACAACAATAGTCGTCTGGTGCCAGTGCCGGCAATTGAGGGGGACCTGTGGACTATTCCTCTATTTGGATGGGTGCGGCTCCCCTTGAATACTGCCACATCACCAACTCCAAGGTGTTCAAGCGGACCTTTGTAATTAAGCTGTTCCAGTATAGCTTGCTCCGCCTGTGCGTGTTGAACCCATTCTGTTGCAGGGCCCCTATATGTCGTCACGAGGCGTGTTTTAACAACGTCCCGGTGAAACTTCCAACAGGCATTGTGTGTAATGCGTTGCAACCGCACGTCTACAGCGTTGCTTTGGGTGACCTGAGCAAACAAATTGACGAGACCCTCAATGTCATTGACCAGTTGGCCCCGCAAATTGTCAACTTTTAAACCACATAAGTCTAACAGTGGTTCAAGAGCTGGCCGAAGTTCAATAGGATTAATGAGAATACGGACAACGGGAAGGTTTTCAGCATCCGTATGATTAATCCATTCTTGAAAGCTAGAGGGAAACGAGCGCTTCCATATTACAAGTTCTGTATCCGTCTTGTTTATGGAACTAAGACCAGCTCTTGTTTTACAGGTCCTAATTCCGTTCATCAGTGAAACTTCCCCTAAGTATTTTAATTATTCTTAAATTCATGAAATTTTCTTATGATCCTAACGCTTGAATTAGAGTCTTTGCATTGTGGTGCATCAATTTAAGGTAAGTGGGTGCCGGACCGTTTGATTCGGAGAGTGCACCGGGGTAAAGCGTGCCTCCAATGGTGGCCCCAGTTTCTTTTGCTATCTGTTTGAGAAGGCGAGGGTCTGTAATATTTTCAACAAAGACAGCCTTAATATTTTTGGAGCGCATCTGCTCTATAAGAGCGGCAACATCCTTCGCTGAGGCCTCGGATTCTGTACTTAGTCCCTGAGGAGCGAGAAAAGTCAGGCCATAGTCTCGTCCAAAATACTGGAATGCATCATGGGACGTAACCACCGTGCGAGTGTTTTGAGGCAGGCTTGCAACCATTTCAAGGATTTGTTTATGCAGCCTATTAATTTCGGCCATGTAAACTGCTCGGTTTTGATAAAACGTTGAAGCTTTTTCTGGAGCAACTTGTGAAAGTGCAGCAGTAATATTGTTCACGTAAATTACAGCATTCGCGACACTTTGCCAGCCATGTGGGTCAAATGCGCCATGGTCGTGATCAGCATGACTATCTTTATGTTTGTCCTCGGCATGCTTATCATGATCATCACCTTCCTCATGGGCAATGGCCTTAATTCCCAATGTCGCAACTACACGTTTTCCATCGAAGTCTGATGCTTCAACCAGCCGGTCAAGCCACCCTTCAAATCCAAGGCCATTAACAATCAGGACCTTTGCCTCGCTCATTGCCTTTGCAGCAGTTGGAGTAGGTTGGTAGACATGGGTATCGCCATTAGGCCCAACGAGAGTCGTCAAAAGAACATGGTCGCCACCAATCCGCTTTACCATATCTCCAAGTATTGAAAAGGTTGCTACTGCTTTAATCTTTTCATTTGATTTTGCAGTTGCCGAAGAAGTCAGTAAGATAAATGAACTCGCAACGAGGATGCTTATATTTTTAATAGTGTATTTTAAGTTTTTCATGATTTTCCCTAACTTGTTGTTTGTGACCGTCTTACCAATTGGGTGATAATCCCGTCTGCCGATCCAAAAGCTAGAGAGATCAAGTAAGCTACACCAACCACTAAAATAATCGCTGGACCGGAGGGCAGGCTGAAATTGAATGACAGCAAAAGTCCAATTAGGCTCGAGAGTATGGCTATGACGAATGCTACTGTCATGAGCCCACCTACACTAACTGTCCAGAAACGTGCACTAGCAGCTGGCAAAATCATAATGCCGACAGACATAAGTGTGCCCAGTGCATGAAATCCCCCGACCAAATTTAGCACTACCAATGCAAGAAAGGTAAAATGTGTAACTGCGCTTAGACTGCTAACAGAACGCAAAAATTGTGGGTCGACGCATTCTAGGACAAGGGGACGAAAAAAAATTGCCAACGTTAATGTCGACAGAGTTGTAATAGAGCTCAATAAGATGAGCGCGGCGTTGTCAAGTGCGAGCACGGTTCCAAACAGAACGTGCATCAAGTCAATGTTACTACCACGAGTTGAGACAATCAGAACACCAAGTGCAAGTGAGATCATATAAAAAGCAGCAAGGCTAGCATCCTCACGAAGAGCGGTGAGGCGGCTTACAAAGCCAGAGAGCAGGGCAACCGTCAAGCCGGCGATTAAACCTCCAATAGTCATAGCACCTAGTGATAATCCTGAAACAAGATAACCCATGGCGGCACCCGGCAAGATAGCATGTGCCATTGCATCACCGGTCAGGCTCATGCGTCTCAACATAAGAAAAACACCTACAGGTGTTGCACCAAATGAAATTGCAATGCAGCCGTAGAGCGCCCGACGCATGAAACCATAATCATAAAAGGGCTGAAAGAAGATGTCGAAAATCATGCTGCATCACGTCCACACACGTGAGGTGGACCATCGCAAGCCTCACACATTTGACGGGCACGAAAATGGTTCTCTGCTGTCAGAACTTTACTAGTTGGGCCATGGGCTACGAGCTCACGGGCAAGCATAAGTGTATCTGGAAAATGCGCACGAACTGTCTCGTCATCATGTAATACGGCAAGCACAGTGCGCCCCTCTTGGTGCCAGCTTTTAATTACGCAGATCAAATCTGCCGTAGTACGTGAATCAACTGATTTAAAGGGTTCATCTAATAGTACAATTGCCGCATCCTGAAGGAGAAGTCGGGCAAATAATGCACGCTGCATTTGACCACCGGATAATGAGCCTATAATGCGTGTTTCAAAGCCAGTTAGTCCTACAGCTGAAATCGCATCGTCAACACGAGAACGCCGTTCTGAGTTAATACGTCCGAAAGGCCCTATCTCTTGCCACAAACCCATAGCGACAAGGTCTACTACTGATAGAGGAAAGGATTGTTCAATAACTGATTGCTGGGGAAGATAGGCCATGCTCTTGCAAGCATGTGAGCCGAGTACTATTTGACCTTCCAGGGGAGCAAGCGATCCGACGACGCCTTTAAGGAGAGTGGACTTACCTGCACCATTGGGACCAACGATAGCGGTCAAGCTACCTTCTTTAATATCAGATTGTAATTGACTTACAGCTGGATGTTGATCGTAGCCTAAGGTCAAATTCTGAAAATTAATAGCTGTTGTCATAATATTCCTGGAGACGAAGTGGCCCAAAAGTATCCTGCCCAAAGGGCCATTAAGGCTACAATTGAACACGTTAATCGAATGCTAAGCCCAACTAAGAGGAGACGAGGTGGTGCAGATGTACTCTTCAAAAAAAACTCCATCTTTTGGTGCTAAAACTGTGAAAGCTAGATGTTGCGAAGGTGTTTTAATATTATACCTTCGTAACCAAAAGAATTAAAATTCAGCAGCCATTTTAAGAGTAGCGGTGTGGCCATCATTAAAGTAAGTACACTAAAAAATAGAGAGTGCTTATTTTTCATAATTAAAGGCCCTTGAATTTATACTAAAGTATAATTTCTAATTGTTATATTATAACATTATTTTTTTGCAAGTTTTTTTTGCAGGCACACAGTGTGATTGAAAGGAAAGTTTTCAGGTGAACATTTGCCCCATCGATTACAATCTTTAAGCTCACTGGATTTCTAACATTCTTAAATTTTTTGCTATATTAACTCAATTTTAGCCTTTACATAATTGGTCGAGGCGGGTCCGGTTGAAATAGTTAAAGGTGGGTTTGTTTAGTAGTAATTAACCCTTTAAAGATACAAAAAATGCGCATGTGGAAATATTTCATAAATTGTGTAGTTTTGGCTTGGGTGACCAATACTCCAGCAACTGCAGAAATGCGTGGTCCCTTCAAAAGCTCAGCTGGACCTTTGATGGTGGAGCGTTTAGCTGGGCCGTTCGATCACCCTTGGGCTATAGCGTTTTTGCCAAAAAACGGCAGCTATTTAGTGACTGAGCGCACAGGCGATCTACGTTTGGTGCAAGGTGAAAAAATTTCTGTTCCAGTGGGAGGGGTTCCAGGTGTTTGGGCATCAGGCCAAGGCGGACTTATGGACGTAGCACTTGATCCTAATTATTCTCAAAACCGACGTATTTTCTTGAGCTATTCTGAACAGACAGGGCTTTCGGATGCAAGAACTGCCCTTGCAACAGGTATCTTGCAGCTTAATGGCGCAAAACCGCAACTTAAAAAGGTAAAAGTGATATTTCGACAAAAGCCACCCAGTAGTGGGGGACGACATTTTGGTTCCCGTATAGTGTTCAGTAAAAGTGGCAAGTTATTTTTGACATTGGGTGACCGCGGAAACCGTCATCTTGTGCAGAATCTATCAAACCATTTTGGGAAGGTCATTCGCATTAATCGAGATGGTTCAATCCCAAAAGATAACCCTTTCGTAGGGCGAAGTGATGCCTTACCCGAGATCTGGTCATTTGGTCATCGAAATCCGCAAGGAGCGGCGATGCGTCTCTCAGACAATGTTTATTTTACAATATCGCATGGCGCAGCGGGTGGCGATGAGGTTAACCGTTCACAACCAGGAAAGAATTTTGGCTGGCCAGAAGTCTCTTTTGGCACACATTATTCCGGCCAACCATTTCCTGCTTCGCAGCGACCTGATGTGGTCTCTCCATTGTATTACTGGGATCCCTCGATCGCACCCTCTGGTGCAGCGTTTTATGACGGTGATCTATTTCCAGCCTGGAAGGGGAATCTGTTTGTTGGTGCGTTACGCGATCGAATGATTGCTCGCGTGAAAATAAGTAATGGCAGGGCTTCTGAAGCAGAGCGGTTACTGGAAGATAAATTTGGTCGCATTCGGGATGTAAGGTTTGGGCCTGATGGCGCAATCTGGTTTGCGACAGATGATAACGAAGGCGCGATCTATCGAATTATTCCCGCCCGCTGATGTTGCTTTTTTTAAAACGTTCAAGTACGGCATAAATTAATATGCCGATGAGTACCTTCAATTGATAAATCTTGAATCCTAGAAGATTCCGCCAAGCCAACTTGGCGGGCGTATGCACTGTTTTCTGCCTTTGGATAATTTCCTGAGTCTAGCTTTTTTGGATACCCGCAACACATGTGAATTATTCATATTACGCCCTCGGGCATACCGGGCCAGCAACGATCCAAGTTATAAAACCAAAACTCTATTTTTTCTAAATTGCACTAATACAGAGGATCAGGTGCAAGGACTCGCCAACCTAAAAAAAGTTTGTTTTTATTAAATTTTACACGCGGCTAAAAACGCTATGTTTTTTTTAAATAAAGAAAAATCTCTCAACTACATAATTTTCACTCACTCTGCGTTGGTTTTTTTTCTCTCTGACTCCAGTGGTTTTTTTTCACCATCCTTACGAACTGACCGTCCCAAACTGCCAAAGAAACGGAGAGAACTCCGACGCCATTTAGTGCCCAAACGCCTTTGGTCGTCTCGAACAAAAAATTAATCATTGTTGATCCGAGTAGCATGTCAATTGACTTCATAATAATACAAAACAGAAAAATCCCAAGAAGGTGGCTGAAGGCAACGCTATAAATTCTATTAAACATAATCTCCACCTTAAAACTCAATCTCTAAGACTAATCTATGATGATTGACCTTCATGACTCAGTAAAAGGCCTAAAACCGTTAACGACTTCCAAATGTACTTGAAGTGAATTTTAATTATCAGGGAAATTCATCCAACCTGTGATTATATACCTACCATCTGCCCACATAACATTGACTTTATGTGCATGCATATAATCAACTGGTTAGATTAATGCCAAGCCATTTTTTTGGTTGCACCACAAGATCATAATGATTGAAAAACGTTGAGCCACCAGCTGTTTTATTTACATTATTTAGTTATTTCATACATGCTAGTACACAATGAAGCATATCTTAGCTACTACATTCAGTATGTTACAAATCGTATTTTAAACCTTTTTCACCGATATTTGTTAGGGACCATCGTAATTTGATAGCATCAGAAATTTGTAAAAAATTTAACAAATTGGTGGACATAGAATGTGCCCCTAATTTTCTGACAAAATTTAACTTCCAATTCAAATGACAAATGTCTGTTTAGGACAGAGCAAACATTGGGAAAAAGGAAAGGGGTAGAATGTATTTTGACTTAAGACTATGGGGATATACTGAAGGAGTTCGATTGCGCATACTTGGCGCGGTCGCTTTAGGTGTTCTTGCGGGCCTTTTTGGAATCGCCCGTTTAGCGCTTCTCGGCTGGCTGATCTCCCGCGTCTTTCAGGGGACACCTCTCGAACAACTTATTTGGCCCGTCTTGGGTGTAGCCGTTGTGATGATTGTACGTGGTGGTTTTGAGTACTCACGTACCATGGTGGCGCACGAAACGGCAGCCAAGGTTCAAATAAATCTTCGTACAGTGATTTTCGATAAAGTTATGGAACTTGGTCCATCCCATTTTGGATTGGAGCGAACAGGTGATGTGATCTTGGCGATGATCGACGGTGTCGAGCAGCTAGAAATCTATTTTGGGCAATACCTTCCGCAGTTGATCGTTTCAGCGCTTACACCGCTGCTTATTTTTGGTGTTGTGGCGTTCCTCGATCTGCCGGTGGCTTTGGTTATGCTTGCGGGCGCCATAGTGACGTTGATTGCGCCGCAAATCTTCCATGGATGGGACAAGAACAACAGTCTCGGGCGGTCGCGCGCGTACAAGGCATTTGCTGCCGAGTTTCTAGATTCGGTGCAAGGTCTTGCTACTCTAAAGGCGTTTGGTCAAAGCGGTTCGCGCCGCAATATACTAAAACAAAGGGCTGACGATCTTTTCAAAGCGACCATGTGGGTGTTGGCAACCAACTCGCTCACTCGTGGAATCACGGATACTGGGATTGCAGTAGGCGCTGTTGCTACATTGGCGCTTGGGGCATTTCGTGTCGTCGACGGCAGCATGGACCTTACCACGCTGACCGTAATACTAATGCTGGGTGTCGAAGTCTTTCGTCCGCTTCGTGATATGCGTTCCTTGATGCATAATGGGATGGTCGCGCAGGCTTCCGCACAGACGATATTCCAACTTCTCGATGCGAAGGAAATTGTTATCGAGGATCCGAATGCTGCTCCCGCTGCTGAACTCAAGTCAGTCGTGACTTTTGAAAATGTGAGATTTGCCTATCCCGGCCGCCGCCGAGCTATCCATGAAGGCATTGACTTCGAGGTGAAGGCTGGTGAGCGGGTAGGTTTTGTGGGACCGAGCGGAGCCGGTAAATCTTCCATTGTGCGTTTGCTGTTACGCTTTTATGATCCAGATGAAGGATCTGTGAGAATTGGTGGACACGATCTTCGCGAACTTACTCTCGACGACATTCGCAGCCAGATCGCGGTGGTTAATCAAGACACATACCTTTTTCATGGTTCAGTAGAAGACAACCTCAGGGTCGGAAAACCGAAGGCGACGGTCGACGAAATAGAAGCCGCTTGCCGAGCAGCGAATGCTCAGGAATTCGTCGAGAAACTTCCCAACGGCTATGCCACTGTTATTGGCGAGCGTGGTATAAGGTTGTCTGGCGGCCAACGCCAGCGCATCGCCATCGCGCGGGCGATTTTGCGTGATGCGCCGATCCTGATCTTAGACGAAGCACTCTCAGCTGTCGACGCAGAGAATGAAGCAGTTATACAGGGTGCCCTCGACCGGTTGATGAAAGGACGGACGACACTTATTTTTGCTCATCGCCTTTCTAGTGTCATCGATTCCGACCGCATTCTTGTTTTGGACAAAGGGAAAATTACAGAGACAGGCACCCACAATGATTTGATGCTTCACGGCGGTGTCTACCACCGTTTGATGGCTTCGCAAGCCGAGGAGCGCACTGAATGCGAAATAAAGGATGATGGTGGGGGAGCTTTGAAGGCGGCTACCGGCAATACACCAACTTATAGCGAACACGGGGAGTTCGCCGCGAAAGATGCCATTGTGAAGGCTGAAGGACTTAATTGGGCAGGGGCGACCCACGAATTGATGAAGCATATCTTGCCGTACAAGGGTAAACTAATGCTTACCTTCGGCTTCGGTGTAACTCGGGTGATTGCGTTCATCAGCATTGGTGCTGTCAGCGCGTTAGCTGTTCGAGCCGTGAAGACGGGTGAACCATTTATCGATCTGGTGATTCTTTTGGCAGCCTTGGCCCCGATAGCGGGCATCTTCCATTGGTTCGAGTCCTGGATCGCCCACGACATGGCTTTCCGCCTTCTGGCGGAAATGCGGGTTGCTCTATTCGAGAAGCTTGACCGGCTTGCGCCTGCCTACATGGTACGCAGGCGCACGGGTGATATGGTGGCGATGGTCACGCACGATGTAGAAACCGTCGAATATTTTTTTGCGCACACGGTGGCACCAGCCTTCGTTGCAGTCTTGGTTCCAAGCTTGGTTGTCGGAGTTCTATTTTGTTACGGTTGGGAACTAGCGGTAGCCTTGGTTCCATTTCTTGGACTAGTTGCACTTAGTCCCTTCTTGATGCGAAAACGGGTTGATTCGTTGGGCTCTCAAGCACGGGAGGCCCTTGGCGAATTGAATGCACATGCAGTCGACACAATTCAAGGGCTGGGCGAAATCATCGCATTCCAGCAGACTTCTGAACGACGAGCTGAGCTTATCGCAAGAACAGAGAACCACCACACAATTCGTCTGCCGTTCTTTAGAGACCTTAATTTACAGACAACGTTGCTCGAGGTTGCAACGGGCTTGGGAGGGTTGGCTGTTGTTGTAGTGGGAGCAGGATTGGTCGATGCTGGACGCCTTGAAAGCGGAATCTTACCATTATTGACCCTACTATCGATGGCTGCCTTCCTTCCGATATCAGAGATTTCTAATGTTGGGCGGCAACTGGCAGATACACTCGGATCAACCCGCCGCCTCTACGCAGTCGACAATGAAACCGTACCTGTGACTGATGGTATTGGTATACCGGTGCCAGAAAATGCCGAAAGTGGTCTGACAGTGGAGTTAGATTCTGTCGACTTCCAATACGAGGCGGAAAATCGCCGGGCATTGCATGGTGCGGTTCTTGTAGTTCCAGCGGGCAAGACGGTGGCATTGGTCGGAGCTTCTGGCGCAGGGAAAACCACAATCGCCCATTTGCTGATGCGATTTTGGGACCCAGTAAAAGGCGTCATACGCCTTGGCGGTCATGACCTTCGGGATTACGCTCTCGATGATTTGCGACGCAAGCTGGCTCTTGTGGCACAGGACACTTACTTATTCAATGATACACTCCGGGCCAATATCTTGATCGCCAATCCTGAGGCTGATGAAGTGACCCTGATGTTGGCGATTCATCGGGCTTCTCTCGGCGATTTCGTATCAAGTCTGCCGGATGGTTTGGAGACCAAAGTCGGGGAACGCGGTATGCGCCTTTCAGGAGGTCAACGCCAGCGGGTAGCCATTGCCCGTGCATTCCTAAAGGATGCACCTGTGCTGATCCTCGACGAAGCGACGTCGCATCTGGACGCGGTGAATGAACAGGCTGTTCGCAATGCGCTGGAGGAGTTGATGGCTGATCGCACAACCATCGTTATCGCCCACCGCCTTTCGACTGTACGTA
This sequence comes from uncultured Rhodospirillales bacterium, assembly GCA_938092065.1. GTDB lineage: Bacteria > Pseudomonadota > Alphaproteobacteria > Rhodospirillales > JABHCV01 > JACNJU01. The sequence goes on from CALKND010000023.1 coordinate 37,366, forward strand.
ATGCTGATATGATCGTTGCGCTTAAAGAAGGCCGGGTTATGGAAACAGGCACTCATGATGAGTTGCTGGCGAGGGGCGGGCTCTATGCCCAACTGTTTACCCGTCAGTTACCCAGAGCTAGTCGCCCAAATGAGATGGTGTAAGCCCGATTTTTTTTGGTCTAAGTGCGTTTAACGTTCCATCAAGCACGCTGCGCTTTAATGACTTCTCATTAATCCGTTGCTTTAACTTTCAGCAAAGGCTGCTAATGGTATTTAGAAAGCCGCTAGTTGGTCAAAATCAGAGACATTGAGCGATTGGAGAAAACAACTCTTTAAAAAATGGGGTGATTTGATAGAGTATAATCTTGAAGATCGTGAAAATCACATGGGATATGTTAGACATATCGTTAGCCAAGGGTGGGGGACATCATGAATTGGTTAAATAGTTACTTTGAAATTGAAGCAAAAGGCAGTTCAGTTCGCACCGAGATTCTAGCGGGGCTCGCGACGTTTTTGACAATGGCGTATATTATAGTTGTCAACCCCAGTATACTGTCCAAAGCGGATATGGATTTTGGCGCCGTGTTTGTTGCCACGATCTTGGCCGCTGTCGTGGGCTGTTCCATCATGGGGTGGTGGGCAAAATGGCCTGTCGCACTGGCGCCCGGTATGGGGCTCAATGCTTTTTTCGCCTTTGGCATAGTGTTGGGGCTGAAACAACCTTGGGAAGTAGCCCTTGGGGCGGTTTTCGTCAGCGGTGTCATATTCCTTATTTTGAGTCTGACAGGGTTGCGCGAATGGGTCATAAACTCCATCCCTAAATCTCTGAAACTAGGCATTGGCGCCGGTATTGGATTGTTTTTAGCCATCATTGGCCTGAAAAACGCGGGCGTTGTAGTCGATCATCCTGCCACTTTAGTAGGATTAGGTGATGTTACGGGCCTGCCAGTGATACTGTTTGCTGCGGGGTTCGCCATTATGATTGTACTTGACCGGTTGCGCGTGCCGGGCGGCATTATTATCGGAATATTGGCTGTTAGCATTATCGGGTGGGTCACTGGCTCGGCGGATTTTCAAGGCGTTGCAAGTTTACCGCCCAGCCTGGCGCCGACATTGTTTAAATTAGACATCGCCGGCGCGTTAGTAGCAACTATGATAGGCGTGGTCTTCGCGTTTCTTTTTGTCGATTTCTTCGACACGGCCGGCACGCTGACCAGCGTTGCCAATCTTGCGAATAAAATTGACGCTGATGGCAATATTGACGGCGTGGGCCGTGCGGTGATCAGCGATTCCGTCGCCACCATCGCAGGGGCGCTCTTCGGCACCTCCAACACCACGTCCTATATAGAAAGTGCTGCAGGTATCAAGGAAGGTGGACGCACGGGGTTGACCGCAGTCGTTGTGTCGATGCTGTTTCTTCTGTGTCTGGTGTTAGCGCCGTTGGCCCAAAGCATTCCTGCTTACGCCACAGCGGCGGCGTTAGTTTTCGTCGCAACGTTCTTCATACGCAACATAGTCGAGATTGATTGGGACGATGCGACTGAATTCGCCCCTGCTATGTTGGCTGCGATCTTAATGCCGTTGACGTTTTCCATCGCCAACGGCATCGCAATCGGGTTCATCACCTACGCCGTTGTTAAGGTCGCCAGTGGGCGTGTCACTGAGACCAGCCCAGCGGTGTTCCTGGTGGCAGTGCTGGGTGTTTTGCATTACGTGTTCGGTTAAAAGGTGCCAACATGGTCGAGAAAAAATTTATCACCGCAAATGAATTGTTGCAGGATTCCTATCATCTGGGGCATCTCGTTTTGGATTCAGGGTTCACGCCGAACTATCTCGTTGGCGTATGGCGCGGCGGCGCGCCGGTTGGAATCGCTGTGCAGGAATTATTGGAATATCACGGCGTCTCGACTGACCACATCGCCATTCGAACCTCGTCATATGATGGCATTGACAAACGCCGAGACAGTGTGCATGTCCACGGTCTGCATTACATTATTGAAAACGTAAATGCTGAGGATAATTTGCTGATTATCGATGATGTCTTTGACAGTGGACACAGCGTCCAGGCGATCTTGGACTCGATCCGTAATCTGTCCCGGCGCAATACGCCCTCGATGAAAGTGGCAACCGTGTATTACAAACCGGGCAAACGCAAAGTCGATACCAAACCCGATTTCTATGTGCATGAAACTGAGAAATGGCTGGTATTCCCCCATGAATTACAGGGCCTGAGCGAACAGGAAATTCAGGAGAACAAACCTTTCGCTTTATTGCCTCAAAGACTTCATGACCTAAAATCTGCCTGACGCCAAGCCTCTGAAAAGCCACTAGGGCTGAGTGCCGCGTGGCGACATCCCATAGTCAATCAGAAAACCTTTGCCACAGTTTGTCATCTGACTAAAATCTAAAATCAACCTCATAAGGTATTGATTAATTTTCAGCTCTCTATTGCTCCGGCTCAATAATATCATTGCTATAAAATATTGATTTTATTGACTTTTTAATCACTTATTTTTAGTTCGACGCTACTTCGACGCAAGAATCGAGTTATAAGTAATTGATAATAAACAATTTATTCCCACTCAGTAAAATGTGTTATATAACACATTGATATTAAACAATATATTTTACCGTGTATAAGTAGTGTCTAAGTCGTTATGCAAGACTTGTGTCAGAGCGTTACTATCGTAATTCAATTGTATCAGCAGCATAGCAACATTCCACTTAGACAATGTCAAACTTGGTTTGCCAGCGTCAATAAGAAGGCTTTGTAGCCCATCTTACCCATGTATGTGTGCGAGTAGCTATATCTGCATGATAGGGCATCGTTGACGCTCGTTTGCCCTTGTCTGCGTGAGTCGTTTGGTTGCAAAAGTTAATGCTTCATCTTCAGTATATGAGAATATTAAACTTTAAATACATCTTACAAATATTTTAATATTAGTGATGCGAAAAACGAGGAGGAAATTAGCTATGCAAAGGTTGGTCGCATCAACACTTGGATTATTAATTTCTACATTCATTTGCAATTCTGTCTTCGCTTTTGAAGTTCAAGAAACATGTTGTAGAGATAAAAACAGATCAACAATCGATTTTAAAGACAACTATTATTACGGCCCAATAATAGATACTCATGTTCACTTTGTTAAATCTTATGGAATAAAATCAAATTATATAATTGGAACATATCCTCTTCCTCAGGCTGTTATTTTGTTGCCAACACCAGGTATAACTGAAGATAGAAAATTAAATAATACTATAAAAAAATTACATAAGAGCTCAAAAAATATTTTTGGTCTTTGTCCAACATATATGACAATTTTTAATCAATCAGATGAGTACTATAAAAAAGAAGCTTATTTAAATAAACTCAATGAAATTGAAACTAATTTATCACAAGAGTGGTGCGTTGGGATTGGTGAAATAGCTTTAAGACATCAGATAAAAGGAGATTATCAGCCTCATATTAAAATAAATTATAGTAATAAAGCCTTTCAAGACATTTTGAAAATTTTAAATAAACACAATTCAGTACTAGATCTTCACAACGAACCAATTCTTAATAATGTATCACATGAAAAAATGGCGTTTGACGATATTGAAAAAATTGCAAAAAATTATCCAAATATAAAATTAATTCTCTCACACACGGCTATGACAAACCCACAAAATTTACAAAAACTGCTGGACATTAGCCCAAACGTTTATACTAACTTCAAACATACAAAAACTAAAAGATGGGCTAGTTTTGGTTTAGAGCCAATTATCAAAAAAGCGAGTATTTATGAAGACTGGCTTATGTTTTTTGAGAAAAACTCTAAAAAAATTATGTTAGGTTCTGATAGAAAATTTATGAGAAATTTTAAACGTGTAATCTACGGTAGGATATTAGATAAAAAAATTAGACCCCTTTTAGGCACACTATCTAAAAGTAGTGCTGAGAATATTGGCTATAGAAATGCGATAAAAGTCTATAATCTCAATCCTCAAATGTTTGATTAAGCAAACTTATGTAGTTCAGCGTCACGTGGCTGCTTGATCATAATGTCTTCAAGCACGGTGCCGCTCAAACCTTTCAGTGTTTCGCTCTGCTGTTTGAGCTCCTCTGCAACCCACGCTAAGTCAACTCTCGTCGCTTGTTCAGCCAACACGCCACTGTCGTAGCGTAGCTGATGCCACAAGTTTATCAGTGCTGATTTGCTTGGTTTGCTGTTAGTGAAGTCAATGGGTTAGGGGAGCGTGTCTAGGTAATGTCTAGGTCGTAATATTGTTTAATATCAATGACTTAAGGCCATTATTTTACTCCCACTCAATAGTTACGCATATTTTTATTTCAATTATATCAATTATTTATATAGCTTAAAGTGGCCACGTATAACTTTCGTGTAAGTTGATGAATTATTGTCAGCTCGTTAACGCTTCTACAGAACTATTGAGTTTCAATGAGTTAGCGATCAAATCGTTACACACTGTGCAGCGTTTGTATAGAGATGATGGCAAAAACTGCTGACTTTTGAGCCGCTTATGTCTTTCACTTCAATTTCTGCTCTGAAGGAAAGTTTTGAAAAATTCACTTGCTTCACTAAGCAAACAAAAGTCCGATGTTATAGAGATCTAACTTGGGAAGTCACCTTTGACCGCCGATCTTATGGCATCTAACGCTACTTTTTTCTTCCTACTAACAGCAACAGACACTACCCTTCGCTTATACGCAACATCCCACTCTTCTTCTGTGTTGCGTTGCCCAACCCCTATACCAACTTGCTTTGCCAACTCATAGTTATTCACTTTTTCACCATTAGTCTCCGCTTGTTTAATCAAGTCATACAAAGCAAATGCTGTTTGAAGGCTTTCGATAGCAATTGGCTTTGATAAGCTGTAGCGAGCATTGGAACGGTTTGGATTACGTGTCTGCCTCCCCTTTTCAAACTTAATGTGTTTTTTGAAGATGCGATTGAGTGTCTTATCAATATGCGTTCGCTTCATACCCTTTGACACACCTATTAGTAACTCATCTTCATCTGCTATCAAACGTTCTGCTGTAGCAACATCTTCAACTAACTCTACCTTCATTTTCGTCAGTGGTTCAGCAAACAGATAAGCACCCTTTGTTTCACCATTAGCAAGTTTCGCATTCCACCATTTAGTAAAAGCAACATACCTATCACCCTCATATCGCACATCGCTAAAGTCTTCATATACCTTCAACAACTTCTTTTTCGTTTTGAAACGATTTGCTGAAGGGTTTTCACACATAGCCACATAGACATCATTCAGCGTTAATGCCAACCACCAATAAAAGTAAGGTGACTGCTCTATCTTCCATTTGGTTGGATTCGCATAACTGCCAAACGTTGGATATTGCGATATGAAGTAACGTCGCATTTTTATCAATTTATCCTCTTCTATTCATTGATAACACAAAGATACCAAAGTGTTATCAATGAATAAACAATTTATTCCTCGCTGGAATGATAACAAAGGTTTTTGAGCGATAATGATTACATCGTTGGAGAACAGCGATTAACATTTGAAAGAGGATAGAAAATGAAAGACGCAAGTAGAGATCAAAAAGTAGTTCAGAAAGCATTAGCCCTTAGAGGCAATTTTGGTGAGTTCCATAGGTTCATGTCAACATACTATGCTGAGGAAATGAGAGCTTGGGATAGTGAACTAATTACCTATTTCGAAAAGATGGATAAAATATCTAAGGAGCTAGATTTTCTAATTACTAATTAATAATAAAAAAACGGCACCTTTATGGTGCTGTTTTACTTTTGGCTATTTGAAACACGCCTCACATAGTCAATCTGTCTATCCGTAAATCAACCATCGACACACTATCAAACCTTACGATTTTGACCCGTTTTGTGGCATTTCAATAAAACCAATCGTTTCTTTATCTACGCTATTCGTTTCAAAACGATTAAAACGGCGACTGCGGCTTTATAGGCTGTAGTTCAGACTGCTTTTGTAAGTAGTCGTTGCGTATGTCGCTTATATCCTTACTCGTAAATGAGTGCCTTCCAACAGCACTATTTGGTGTTGCTTGTTGTGTTGAATTAGAGACTGAAGGCTGCGGTGACTTAACTGATGGCAAGCGTTTGGCTTTAGCGATACCCTTGCTTTTCTTCGCTGTCTTTTTCTTTGCTTTGTCGGTTGGCTGAAGACTTTTCCTTACCCTCAAATCAATCCTATCACTTATATCTTTAACAGCATTCGCCATCGTCTTCATATCGTCTAATGTTTGCTCTAAAGGTGCTGTGAATGATTGCTGTTTGACGATGTCAATCAACTTACGCATTTCATCTTTGTATTCCATTCCCTATTCCTAAAAGTATGGTGGCGTAAAATCACCACCTCAAATCTGTAAGTACTTCCCTATAAAAAACCGCACAGCATATTTTTTGTCAGCAGAAACTTTTTTCACAGCTGTTCAGCCATCTGTGTCATCCATACGTGCTTACTTTGTTGATACATCGCACTATCTAACCGTGCTGACAGCACATCAAAATCAGATGCCAACTTAAGGCTGTCCTTATCAGCCTTTTGTTTCAACGCTTCGCTGTAATGCTTCAACTTACTGCTACACACAGCGATGACGCTGACAGATGGTGGCTTTTGATTGTGCCTCAAACAGCGAAAATAACTATCACCTCTATTCAGCCAATCCCTACAAAACTCTCTCTTCGTATCCACCACACCAATCTTATTCAGTAGCGTATAGGTTTCCTTAAATACCATTTCTGCCGTCATTTCTGTCTCCATAGATAAATAAACGTGTAGGCAAAAATGCTTTGCCTACAACGTATTTAGCAACACATAGGCTTCAAACATTAGGCAATAAAAAGGCTGCAAGTGCCCAACCAAAAGACATCGAGTTTGCCAACGAAGGTTGTCGCCAACAGATTTTGTCAGCACACATCAGCGGAACTTACATATTCGCTATACAAAACAAGTAAGAGGAAATGCTTGTAGTTGATACAAGAGCACACAGCACATCTGTCGTTGTGTTGTGCGTTGCGTTGGTTCTTACATCTGTATAGGTAGCACAGCCCAACCCCTACCAAACTTCAAACGAAGAAGGCAGATGACGACAGCGACTGATGTAGCAACTCAAATGAGACATTAGGTTGTAAGGAGGCTGT
>CALKND010000024.1 GCA_938092065.1 uncultured Rhodospirillales bacterium
AAAAAAAGGTGGTAGGCTGCCTTACGATAAAGCAGCGCAGGCTTTCTGGATTCGGGTACAAGCTTCCGTCAAAAGCTCAGTGGAGGTCGCATAGGAAACGCGAAAGTGCGGAGAAAGACCAAATGCTGCGCCATGAACAGCAGCAACGCCCTCACTTTCTAGCAGATAACTGACAAAATCCTCATCTGTTTCTATGATCTCTCCTTTTGGGGTCTTCTTGCCAATGAGTTCCTCACAAGAGGGATATACGTAGAAAGCCCCAACTGGTGTTGTGCAAGAAAGGCCTTCAGCCTCATTCAACATGGCAACGACAAGGTCCCGGCGCTTAACAAAAATTTTATTATGCTCGGCAATAAAATCATGTGGACCTGTTAAGGCAGCAAGTGCTGCCGCTTGTGATACAGAGGACGTGTGGGTAGTACTTTGTGATTGGATACTATTCATGGCCTTAATAAGTTCATCTGGACCGGCCGCATAACCAACACGCCAACCAGTCATGCAATAAGCCTTAGAGAAGCCATTGAGAGTTAAGGTGCGACCTATTAGAGCTGGCTCGACTTGAGCTGGGGTGACAAACTTGAAATCATCAAAGGCTAGAAATTCATATATGTCATCCGCCATTACCCAAACATGTTCGTAACGCAGCAAAACATCCATCAGCGCCCTCATCTCCTCGTGTGTGTAACCCACGCCCGTTGGATTAGAGGGAGAGTTTATTATTAGCCATTTGGTTTTGGGTGTGATCGCCGCTTCCAGGTCTTCAGGGGTCAATTTGAAATTTAATTCTACTGGGCAGTCGACAAAGACTGGAGTGCCCTCAGCAAGTAATGTAATGTCCGGATATGATACCCAGTAGGGTGCTGGTATAATTACTTCATCGCCTGCATCAAGAGTAGCCATAAAAGCATTATAAATATTCTGCTTGCCGCCGCAGCCAACTGAAATTTGATCAACGCTATAATCCAAATTATTTTCACGCTTTAATTTGTTGGTGATAGCCTCACGTAGTTCAAGTGTGCCAGGCACTGCTGTGTACTTGGTATCACCACGGTCCATGGCCATTTTTGCTGCTTCCTTGATGTGCTTCGGCGTATCAAAATCAGGTTCCCCAGCGGCAAGGCCAATAACGTCACGCCCAGCGGCTATAAGTTCACGTGCCTTGTTAGTAACAGCAACGGTCGGGCTAGGTTTAACGCGTGTAAGGCGAGAAGCGATGAAAGGCATTTCGTAGTTCCACTATAATATGGATCGATAGATCCGGCAGCAATTTACTCGGTTGGTTAGTGTTAAACAAGATTGAAGACTGTAGCAAAATTATAATGTGGCAATTCAATAATTTCTTTCCAGAAAAATCACCACCTCCAACTCCTAATGGTCTTGTACAAATACATTTTTAGTCTACTAGCAGTTCTAGGATCACTACTATTCTCGCGACAGAGTATTTCAATTGATATTAATAAGGCTTCCACACGCTATCAGCCCCGTCTAGTCCTAATAATAAGGTTCTTTTGTCAAGTGTACTGAAGAATGCGAGTAAAGGTATCCTCCAAGACTTACAAATCGGTCAAGCCCAAAATATTTGTCCAACGTTGGTTCCTAAATTAACGGAATTTACCACATGAGCACCCAAAGTAATTTGGAATAATAATTGATAATTTCAAAACATTACTGCACTTCAGACTCGCTTCAACAAGCCGAGGCCCCTATAACCTCTCGTATGAGCAAAAATCAATCTTTACCCGATTCTATTTTTGAAAAGCGTCCAATAATTAAGGGAGGCGAGCCCTTCAAAATTGAATCTGATTTTATTCCATCTGGAGACCAGCCTCAGGCTATTTCCGAGTTAACAAAGAATTTCAAGGATGGTGATCGCGATCAAGTTTTATTAGGTGTCACTGGATCGGGAAAGACCTTCACCGTTGCGCACACAATTCAGGCCCTACAACGACCTGCTCTTATCATGGCGCACAACAAGACTCTGGCAGCTCAGCTTTATGGTGAGATGAAGTCTTTTTTCCCCAATAATGCAGTCGAATACTTTGTCTCATTCTATGATTATTACCAACCAGAAGCCTATGTTGCGCGAACAGACACCTACATTGAGAAAGATTCTTCCATCAACGAACAAATTGACCGCATGCGTCACTCTGCTACCCGAGCCCTGCTAGAGCGCTCAGACGTCATCATCGTTGCTTCTGTTTCGTGCATCTACGGCATTGGCGCAGTTGAGACTTACGCCAACATGACCGAAAAGCTTATTGCTACAAGCCATGTTGAGCGTAATGAGGTAATGAAGCGCTTTGTAGAATTACAATACAATCGAAACGATATTGATTTTTCACGCGGTTCCTTTCGGGTACGTGGAGATACCATTGAGATTTTTCCTTCTCATTATGAGGATAGAGCCTGGCGCTTGTCCTTCTTTGGTGATGAACTTGAAGCGATCTGGGAAATTGATCCCCTAACAGGTGAGAAAATTAAGGCTTTGAACGAAGTTGTAGTCTACCCTTCTAGTCATTACGTCACTCCACGCCCTACGCTGATGCAAGCACTCCCCAAAATTAAGGCAGAAATGAAGGCACGTGTTAATCAATTGACTGCCGAAGGAAGATTGATCGAAGCACAACGTATCCAGGAACGCACCACCTTTGATCTGGAAATGCTTGAGACCACAGGCTACTGCAACGGTATAGAAAACTACTCCCGTTATCTTACGGGGCGCAACCCCGGCGATCCACCACCGACCTTGTTCGAGTACCTGCCTAAAAACACTCTATTATTCGTTGACGAAAGTCACGTATCCGTATCCCAAATTGGCGGCATGTACAAAGGCGATCGTAGCCGTAAGGCTAATTTGGCAGAGTACGGGTTCCGTCTGCCAAGCTGCCTTGATAACCGGCCCTTAAAATTTGAGGAGTGGGAGGCATTGCGGCCACAAACACTTTTCGTCTCAGCTACTCCTGGCCCTTGGGAGCTTGATCGCACGGGTGGAGTATTTGTTGAACAACTAGTGCGCCCAACCGGTCTAATAGACCCCAAATGCACAATCAGGCCAGTAGAAACACAGGTCGACGACCTTTTAAAAGAGGCCAATGAGTGTGCAGCAAAATCTGAGCGGGTATTGGTCACAACACTAACAAAACGCATGGCAGAAGACCTAACAGAATATTTGCATGACAACGGTATACGGGTACGCTACATGCATTCGGACATCGATACTCTCGAGCGTATTGAGATTATTCGTGACCTTCGCATAGGAGCCTTTGATGTTTTAGTTGGAATTAATCTTCTACGTGAGGGGCTTGATATCCCTGAATGTTCACTTGTCGCTATCCTTGATGCAGATAAGGAGGGCTTTCTTCGCTCAAAGACTTCTCTGGTTCAAACTATTGGACGAGCGGCACGCCATGTAGAAGGACGAGTTATTTTGTACGCGGATAAGATGACAAAATCTTTAAAGTACGCCATTGACGAGACTAACCGCCGACGTGAGAAACAAGAAGCCTACAATACTGCCAACGGCATTACACCTCAAAGTGTACGTTCTAACATTACTGACGTATTGGGTAGCGTTTATGAAGAAGATTACGTTACAGTCGATACAGGTGTTTCTGGTGACAAACATCTTGTTGGACATAATTTAAAAAGTCATTTAGCTGGCCTTAACGACCGTATGAAAACTGCTGCTGCTGACCTTGAATTTGAAGAAGCTGCTCGCCTGCGTGACGAAGTGCGTCGATTGGAAGCCAGTGAGTTGGGCCTGCATAAAGCCGGTGTTTCATTAAAAGCTGCAGCTCAGGGCGGCTGGAGCCCTCAGTCGAAAGCAAAAGCGAAGAAAAAACATCGTAATTAAAATTTGGGCGCACAATTTACTTTTTTATTTTGTGTGTGTTTTCAAATTCCAGCTAAAATTTTTTCTTTAATTTCTCTAATACAGAGGAAGGTTGAGCTCTAACCAATTTAGGAAACAGGTAAAAATTATGGCTGCAAAACAGCACAATAATAACCTAAAGAAAACCTCACAACTCCCAAAGGGCTCTTATAAGGTTTCGGGTTTTACATACTATAGGCTCAACTTTGGGCCGCGGATACCCGTGCCTCGGCCGCGACCACTTCTGGTGCATTCAGGCCATCAACATGGTTTTTGTCACTCTTTTGGGCAGCGAGGGCCTTAAGCAGACGTTCCTCGGCAACTTTTTTATCTATATCTACAACCCTGACTGCTTCTTCTGCCAAAACTATGCAGCCCTCGGATGTTACCTCTGCAATTCCCCCTTCGACAAAAATTTGAGTACTGACTTTGTCACCATTATAGATGTTGATAGTTCCAGCACGGACTTGGGAAATCATTGGGGCATGACCCACCAAAACACCAAAATCACCCTCACCCCCCGGAATAACAACCATGTTCGTGCTTTCGCTAAACAAAAGTTTTACTGGGGTGACAATTTCTACTTTTATTTTGCCTTCTTTCTCAGCCATTGGGCTTGTCCTAGCTCGACTTTTTTTTGTTAAGCAGCTTCATCAGCCATTTGCTTAGCTTTTTCAACAACTGCCTCAATGGTGGAGACCATGTAGAAGGCTGCTTCCGGCAAGTGATCATATTCACCATCAATAATGCCCTTGAAGCCTTTTATCGTATCTTCAAGATTAACAAATACGCCCGGTGTTCCAGTAAACACTTCAGCAACATGGAACGGCTGGCTAAGGAAGCGCTGTATCTTTCGTGCGCGGGCTACAGTTAATTTATCTTCCTCTGAAAGTTCATCCATGCCGAGGATAGCGATAATATCCTGTAGGGATTTATAAGCCTGTAAAACTCGCTGGACCTCACGTGCTGTGTTGTAATGCTCGTCACCAATTACACGAGGTTCCAGAATGCGCGATGTAGAATCAAGTGGGTCAACAGCCGGATAGATTCCTAGTTCAGCAATTTGGCGGTTAAGCACTGTTGTTGCATCAAGGTGTGCAAAGGATGTAGCAGGTGCAGGGTCAGTCAAATCATCGGCAGGCACGTAAATAGCTTGCACTGAGGTGATTGAACCCTTGGTTGTAGATGTAATACGTTCCTGCAAGGTGCCCATATCAGTAGCCAGTGTTGGCTGATAGCCGACGGCTGATGGGATACGTCCGAGCAGTGCTGAAACTTCTGAACCAGCCTGTGTAAATCGAAAGATGTTATCCATGAAAAACAACACGTCTTGTCCTTCCTCATCTCGGAAGTATTCCGCCATGGAAAGACCAGAGAGACCAACACGTGCTCGAGCTCCTGGAGGTTCATTCATCTGACCATAAACAAGCGCAGCCTTAGAGCCATCGCCTTCAAGGTCGATAACACCAGATTCAATCATCTCATAATACAAATCATTACCTTCGCGGGTGCGCTCACCAATGCCAGCGAACACAGAGTAACCCCCGTGACCTTTTGCAATATTATTGATCAATTCCATGATCAACACAGTTTTACCAACGCCAGCGCCACCAAACAGGCCAATCTTTCCACCTTTGGCATAAGGGGCCAAAAGATCCACTACCTTAATTCCAGTAACCAGAATCTCAGTTTCCGTCGATTGCTCTACAAATTCAGGTGCAGGCCTGTGAATCGGATATTTCATTTTAGCTTTAACTGGACCGCGCTCATCGACCGGTTCGCCTATAACATTTAGGATACGGCCTAGAACTTCTGGACCAACAGGGACTGAGATTGGCTCACCCAAATCGGTCACATCCTGACCACGAACTAGACCATCAGTAGTATCCATAGCGATTGTACGAACAGTTGATTCTCCTAGATGCTGTGCTACTTCCAAGATGAGATGATTGCCATCATTATCTAACTCAAGCGCGTTTAAAATATTTGGTAGATTCTCTTCAAAACGCACATCAACGACAGCGCCTGTAATCTGGGTAACTTTACCAACGTTTTTTTTGCTCATTTCTCAGGCTCCTAAAATGCCTTCACATATATCTTATTATTAAAAAATGTCTGATATCGCACTACAAAGCCTCAGCACCAGAAATAATTTCAATTAACTCACTAGTTATAACTGCTTGGCGCGTTCGGTTATAAGTCATGGTCAGGTCATCAAGCATATCGCCCGCGTTTCTTGTGGCATTATCCATTGCACTCATCCTAGCGCCATGTTCAGAGGCGTTGCTTTCGAGCAATGCCTTATAAAGTTGTATAGATAGATTGAGGGGCAATAAATCGTCGAGAATTTCCTCTTCAGAAGGCTCCATTAGATACTTACCATTCTCTGATTCATCAGCAGCCTCGGCATCAGCCGCTTCAACTTTGGAAACAGGGAAGGGTATAACTTGCTCAATACTTACTTGCTGGCTAATCACCGAAATAAATTTATTGTAGATGATCGTGCATACATCAAATTCTTCTGCCTCGAAGCGTTCTATCAAATTAGAGGCAATGTCACGGGTTAAGGCAAAATCAACACCATCTTTAGTCAGCCCCTCAAGAGTACTGACAATCTGATTAGAAAATTCGCGTTTCAAGGCATCACTTCCCTTGCGGCCAAGACATAGAATTTTTACTTTTTTACCCTTGGCTTGAAGTTCAACAATCTTACTTATTGTGTTGCGAATAATAGAACCATTGAAACCTCCACATAAACCGCGGTCGGCCGTTATTGCAACTATAAGATGGTTATCATTCAAACCACTACCAGCAAGCAATTTTGGGGCACCATCCACTGACAACAGGCTTGACGTTAACTCTCCTAACATACGTTCCATACGCTCTGCATAAGGACGACCTTCTTCTGCCGCGGCTTGGGCACGACGTAGCTTTGAAGCAGCCACCATTTTCATAGCAGATGTGATCTTCTGCGTTGATTTAACGCTTGTAATACGGAGCCTAAGGTCTTTGAGGTTAGCCATTTAACGCTTTGTCCATTCCCATTAGAGATTTTTTAAGCAAAATCCTTGGTAAATTTATCAAGAAACACTCTGAGTTTTTCTTCAGTCTCACTAGTCAAGTCTTTGGTTTCACGGATTGAAGAAAGAATATCAGCTCCATTAGCTCGAATATTTTCCAGCATCGAAGCCTCGTAACGAACAACCTCTTTGACGTCTATTCCATCCAAAAAGCCGTTAACACCGGCAAAAATGGAGATGACCTGTTCTTCAACAGGACAAGGCAGGAATTGACCCTGCTTAAGAATTTCAGTCAAGCGCGCGCCGCGAGCTAGCAAATGCTGGGTAGAGGCATCTAAATCTGAGGCAAACTGCGAGAACGCTGCCATTTCACGATACTGGGCAAGTTCCAATTTGATCGAACCTGCAACTTTTTTCATGGCCTTGATCTGAGCAGCAGAACCAACACGAGACACCGAAATTCCAACGTTAACAGCTGGCCTAATACCTTGATAGAATAGCTCAGTTTCTAAAAATATTTGTCCATCGGTAATAGAAATCACATTAGTTGGAATATAGGCGGAAACGTCGGATGCTTGAGTTTCAATGACGGGTAAGGCCGTCAGGGAGCCTAAACCACTAGATTCTCCCAATTTACAGGAACGCTCTAGAAGGCGTGAATGTAGGTAGAAAACGTCGCCCGGAAAGGCTTCTCGTCCCGGGGGGCGGCGAAGGAGCAGGGACATCTGGCGATAAGCAACAGCCTGTTTTGAAAGATCATCGTAGCTGATAACAGCATGCATGCCGTTATCGCGAAAATATTCACCCATGGTGCAACCAGTATAGGGCGCTAGAAATTGTAGTGGCGCAGGCTCTGAAGCTGTTGCTGCCACTACAATAGAGTATTCCATAGCTCCATATTCTTCAAGGGTCTTAACTACCTGTGCCACTGTCGAACGCTTTTGACCAATAGCAACATAAACACAAAATAATTTTTCACTATCATTTTTGGCTGCATCGTTGACAGATTTCTGATTGATGATGGTATCCAGGACGATTGCCGTTTTACCAGTCTGACGATCCCCAATAACCAATTCGCGCTGACCACGGCCAATCGGTATAAGTGTGTCGATGGACTTCAGACCAGTCTGCATTGGCTCATGTACGGATTTACGAGGAATAATTCCTGGTGCCTTTACTTCAACACGTTTGCGTTCAGTATCTTCAATCGGGCCTTTTCCATCGATCGGATTGCCAAGGCCATCAACAACACGGCCCAAAAGTCCTCTGCCAACAGGAACATCAACGATTGAACCAGTGCGCTTGACCGTGTCACCTTCCTTGATGCTTCGGTCTTCGCCAAATATAACAACGCCGACGTTGTCACTCTCCAAGTTAAGGGCCATCCCTTTGATGCCGCCCGGAAATTCAATCATTTCACCAGCCTGAACATTGTCAAGTCCATGAACCCGTGCTATCCCATCACCGACTGAGAGAACTTGCCCAACTTCGGCAACTTGCGATTCAGTTCCAAAATTACTGATTTGATCCTTAAGAATTGCGGTGATTTCCGCAGCTCGGATTTCCATTATCCAGTCCCTATCATAGCTAGCCGCAATTGCTGCAGCTTGGTGCGAAGTGATGAGTCAACCATTCGAGAGCCAATTTTGACGACTAGGCCACCGAGTAATTCATGATCGACGGATGCGTTTATGGTAACCTTGGAACCAATTGCTTTCTTGAGCGAAGCACCAAGTGTGGTTAATTGTTTTTTTGAGAGCCCTGACGCTGTGATGACCTCAGCTGTTACCTCTCCTTGATGTTGTGATAAAATCACCTTAAAGGCTATAATTATTGCCGGCAAAACAAAAAGACGACGGTTATTTGCAACAACAGTAATAAAATTACTGGTCAAATCAATGAATTTGGCCTTTTTAACAATGATTGATAAGGCCTTTCCCTGTTCAATTCTTGATATTACTGGCGAGTATAGAAATTTTCGCAAGTCCTCACTTCCGCCAATCATGGCGTCAAGCGAATCTAGATCGCTCGTTACTGAATCAATCTGTTTACCTGCATCGGCCAATTCAAAGAGGGCGGAGGCATAACGTCCTGCCAGCCTACTGGCACCTGAAATATCGGATAACAAGAGAGAAGTCCTTGATTCCAAACAAAAAACCAGAATAAAGAAACGTTATAATTAATAATTGTAACTAAAAACGCTTCTAACGATTTTTTTTTTTATCATACTCGTCTAAGGCATGCAATCTCGGGCAGGCAAGACGGCTCTTCATCTAAGGCATGCAAGTCAACTCATAGCCCCCTTTAAATCTCGAGAAAACAACAGAAACTCAGGCAATAGATTTAAACGGAACAGAAAAAATCTATGAACTAGAACAAATAACATCTTCTTTTTTTCTCAATTATAAGAGATATTCTCCGATTATCCCTCGAATTTTTCTACAAGCCTATTTACAAGAAACTGTAAGGGTCAATATCCGCTTGTATACGTATTCCCCTTGAAACAGCATAGCTGGCCAGCCAGTTAGTGAGCAAATGTTGTATATTAACCTCTCTGGGTGCACGCACTAGGAAACGGCGACGATGGCGCCCCCTGATAATTGAAAGCGGAGCCGGAGCCGGGCCTAAAATCAAAACATTATCAAAGTGCGGTGCTTTGCGGGCCAATAAGCTTGCCACCCGATCAACCTCAACTGCGTCTGGTCCCGATACTATCAAGGCTGCAAGGCGCGAGAAGGGAGGCATTTTAGATTCCTCTCTCGCTGTTGTTTCTGTTTCAATGAACTTTTCCCTATCCCCTGAAAGTAACGCCTGTACCACTGGATGTTCTGGCATATAGGTTTGTAATATTACACGGCCTGGATGTTGCGACCGTCCTGCCCGGCCAGCTACCTGATACAAAAGCTGATAAGTGCGCTCTGCTGCGCGCAAATCACCACCGCTAAGCCCCAGATCTGCATCGACCACACCTACTAATGTTAACAAAGGGAAATGATAACCTTTGGCGACAATTTGGGTGCCGATGATTAAGTCAACTTCTTGGTTTTCTATCCGTTTAACCAATTCAGCTGCCGCCGCTGGCCCAGTTATGGAATCACTTGCAGCAATTTCGGTTCGAATTTTTGGAAATAGTTTTTCCACTTCTTCTAAAAGTCGCTCAACCCCGGGACCACAAGATGCTAGAGTTGTATTTTCACAAGATGGACAACATTCAGGCAAGGTAGTAAAATAGCCACAGTGGTGGCACTGTAGGCGTCCAACTCCACGACGGTGAGTGACTAGCCAGGCCGTACAATTTGGGCACTTAAAACGATGGCCGCAGGTCCGGCATAAGGTTAACGGTGCATAGCCGCGACGATTCAAAAAAAGCATTACTTGTTCACCTGCCTCTAGGGTCCGCTTCATTTGCTCGACTAATTCCGGCGATAACCAGTGTCCCGCAATAGGGCCTTCCACGCGCATGTCTATTAATGAAATATCAGGTAATTTGGCACCACCGTGGCGCTGTGGGAGTTGTAGTAGTTTATAGCGCCCACGCTTCACATTTGCGATCGTTTCAAGAGATGGTGTTGCAGAGGCCAGTATAATAGAAATATTTTCCAGATGTGCGCGGACCACAGCCATATCACGGGCGTTATAAATAACACCTTCTTCCTGTTTAAACGCCCCTTCATGTTCTTCATCTACAACAATCAAAGCAAGATCGCTAAAAGGCAGAAACAAGGCCGAGCGCGCGCCAACAACTACATCCACCTGTCCTTGGGCAACGGCGCGCCAAGTATTGCGACGTATAGTTGGGCCTAGGTCTGAGTGCCATTGTAGGGGGGGAGCACCAAACCTGCGCTCAAAACGTTCAAGCCATTGGGCGCTTAATGCAATCTCTGGCAGTAGAACTAACACCTGACGATTCTGTTTTAGGGCCTCGGCGACAGCTTCAAAATATACTTCAGTTTTGCCTGAACCTGGCACACCATCCAGCAAGGATGCTGCAAAGCCACCCTTGACAACATCACCTGCAAGCACTTCACCGGCTGCCGCCTGCTCTTCAGATAGTTTAAGCCCTGGAAGGTTCCCATCGGGTCTAGCTATCTTGAAGGTAGGAGCGGCCCTTTGGGACAATAACCCTCCAGCTTTAACCAGACCGCTAACGACTGAGGTGCTCACTTCAGCCTCATGTGCTATTTTACCCAGTTCTTGTTGTGGCTCGCCTTTTTTAAGAACAGTAATGACACGCTGACGGGGAGAGGTCATTTTGAATATCGGTGGTGAGGGGTTTAGGCTAAAAACAAAATGTGGTTTTGGCTCTTCAAGAGCCGCCGGAACACTCATAGTCATTTTAAGAATGGCCCCAGAAAACGAAAAGGTATAGGCACCGACCCAATCGACAAATAACCTAAGCACCTTGCTCATAGGCGGCGTAGGAAGACATTCCACTACATCTTTTATTTTGCTTTTATTTATATCATGCAAGCCAGCTCCCCAAACAACACCGTTAACTTGTCGACGTCCAAAGGGAACACGAACAAAATCCCCATCAGACAAAACCATCTGACTGGGAACCCGGTAGTCGTATGCAGTTGGCAATGGCAAAGCCAATAGCACAGCAACGTGACTGCCGGGATGATGAGAGAGTTTGGCAGGAGAGTCGACCATGGGGTACACTCTATGCGAATCTTGAACAATAATTCTAGACTAGAGACCTATTAAATCAGGAACATGTAAAAATGACTGGATCAAATAGCGATGTCGCCAGCAAAAAAACAGTTGAACTTAGTGGCGAGCAAGTCATTAATTTCCTCTCTAACCATCCAAATTTTTTTGAGGATCACCCGGATACCCTACGATCCATCACAATTCCAACACGCTGGAGCGGTAACGGTGTCGCCGACATGCAAAAATTTATGCTTGAGCAATTGCGTGAAGAAATAAACAACATAAGGGACTGCGCTCAGGACGTCATTGAAACCAGCCGTTCTAATATGTCAGTTCAAACACGCACCCACACTGCTGCACTTGCATTATTATCCGCAACAAACTTCAACCAATTAATCACTGTCATAAATAATGACTTCCCGTTGCTTCTTGATATTCAGGTCGCCATCATTGGTTTTGAGGGTGACTATTTGCCTAAAAATAAACTAAAGAACGACGCCGTCACCAACTATCTTCCCGGCGAAATTGACAAGCTTATTGGGCCCGATCAAGATGTCGTGCTATTGCAAAACGTCAACGACGATGGCAGCGTTTTCGGTGGGGGAGCAGAATTAGTCCATTCAGCAGCACTAGCTCGTCTTAGACCCGAACAGCGCAGAGGCACAGGCCTGCTCGCCCTCGGAGGTAGGGGTAGTGCGTTTTATCCAGGACAAGGCACTGAGTTAATAAGCTTTCTTGCCCGGGTCCTGGAACGGTGTGTAGACAAATGCCTATCGGTAACAGATTAATTACGTTTAGTGCCCAACCAGCCGTCCTAAATGCAATTGAGGACTGGAAAAACTGGTTACAGCACGAGAAACGCTATTCTGTCCATACACTAGATGCCTATACTCGAGATTTATCATTTTTTCTTGCTTTCCTCACCAAGCATCTTGGCTTTCAACCAGGCTTGCACGACCTGAGCAAGCTCAATACTTCTGACTTTCGCAGTTATTTAGCTAAACGTTCCAACGATGGACTTTCCAGAACATCCCTGGCTCGTGTCTTGTCCACTGTCCGTAATTTCTTTAAATTTTTGGAACATTCTGAACTTTTGCACAATGCTGCTATTAGGGGCTTTCGAACTCCCAAAATCCCAAAATCGATTCCCAAAGCCCTTTCGGAAGAAGAAGCTCTTGAAGCGCTCACTGGCATTTGCATGTTTGCGCCTGAGCTCTGGATTGGCAAACGCGACGTCGCTTTGATTACTTTGCTTTATGGGGGTGGCCTTAGGCTCGGGGAAGCATTATCCCTTAATTTTTTAGATGCAAGCCGCATAAAGCCCGGCGGCACATTATTAATTTCAGGCAAGGGCGGCAAAGAGAGAGTGATCCCATTGCTTGACGTGATAGCTAAAACCATGACCGAATATCTTCAAATTTGTCCCTACACCCAAAATGAAGAAGACCCATTGTTTGTTGGAGCACGCGGCAAGCGTCTCAACCCTGGTGTATTTCAAAAACAGATGCGGAAATTACGACTTTACCTTGGATTGTCAGAAACAGCCACACCCCATGCCCTGCGCCACAGCTTTGCTACTCACCTTTTAAGTGGTGGTGGCGATCTCCGTACCATTCAAGAGCTACTAGGACACGCTTCCCTTTCAACTACTCAACGCTATACAGATGTAGATGCGGAACGCCTTAATTCAGTCTATCAAAGTGCTCATCCCCGTGCCAAGAGAACCCAAACAAGCAATTAAACGTAAAGCTCTGAAATCACAAAGTCTATCTGTGTAGAAATAAAACTATTTGGTGTAACTATGTATCTTTAATCACTCTAACAATAGAGCTAAATAGCTAAAGTCAGTCAATTGCTTAGATATCATTAAATTAGTTTTTAGAAACAGCTAGGGGTTTAAATTTTGAAATCCTCTAAAGCAGGATAATCGTGAGAGCAGCAATCGGGCTGAAAAATAAAAACTTTTTTTTGCTTAAATATGAATTGCACGACCATCCAACGCGAGTGCAGCCTCCTTGACTGCCTCTGATAAGCATGGATGGGCATGGCAAGTACGCGCAATGTCCTCCGCTGACCCGCCAAATTCCATAACTGAAACAGCTTCGGCGATCAGATCACCTGCAGCTGGGCCGACAATATGAACTCCTAGAACCTTATCAGTTTTGGCATCTGCCAGAATTTTTACAAAACCATCACTGTCAGCATTAGCCCGCGCTCGGGAATTGGCAGTGAATGGGAATTTACCCGCTTTGTAGTCTATACCCTTTTCATTCAAGTCTTCCTCTGTCTTGCCAAGAGAGGCTGCTTCTGGCCAAGTATATACAATACCTGGGATAATATCATAATTGACGTGTCCAGACTGACCAGCCAGGCGTTCCGCTACAGCGACGCCCTCTTCCTCGGCCTTGTGAGCCAGCATGGGCCCACCGATGACGTCACCAATGGCATAAACACCAGAAACACTGGTTTGCAAATTATGATCAACAGTGATGAAGCCTCGCTTGTCCGTGGTCACGCCAATCTTTTCTAAGCCCAGACCGTAGCTGTAGGGACGGCGCCCAATGGCAACCAGCACCACATCCGCCTTAAGCGATTCCGTAGGGCCACCGTCATGCGGCTCAACGTTTAAAGTGACCCCTGTTTTAGATACCTTGGCTGACGTGACTTTTGTCTTCAACTTGAATTTCAAGCCCTGCTTTTTCATAATTCGAGACATTTGCCCAACCACATCGCCATCCATACCAGAGAGAATATTATCAAGAAATTCAATCACTGTCACCTCAGATCCCAGCCTACGCCATATCGAACCCAATTCTAGACCAATAACTCCACCACCTACAACAATCATGGATTTAGGTACTTTGCCAAGAGCCAAAGCTCCAGTCGAACTTACTATCTGATTCTCATCTATTTTGACGCCTGGCAAAGGCGCCACATCTGAGCCTGTCGCTACGACAATATTCTTTGTTTTAAAAACCTCTGTTTTCCCTTCAAGCGAGGTAACTTCGACTGTGTCAGCTGCAGCAATTTTGCCAGCACCGATGATGTAATCAACATTATTCTTCTTGAACAGAAATTCGATACCCTTAGTTAGATCGTCAACGACCTTGTCCTTACGACTCATCATGGTCTTTAGGTCAAGAGAGACCTCTTTGATTTTAATACCATGAGAAGGAAATTCTTTACTGGCAGATTGAAAATGATGGGACGATTGCAATAGTGCTTTTGATGGAATGCAGCCCACATTTAAGCACGTACCCCCCAGGTTGCCACGTTTTTCTACACAGGCGACCTTAAGTCCCAGTTGGGCAGCCCGGATGGCGCCCACATATCCGCCTGGGCCCCCGCCAACAATAATAACGTCATAAGGTTCGCTCATGAATGTTTTCCTCAAAATTCTTTATGCGTCCAGCATGATACGCTGTGGATCTTCAATGCAATCTTTGACGCGGACTAAAAACTGTACAGCCTCGCGTCCGTCAACGATACGATGATCGTACGAAAGGGCTAAATACATCATGGGACGCGCCTCAATAGAGCCATCGGGCATAACAATGGGACGCTTTTGAATTTTGTGCATGCCAAGAATACCAGATTGTGGCGGGTTGATAATCGGCGTCGACAGCAAGGAGCCAAAAATGCCGCCATTGGTAACAGTAAATGAACCTCCTTGCATTTCTTCCAAGGTCAACTTGCCACCACGAGCCCTAGAACCAAAGTCGCTGATCTGACCCTCAATATCAGCAAAACTAGATACTTCAGCATCACGCAGGACGGGAACCACGAGCCCCATTGGAGAGCCAACGGCAACTCCAATGTCGTAATAATTCTTGTAAATAATTTCATCCCCATTGATTTCCGCATTAACCCCAGGGAATTCACGCAAGGCTACAACACAGGCTTTCACAAAAATTGACATAAAACCAATCTTGACGCCGTGCTTCTTCTCAAAAGTTTCTTTGTACTTGCTGCGCATAGCCATGACATGTGTCATGTCAACTTCGTTGAATGTGGTCAGGATAGCCGCCGTATTTTGAGCTTCTTTCAAGCGTGAGGCCACCATCTGACGCAGCCGCGTCATTTTAACTTTTTCTTCTCGTGGGCCAATAGGACGGGTCGGATAAACAGCTGCAGCTGGAGCACTAGGCGTGGCAGTAGGAATAGAAGCTGATACGCCTTCCCCATCTAAATAGGCCAGTACATCTCCCTTGACTAAGCGACTGTCTTTCCCTGTTCCAGATATAATGGATGCATCCAGACTATTGTCTTCAATCAACTTACGAACTGCAGGCGAAAGAGATGTATTTTCGGTTCCTGCCGGGGTTTCAGAAATACGTTCAGACACCACAACAGGAGTGAGTGAAGGTTTAACAGCACCTTCTTCCAATGTACCCAAAAGAGCGCCAACTTCAACTTCGGCACCCTCATCTGCAGTAATCCCACTCAACGTTCCAGCTATCGGTGCATTCACCTCCAGCGTAACTTTGTCTGTCTCAAGTTCAACCAATGGTTCGTCAAGGGCAACAGAGTCGCCAATTGACTTCATCCATTTTGCAACAGTTGCCTCGGCTACTGATTCACCCAAAGTTGGTACTTTTATTTCCGTCGCCATGTCATCCTCAATATCTGAATTGGATCAATAGTAAAGTAGTTTAAAACATTGGCTTCTGCCTCAAATAAAAGGCTGCGGCAAGTCATCCAACACTCCATTAAGTGAGAGTTCAACAATTTCATCTTGTTCTTGCTTGTGGACTTTTGCAAACCCTGTCGCTGGCGAAGCTGCAGCCTTACGACCAATAAAGACTGGACGTTTATTTTTTCCACTCAAATTGTCAAAAATGGATAACAGACGCGGATATACAAAGGACCAGGCGCCCATGTTAGCTGGCTCTTCTTGGGTCCAGACGATTTCTGCATTAGTGTACCGGTCTAGTTGCCGGCAAAGTGACCTACGCGGCCACGGATGTAACTGTTCAACACGCAAAATAGCCACATCATTATTTTCTGCATCCCGTCGCGCCTCTAACAAGTCATAATATATTTTCCCAGAGCAAAGAATGACACGACGAATATTTTTGTCCAGAGCCAGACGGTCAGTTTCAGGCAGTACCCGCCGAAAGTGAGTATTCGGCCCCATCTCTTCTAGATTGGAGACTACCAACTTATGACGAAGTAGAGACTTTGGCGACATCACAATCAAGGGCTTGCGGAAATTACGCCGCATCTGCCGCCTTAGTGCATGAAAATAGTTGGCCGGTGTGGTGATGTTGACAACCTGCATATTGTCTTCTGCACACAGTTGCAAATATCGCTCAACACGCGCCGATGAATGCTCAGGCCCCTGCCCTTCAAAGCCGTGGGGCAATAACATGCAAATAGCTGACATCCTAAGCCATTTGGATTCACCAGAAGAAATGAATTGATCAATGATGACCTGAGCACCGTTAGCAAAATCACCAAACTGGGCTTCCCAAAGAACTAAGGTATGGGGATCAGCAAGAGAATAACCATATTCAAAGCCAAGCACCCCAGCTTCAGAAAGTGGGCTGTCCATAATCTCAAACTGAGCTTGATCGTGGTGAATTTCGCTCAGAGGAAAATAACGATTTTCATTACTTTGATCTACCAACACGCAATGTCTGTGAGAAAACGTCCCACGGCCGCTATCCTGACCCGACAGTCGAACCCCAGTACCTTCAACAAGCAAAGTGCCAAACGCTAGGGCTTCAGCCGTTGCCCAGTCAACACCTTTCCCAGTTTCAATAGTTTTTTGCTTAGCCTCAAGCTGACGGATGATTTTCGGGTTAAGTTCAATATTGTTTGGTATTTTCGAAATCGCGTTTCCTACTTCTTTAAGCAAGTCCACGGTACAGGCGGTCTCGTCATCAAGAAACTCTTCCTCACCAGTCAGCTGAACCAGCCCCGTCCACTTACCCTCAAGCCAGTCAGCCTTGTTGGGCTTGTAAAACTCAGCTGCCTGAAAATCCTTTTCCAATTTAACATCAAAATCTTGGACCACCTGCTTGGTCTCACCCTGGGCAAAGACACCTTCTGTTTCTAATTGTCGTGCATAAATATCACGAGTTGTTGGGTGTTTTTTAATTGCTTTATACATAGTCGGTTGGGTGAACATAGGCTCGTCACCCTCATTGTGGCCATGGCGGCGATAGCAGAACATATCTATAACAACATCACGATTGAATTTGTGACGAAATTCTGCTGCTATTCTAGCAACGTGTACCACTGCTTCTGGATCATCCCCGTTGACATGAAAAATCGGCGCCTGAATACTTTTTGCCACATCAGACGGGTACGGTGAAGAGCGTGACTTGGTCGGTGCAGTCGTAAAGCCAATTTGGTTATTAACAATAAAGTGGATGGTACCGCCAGTGCGGTAGCCTTTCAGTTGTGATAGATCGAGGGCCTCAGGCACCAGACCTTGGCCAGCAAATGCCGCATCACCATGCATGAGAAGGCCCATGACACTTTTACGTTCCTCATCACCAATTTGCGCTTGCTTAGCTCGCACCTTACCGAGCACCACCGTGTTGACTGCTTCCAAATGCGAAGGGTTGGCAGTCAACGACAAATGAACAACACTATCATCAAAAACACGGTCAGCCGAAGTGCCAAGGTGATACTTCACATCTCCAGACCCCATTACATCATCTTGCTTAGAGGTCAGACCCATGAATTCTGCAAACATCGCTACATAAGGCTTGTTCATGATCGAGGCGAGTACGTTAAGACGACCACGATGGGGCATTCCTAACACGACTTCAGTCAAACCCAATTGACTACTACGTTTAATGATTTGTTCCAGAGCTGCTATTAGACTTTCACCACCATCCAAACCAAAGCGCTTGGTTCCAGTGTATTTCTTATCAAGAAAGCGCTCAAAACCCTCTGCCTCAACCAGACGTTGATAAATAAAGCGTTTCCCCTTGAATGTAAATTCGGTTTGATTACGTGCTCCTTCAATACGCTGCTGTATCCACGAGCGTTCCTCGGCCTCCTCGATATGCATAAATTCAACACCAATTGAGGAACAATATGTCTGTTTAAGGATTTTTAGAATTTCCCGTGGCGTCCCCGTTTCCATACCCAAAACGTTATTTATAAAGATCGGCCGATCCATATCTTCCTCATGGAAACCGTATGTCTTGGGGTCAAGCTCTGGATGCAGGGCCTTTCCCGCCAGTCCCAATGGATCAAAATTTGCATTTAGGTGACCCCGCACTCTGTAAACGCGAACCATCATCAAGGCACTAATAGAATCTTGGGTTGCTTGGCGAACCTTGTCCGCACTTGCGCGCCCGTCAAGACCATTAGCCATTGTTGGCAAACCTGCCCCCAGGCCACGCAAATCTTGATCACGCCCTTCGATTGGTCCATGCACTGCCGAAGCAGAAAGCTCTTCAGCCACAACACTCCCGTTGTAGCCGATAACATTGGAGGCAGATGAGGCCCAGCTAGCTCCCCCCATGTCATTAAGCACAACCTGGAGATCATCAGAAAGGTCTGTGAAAAAATTTTCCCAGGTTTGATCAACCGATCGAGGGTTTTCAAGAAAGCGAGCGTAGAGCTCGGCAACGTAGGGAGCATTAGCACCAGATAGAAAACTGTCGAGTGATGTCGCCACGGTACCCTCTTCAGCAGATATTAAAAAATCCACCCATTATTACATTTGATGAAAGACCACTCATTCGCCAATTGCCTTGAGCATAGTCGAACCTATTTCTGCTGGGGATTGAGCAATATAAATACCTGCACTTTTAAGCGCTTCAATCTTATCCATGGCGGTTCCCTTGCCACCGGAGATAATTGCCCCAGCATGACCCATTCGACGACCAGGAGGAGCCGTCATTCCAGCAATGAAGCTCACCACTGGTTTAGTTGTTTTGGAATGCTTAATGTAATCTGCCGCTTCTTCTTCCGCTGTGCCACCAATCTCCCCTATCATGACAATTGATTTTGTCTCTGGATCACTTAAGAACATCTCCAAGCAATCAACAAAATCGGTGCCATTGACTGGATCACCGCCAATACCTATGCAAGTTGTCTGGCCAAGGCCAGCAGCAGTAGTTTGCGCCACGGCTTCATAGGTAAGGGTGCCTGAACGCGAGACAATACCGACACTTCCACGGGTGTGAATGTGACCAGGCATAATACCTATTTTGCACTCACCTGGGGTTATGACCCCGGGACAGTTGGGACCAACTAGCCTAGACGACGTTCCTTCCAGAGCACGCTTAACCTTGACCATATCTAAAACTGGGATACCTTCAGTAATACAGATCACAAGCGGAATCTCGGCATCGATTGCTTCAACAATTGCGTCGCCTGCAAATGGTGGTGGCACGTAGATAACAGAGGCCGTTGCTCCAGTTTTCTCAGCAGCACTGGCGACAGTATCAAAGACCGGCAAATCAAGGTGAGTAGTGCCCCCCTTGCCTGGTGTTACGCCACCAACCATCTGTGTGCCGTAAGCAATTGCCTGCTCAGAATGAAAGGTACCTTGGGCGCCCGTGAAGCCCTGACAAATAACTTTAGTGTTTGAATCAACTAATACAGCCATGGGCATCAAGTCTCCTTCACAGCTCTGACAATTTTTTCAGCTGCATCAGCGAGATCATCAGCAGAAACAATGTCGAGACCTGACGCATCAAGAATTTTCTTGCCTAATGAAACATTGGTGCCTTCCAGGCGAACCACTAGCGGCACATTAAGGCTCACTTCACGCACCGCTGTGACAACACCTTCAGCTATAACATCACATCGCATGATACCACCAAAAATATTGACCAGAATACCTTCCACGTTTGCGTCAGACAAAATAATCTTAAAGGCCGTAGCCACTCGTTCCTTGGTGGCCCCACCACCAACATCCAAAAAGTTAGCCGGCTCCCCACCATAGAGCTTGATGATGTCCATAGTTGACATGGCCAATCCAGCCCCATTGACCATGCAGCCAATGTTTCCATCGAGTTTTATGTAGTTCAGCTCATGACGGGCTGCTTCCAGCTCCGCTGGATCCTCTTCATCTTCGTCACGCAGTTCCTCAATATCCTTATGACGGAAAAGGGCGTTATCGTCAAAGTTCATTTTTGCGTCCAAGGCAAGAATATCGTCCTCATTTGTAACCACCAATGGATTAATTTCCATCATTGAAGCATCCAGTTTGATGAAGGCATCATAAAGCGACAGCATGAACTTTGTTGCCGTTCCAATTTGCTTGCCTTTTAGGCCTAAGCTAAAGGCCAGTCTTCGAGCGTGGAAAGGTAACATTCCAGTGGCTGGGTCAACGCTGAGTTTAAGAATTTTCTCAGGTGTTGCCTCCGCCACTTCCTCTATTTCAGTGCCACCTTCTGTGGAAGCCATGATCGTAACCCTAGACGACGCGCGGTCAACCAGCATTGATAAGTAAAGTTCACGCGCAATTTCGCAACCTTCTTCTATATAAACACGCTTGACTTCTTTGCCTACCAGGCCGGTTTGTTTTGTTACCAGAACATGGCCTAACATCTCACGGACACTATCCTTGACGTCATCAACGGATCTGACAACGCGAACACCACCTTTACCGTCTAAATTATCTGCAAAATGTCCCGCACCTCGGCCTCCCGCATGTATTTGAGATTTTACAACCCATACTGGTCCACCAAGTTCCTTAGCTATTGTGACGGCCTCAGGCGAAGTATAGGCAACTCCCCCACGAGGAACAGTGACACCGAATTTGGCCAACAACTTCTTGGCCTGATATTCATGAATATTCATCGGATTATTTAAAACCCCTTTTGATTAGAACATGATAGCCTATCTAAATTACTTCCAATATTATTCTTTCTTTAAGGCAACAGCCTTACGAGCCCTTACCTTGTCTGAAGCTTTCACTTTACGGCTTTTTTTGATCAGGGTCTTTTCAACAGATGCCTTTTTATTGGCTGTCTTCTTTTTGATTGGAGTTTTCTTTACGACTAAGTTACCAGCGACTACTTTTGTTTCATTCGAAACTTTTACTGACATAGTATTTTTTGCAGCATTCTTTTTTAGCTGTAAAATTGCCTTGATAAGCCCCTTAACCGCACTAACTGACTTGTTGAAAGCTGCTTTTTCATCCTTATTCAGCTTAATTTCAACAATCCGTTCAACTCCTTTTTCTCCAATGACAACAGGAACCCCGACGTAAACTCCTTTAACGCCATACTGGCCGTTAAGATAAGCGGCGCAGGGCATAATTCTTTTTTTATTTTTCAAGTAGGACTCCGCCATTTCGATAGCTGCACTGGCGGGAGCATAAAAAGCCGAGCCTGATTTCAGTAAACCGACAATTTCAGCACCTCCATCACGGGTCCGCTTAACAATTTCATCAATCCGTTTTTGGGATGTCCATTTCATTTTGATCAGATCAGGAAGTGGCACACCGCCAACTGTTGAATAACGTGGCAGTGGAACCATTGTGTCACCATGTCCGCCCAGAACAAACGTTGAAACATCCTCGATAGAAACCTTGAATTCTTCGGAGAGAAAATAACTAAAACGCGCCGAGTCTAGTACACCTGCCATACCTACAACCTTGTTGTGGGGCAGTCCGGAAGCTTCTCGTAATACCCAGACCATGGCGTCTAGAGGGTTAGTGATGCAAATTACAAATGCATTAGGACAATTGTTCTTAATACCTTGACCAACGGATTCCATTACTGACGTGTTAATGCTTAAAAGATCATCACGACTCATTCCAGGGCGGCGGGCAACACCGGCAGTAACGATCACAACATCTGAGCCTTTAATTGCTGAATAAGCGTTCACACCCTTAATGGAAGTACTAAAACCTTCAACAGATGAAGATTGTGCCAAATCAAGAGCCTTGCCCTGAGGAAACCCTTTAACAACATCAAATAAAACTACATCGCCTAATTCTTTTAACCCAGCAAGATGTGCAAGCGTTCCACCAATATTACCTGCTCCGATAAGCGCTACTTTACTGCGTGACATAAAAACCAGTCCTAATATTTCAAGAAAGTCGTTATTAAACACAAGCCGTGTAAACACTAATATTGTGCAACAACGGTCTTTTTTAGTATCGTGCTTTGCATCTTAGAGCAAGTGTAACATTCCTAAAATGGAGCCATTTAATCTCTTCTTTAAAAACAACTTTACCCATCAGCTTGTTAGATCGAGCCCAATATCAACAGCCCGAGCTGATTGAGTGATCCTGCCAACAGAAATAAAATCAACACCTGTCTGGGCAATGGTGCGTACAGTTTCTAAGCTTACCCCACCAGAGGCCTCTAAAAGAGCGCGTCCCGCAGTCATTTTAACAGCCTTACACAACATATCATTGCTCATGTTATCAAGCAGAATTCTATCTGCTCCACCATCAAGGGCCTCGGTGACCTGTTCCAATGTGTCGCACTCAACCTCAATATTTTTCAATCCGGCTTTTTGAGCCAAGCTAACTGCGTTGGCCACAGATCCAGTAACGGCAACGTGATTATCCTTGATCAATACCCCGTCATCCAAACGCATTCGATGGTTGGTGGCGCCGCCTATAGCCGCTGCATACTTAGACAAGGCCCTAAGTCCCGGGATTGTTTTACGGGTGTCCAGAAGCACAACCCCAGTACCATGAATAGCATCCACATAGCGACGTGTTTCAGTAGCTATACCAGACAGTGTTTGAACTAAGTTAAGAGCAGTTCGCTCGGCAGTTAAAAGACCACGTGCGGGTCCGTCCAAAGACATTAAAAGTGTTCCTGGGACAAGCTTATCAGCATCTTTGGCCCAGAATTGGACTTTTGTTTCGGGTGCAAGGCGACAAAAAATTTGTGCAGCAATATTCAGACCAGCAACAACGATTTCTTCACGGGTTGCCATCACCAGCTGAAGCCATTCTCCCTCACCTAGAATAGCAGCAGAAGTCAGATCACCATTACCTATGTCCTCTTCCAGAGCCTCTTCAATTATACGGCTAACTGTAGTTTGATCAGGATATGTCACGAAACTATTCCGCAGCTTGCGTTGTTGCGCTCGCTAATTTTGGCGACATTTCCAACATCCGCTCTATGGGTTTCAAGGCACGAAGTCGTAAATCCTCATCCATCTCTATGCGCGGTGCATTATTGACCATGGCAAGATAAAGTTTTTCCATAGAGTTAAGCGCCATGAAGGGACAATGAGTGCACGGACAAGCTTCAGCTTCACGAGACTCACTAACACCCCTTGCCGCAATGAAAGTCTTGCTTGGATTGTCTTTTTGCATTTGGTGAATGATGTGAGGTTCCGTCGCAATAATAAAACTATTTGAGGGATCACTTGAAACAAAGTTGAGAATGCCTTTGGTAGACCCCACGTAATCAGCCAAGCCAAGAATTGTATCTGGACATTCGGGATGGGCAGCAACCGGAACACCCTTGTATTCTGTCTTCATTTGTAAGAGTAACTCTTCGGAGAATTCCTCATGTACAATACAGCTTCCCGGCCACAAAATCATATTCCGCCCCGTCTTCTTAATTAGAAAATTTCCCAGGTGCCTATCCGGGGCGAATAAAATTGGTTTATCTTTTGGAATTTGGTTTATGATTGCTTCGGCATTGGAAGAAGTAACGATAATATCTGAAAGCGCCTTTACCTCAGCTGAACAATTTATATACGTCAGAGAAACATGGCCAGGATGCGCCTCACGCCAACGACTAAAATCATCAGCTTGGCAGGCCTGTTCAAGAGAGCAACCCGCATCGGCATCAGGCAATAATACTGTCCGAGTAGGATTTACGATCTTAGCAACTTCACTCATGAAGCGGACACCACAAAAAACAATAACGTCAGCATCGGTTTCAGCAGCCCGGCGCGATAGGTCTAAGGAATCCCCGACATAGTCAGCAATGTCCTGTAGTTCGTAATCTTGATAATAATGGGCAAGAATTACAGCGTTCTTTTCTCGCCGTAAAGTGTTTATGGCTTCCCCCAAGTCAAGATCAGCAGCAACACTGTTTTTTGCACCAATATCTGGTAATGCGACGAAATTAGCCAATTAACTTCTCCTTTGACCATACAATTTAGCTACTTAAGCCATTTTGCACAGGATTTAAAAAAATTTTAAGCAGCGTGGCCTTTGCAAAGATAATCTTCTGATTGCATCTCAATCAAACGTGAAGCTGTGCGTTCAAATTCAAAAGCACCATCACCTTCTACGTAGAGTTCTGATGGTGCTACATCGGCTGAACAAATCAGCTTAACGCCATTATCGTAGAGCGCATCGATCAGGGTAACAAAACGCTTTGCCTCATTTCTAGATTCTGGGCCCAATCGCGGAATCCCACATATTATCAAAGTATGATAGTGGTCCGCAATGGCCAGATAGTCTGCCGGCCCTAAGGTCGCACCACACAATTCTTTAAATCCGCTAAGCGCGACACCATCTGCAGCCAATGGCAAATTCAACTCACGGCCATTTACAATTATGGGATCAGGTGGTTCTTGCGCATCACTGGTCAAGCGTTCAAACAATAGCTTGAGGGCAGCCTCAGCATCATTATCATTAGGTATTAGGTACATTCCTACACGCTGTATAGTTTCTCGACGGTAATCGGTGGGGCCGTCAAGCATTAGCAGGTCAAGTTTTTTCTCAATCAAAGCTATGAAAGGCAAAAACAATGCCCTCTGCAAGCCATCTTTGTACAAATCGGATGGTGGTCGGTTCGAGGTCAACACAACCACAACACCTTCATCGAATAGAACTTCAAAAAGACGGCTTAAAATCATAGCATCTGCTATGTCATGAACCTGAAAATCATCGAAACAGAGCAAATTTGCTTTTTTAGCAAAGCTTTTTCCAATAGTCGGAATTGGGTCGTCGCTTCTTCCATTCCATTTACGGTGTTCGTTCAGAAGGTAGTGTACCTGTTGCATAAAAGCGTGAAAGTGAACCCTATATTTGTTCTTTACGGGGGCGGTGTGAAAAAAAAGATCCATAAGCATGGACTTGCCTCTCCCAACGCCACCAAACATGTATAGGCCCTGAGGCGGTGTTTCACTCCTCCGCCTCAGGCCAAAACAACCCTTCCAGCTTTTCAAGCCACTCTCATGCTCAGAATGTCCCAGCGCCACGTGTAGACTTTGCAGTTTTTCCACAGCAAGCGATTGGCTCGGGTCAAGGCGCAGTTCCTTGGCATGTATCTTCAGGCGATAGGCGCTAAGAGGGCTTTGCAACATGGTGGGGCTAACTCACTCAAGATTTTCTTAAATCACAAAGATAAAATTTAAGGACCACAGAATTACTTGTCAAAGATTAGTCGAGAGGAGCATGCCTTTCTTCTTAACATATCAAATTAACACAAAATCAAAACTATCACTTTTTTTGGAGCTTTCAACTTGAGTGCTATGTCTCATCGCTAAAAACATTTTTAAGTATCCTGTCTTTTGGCGAGCTTTAATTTTTCTCTAAATAACCCATGACAAGCAATGTGCCGCATCAGGCAAAAGCTAAGAGGACATAGAAAACGTGCAAGCCCAGCATAAAGCCTTTCTTTTATAGACGCTTGGCGAGACCCCTCTTAATTTCTGCAATAGCCTTTCCTGGGTTTAATCCCTTTGGACAGGCATTGGTGCAATTCATAATAGTGTGGCATCTGTATAGCTTGAAAGGATCATCCAAATTATCAAGTCGCTCCTCGGTCGCATCATCTCGGCTGTCGACGATCCATCGATAAGCCTGCAACAAAATTGCTGGGCCAAGATAACGATCTCCGTTCCACCAATAGCTTGGACAAGATGTCTGGCAGCAGAAACACAATATACATTCCCACAAGCCATCTAGGTTAGCGCGTTCTGCTGGACTTTGCAGCCTCTCTGTTCCCTCGTCAGGATTATTATTACTCAGCCAAGGCTTAATTGATGTATATTGTGCATATGGAACACTTAAATCTGGCACTAAATCCTTGATCACTGGCATGTGTGGTAATGGATAAATTTTAACGTCACCTTTGACATCAGAGATTGGCTTGATGCAAGCTAAAGTATTAGTGCCATCAATGTTAAAAGAACAAGATCCACACACACCTTCACGGCAAGAACGACGAAAGGTTAGGGTCGTATCCATCTCATTTTTGATTTTAAGCAGGGCGTCAAGAACCATTGGCCCACATTTGTCGAGATCAACCTCGAAGGAGTCGAGACGAGGGTTGTTGCCACTATCCGGATCAAAGCGATAAACCTTAAAAGTTTTTATACGGATAGCATCTGAACCCGCCTTATGACTGACGCCATTAGTAATCTTGGAGTTTTTTGGAAGATTGAAGGCTACCACGTCAATACACCCGAACTGCTGGCTCTATATAGTCCACATCATCGCTTAAAGTCCAAGTGTGGACTGGGCGATACGTAAGGGTAACCTCACCGTTCTCATCGATCCAAGCAAGCGAATGCTTCATCCACTTCTCATCATCCCGATCCAGAAAATCTTCTCGAGCATGGGCTCCACGACTTTCTTCACGGGCCACTGCGGAATGAATAGTCGCCTGGGAGCAAGCTATAAGATTCTCCAGTTCAAGTGCTTCAACAAGATCTGAGTTCCAAATCATAGAGTTATCAGCAACGTTAATTTGGGACATGGAACTAACTATTTCATCAACCTTATCACAGCCTTCTTCCAGACTTTCAAGAGTCCTAAATACAGCAGCATCTCGCTGCATGGCACGCTGGAGATTACTCCTAATCTCGCTCGTCTTAATTGAACCATTAGCATGACGAAGTCGGTCAAGGCGATCCAAGGAACGCTCCGTTTCTGATACCGGGATTGGTTTGGGCCTGGTCTTAGGCTTAATTGTCGCACAAGCCTTGATTGCGGCAGCGCGACCAAAGACAATAATATCTAATAACGAGTTGGTGCCTAGGCGATTGGCCCCATGAACCGAGGCGCAAGCGCATTCTCCAATAGCCATGAGTCCAGGAACAACTGCGTCTGGGTCATCTTCACAAGGGCGCAGGACTTCACCATGATAATTAGTAGGTATCCCACCCATATTATAGTGGACTGTTGGCAAGACCGGGATTGGTTCGCGGCTTGCATCAACACCAGAAAAAATTTTAGCAGATTCCATAATACCAGGAAGCCTCTCTAGCAGCATATCTTCACCCAAGTGTTCCATGTGGAGGAAAATATGATCCTCACCATCACCGACACCTCGGCCCTCACGTATTTCAATGGTCATAGCTCGGCTGACAACATCGCGTGAGGCCAAATCCTTGGCAGTTGGCGCATAGCGCTCCATAAAACGCTCACCTGCTGAATTGGAGAGGTATCCACCCTCACCACGGGCTCCTTCAGTAATCAGGCAGCCAGAACCGTACATACCAGTTGGATGAAACTGCACAAACTCATGATCTTGCAATGCCAATCCAGCCCTAGCCACCATGCCATTACCATCACCAGTGCAAGTGTGAGCAGAAGTACAAGAAAAATAGGCGCGGCCATATCCACCGGTTGCCAAAACCGTGGTCTGTGCACTAAAACGATGCAAAGTGCCGTCATCAAGGTTCCAAGCAATGGCACCACAACAACCACCTTCATTATCCATCACAAGATCAATAACGACAAACTCGACAAAGAACTCAGCATTACGCTTTATGCACTGCTGATAAAGTGTATGTAAGATTGCATGACCGGTCCGGTCAGCCGCTGCGCAGGCACGTTGTACAGGAGCTTCACCAAAATTACGCATATGTCCGCCAAAAGGTCGCTGGTATATTTTACCATCTTCAGTGCGGGAGAAAGGAACACCAAAATGCTCAAGTTCGTGCACTGCAGGCACGGCCTCACGACACATATATTCAATGGCATCTTGATCACCGAGCCAGTCAGCCCCTTTGACCGTATCATACATGTGCCAGCGCCATGAATCTTCTGCCATATTACCAAGAGATGCCCCAACGCCACCTTGGGCCGCAACCGTATGACTGCGCGTGGGAAAGACTTTAGTTAAGCAAGCCGTATGAAGGCCGCCGTCCGACATACCGAGCGTCGCGCGGAGACCGGCACCTCCCGCACCGATAATAAGAACATCATGATTGTGATCAGTTATTTCGTAGGCCGGAGTTCTAATTGACATGTTTATTTAACTTCTAAAATGCAACAAAAAAATTGCGAGCAGTGAGGAGATGACGCCAATATAGGCAAAGACCTTGAGCATCATCAGGGTCTTTAATTTTACGGCTACATTTTGAATGTAGTCTTCAACTATAACCTTCATTCCCTGTTGGCTGTGAAAGAAAAGAGTGATTACCATTAACGCCATAAGCAAAGCATTGACCGGGAACGATAACCAAATTACGAAGGCTGAGTGATCAGCTCCGACAAGACCAAGGGCCGAAAAAATAAACCACAGCATCAAAGGAGCCAACACAATTGCGCTCAATCTTTGACCCCACCAGTGAGAGGCGCCACCCTGTTTGATACCTGCTACACTAGAGGCCTGAGCGAGTGGTTTTTGTATTTCCGACACGTTGACCTCCTGTAATTTAAACTAAATTTAAAATTTTAATAAAAAT
The DNA here is from genome assembly GCA_938092065.1 of uncultured Rhodospirillales bacterium. GTDB lineage: Bacteria > Pseudomonadota > Alphaproteobacteria > Rhodospirillales > JABHCV01 > JACNJU01. Next base: position 29,092 of record CALKND010000024.1, read on the forward strand.
ATCATCACCCGGAGCAGGTTAAAAGTTTCAATTTACAAAACAGGCGCAATGCTGGCATGCGCACACATCATTAGCACTACAAAAGTCCGGCACGAATATAAGCGATAATCCAAGTCAGAATGGTTAGTCCAAAGGCAGAAACAACAACAGCTATTCCTGTCACCCGCAGCACAGATAATTCAAAGCAGTAACCTGAATCCCAGATTAAATGGCGAACGCCGTTGGAAAGGTGATAAAAAAACGAAAAGCTAACTCCCAGCAAAACCAATTGTCCGATCCATGACCCCATAAAAATCTGCGCTCGTTCAAATGCATCCGGTCCATGAGCTGCGGCTAAGAGCCAGTAGACTAAAAATATTGTACCAAAAGTCAATGCAACTCCCGTTGTACGATGTAAAATTGATAACACCGAGGTTATTTGTGGACTGTATATTTGTAGATGCGGAGATAAAGGCCGTACACTTTTTGCCCCGGGTATTATTTCTTCAATTGACATCAGCTACTACCAATTCTTTTGGTCTCTCAAATAACTAAAAATCTTTCCGGACAGTTCGAAAAAGAGGTCATAATGTAAAGTTAATTTGTTTAGGCCCTCAACTAGGACACTAATGCTTTTCTGACCAAATCAAAAGTCCTTATAGATGTCGTCAGAATTAAGTCATGTCGCTCACTCAAACTTCCTTACTTTCAGTTGCTGAAATAAAATTAGCCTTGGCAACCAGTCGCTCAGCATTTTGTACATCTAACTCTTCAATTACCTTACCTTTAATAACAATCACGCCTTGGCCTTCCTTTATAGCCTGCCCATGAGCCTCAATTATGGTTCGTGACCACAATAGCTCGTCTTCAGAGGGGGAATATACACTGTTGGCCATTTCAATGGTCTTAGGGTGTATTAAGCTCTTGCCATCAAAACCCATTTCTAAACCTTGACGACATGAATACTCAAAGCCCTTATCGTCAGAAAGATCCGTGTGGACCCCATCAATCACGGCAATTCCTGCGGCACGGGCTGCCAAGATGCAAAGCCCCAAAGATGTAACTATTGGCAAGCGTTCATGTGTATGGGAGCAGTGTAAATTCTTGACCAAATCTGAGGTTCCAAGGACAAGCCCCCCCATACGGGAGCTAGAAAAGGCAATTTCTTTACTGTGAAGAATTCCCAAAGGAGTCTCCATCATGGTCCATATGGCCATGTCATCGGGGGCTTTTGAGGCGACCATGAGTGCTTCTGCCTCCTGCACCATGATGGCGCTATCAACTTTTGGCAACAAGATCCCATGGGCACCGGACGTGGCCATAGCAGCAATGTCTTCTTTACCCCACAACGTATTTATGGCGTTCACCCGAACAATAAGCTCGCGGTGGCCATAACCACCTTCACTCAGGGCATCTAGAATTTGAGAACGTGCAATTTCTTTGGCATCAGGCGTGATGGCATCTTCCAAATCGAGAATCAGGCTATCAGCATCGAGATTGCGACCTTTTTCCAATGCCCTAGCATTGGAGCCAGGCATGTAAAGAATGCTGCGCCGAGGGCGCGGTGTCATTGGCATTTAGCATCTCCTGAACTAAAAAAATATTCATATGAAAAAGTGACTTCCCAAGTATCAGAAACAGCAAAACATAGAGGTGCATTATGTGGAGTAACAAGCTCACTTGGTACATCTAGTCTAATAAAATACGATTTTACCATTCGCTTTACTGATTAACAAATTGCAACGTTACTTGGAAGCTGTGATCCCAGCAAGAGAGGTACTGTAATAGCAACCAAACCTAGAAAACTTTTGGTCTATTTATTTTTTCAAGTAATTCTTGATTAATTCTTCTGCGATCTGGACCGTATTAAGAGCTGCTCCTTTTCTAAGGTTATCAGAAACGACCCAAAGATTAAGCCCGTTATCAATTGTCGGATCGCTGCGAATACGGCTGACATACACTGCGTCCTCACCAGCACATTCGGCCTGTGTAACGTAGCCTTCATCTGTTCGATGATCAACGACGATGACACCTGGCGCATTTTGCAGCGCTACGCGTGCCTCATCATCAGAAATTGGATTCGCAAATTCAATATTAACCGCTTCAGCATGACCAATAAATACTGGCACACGAACACACGACGCTGTCACCTTTATTTTGGGGTCGAGGATTTTTTTCGTCTCCACCACCATTTTCCACTCTTCCTTAGTCTGCCCGTCATCCATGAACTTATCTATATGGGGAATAGTGTTAAAGGCAATTTGCTTAGAAAAAACCTGCCTATTAGAACTTGCCGGTTCGTTAACAAAAATACCACGGGTCTGATTAAACAGCTCGTCCATAGCTTCCTTGCCACTACCAGAAACCGACTGATATGTTGCAACTACAATCCGCTCAATTTTAGCAAGATCGTGCAAAGGTTTCAAAGCGACAAGCATTTGAATAGTTGAACAGTTTGGGTTAGCGATGATTCCCTTCTTCTTATATTTCCCAATGGCTTGAGGATTTACTTCTGGCACAACTAGAGGTACGTCAGGATCCATTCGATAGTGGGATGTATTATCAATAACAACCGCACCTGCCGCCACCGCCTTAGGGCTAAATTCGGCTGATACGCTAGCGCCGGGACTAGACAACACAATATCGACACCATTGAAGTCAAAAGTCGCAAGATTTTCAACTTTTAGAATATCGTCCTCACCATAGGAAATTTCCGAACCTACAGAACGTTTTGATGCTAAAGCTATAACTTCATCAGCAGGAAAATTACGCTCAGACATGATATTTAGCACTTCCCGGCCTACATTTCCTGTGGCTCCCATCACTGCAACTGTATAACCCATTTTTTTCTCTCCATTATTATCCAGCAACACGTAGCTACTTTAAGTTGCCAATCACCAGAAAAGCAAAAGGCCCTCCGGACGAAGCCGCGGGCCTTTTTATTTACATGTAAGAAATGGCCCTGGCTATCCGCCAGCGGTTATTCTCACATTATTTTAGCCATATCAAAACACACTTTGCATAGTACTTTAAAAAGATTTTGATACTCATACCCCCATAGACAAAAGAAAACAAGGGTTCAACCCGTCATCTTTTCCAACTCACTAATTACGGCTTCACCCATTACTGCAGTTGACACCTTATCCATGCCCTTTGACATTATGTCACCGGTACGTAAGCCATTATTCAAGACATTCTGCACTGCCTGCTCAATCAGGTTAGCATCGTCCATCATATCAAAAGAATAACGCAAGCACATCGCAAAACTTAAAATTGTAGCTAGTGGGTTGGCCATGTCTTGCCCGGCAATGTCAGGCGCAGAGCCATGAACCGGTTCATACAGGGCGCGGCGGCGGCCACTTTCATCCACCTCGCCCAAAGAGGCCGAAGGTAACATGCCAAGAGAGCCGGTCAGCATTGCTGCTACATCACTTAAAAGATCCCCAAACAGGTTATCGGTGACAATAACGTCGAATTGCTTTGGATCGCGTACCATCTGCATGGCACAGTTATCTGCATACATGTGACTGAGCTCAACATCTGCATAATCCTTGTGTAGGCTGTTTACTATTTCTCGCCAAAACACACCGGACTCCATAACATTCGCTTTATCTACCGAGGTCAGCCTGCCTCGACTTTTTTGCGCCATTTCAAAGCCCAAGCGGGCTATGCGTTCGATTTCACCGTCCGTATAAATTTGCGTGTCAAAGCCGCGCCGAGTGCCGTCAGGTAGCACATCAGTGCCACGCGGCTCACCAAAATAAACACCACCGGTCAATTCGCGCAGAATCATAATATTCAGACCCTTGATAATATCAGTTTTCAGGGTGGATGCATCAAGAAGGGCATCAAAAGCAATGGCTGGGCGCAAATTAGCGTAGAGATCCAATTCCTTACGAATGCGCAAAAGGCCTGCTTCTGGACGGTTTTCGCGTGCTACACCATCCCATTGAGGTCCGCCAACAGCACCCAGCATTACCGCATCCACACACATTGCGTCGGCAACAGTCTCATCGGTCAGGGCACAGCCATGCGCATCATAGCAAGCACCACCAATCAGGCCTTGAGAGACATCAAAACTAACCGTGCGTTTCTTTGCCATCCATTCAGTAACATTTACGACTTGAGACATAACCTCTGGGCCAATGCCATCACCAGCCAAAACCAACAATTTTTTATTAGCTAACATGAAGTCCTACCAATTTTTTCTTTCTTTTAAAAAATTTAAAGCCATGGCTGACTGGCTTTCATTTTTTTTTCATAGGCACCAATCTTCCCGTCTTTTTCCATAGTTAGGCCTACATCATCCAAACCATTGAGTAGGCAGTGCTTACGAAAGGAATCAATCTCGAAAGAAGTCTCAATGCCATCTGAACTAATAATTTTCTGGCTTTCCAAATCAATGCTAACTGAGGCATTGGCGCCTAGCTCTGCATTTGCCATTAACTTGTCTACTTTGCTCTGAGGCAATTTGATGGGTAAAACGCCATTCTTGAAGCAATTGCTGTAAAAAATATCAGCAAAGGAGGTCGAAATGATACAACAAATGCCAAAATCCAGAAGCGCCCACGGCGCATGCTCACGCGACGACCCACAGCCGAAGTTGTCGCCTACGACCAAAATTTTAGCTTCCCGATATGCGGGTTGGTTGAGAACAAAACTTTCAACCTCGTTGCCATTATCGTCAAAGCGCATTTCGAAGAAAAGGCTTTTACCTAGGCCCGTCCGCTTGATGGTTTTTAAAAATTGCTTGGGAATAATCATATCCGTATCAATATTTATTAATGGCAGCGGGGCGGCAATGCCGGTCAGTTTGTCAAATTTTTGCATTTATCCCTCGCTTAATTTACGAACATCCGTCAACTTGCCAGTAATAGCTGCGGCAACAGCCATGGCCGGGCCAACCAAGTGGGTGCGCCCACCGTGGCCCTGACGACCTTCAAAGTTACGGTTTGATGTAGAAGCAGAACGTTTACCAAAGCCCAGCTTGTCATCATTCATAGCTAAACACATAGAACATCCGGCTTCACGCCATTCAAAACCAGCATCAAGAAAGATCTGATCAAGACCTTCCTCTTCAGCCTGCTCCTTGACCAGTCCAGAACCGGGCACTACCAAAACACCTACCCCATCGGCAACTTTTCGGCCCTTGGCAATGGAAGCTGCAATACGCAAATCTTCAATACGGCCATTAGTGCACGATCCTATAAAGACCTGATCAATGGCGATATCTTCAAGAAGCGTTCCTGCCTCAAGCCCCATGTAATCAAGGGCCCGAATCATGGCATTGCGCTTACTTTCATCTGGTTCATCTGCTGGATTAGGCACACTTCCTGAAATAGGCAGCACATTTTCAGGCGACGTTCCCCAAGTAACCTGTGGTATTAACGAGGCTGTGTCCAAAGTTACTTCCAAATCAAAGCGCGCGCCTTCGTCGGAGGCAAGGGTTTTCCAGTGGCGCAGTGCAGCCTCCCAACTACTACCTTTAGGAGACATGGGACGACCTCTCAAATACTCGTAAGTTGTCTCATCTGGTGCGATCAGACCGCCACGTGCCCCCGCTTCAATAGTCATATTACAAACTGTCATACGGCCTTCCATACTCATAGCCTTGATGGCATCTCCGGCGTATTCAATAACATAACCGGTCCCACCAGCTGTGCCAATTTTACCAATCATTGCCAAAATTAGATCCTTTGGTGAAACACCAGTGGCTAGATCACCAACAACGTTAAAGCGCATATTCTTGGCTGGTTTTTGTAGCAATGTCTGGGTCGCCAGAACATGTTCAACTTCAGACGTTCCAATGCCAAAAGCCAGCGCACCAAAAGCACCATGGGTAGCCGTGTGGCTATCACCACAAACAATTGTAGTACCAGGCAAGGTAAAACCCTGTTCAGGGCCAATGATATGAACAACACCTTGGCGAATATCATCCATACCCATGTATGGAATTGAGAATTTTTTGCAATTGGCTTCCAGTGTTTCAACCTGAAGGCGAGAATCTTCGTTTGCAATACCTTTTGTACGATCTGTTGTTGGAACGTTGTGGTCAGCAACGGCAAGAGTTGCCTCAGGACGGCGAACCACGCGATCTGCAGCAGCTAAACCTTCAAACGCCTGGGGGCTGGTAACTTCGTGGACCAGATGACGATCAATATACAAAAGGGAGGTGCCGTCGTCTTGAACATCGACAGTATGGCTTTCCCAAATTTTATCAAATAACGTTTTTGGCATTGCTCAAGGACTTCCCGTTGTTACTCAAAAAAAACAAACACGGTCCCATTGCGTTTAATAACCCTTAGGGGCCGTTTTGCCTATTTAGAAAATTTTCTAGACAGACAAGACCATTAATCTTTCGACGGGGTTTCTTCTTTAGGATCAGCAACCGTTTCAACTGCTTTCTTCTTCCCCTTTTTGGATTTAGATTGGCCAGTGGCACGAGCCTGAGCCTTAAGAGTGGCGGCTTCAGCTTTTTCAGCTGCGGTCAACTTACCCGAATATCCATCGACCTTTTCGGCTATACGTGCCGACTTACCTGTACGACCGCGAAGATAGTATAGCTTTGCTCGACGAACATCGCCACGACGGACTACATCAATCGCATCTATATTAGGCGAGTGCAGCGGAAATATACGCTCCACACCTTCCCCAGAGGAGATCTTGCGAACGGTAAATGATGAATTTAGACCATCATTCTTACGTGCAATGCAAACACCCTCGTAGGCCTGAATACGCTCGCGTGTACCCTCGACCACCTTGACGTTAACGCGAATAGTATCTCCAGCAGAAAACTCTGGTGTCCCTCGCTTTTCTGCCAGTTTTGCAAGCTGTTCATTTTCAATCTCTTCAATAATGTTCATCGTTTACTTCCTTAAATCTTAAAAAAACCAAATTTTTTGGCTTTCACAATGACCCTTTAAAACTTTTTCACATAACGGCTCCACAAGTCAGGCCGTCGTTCCTTAGTCAACTCTTCAGATTGGCTCTTTCTCCAATCCCTGATCTTTGCATGGTTACCTGAAAGTAATACTTTCGGCACCTCCATGCCCCGCCACGCTTGAGGCCGTGTGTAGTGGGGGTATTCTAACAATCCCCGCTCAAAACTTTCTTCAACACCAGACGCAACGGACCCCATAATGCCAGGTAGCAAACGGACACAAGCATCGATCAAAGCAATCGCCGCGGGCTCTCCACCTGACAGTATGAAATCACCGAGGCTTACCTCTTGGATCTCATGAACCTGTTGCAGCCGCTCATCAATACCTTCATAACGGCCGCAGAGCAGTGACAAACCTGGTCCTGCTGCCAGTTCCCGAACCCTTTTCTGCTCCAGTGGGCGACCGCGCGGTGAGAGATAAATTAGAGGTCTACCAGGGTTTTGTACCTTGATTTTCTCAATCGCAACATCAACAATATCAGCTCTCATGACCATTCCTGGCCCTCCACCGAAGGGAGCATCATCTACAGAACGATATTTATCGCTCGCAAAGCTTCGAATGTCTAGCGTTTCCAACCTCCAAATACCGTCTTGCAATCCCTGCCCTGCAAGTGAGAGTCCCAGAGATCCGGGAAACATTTCTTCAAAGAGGGTCAGGACTGTCGCCTTCCAAGGCTCCTTAGTTGCTGTCCCAATCATATTTTCTCTCCAACTTCCTTTTCCTCTTCAGGCTCAACTGGCTCAATCAAACCAATTGGTGGGTCGATAACAACTCTGCCGCTTGCCTTATCCACTTCCGGCACGGAGGCTATAGTAAAGGGAACCATAACCGTCCCAACCTCTCCTCCCACAACCTCCAAGATAGCACCAGCTCCAAAATCATGGACTTCCTTGACCTTACCAAGACATCCACCGTCAACTAGATCAGCCCTTAAACCCACCAGATCGGAAAAATAAAATTCATCCTCTTCTGTTGGCGGCAGCGCCGATTTTGGGATATACAAACGGGCACCCTTCAGTGAATTAGCAGCATCTCTGTCTTCGATACCGTTTAAACGGGCCAGTATTTGGCCCTTAGCCTGTCCGGTGATACTGATCTGATAACTTATTTTTCCATTTTCCTCGAAAACGTCACCATAACTTGAAATCCCCTTCGGATCAGCAGTAAAGCTTTTTATCCTGACTTCACCTTTTAGACCACGAGCACCGGTTATTGCGCCAACGCATATGAGTTCCTCAAAGGTTTCCGACACAGCTTAGATCCCGGCAACCGGATTAACCGGTTGCCTTATCCTCAGCTGGTGTCTCAGTTGCAGCCTCTTCTGCTGGTGCCTCAGCTGCAGCCTTGGCAGCCTCCTCGGCTTCCTGCATGCGTTCCTGAGCCTTGGCTTTAGGCAAGTGCTGTTTAGTTTGTTTGTGCACGACGGGCTTTTCACCAATTGCAGCATCAGACAAGAAGCGAGCCACACGATCACTAGGCAAAGCACCAACACTCATCCAATGTTTAATGCGCTCAATCTTAAGAATTACCCTTTCCGGATGCTCCTTTGGAACCATGGGATTATAGGAACCAACGCGCTCAATAAAGCGACCGTCACGGGGGCTGCGTGAATCTGCTACGACAACGTGGTAAAAAGGGCGCTTCTTAGCACCGCCTCTAGAAAGTCTAATTTTTAAAGCCATAGTGACTATTTATTCCTTTTCTTGTAACTAACGTGTTTCTAAAAGTCTCAACTAAAACTTCGAAGATCTAGCCTCGCGGCATCATTCCAGGTGGCATTCCGCCACTCATCATGCCTCTTGGGCCCATCTTACCCATTTTCTTCATCATCTGGCCCATTTGCTTGTGTTGCTTCAAAAGCCGGTTGACGTCTTGTACGGATGTCCCAGAACCAGCTGCAATACGCCGCCGCCTAGAACCATTTAAAACTTTTGGCTTGTAGCGCTCGCTAGGTGTCATGGAAGACAGGATCGCCTGCTGACGAGCGATCATCTTATCATCAATGTTAGCTTCGGAAATCTGCTTCTTCATTTTTGAAAGGCCAGGAACCATGCCCAATAGGCCACCCACATCGCCCATGGAGCGAACCTGTTTAAGCTGTTCTGCCATGTCGTTAAGGGTAAACTGACCTTTCATCATCTTTTTAGCTAACTTTTCAGCGTCTTCCTTGTCTATAACTTCAGCTGCCTTTTCAACCAGACCGACAATATCACCCTGTCCGAGAATGCGCCCTGCGATACGCGACGCCTGAAAGCTCTCTAATTCGTCTAACCTTTCACCAACACCCATTAACTTGATCGGTTTGCCGGTGACTGCACGCATGGAGAGTGCTGCACCACCACGGGCGTCACCATCGACCCTAGTCAGAACAATACCGGTAACACCGACCTTCTCATCGAATTCCTTGGCCATGTTGACCGCATCTTGGCCAGTCATGGCGTCTGCAACCAGCAGAGTTTCAATTGGATTGGTGACTGCACTAATCTTTGCGACCTCGTCCATCAATTCTTGATCCACATGCATCCGACCAGCGGTGTCCAGAATAACAACGTCATAACCCTCGCGCCGCGCCATATCCATGGCTCTGCTTGCAATCCCCACAGGCTTTTCACCCATAATTACCGGTAAAGTCGGTACATCGCTTTGCGATCCCAGGACTTCTAGTTGTTGTTGAGCAGCTGGCCGGTAAACGTCAAGAGACGCCATTAATACTTTTTTCTTGTCACGCTTCTTAATGCGAAGGCCCAGCTTGGCGCTGGTTGTAGTCTTTCCTGAACCCTGCAGACCGACCATCAAAACCACGACGGGCGGAACACCTACAAGGTTCAAACCAGCATCTTCATGATTTGGGCTTGCGTCTTCATTGGCGCCACCTAGCATTTCAACCAGATGGTCATGGACGATCTTTATGACCATCTGTCCCGGTGTAACGGAACGCAAAACTTCTTCGCCTATGGCACGCTGCTTAACGGACTCGATGAACGACTTTACCACATTTAGGGCGACATCAGCCTCGATCAATGCAATACGAATTTCGCGCAGGGCAGAATCAACGTCATTCTCAGAGAGCGCACCGCGCTTTGTCAGGCTGTCGAGTATCTCGCCAAGCTTGCTTGTTAGGCTGTCAAACATCGTCTTTTTTGTCCATAAACAGGTCGCAAATTAAGTCCAAAGCAAAAAGCGCCAGTGCGCGAACCTCGCGGACTAGCGGCGCCCCATGAGGCGTAATATTCATGGGTATAAGTATTCTATGCACTCTACGGATAGCCCCCAAGCAAGTCAAGCGTTGGGTATGCACGCTTTAGAAATTCAAAACCACAATACTCCAACGCCAGCTTTTAGGCCAAAAGCTTGCCCCATTGGCCGAGACTATTTTTATAACGCGCCTCAAGCCCTCCTTCACATGGAAAAAATCCTCAGCCTGAACAGCTAAAACTATGGACTTCTTGGGCCGTAGCGACATATTAACTTGGTTATGAAAATACTACCGTTTACAAAGATGCATGGACTCGGCAATGATTTTGTTATTATCGATGGCCGGGAACAGCGGCTTGAACTGGGCCGACCACATGTGCGCGCGATCGCCAACCGGCATACGGGCATAGGTTGCGATCAGTTAATTCTTATCGAAAAACCATTGGATGATGTGGCTGACGCCTTCATGCGTATATACAACACCGATGGCAGCGAGGCCGAGGCCTGTGGAAATGCAACACGCTGTGTCGCTTCAATTCTCATGTGCGAAAGCGGCGAAGACCAAACCATTATAGAAACCCTGGCTGGACTACTTGATGCACATATTGCTGATGGTGGCCTTGTCTCAGTCGATATGGGACAAGCCAAGATGGATTGGCGTGACATCCCCTTAAGCGAAGCAATCGATAGTTTGCACCTGGGCGTTGGGTCCGGTCCTCTTCAAGACCCTGTTGGTGTTAATATGGGCAACCCCCATGCAGTTTTTTTTGTCGATGATGCGGACGCCGTTGATCTCATTCAACATGGCTCGGTTTTGGAACGCCACAAGCTTTTTCCCCAGCACGCCAATATTGGCGTCGCTACAATAAAAGGCAAAGGCTTTATTCGTCTGCGGGTCTGGGAGCGCGGCGTTGGTGAAACGCTTGCTTGCGGTTCTGGCGCGTGCGCGGCAATGGTGGCAGCCAGCCGTCGCTCTCTTTGTGGGCATAGTGCCTCCGTCCAACTTAATGGCGGAACCTTGCACATAGAATGGATGGCGGACAATCATGTATTGATGACAGGGCCAGTGTCGACTAGTTTTTCCGGTTTCGTTGACCCTGCTCTATTGGACTAAGGGAGAGAATTTTTGCCAGGTCCCCGTGTCATTACTCTTGGCTGTCGTCTAAACACCCTTGAGTCTGAAATTATACGCTCACAAGCTGATAATGCTGAGCTTGATGACACTATTATAGTCAACACGTGCGCCGTCACGGCCCAAGCTGAACGTCAAGCCCGCCAGACCATTCGCCGTCTGCGCCGGGACAATCCTGAGGTTCAAATTATAGTCACTGGCTGCGCTGCCCAACTAAAGCCAGAAGAATTTGCATCCATGAAAGAAGTTGACAGAGTTATAGGCAACTCTGAAAAGATGATTGGGGGACACCTGTCAGGTCACTCCGACACAAACATTGATGTATCTGACATCATGGATGTTACCAGCGCCATAGATGTGCCAGTGATCTCTGGTTTTGAAAATCGCACACGTGCATTCGTTCAGGTCCAGCAGGGCTGCGATCACCGCTGCACGTTTTGCATTATTCCCTTCGCGCGTGGGCCCAATCGTAGTGTTTCACCTGAACATATTATTAAACAGGTTCAAACCCTTACAGAAAACGGTCATGTAGAGGTTGTACTGACCGGAGTAGATGTTTCCTCCTTCGGTCAGGATGACGAGAAACTGCCTACACTTGGAATGCTCGCGCGTACAATACTTGACCGAGTTGACGCTTTGAAACGCCTCCGCATAACCTCCCTTGACCCAGCTTTCGTTGATGATGACATACTACATCTTTTGGCTGATGAAGAACGATTCATGCCGCACCTTCATCTAAGCTTACAGGCTGCAGACGACATGATTTTGAAAAGAATGAAACGACGTCACACTCGCAGCTCAGCTATTGATCTAGTTAATCGTGTACGCACCGCTAGGCCAGACGTTGTTTTTGGGGCTGACCTGATTGCAGGTTTCCCCACGGAAACAGACGAGATGTTTGAGAATACCCTTAAGGCAGTTAATGAAATGGGCCTGACTTATTTGCACATCTTCCCTTACTCAGAACGACCCGATACTCCCGCTGGGAAAATGCCTGGCGTTCATAACGCCACGATTACAAAACGCGCTAAATATTTGCGGGAAGCTGGCGACTTAGCGCTTCATAAATATCTTAAATCAAAAGAGGGCAAAGCTGTTGAGGTACTTGTTGAAAAAAATTGCACGGGTCACACACAACACTTTACTCCAGTTGACCTGATGTTTGATGCACCCATCGGGTCTATAGTTGACGTAAACGTTATTGCTATCAACGAAGAAAAAGGTCGGCTCATTGCTGGTTTAGCAGCATGAGTAAAGGGCATAATTCTGGCTGGCTTTCACGCCTTAAAAAAGGCCTTAGCCATACCTCAGCCAAACTGGTTGACCCAATAAGTGCAGCATTCACCAAACGTCGTTTGGATGAAAAGGCCCTTGAGGAACTTGAAGAATTACTAATTGCTGCCGATCTCGGCCCATTGCTGGCTTCAAGCCTCACTACCCGGTTCTCTCACACACGCTTTAATAAGGAAGTTAATGGTGACGAAATTCGGAGTGCTTTGGCAGAAGATATCGAAAAGCTGCTTGAACCTGTGGCAAAGCCTTTCACCGTAAACCCTACATTAAAACCACATGTGGTTATTGTATGTGGTGTTAATGGCAGTGGCAAAACTACTTCTATTGGAAAATTGGCAGCTAGTCTTAAAGATCAGGGCGCAAGCGTAATGATGGCCGCCGCTGACACCTTTCGTGCCGCAGCGACGGAACAGTTACAGGTATGGGGGGAGCGGACGGGCTCAAAAGTCATTGCAACCAGCCCAGGAGCCGATGCAGCTGGGCTCGCATACGATGCCTTTGTAAAAGCTAAGGATGCGGGTGTTGATGTCCTTTTAATCGATACAGCTGGTCGTCTGCAAAATAAGAAGGGCCTGATGGCTGAACTTGAAAAGATTATACGTGTCATCCGCAAGCTGGATGAAACTGCCCCTCACGACTGCCTTTTGGTGCTTGATGCCACCGTTGGCCAGAATGCACATTCTCAGGTACAAACATTTAAAGAGCTTGTCGATGTCAGCGGTCTAATAATAACCAAACTTGATGGTACCGCACACGGGGGAGTCGTAGTTGCCTTGGCAGATAAATTTGGCCTGCCAGTTCACGCTGTTGGTGTTGGCGAGGGTGCGGAAGACATGAGACCATTCGAAGCAAAGGTCTTCGCTCGTTCCTTGGTAGGACTCTCATAAGTAAATCTTCAGCCATCCAGTGGCCAAAATCTCAACCAAGGTTAAATTAACGATCTTATACTATTGGAACTTTGGTGTTTTAACAGTAAATTAAGTTCAATATCTAGTAATGCTATCTTAATCAATTTTTAGCCACCTCAAGTGGGTTGTTAAGGTGGTTGAAAGATGGATCTAAAGATTGCTCAGACCATAATATCGAGATAGTAGCCCTTGGGCACATCTGCTCTTGGAGCAGTGACTTTATCCAGTACTTTGTCGAGACGGGTCATAGCGCGGCGCTCGTGAGGTGTTTCATTGGAGTTAGTAACAGCAGCACGATTTCTGACCTGTTCAGCCGAAAAGTAGCTGCGTGAACGTTCGCTAGTTGGGACAATAGCCCGTGCTGGAATAGTCGGCATTTGACTCATAATCAACAACATGAACGCAAATGGTTAACAGAACCTATAACTAGATAAAAATAGGGAATTTCCTAAAATTTAAGTGTAAAAGGATGCGGTCAATTAAGCTGAAATAATATAGACAATAATTGCTAAAAAAACGCATAGAAATACTTTCAGCCAATGCTTTTATGCCCACGCATGTTGAGAAAGCCATAACGCCAAAGCACTATTTAGTTCTCATAAAATTAACCAAATTTGTAAAATGCAAGTACAAGAAACACTAAAATCTAGCTAAGCTTAAAACCATGACATCCTAGCCTTTAGCTGGGACTTCATGCATCAGTGCTGATGTTACTGCCCAAGCTCAAGTCAGAGCCTGAGGCTGAAACATTAACATTCAGCCTTATTTGTTTCTGAGGTTCTTGTGCTTGAGATAAGGCTACTTCCGCTACTTTATCTTGCCTGAGAGTGCGCTTGAGAGTCTCAACAGCAAGATTAAAATTTGCCGGAGGAACACCCGGAGCTGTAGTCATTCTGACCTCCTTAACTATTCATAATTAATATAATCAGGCATTGAGTTAGAAAAGCAACTTTCTGTTACACAATAATAAAATCGCATAAATTTAAAAAAAAAGAAACAAATAATTACATACGTTAAATCCAAGCCAAGGCAAGGGCTTTATTTTTGACGCCAAACTCCTGATTCTGTTATATCATAATTTTTATCTTAAATTTTTAAGACTACACAGGAAATTTTGATGGTTAACCAGCCTCTATCTGGAACAAACTCTCTTATAAAAGACGGATTCAGGGACCGCACTTTCATGGGTGGAATCGGTGTGGGAGCGCGCTCAACCCTCTTCTTCTTGCTGGGAGTTGCCGTGTTCATCGCAGGTACTTTTGCGCTGTTATTTGCCGACAAGCAATTAAATCAAGTTAATCTCACCCTAACTGAGAGTGTTAACCTTGCTTCTTTTATTGCCGATATTGAACGGGATGTTTGGCGGATCAGAGCCGAAACTGAGGAACTCTCCAAACGCCTTGCCAATACTCAATTTGCAGCATCTGACGCTGGGAGAGCGGCTACGCAAGAACACGTGGTTCTGGCCAACACACTGGGACTTCGACTCGATGAGCTATACCTTCGCCCCAGCGCTCAAATTATTAATGAGCAGGTCTCCACATTGCGTGAGGCAGTTGCTCAATACATGGAGCAATATAACAAATCCACAAAAATTGAAGTTGATCCAGCTCCGGATATGACCGGACTAGAAACTATATTGAGGCAAGCCATTCGCAACATGAGTAAAAGTCTCAACTCAGTAAACATTCTCAGCCTGAATGAAACCATGGCAGAAATTAGGGCAGTAACTATAGAATTCATAGAAAGTGGTGCAAGCCGGGATTTAGCGACGATTGAGAATGCTGAAAAAGAATTTGTTCGCCTACTAAACGCTGTTCCCATCTCGTCTGAAGACAAAAGCACACTCATGTCGAATATGATTAAATACCAGTCATCCATGAGCACCTACGCAAAATACAGGCTAGTTCACGACAACACCCGTGACCGCCTTGAGGAAATTGTCTCCTATATGGTGCCTAGTATTGATGCTATCACTGGTTTTTCAGGAGATAACCTTGCGCAATCACAGATACTTCAACTAAATGTTCGCAAGAAATATCGTACTTTAATTGCGAGTGGAATTGCTGGAGCTTTTTTCCTAGTTGTGCTGTTTGGCATTGCAATGCTGAACTCTATCTCCAGCCCGATTATTGCTATTGCGAGAGCTGCCAAAAATTTATCATCCGGCAATTCGGAAGTCGCCGTTCGTGGCCTTGGAGATGCTAATGAAACCGGTGAGATCGCCCGCGCCTTAACGAACATAAAGGGTCGCTTGAGGGAAGCTGACAAACTACAAGAAACTATGAAAAAAATAAAAATAGAAGTCGAGCGTGGCCGCGCCGCCAGTGCTGAGGCTGAATGGCTACGCAAGGATTTGGAATCTATGAAGTCTGAGGCTGATGAGGGAAAGCGGGCTATCACAGAGGTTGCTCTACTGCGAAAAATTTTAGATGCCACAACTGACAGCATTAGCTTAAAACAAATTGGTGAAAACATAACAACCAGCAAAGTTAATGAAAATATTGTTTCACCAGAAGCCATACAAGAAACTAAAGATGACGCGTCTCTTGATAAAATCTCCACGATTAGTCGTCAGGTTGCTCGCTCATCTGAATACGTCACCGCCGCGGCGGAGGAAGCAGAGCGTACAGGAACCTTGATCCGCAATCTTTCTGATGCCTCAGAAAAAATTGATACATTGGAAGCCTTGATTACTGCAATTGGAGAACAGGCTGATATGCTCGTCGTGAATACACCCGAACATGGCTCGGACCCCACTTTGTTGGCTCTTAACGGCTTCAAAGAGAGTTCAAATGGCGCAACTCGACGTTTTGATATTATTCGATCATCTTCCAGTCAGGCGACGTGGGCAATACGGGATATTGGAGCGATTATCAAGGATTCTCGCGAAGTAGCACTAGACATTGCGCGCTTGTCTTCGGCAGATGCTCTGGAAGTGACCACGGACTTATTGCAACAATCAGAGAATTTGCGTGGTATGTTAGATAATCTAGTCAACAAAATGCAAGGCCAAGTTATAGACGAGACGCTGATAGATATTGAAACGAACGGAGAGGATAATTCTATTGAAACATGATTACTTTCTGAGTACCTCTACGCCAGGAAGTTTTTTGCCTTCCATCCACTCTAGGAACGCGCCCCCAGCCGTGGATATATAGGAGAAATATTCACTAACACCAGCTTGTGCTAGTGCTGCCACCGTATCACCTCCACCTGCAACACTGATTAGCTTTCCTGCCCTAGTTAAGCGAGCCACTTCCGCCGCAACAGCATTTGTTCCTTTATCAAAGGGTTGTATTTCAAACGCCCCAAAAGGACCGTTCCAAACCAAGGTTTTACAATTTTCCAACTTGGCTGTAATGTTTGCAATGGAAGCAGAACCTACATCAAGCATCATGGCCTCTAACGGAATAGCATCTAGGTTAACAGTTTGACTAACTGCCCCTTCCTTGAATTCCCGAGCCACAACGCAATCTAGAGGCAGAACGACCTCACATCCGGATTCTTCAGCATCAGCAAGAATTTTATGCGCGAGTTCTGTCATATCTTTCTCACAGATAGATTTTCCAACATCATAACCTTGAGCGAATAAAAAGGTATTAGCCATACCCCCGGCGATGATCAGAACATTAACCTTTTTTGAGAGGTTGCCAAGTACTTCCATTTTAGTTGAAACCTTTGCACCGCCAACAACAGCAGCTACAGGTGGCTCAGGGTTCTCTAGTGCGCCAGACAGGGATTCAACTTCAGCCTGCATCAAACGACCTGCAGCCGAGGGTAGCAATTGAGCAAGAGTTTCTATCGAGGCGTGGGCACGGTGTGAACACGAGAAGGCATCACTGACATAGGCATCCCCCAGATTGGATAACTTTGATGCAAAAATCTCATCATTGGCTTCCTCACTGGCATGAAAACGGAGATTTTCCAACATAACAATGTCACCATTATTCAAACCATCAATAGTTCTTTTTGCACTTTCGCCAATGGTATCCGTGGCGAAAGCTACAGGTAAACCGCAAGATTTAGACAGAGCCCTTGCACCCGGATCCAGTGACATTTCAGGAACAATCTGACCTTTAGGACGACCAAAGTGAGAAATCACTATGACCTTTGCACCTTTTTTGGAAAGCTCGCTCAGTGTAGGCACTGCACGATCAATTCGCGTTGTGTCAGTGACTTTGCCGTTCTGCATAGGCACATTTAAGTCAGCACGCACAAGAACACGCTTGCCGGCCACATCTAAATCATCAATAGTTTTTAACTCTGACATAGCTGAACTCTTTCCTGCCGCATTTATATGATAGTGATACATTATCCTTTATCGGAGGCTTAAGGTGCAATACACCTTGCGTTGGGAGGCTTATTATTCAATCAGCAGGCGATCTTATTAGTGATTAAATTACCCCTATTTGTCATTTGTAATTGCACCTTTCTAGATAATTTACAGTTGCAAAATACACCAAAGTTTTAAGTTAAAATAGGAGATCATAGGGACCCAGCATTTAAATTTTTAGTTCAATAATTTGTGAAGAAAATGTTCGAGTGTGAAATAAAGAACTCCTATTACGCATGACTTTTTTATATTCCAGTTAATAATATGCTAGAGTTGCTTTATGGCTGGTAAGTGTAATTTATAAAGCCAACAAAAATAAGGTGCGTTCTTGGCAGGTGCAAATTCAGCAATTTAAAAGATTGGTGCGCCCGACAAGATTCGAACTTGTGACCCCCAGATTAGGAATCTGGTGCTCTATCCTACTGAGCTACGGGCGCACGTTTTTTATTCCGACTTACAAAAGTCATAGTTGCTAACTATAAATTCTGCGTAACTTAAATTAGTTTAGCCCAAGGTAACATGCGTGGCCTTATAATATATGAGGACAATGCTTGAATGTCATGAAATCTACGCAGGCATATTGCAGGATAAAATGCCTATGTGAAAAACTATATTATGTCATCCCGACTGAATTATGAGCTTATTCAAAGACAAGTTTTGCAGCAATAGAATTAGTCACCTTTTTGATATGAACATGTGAAATTTTATTCATAAAACGCTCTCTTTAATCTTTTCAACAAGGTTATAGGCTGCTGTATAAGCGCCTTCAACTCGACCCCCAAGACACCAGTCACCACACGCCCCAAGCTGCATACCCTGATCAAAAAAAACAGGGCATTTCGTCCGGTCAACATTATTTGCATACAGCCAACTATGTATCATTTTATATTCTGAGCCGCTAACATCGCAACCAATAATACGGCTTGTTTCATAACATAAATGCTTTAGGACTTCGTCACGGTCAGCATCAAGGTGCTCTTCTGCATATTTTTCAGACGAATGAACCAACAATGTATATGGCCCTGATCGACCGGGCTTATTGCTGTTTACTGCTAACCAGCTAAGATCAGAATTAGTAATATGAGCTGCGTCAAACTCAAGATGTAAAGGCTCGGAAAATCCAAGCATCAATGAGATGCAGGCCTGCATTTGAACATCTTTAATCTCATTATGATATTGAAACTCTATTGGCAACAAATCGGCAGTTTGGTGAGAAGGTGCAGTAGAAATTACCCAATCAAATCCATCATAAAGCAGGCTTTGCTCACTAAACAATTGCCATTTGCCTACATGTCGCAAAGTGACAATTCGTGTATTAAGCTTTACATCTAAATTCATGGCTAAATGTTTAGCTATTATATTCATGCTCGGCACACCTACATAGCGTGGCTCATTATCTGCATCTCCCCAAGCTTTGCGTTCTGTAATTTTATCACTATCAAATTTTACATAACGGGCGTTCCAGCGTTCTATCACGCCACTATTGACCAAGGGTTGAATAAATTTTTTAAAAGGCCCAGTACGTGCTGTAAAATATTGGGCGCCATAGTCAAAAAAGTATGGTTCGGCACGTCGAGTAGACATTCTACCACTAACACTCTGTGCTTTCTCAAAAACAGTAATGTCAGCATAGTCTTTTAATAAATTAGCTGCCGTTAATCCCGATATACCAGAGCCAATAATCGCAATTTTTGCCATGCAGCATTCCTATTGGCAGATTGGTTTTGCGTAAATGCTTAATTACCAAACAGCTTATCAAAGGGTGCTGAATAATAAACCATCGCTGATTCTGTGCCCACATTATCATCCCCCAAACCAGCGTTTGAATAATGGGACACTGCAACCCCCAAGCGCGACCGATCATTAAAGCGATATGAGGCCTCAAGTTGAGAACGTATTTCCATAGCATATCCCAGATCAAGTTTTGAATTCCCGCCCACATAAATATTTGGGACAACACTTGGCGTGAAAACAAAACGGCGGCCTAAAAATACATCGATAAGAATCCCAGCACCCAAAAACCCTTGCCCAGTTGTAGTCCCGGCAAGAGCCACAAGGGGCTTAAAGATCCAAAACTTCTTACTTGAGCGATATTCAATACGTAATTCCTCACCCTCTTCATTTTTTAGGTCCCAATCGTATGCGCCCACTCCGAACGTAATAAAATCAGGATCATCAGCAAATGCTGAATAAGACAGGCCAAAACTAACACCTGAGATGGCAATAGCTGTCCTTAATACCCTAAAAAGTGGCAACATTTTCTTACTAACTTTCTTATGCAAATTTAAAAAAGAGATACTACGTCATGATGGCCATCATGAAAAGAGCCTAGAAGCATCATATTCTATCTCTTAAACTGTCTGTTGCCTGTACAAGCGCCCTACGAATACCGGGCTCCATTGCCAAATGGCCAGCATCCTTAATAATATTAAGGCACACAGCACTGTCTCCTCCAGGCCAATTGCGAGCTAGCTTGTCTGCGTTAATTACGGGGCAGATTATGTCATAGCGTCCTTGAACGATTATCGCTGGAAGTCCTGCTAGTTTTTTTAAATTATTCAGGATAAAATTTTCCTCAATAAACATATTATTAATGAAATAATGGGTTTCAATGCGCGATATGGCCAATCCACCTCCACTACTGACTGGGAGAATGTCACGTTTCGGCTGTGGCATCTCACTGGCGAAACTGGGGAGTAATGTGGAACAGAGTGCTTCGAAGCGGCTCCATGATGCCGCCGCCGACATGTGAATCTCTGGATCCGCGTGATTAAGTCTACCATAGTATGCTGCTATAAGATCAGATTGTTCGTTCTCAGGAAGAAATTCTGTTAAATCACGGTGTGCCTCTGGGAAAATATTTGCAGTGCCCTTAATGAACCAATTAAGTTCGGCTGCCGTGGCCAAGAAGACCCCGCGCAGGACAAATCCCTTACAACTCCCGGGATGTTCAATACCATATGTCAGTGCAAGAGTTGATCCCCATGAGCCGCCAAACACGAGCCACTCATCAATTTCTAGATGATTACGCAGGGCCTCAATGTCAGCAATTAGATGTTCGGTTGTGTTACTTTTAATACAAGCATAAGGCACACTTCTTCCGCACCCACGCTGATCAAATAGGATAATCCTGTAATGCACAGGGTCAAAAAAACGACGTTGACTAACGCTGCACCCTGCCCCCGGACCACCATGCAGGAAAATTACTGGAGCCCCATGAGGATTGCCGGACTGTTCCCAGTAAAGACGATGGCCATCACTGACATCTAGCAGACCGCTTCGGTAGGGCTGCAGGGCAGGGTACAAGTCAATATTTTTTTGTATAACATCCATTGATACAATCATAGATCATGCCTAGATAAAAAACAGCTACTTGTATGGAAAAGCTGTTTAATATCAAAATAGGTCTTAAAACATTAAGTGCCCCAACTTGGTGGAAAAGAGAAATAGCCAAGGATTGAAATAATGCAATCTAAGAAAAATGAAGTTTTGTTATACTACTAAAAACAACATGGAAGTCCACATGCACTATTTCAATAAACTTTTCTTCATACTTGCGCTTATTGTTTCACTGCTTACGGTCGGGGCCTGCTCAACCAACCCGGCGACTGGTAGGCAAAGCTTCACAGCCTTTATGTCTGTGGAAAAAGAAAAAGAAGTTGGCGCAACCGAGCATCCTAAAATTGTAAAACAATTTGGTGGCATTTATCAGGATAAAAATCTTAACTCTTATGTTGCTCGCATTGGCGCGAAATTGGCACAATTTTCTGAATTGCCAACCATGAAATATACCTTCACTATTTTAAACGATGAAAAGGTCAATGCTTTCGCACTTCCAGGAGGATATGTCTACGTCACGCGTGGCCTGCTGGCAATTGTTGCTAATGAAGCAGAGATGGCAGGGGTATTAGCTCACGAAATCGGCCATATCACTGCGAGGCACTCCTCCCAACGCTACAGTGCTAGCAAGGCGACAAATATAGGGTTACAAATACTTGGGGCAATTGGCAGTATCGCTGGGGCTCCTACAGGGGCCAGTCAACTTGCATCTCTTGGCGGGCGAGCGGCTTTGAAAAGTTATTCACGCGAACAAGAACTGGAAGCCGACATGCTAGGGGTACGTTACCTAAGCCGTGTAGGATATGATCCTTATGCTATGACCAGTTTCTTTAACAAGTTAAAATCCCATAGCAAGCTTGAAGCGGACATGCGAGGAAAAATAAACAAATCTGAACGCATCAATATCATGTCAACCCATCCGTTGACATCAGAAAGAATTTCCAAGGCAGAAAAGCTTCTAGCTCAAATCGAGGTCACCGGAAAAGAGCGTGGGCAAAAAACTTATGAGAATGAAATAGACGGTCTAGTTTTTGGTGATGATCCTGGACAAGGCATCCGTCGCGGCCAAATTTTTGAACATCCTGCTCTGGGCTTTCGCTTTGAAGTCCCAACTGGTTTCACCATGATCAACACCCCAAATAAACTGACAGCAAGATCCAGTGATGGCTCAGTCATTTCTTTTGATATGGCCCCAGGGGAAAAAATTCAGGAAGTTGGCGGCATAACTGATTACATCAAGGCCATAAACTTTAAGGGTTACAAATTCCAGGATGTGAAGGACCTAAAAATTAACGGTATGAATGGGGCTACAGGTTTTTTAAGGCTAAACAATGCTGGTATACGACGTGATATTCGCTTGTTAGTTATCAAGAAAGAAAGAGATCAGATATTTCGTTTGTTGTTTGAAACAAATACCAAGGATGCGGATCTAATGGCACTTAATTTCAAGCAAATAATATTTAGCTTCAAACGTTTGAGCCAGAAAGAAATACTAAACATAAGGCCGTTGCGAATACGTTTTAAAACTGTATCAAGGGGGGATAGTATAGAAGTATTAGCTCGAGATATGCCAATAGATCGATTTGCTCTCGAGTGGTTTGAGCTTTTAAATAAAATAAAACGGGACACCTCTCTTAAAATAGGTGACCGTGTTCGCGTCATAGCTGAATATTAAAAATTCCTTCCCGTTTCATCTTTTAATGGGCATTTCTAATACTCTTTACGCTTACTCTTTACGCTGCGGCTGTATCCGATGTGCCTGCAGTATCGATTTCTGCTTCTTGAGCCGCTTCCGATACTGGAGCTGTTGCAGACAAAATGCACTCTAACTTCTCTGTCGCCATTTCAGGATTAGTTTTTTCCACGGCACCTACTTCACAAGCAAGACGGTCTAGTGCTGCTTCATAAATTTGTCGCTCACTAAATGATTGATCAGGTTGACCGGTGTTTCGATGGAGATCACGAACAACCTCTGCGATTGCCAACGGATCACCAGAATTGATTTTCATTTCATATTCCTGAGCGCGACGGCTCCACATAGTACGTTTTACTCGGGCACGACCTTTTAAGGTAGTTAGTGCCTTTTCTATGATTTTTTTAGAACTAAGCCTCCTCAAACCAGAGGCTTCAGCTTTGTCTGTTGGAACGCGAAGGGTCATCCTGTCCCGTTCAAACTCAATAACAAACAATTTGAGTTTGTGCCCTGAATATTCCTGAGTTTCAATATCGAGAACCTTACCAACCCCATGGGTCGGGTAGACCACAAAATCCCCGGGTGCGCACATTAAGTCTTTAGCCATACTTCAACCTTTTTTTACTTTTTAACTCAGAAATTTCATACTAAAAAAATATCCGGGCAAATACCGGTGAGTATAAAGTATGATTTTCTAAAATTTCCTGGCGTGTTCTAGCAACAAACAGCCAGGACTCACCATAACAACTGTTTCAATAATTTAGTTTAACACTTTTCCACAAAAAATTAAAGAGTTAGTCGCCTTTGCCTGGCTGCTCACTCAGCAATTCAGCTTTGTTGGGTTTACCATCCCACTCGGGGCCATCGGCTGGAGGTTCACCTTTACGTGTTATATTCGGCCACTCGGAGGAAAAGCGAGTGGCGATTTCCATCCATTTTTCCAAACCGTCATCTGTATCAGGCAAAATGGCTTCAGCGGGGCATTCGGGTTCACAAACACCGCAGTCGATACATTCATCAGGATGAATGACCAAAAAATTCTCGCCTTCATAAAAACAATCAACCGGGCAAACTTCAACACAGTCCATATGTTTGCATTTGATACAGTTTTCAACGACAACGTAGGTCATTTATATCTCCGGTATTATTTAACAAAGGCATTCACAACAGTTTTATGTAACGTCTTGGTTGTCCAAGTCAAGGCGTTCCAGCACTAGCTTACGGGCGTCCCCACTTTCACGGTCTGAAACATAAATCAAACCACAAATTCGGCGCACCAAGTTTGCTTCAAAATCGTGCAAGATCCCATCCGCATAAACAACCTTCCAAAGCATTTCAATCATTCGCACTCTGTCTTCGTGATTGAAACTATTCTTGATGGTGCGGGTAAAACCATAAAGCTCGACCGAATTAGCAAGGACCTCTCGCCCAGCGTTAACCAACTCGCTCGCCTCACCGGAACTTAAATCAAAGTGGTCGCCAAGTAAGTTGATGACAGTGGAAATCTCCACGTCATCCGCATGACCATCCATACATGCTGCTTCTAACAAGAGGGCAGCAGATGCAAGCTTCAATGCTTCGTCATCAGCGGTAATGTTTACATCATTACGTGATGCGAGGAGTTTCTTTATTCTTCCTATCATGGTGATTCTTTTAACACTTGTTGTGGGCAGGTAAGAAGCCTAATTTGTTTAATGATTAAAGAACACGCCCCTGCAACAATCAAGAACCGTGATCCTATATTAGATGTCCTAAAGCATATCCTGCCTGAAAGTGGCCTAGTGCTTGAAGTCGCATCCGGTAGCGGTGAACATGCTGCCTACTTCGCGCGCCGTTTACAAGGCCTAACTTGGCAACCTAGTGCACCTAATCCAGAAAGTCGGGCGTCAATAAGTAGTTGGGCTAAAGAAATACCGGGCAATAATCTTCTAACCCCAGTAAATTTGGACGTCTTGGCCAATCCTTGGCCTGTGCCACTTGCGGATGCTATAGTCTGCATCAATTTGCTTCACATTTCGCCTTGGGCAGTGACAAAAAGCCTAATGGCAGGGGCTGCACGTACATTACGCCCAGGCGGTATTCTTTATCTTTATGGACCTTTCAAAATTGATGGAAAACATACTTCTATTAGCAATCAGGCCTTCCATGAGACCCTAACAAACCGTGATCCAGAGTGGGGTGTTCGTGATTTAGCAAAAGTAACTTTTGAAGCAAAAACCCAAGGCCTTAAGCATATTCAGAGAATTCAAATGCCTGCTAATAACCAATCTATTATTTTCGAAAGGACTTAAGGATAGCCTTGCGTTTGCAAGCAAAGGTGCTAAGCAATTCCACGAAGGCTAAGAATGCCATTACAGCATAAAGAAATCCCTTTGGCATATGAAAACCCAGGCCATCAGCGACTAAGGTCGTACCTATTAAAAGCAAAAAGCTAAATGATAGCATTTTCACTGTTAGATGGTCCGCCACAAATCTTGCGACCGGGCCAAAGGCAATTAGCATAACTATAATAGCCAAAATTACAGCACTAGACATGATTAACAGTTCATCAACCATACCTATAGCAGTGATTGCCAAATCAATTAAAAAAACAATGTCTAGCACAGCTATTTGCACAATGACGGAGCCAAACGCGGCGTGTTTTCTTTTTGCTGATCCAGCCCTACCTCCCCCTTCGATGCCTTCATGAATTTCACAGGTGGCTTTGATCAGAAGGAAAAGTCCACCGCCAATCAAGATGGCGTCACGATTTGATACGGTATGATCAAAGAGGGCAAACAATAGAGAGGTCAGACCAATCACTCACGCTAAAACGGAAAGGAAAGCTAATCGTTTGACTAGGGCCAGGAAAATTCCAATACAACCGCCTCAGTTGCGCTTCTCCGTGGCAGGCGCTCTACAAGGACAGCCACAAAAGTCAGGTTATTAATACCCAATACTATTTCCATAATGGCCAATGTCAACAAAGATATCCAAGCGTGGGGATCTGTCAAAATTTCCATTATCTGGGGGTTGTCCTTTATCTATGAGTTGAATAATTTTTCAATCATGCTCGCGTAGATTATCTAAAGCTCGTCTTTCCGCCTTAGTTGGTCGTCCAGTTCCAGCTTCACGGATGGCAACACCTGATGCCCGTTTTATTTTTTTAACCTTGGCCGATTGTGGCGGTTCCAGGTCTTCGTACAAGGTTGCGGCCTCGCTGGCAGGTCCGCGCCGGGTGGCAACGGAGATAATTTTAATCACCCGGACGTCTTCTTCCTTAGGAAAGGTCAACACGTCTCCTTTTTTAAGAGTAGCATGGCCTTTGCAGATTAACTCGCAGTTGAGGCGTAATTTTCCAGAAGCGCATAATTTAGATGCGAGAGTGCGACTCTTAAAAAAACGCGCATACCATAGCCATTTGTCAATGCGGAGTGTTTTTTCATTCATCGTTGCGGGGTCAATTCTTTCAAAATTGCGAAAGGTGAGTCAGGGTCAACCCTCACATTTTCAATGGGCCTTGTTCTTCGAAAATTTTTTTGTGGGGCATATTTTACACGTTTACTCTCAATGGCGTATTCATCACCAGTGTCAGTTTCTTTGAACTTGTAAAAGCCAATCTCTTTTAAAATCATCTCTATGTCTTCGCTTCCACAGCCGGCTAGTGAGAGTAATTGCGCGTCCGCAACAAACGAGCCATTGCGTCCTATTTTCCAGGCATGGGCAGCAATACGCTCAAAAATATCAAGGCGCAGGGCCAGACGCCCTGCCGGTTGATAGCCAATGGCGTCAAGGTAGCCAGGGGGGAATCCTTCACTTGGAAGGGAAACACGGCCCGGATGGGGCGCTTTAGGAGGCGTGTCAGGGGCATTCCACAACACCCATAACAAGCCGAGCACCTGAGCCGAAGCCGGCTTAAGTAATGCAGGCAAGTAAATTCTTGCCCGCCCAATAACAATACCCAAGTTCCTGAGCTTTTTCCGATCTTTTTTTGTTAGTGCATCAAGTTGACGCTTTACAATTTTTCTTGGCAAGGATCCCAGGTTTTCGGCTAGCTGGAATACAAGTCCTTTCGCTGCGCCTTCAAATTTTGCCTGCCGAGCCAGCATTAATGACTTCAGGTTCATTTCAAAATAATTTTGGCTCCACATTTTTAGTCGCATTAAAATACGTTCATAATCACCAACATCAAGTAAGTCCGATGGCATGAGCTCTACGCTTGGTGATAAGATTTCTAGACCTCGGGACAAGTAACCTATCTGGGCATTATCGAAATGAATAAAGCCAGTTGCACTCAAAGTAATTTGGGTTTGTGACGATGCTTCAAGTGCTCGTATACGTTTTTTTATTTCTGGGCCAAGGGCACGCCTTGCAGCCTGTTTAATGGATTTTTCAGCCATCCCAGACTCAGAATTTTTATCTGCAATAAAACAAAAACCATTTAAGTGACCAATAGCATGGCCTTCAACTAAAACACTGCCATCCTGCTTAACAGCAGCCAGGATGTCACCCGGATTACTCAAGCGTTTGACGAGCACAGATGTGCGCTGGTCAACAAAGCGCTGTGTCAAACGTTCGTGCAGAGCATCCGATAGCTTGTCTTCTACACAACGAGTACGTTCTTGCCAGTAGCCAGTATCATCAAGCCAATCTCCTCGGTGAGCAATGTATGTCCAAGTGCGAATATTTGCCAACCGCCCAGTAAGGGTTTCGATGTTTCCATCTGCCCGCTCTAAGCGCTGCACATGATTTGCAATCCAATCTGTTGGCAATTTACCTAGCCCGTTTGAATCCATCAGATGCAAGTAGATACGGCCTAGCAAACTAGTATGGGCATCACTCATGACTTTGCGGAAATCTGGTATTTGGCAAACTTCCCATAATATCGCAACGGCCGCAGGACTTGTCACGTGTTCTGTAATTTCTTTACTAGCAGCAAGCAGCCTCAGTGCGACTTCGTCATCGGCGTTTCCTGCACGGACGAGCCCGGGCAATTGGGGCGGCAGGCAAAGGGACAGCTTCAGTGTTTCCAAAGAATTTAATTCTAGCTTCGGGTTGCGCCAGTAAATTTGTTTTATCGGTTTAAAGCGGTGCTGCTCTATTCTTTCTACCTTTTCAGGTGACAAAACAGGGGTATCGGCGGTGACGCCAAAGGTGCCATCATTCATGTGGCGCCCTGCCCGTCCCGCGATCTGTGCAAGCTCAGGCTCGCTCAAAAGCCGGGAGCGCTTGCCATCAAACTTTCGGGTAGAAGCAAAGGCAACATGATTTACGTCCATGTTCAGCCCCATACCGATAGCATCCGTAGCGACGATATGATCAACTTCACCAGCTTGATACATAGCGACTTGAGCGTTGCGAGTTCGTGGGCTCAACGCGCCCATTACAACGGCTGCCCCACCCCTGTGACGACGCACCTGTTCGGCGATTTCATAGACATCGGAAGCGCTAAAGGCGACTAGTGCGCTTTGTGGTGGCAGGCGATTGATCTTCTGTGGACCACTGTAGCTTAGTGTTGAAAAGCGGGGCCTTTTATCGAACTCTGCCTCAGGAACAAGCTTTTTAATTAAGGGCATGATTGTCTCTGCACCTAAGAAAATTGTTTCCTCTGCACCCCTAGCATGCAGTAGGCGCGACGTAAAAACGTGACCACGCTCAGCATCAGCACACATTTGAATCTCGTCGACAGCCAGAAAGTGAACAGATTTGTCCAAGGGCATTGATTCCACAGTGCAAAGAAAGTATTTGGCCCCGCGCGGAATTATTTTTTCTTCGCCAGTAATCAGAGCAACCATTCCTAAGCCCTTTATTTTAACTGCTCGTTCGTAGTTTTCGCGTGCAAGGAGGCGCAGGGGGAAACCAATTATTCCTGAGGCATGGGCAAGCAGACGCTCCATAGCAAAGTGGGTCTTACCCGTATTAGTAGGGCCAAGAACGGCGAGAATACGAGATTGCGTGTGTGTCATAATTGCCTTGGGTCTGCTGAAAGAAAGGTACAAACAATCAAACTAGATAAGCATAATTCCAATACCTGAAAACAATTTCTCAAGTTATTTTAAACAGATCTAACTATCATCACATCTAATGTTACAAAAATAATCGTTTTGGGCCCAAAACCTAACTATGTGCCTAATAGCGTTTAATGAATATCTATGGGAAGCATAGGCTATCTAAATATAGACCATGTCTCAAGCTTGAAGCTCACATGGCTTATAACATCGCACTTTAGTTAATCATTGAAAGGGGTATACTGACAGCCGAGCATTGCGAAGGAGGGCACTAGGGTTTGCTTAATGTTTCTCCTAAAGGCAGTTTTTTGTAAAAGTTTTTAAAAGGAGGCTTGCGAAAAACTGGATTCTCACACATATCTCCTCCGCAACTATTCAGCTTAACTCGCTAAAAAGGATCTCATATAGGTTATGGCCAAAGAAAAATTTACGTTTCAGGCGGAAGTCAGCAAGCTTTTAGACATCGTCGCGCGATCGCTTTATAGCCATAAGGAAATATTCCTTCGTGAACTGGCGTCCAACGCATCAGACGCTTGCGATAAGCTTCGATATGCCTCTCTTACAAATGACACCCCAAACGATGGAGATGGTAATTTCAAAATTATTCTTAGCGTTGACAAAAAGGCCAAAACATTATCCATCGCCGATAACGGTATTGGCATGGCCCGTAATGAGTTGGCAGATACCCTAGGGACCATTGCGAAGTCAGGCACAGAGGCTTTTCTCGCCCAGGCAAATGGCAATGAAAAAGATGACGTTTCGTTGATTGGACAATTTGGTGTTGGCTTTTATTCATCTTTCATGGTTGCAGAAAAAGTTGATGTCTTAACCAGAAAATCCGGAGAAGATAAGTCTTGGTTATGGAGTTCTGACGGACGTGGTGAATTCACCATTGAAGAAGCAAAGCGTGACAGCTGTGGCACGACAGTAACCTTGCACCTGAACAAAGAAGATAAGGAATATATGGACGAGGCACGAATAAGCCACGTCATCAAGTCCCATTCTGATCATATTGGCATTCCTATCGTCTTTAAAGATGGAGAACGTGAGGAAACCCTGAATTCAGCATCTGCGCTTTGGACTTTACAGAAAAAAGATATTAAGGACGAAAAGTATAAGGAGTTTTATCATCACGTCAGTCATGCATTTGATGAGCCGTGGTTAACCTTACACAACCACGTCGAAGGTGTGTTGAGTTATACTAATCTTCTATTCATTCCCTCCACTCCGCCTTTTGATCTGTTCACGCCAGAACGAAAAACTCAGGTTAAACTGTATGTCAATCGGGTCTTCATAACAGATGACTGTGAAGGCCTATTACCACCGTACTTGCGCTTCCTACGAGGCATTGTTGACTCAGAAGACCTGCCCCTAAACATTAGTCGTGAAATGTTTCAACACGACCCTCGTTTAGCCAAGATCAAAACTGGTTTGACCAAACGGGTTTTGAACGAGTTAAAAAAGAAGGCTGAGAAAAAACCAAAAGAGTACGACATTTTTTGGAAAAATTTTGGTGCTGTCCTTAAAGAAGGACTCTACGAAGACCAGACTAACAGGAGTAAAATTCTCGAGGTTTCGCGTTTCCACACAACAAAATCCGAAGAGCTGCGTTCTTTGGCTGATGTAATTACCAATATGAAAAAAGGTCAGGACGCAATATATTATATCACCGGTGAGAATTTGGATATGGTCCGGCAAAGCCCGCAGCTTGAAGGTTTCCGCTCGCGCGGTGTTGAGGTTTTGTTGATGTGCGACCCAGTCGACGAATTCTGGCTCCCCGCTGTTGCTAATTTTGAAGAAAAACAATTTAAATCTGTAACTCGTAGCGGGACGGATCTTGACAACATCAAGGCCGATGACAGCAAGAAAGGCAAGAAAGGCAAAGATAAGAAAAGTACAAAGCCCATTCCTGGCATGGATAAGCTGGTTGCGGCCTTGAAAGTTTCTTTGGGTGAGGCAGTAAAGGACGTAACCATTTCAGATCGATTAACTAACAGCCCCGTTTGTCTGGTATCCAGTGAGGATGATATGGATATCCATCTAGAGCGTATGCTTAAACAGCACAATCAATTGAACGAGACCACACCGAGAATTCTGGAAATAAATGCAGAGCATCCCCTGATTGCCAAGATGGCAACTATTGTCAAAGGCGATAAAGAAAGCAGCACTGAAATGGATGATGCTGCTTTTCTATTGCTTGATCAAGCGCGCTTGGTTGAAGGTGAGGCCCTGCCAGATCCATCAGAATTTGCCCGCCGCCTAAGTACAATGATGGAACGGGGCATGGATTGACACCTGCATGTCCCTGTGGTTCTGGCAAAAATTTTAATGCTTGCTGTAGTCAATATATAGAAGGAGATGCTGCACCAACTGCAGAGGCACTTATGCGATCACGCTACAGTGCCTACTCTCTTAATGACCATGCCTATCTTGCTAAAAC
>CALKND010000025.1 GCA_938092065.1 uncultured Rhodospirillales bacterium
CCAACCACCACAAACTTTCAGGCCCCGCTCAGTAGCGTCGGTTACTGCACTATATTTTGGGCCTGCATGTAAAGTTTCAATTTTGAGCCACTTGAATTTTTCAATTCTTCTATACAGAAATAGAATTTCTTTGAGGGAAAGCCCTTCACTCGACCAGTCGAGATCTTGGACCATGATTATATCAGGGCTTTCTTTTTCAAGTTTGTCTAGATAAGTTAATTTTTCTTCAAGGCTCAAGCTAGTCGGTAGCTGCACACAAATTCCATCCACGCGAGCTGCAGCAGCGACTTTTGTAAGGTTTAAGGTTTCAGTAAAAGTGGTGCTCGTAACGTTACAAATAAATGGAATACGGCCATGGTTTTGTTGAACAACTTCATAAATAAAACGAATTTTTTCCTGATAATTTAATGTAGTATGCTCGCCAGCAAGGGCTAAACCTAGCATGCCACCACAACCAGTCTTAACTGTGTGCTCAACGAGTTTTGAAAGCGACGCAAGATCTAACGCTCCAGAGACATCAAATGGTGTATTTAAGCTTGGAACAATTCCGTGCATACAATCTTTCCCTGCGTTTGGTTTCTAATAAATTGGCCTCAGCAATTTAACCTCGTTCCCCAAAAGTGCAAACATATTGCATAAGTTGCATGCAGTTTTATGATCCACATCTCTATTATTTAATAATGTGACGGCGATACGTAACTGATTTAAAAATACCCATATTACACCGTTCAAAAGATAGTTGGGAAACTAAATGTTCTCTGTAAGCTTTCGTAAACCTTCACCCATTTTTATTAGGCTAGCTTGTAAAATAAATCTGTCCCAACCAATACAGAAATGCCGAACACCTATGCCAATATACCGTTTTGCTTGTTCTACATCAGATATTTCTGCTCGTGGAACAATGTTATATTCAATACATTTTGCAATTACCTTTTCTTCAATTGGAAATATGTCATCCTCAAACATTAAGTTGGGCTTTCCCCGTGACAATGAATAATCAGCGGGCCCCCATTGTGCCATATCCACCCCTTTTTCCCGAGCTCTCTTAAGAACTAAATCAATATTATCGATAGCATCTTTCTTTTCTAACATTATGCAGAGAAGCGTAGATTCCAGATCGGCAAGATACTTCTTTGGATCATAGGACGATAAAGAAGGTCGCCTAATTTTAATTCCCATCTTTCCCCCTATTTGTGGAGTCTCGGGTCTGATTATCTTATAGCAAATATCGATATCATCTGGCGTTCTAATATCGCTAAAAAGAATGGATTTAAAGCCTGCTCCAAGCGCTGCCTGAGCCCAAAATCCTTGACTTTCTTGGTCTATCTTTATCATCAATGGTAGATTAGCACACTGTGCTGCCCGAGCCATATGATATAAATTTTGCATATCTAAGGCAGAATATTCAGCGCAAAACTCAGCATAATCAAACAGACCCGTATCGCCTATAAGTTCAGCAATATCTGGGTCACAGAAAGCAAAATGCGTACCTATTGTGCTTTTCCCAGCGTTTAAAGAATCTCTTAAGGAATTTTTCATAATCATAAGGACATCTCACTGCAGTTTATTGATGGTCGATCTCGGTAATGGCTTATTTCTAATTAGTAGTTCGTTATTCAGAATATTATTAATGCTCACTCACTTTCAATTACTGAAAAATCAAAGTGAGATAATTGTGAACGTGTGGGCATACCCGCGCGTCCCCCAAAACGTGTACATTTAAGAGACGCTGCTAAGTTAGCAAAATGGACGGAATCCAACTCACTTTTACCCTCTGCAAGCCCGAGAACAAACGCTCCATGCCATACATCCCCTGCACCGAGCGTATCAACTGCAAGGACTTGAGGGGGTTGAACATTACGAGGTTGCCCTTTGTCCAAGTAATATACACCAGCAGGGCCGTCTGTTACACAGATCCAGGAATCCAGTCTGTTTGATAAACTTTTCAAGCCAATTAGTAGGTCATTAATCTGCGTAAAATCACGTAGTCCTTGCTTTGAAAAAGCAACATGAGAAGCGGTGGAAACTGCTTCGTATGATACAGGCGCCTCTGCATCCAAAACACCTGGCTTCGAAAAATGATTTGCTATCTTTAATGTGGCAACGGCTGCTTGGTCCCATCGACTGTCAGCAAGGTAGCCATCCTGAATTGGCAGATTTTGTAAAACGTCTAAATTTTCTAGGCTTAAAGTATTACGACAGTTAATAATCTGTCGTTCGCCTGACTTATCAATTGAAATTGACGAGAAAGACGATTGATGGTCATTTAATTGAATGACAGATCTAGTATCTATGCCCTCCTTTTGAAAACCTTTTAAGATTAGATCACCGACATCATCTTGTCCTAAGGTGGCAAAAATACTCACCTTACCGCCAAGACGAGCGGTGGCAACAGCGGCATTTCCTGCGTTTCCACCTCCAGACAAAAGACCCTCGATCGCACGATACTTTTCGCCAAGTTTTGGTAGAT
This sequence comes from uncultured Rhodospirillales bacterium, assembly GCA_938092065.1. Lineage (GTDB taxonomy): Bacteria > Pseudomonadota > Alphaproteobacteria > Rhodospirillales > JABHCV01 > JACNJU01. The sequence continues at coordinate 2,471 of CALKND010000025.1, forward strand.
TATCCAATCTAAAAATTAGATCCAAAGTTGCAAGTCCAGCGACTAATATTTTTGTCACAACATTAAATCCAAAAAGCTTGTTGTCTGGTCCCTGTTGCCAAAATCCATATCAGCCCAAATACCCAAATTTCCGCGGCAGCCAAAGAACAATTTCCGGCACCAAAATTAGTAGTGATAGGGCCAGTACTAAAACTAATAAAAATGGAATAACTTCGCGAATAATTTCGCCCAATGGTATGCGCGTTACAGCATTTATCACAAACAATAATATTCCGTATGGTGGGGTAATTAATCCAATCATACAGTTAATAACAGCAACCACACCAAAATGTACTAGATCTATCTCTAATATACGGCAGGCTGGTAAAAACAGAGGGATAATAACTAGGATAAGAGTGGTCGCGTCTAGTAAGCACCCTAGTAGCAATAAAATTATATTCACTGCAATCAAGAAAGCTAAAGGCGAGGTATTTAATTCAACGAAATAACTAGCCATAATGTTTGGGATATTTTCTGAAGCTACTATGTAATTTAGTATTAACGCACCACCAATTACCAAACCAACGGCTGCTGATGATCTCGCAGATTCTACGAGGATTAGATAAAATTGCCCTAGAGACAATGCGCGATAAAATGCAGAAGCAAGTATCAGTGCATAGAGAGCTGCAATGGCTGCAGCCTCTGTTGGTGTCGTTACACCGCCGTAAATTCCATAAAGTAAAATAGCCGGCATAAGAAGCGCTGGAAAAGCATCCACAGTCAATGCTGGCAGATCTCGAAGGGGTATGGGCTCCTCTGTTGCAAATCCCCGCCTGTAGGAAATAATAGTATTCATCATCATAAGTACTAGACCCATGATTAAACCTGGCACAATTCCAGCCAAAAAAAGGTAACCAATAGAGGTATTTGAAACCAGTGCATAAAGGACCATTGGTATGGATGGAGGGATTATCGGCCCTATCGTCGCAGAAGCCGCCGTTATTGCAGCGGCATACCCTCTTGTATAATGACCAGTTCTCGTCATCATATCTATGATAATTTTACCAATACCGGCCGCATCTGCAACCGCTGATCCTGACATGCCAGAAAAAATAAGACTGGCTACAACATTAACATGACCCATACCACCTTTAAAGCGCCCAACCAAGCCAACGCAGAACCGTAGTAAGCGGTCACTTATAGTTCCAGCATTCATAATATTCGCTGCTATAATAAACAGAGGAACAGCCAGTAGGATAAAACTAGAATACACTCCATCAAGCAATATCTTTCCGGATAGACCAATATCTTGGCCCCCGATTGATAGATAAACAAATGAAGCAAGTAGTATAGCATAGGCGATCGGCATACCGATGCCAGCTAGAAATAATAGCGACATAATACATAGAATAAATTCAGTTGTCATTTTGGTGACATTTCGTCTTTATCAGGTGAGAGATCTTCATATAAAGTCGCTTCAAACTCATCGCGATTTTGAAAAATTTGCCATGCCTTCCAAGCGTATCTTGACGAAACAACTAGTAAAAACAAAAAGAATATTGAATATATATCTCTAACCCGAACCCAGTCACCAAATAAGTTTGACAGTGTTGCCGTTCTTTTCAACCTTAGTATATGGAATTTCTCCCAAGTTGGCTCAAGCACCACCATAAAACCAACAGAAATTGCTAAACAACTGAAAAATGCCATCCACTTCCTAATTTTCGGACTAACGTTTGTGTAAATCAGATCAAAAGTTACGTGATCACGCTCCCTAACAATCAGAGCACTACCCCAAAATACTAACCATATCCATAACACTAGGCAAAATTCTAATGTCCACCCATAGAGATTGGGGTCAAAAATTGGTATGGCCTCTGCTATCCATCCTGAGCGGGCAGTGTAACGAATGAATACTTGTAATATAAATGTTGCGAACATAGCGGCCATCATCATGGCCGCTATGAATTCTCCTAATCGAGTAATAGCTTTGATTGCAGAATTCATCTGTTCAACAAAAGCAAAGTTATCATTATTTACCAAGTGCGTTTATTTTATCCAGTACACCTTCGGGCCATGGGTCAGAAGCAGAAGTAGTTAAGTACAATTTTTGTACATGGCTTCTGAACGCCGCCAAATCGGGTTCATAAATTTCCATTCCTTTCTCAGTCAGGAATGATACCAGATCAACTTCTTTTTTAAGCTGATTTTGACGGCCACTTTCTGCTGCTGCTTCTGCTGCAGCCTGAACCTTAACTTGCTGATCGGCACTCAAATCGTCCCATACAGTTTTTGAAAAAGCTACATAGTTCAAGTCAACTAAGTGAGAAGTTAGGGCAATTTGGCAAGTAACCTCGTAAAATTTAGCATCTACAACAGTTGGCAATGGATTATCTTGGCCGTCAACTGAGCTTGTAGAGAGTGCTGTGTATATTTCAGTAAATGCCATAGGTGTGGGGTTTGCACCAAGAGCTTTGCCAAGAAATTGCCACGCATCTGTACCAGGCATGCGTAAATTTACACCTGCCAAATCGGCTGGTGTGCGTACGTTGACTTCATCGCGACACTGACGAAGATTTACATGGCGACGGCCCAAATACATAATACTTAAGAGCTTCACTCCAAGCTCATCTTCAACCTTTTTCTTGAAAGGTATCATTAAATCGTCATTGAACACCGCAACCTGATGGGCGGCATTTTGATGAACATACCCAGTCGCAAAAATTGAAAACTCTGGGAAATACTGTGCCAACTCTTGTGCTGAAGTAATGGACATCTCCAGGTCACCAGATGCAATAGCCTCAAGCTCAGAATTTTGTTTAATTAACGAGCCGTTATAATGAGCTTCATAAGATGCAAAACCAGCAACTGCTGGTGCAAATACATCTTGTAAAGCAACTGACCTTGCATCTGTTGCAGAAGCCGGTGTCGACATCCTTAGCTTGACCTGGTGCGAACCAGCTAATGCAGGCAGAGCTGTTAGTGCAACGGATATCGCTACAATCGCAGTTAAACTATGT
>CALKND010000026.1 GCA_938092065.1 uncultured Rhodospirillales bacterium
GAGGCTACCAAAAGCATCACCACAGCGGTGTGTATTCCACCTTCAATAATTGCTTCCCTAAGGTGATAAAGGCTCATTTCACGATAAATAATTGATATTATAAGTGACGCTAACACCGCAAGCGCTGCACCTTCTGTGGCGGTTACAAAGCCACCGAAAATACCCCCCAAAATGATAAATGGCAGGGTGAATGCTAAGCCCGCATCTTTGAAGGTTTCAACCAGACGCCTAAAATGAAACACTTCTTCTACTGGATAGTTGTAGCGGCGGGCAAACCAGTAACTCATTACCATCATACCAAGCCCACCAATAATACCCGGTACAATCCCAGCGACAAACAATTGCACCACGGACGTCTGAGCCATCACCGCATATAGGATCATCGGAATGGAAGGTGGAATAATAACCGCCAATGTTGCCGAAGACGAGGTAACGGCTGCTGCAAACGGCGCTGGATAGCCTTTTCTTTTCATCGCTGGAATCAGAATCGACCCAAGAGCAGCAACATCGGCCACGGCAGAACCAGAAATTTCAGCGAAGAACATGGACGTACCTATATTGATCATCGCTAGGCCGCCTCTTACAAAGCCAAATAACGCTGAAGCAAAGGCAATTAACCTTCGGGACAGGCCGCCAGTATTCATAATAGCACCCGCCAGAATAAACAAGGGAATCGCAATTAACGGGAACTTAGTCGCGCCATCCATCATTACTAATGCGACATTTGGCAGAATAGCAGTCCCTTGCGTGACAACCATGGCTACCGTGGTCGCCACGGCAAGCGCAACAGCAATTGGCACGTTGATTAGGACTAGGACAAAGAGCCCCAGAAACATCGAGGCTATAATCATGGCTCCTCGCCTTCCGTTTTAGAATACGCAGAGCCTTTTCGAGCATTGTCAAGCATCTCGGGAAAGGACAAGATTTGTGCTACAATGAAAAGGGCTGCACCAATAGGAATGACCGACTGTGTAAGCGTAGTCGGAACCTCAGGAAGGCTAACTAATGTATCGCCCTCAAGGACTTGCAACACCTCTATGCCCAACCACCCCATAAGAGCGAAAAACCCAATTACAATGCATTCAGCCAGAAGGGCCACAGGTACACGAATAGCCGGCGGCATCGCATTTACTATGCCAGTCACCCCAATGTGCGCCCGTTTCAGGGCCGCCAGTGCTCCTGCGTAATAAGTTAACCATGCCAATTGAATTGCGGCGACTTCGTCGTACCATGCCAGAGAATGGCCGCTTAACCGATAGGCCACAGCTATAAGAACCACCAGTGCAAGGCTAACCATTAAAAAAATCGTTATCGCTTCCATGAGCCGCTCAAAATAGCCCCTCATAGTATTAAAAACGAGTTGCAATGGCCAACTCCTCATGAACTAAGATAATTAGAATGACATTGGCCACCCGGCCCGAAGATACGGGCCGGGCTCCACACCTAAATGATTTACTTGCCGAGCATTAAAGCTTTATCGACGAGCGGTCCGCCACCAGGAACAGTGGTAGCAAACTCTTTATAAATGGCATCAGAAGCCTTGATGAAGGCGGCTTTGTTAGCCGTATTCACCTGCATGCCACCAGCTTTCAGTTCTGCCAGCAATGTTGTTTCCAATTCAGCCGCAATTTTATAAACAAACGCCTGGGTATCCATTGCAGCAGCAGCCAATCCCACCTGCACGTCAGCAGGTAGTTTGGCAAAATGCTTCGCATCAACAGTCACATAGGCAGGTGTGTAAACATGACCTGTCAGAGATAGATATTTTTGCACTTCCTGAAATTTAGCTGAAGCTATTTGTGCGAACGGATTTTCCTGTCCATCAAATGTTCCAGTTTGTAAAGCAACAAACACTTCGGAAAATGATAACGGTGATGGGTTCGCCCCATAAGCCTTAAACATTTTTACCCGCCAAGTAGACTTGGGCGTACGCAGCTTGATGCCCGCTAGGTCAGCAGGAACATCAATTGGCTTCTTGTTATTAGTAATGTGACGGAAACCATTCTCCCAGAGTGCCAAAATCTTCAACCCTTTCTTTTCAGCAATAGGCATAAGAGTTGGGCGAACTATTTCCTTCTCAATCTTTGCCATATGGGTTCGATCTTTAACCAGATATGGCATGTCAAACATACCAAACTCATCAACCTTTGACGCCATCACAGAAGACGGAAGGGCAAATTGCACAGTACCTAGCTTCAGTTTTTTCAGCAGTTCCTTGTCCTTGCCAAGTTGACTGGAACCAAAAACCTCAACCCGTGCCTTGCCTTTTAATTTGGCATTAGCACGCTTTGCAAATTCATTAGCAGATGCCTCAAAAAGTGATCCTGGCTTGCCAACATGGCCAAACTTCAAAACCATTTCAGCCGATGCTTCGGCGACAAACAGCGCAGTAACTACAACCAAGCTGACCGTTTTAATAATTTTAGTAAAAGTCATATTGTTCATTCCCTGTTTTATATGTTTAACCTCACCGATTTTTCGGAGAGGCAACTAGTTAATTTTTTTGGCCGGTCTTTATCGCCGGGCCTTTTTCTCAATCACTTTGCTTAAGCAGCCTGCTCAGCCAAGTATTCAAGTGCAGCTTCGACACCGCCTTTAGCATTTTGCATTCCAGAGAGCTTTAATCCCATTTCCACACCTGACAGTGCACCCATCAACATCAGGTCATTGAAATGACCAAGATGCCCAATCCTAAATACCTTACCAGCAACCTTACCGAGGCCGGTCCCCAATGACATATCAAATTTATCCAGAACTAGCTTACGAAAGACATCGGCTTCATAGTCTTTGGGCATCAGCACTGTGGTCACTACATTGGAATACTCATCTGAGTTAACCGCCAGATTTTCAAGCCCCCATGCATCAACAGCTCGGCGCGTCGCCTCACCGTAACGAGCATGGCGGGCAAAAACATTATTTAGTCCTTCTTCATGAAGCATGGCGATGGCCTCTTTCAAGCCATATAAAAGACTAGTTGCTGGTGTGTAGGGGAAAAAACCCGTCTTATTGGCCTCAAGCATTTCCTTCCAACTCCAATATGCACGATGCATCTTGCTTTTCTCAGCCTCCCTAATAGCTTTGTCGCTAATGGCAGTAAAACCAAGGCCTGGAGGCAACATGAGCCCCTTTTGCGAACCCCCAACAGTGACATCAACCTTCCATTCGTCGTGACGGTAGTCGATGGAACCTAGCGAAGAGACGGTATCAACCATGAACAACGCCGGGTGCCCTGCTGCGTCAATTGCATCGCGCACGGCTTTGATCTTACTAGTGACGCCCGTAGAGGTCTCATTATGGACAGCACAAACAGCCTTGATCTGATGATTGCTATCTTTGCGAAGACGTTCCTCAACGATGGCAGGATCGACACCTGTACGCCAATCACCGGGCACTAGTTCAACATCCAAATCAAAATTTTGAGCCATTTTCACCCAAAGATTGGCGAATTGACCGGTCTCAAACATCAGCACTTTATCTCCTGCCGAAAGAGTGTTAACAAGTGCCGCTTCCCAGGCACCACTTCCAGATGATGGAAATATGATCACCGGGTTATCGGTTTTAAAAATAGTTTTGATATCTGCAAGAACTTGCTTTCCCAGTTCGGCAAATTCAGGTCCACGATGGTCAATGACTGGCATATCAATTGCCCGCAACACCCGGTCGGGAACGCTCGTCGGTCCCGGAATTTGCAAAAAGTGTCTGCCCGTGTGAGTGACCATATTCGAAGTGCCTTCCAAGATGCGACAGGACTAATCCTGTCTTTTTTGTTTTGCGTTATGCAGAGCCTATTCCATTATGTAGATGAGCTTGAGGTAGATCAACTGGCTCTTTTTTTTAACTGTAACAAAAAACTATTGTTAATATAAAGATTGAAAACCATATCTAGTGAAAGTTCTGCAAATTACAATAGTCTTGAGTATATGTGAATGAAGTCTTGAGTATATGTGAATGAACTTTTTTGTTTAAGTTGTCACTGTTTCACGGGGACCTGATGAAACCTCTATCTACTAATACATCTGATAACAAGAACCTAGCTGATCGATTAATATCTGAGATTGATGGCGACGTATTATTCGACTCTTTTTCAAAAGGTAGATACGCGACAGATGCGTCAATTTACCAGATTGATCCTATTGGGGTGACCATACCAAACAACAATGATGATATCAAAAAAGTCATGGCTATCGCAACCGACGCCGGGGTCTCCGTCTTGCCCCGCGGTGGGGGCACATCGCAATGTGGCCAGACCGTGGGGCATGCCGTGGTCATAGACGTCAGCCAACATCTTAACCACGTCATCGAATTCGATCCAGGTGCACAAACGGCATGGGTAGAGCCGGGTGTCGTACTAGATGAACTGAATGCCTTTTTGAAACCCCATGGACTGTGGTTTCCAGTTGATGTATCTACCGGTTCCCGCGCCACAATTGGTGGCATGGCTGGAAATAACAGCTGTGGAGCTCGGTCTCTACATTACGGAACCATGCGTGACAACGTCATAGCCATCGACGCTGTCCTTGCAAACGGTACCGAAATGCATTTCGGCGAACTTCCTGCTGACACATCCAAAGCAGGTTTCAGCCCAGAGCAATGTGATATGATCGAGGCGTTATTAGCCTTAGGAGTACGCGAAGCCGCAGAAATAAATGCCCGTTTCCCCAAAATGATGCGTCGGGTAGGCGGCTATAATATCGACGCTTTAGTGCCGTCCAATAAGCCGATAAACCTATCGCATCTACTCGTCGGCTCCGAAGGTACGCTAGCCTACAGCAAGCAGATTAAGATTAAGCTTTCTGTGCTTCCAAAGCACAAAGTACTGGGCATATGTCACTTCCCAACCTTTTATGAGGCGATGGATTCAGCACAACATCTAGTCAAGTTGGGCCCTGCTGCGGTCGAATTGGTGGATAACACCATGATCGGTTTATCACGTGAAATTACAATGTTTCGCGCTACCGTGGATAAGGCAGTTCGCGGCGACCCAGCAGCACTGTTATTGGTTGAATTCACCAGTGAGGATAAAGATGCACTGCCCGGAAAACTTGCAGAGCTCGTTGAAAAAATGAGCGGTCTTGGCTTCCCCGACGGCGTGGTCGAGGTGTTTGATCCAGTTCTCCAGAAAGCCGTATGGGAAGTTCGCAAGGCAGGACTAAATATCATGATGTCCATGAAAGGCGATGGTAAGCCGATCTCATTCATCGAAGACTGTGCAGTCGATCTTACCGACTTAGCCGATTATACGGACCGATTAACTAAGGTCTTCACAAAGCATGGGACCACTGGCACTTGGTACGCCCACGCGTCAGTTGGGTGCCTACACGTTCGTCCCATATTAAACCTGAAACAGGAATTGGACGTAAAAAAAATGCGTGCAGTGGCCGAAGAAGCCTTTACCATGGTCCGTGAGTATAAGGGGTCTCATTCTGGGGAGCATGGCGACGGCCTAGTCCGCTCTGAATTCCATGAAGTCATGTTTGGCACCCGGATGGTAAAAAACTTTGCCGAAGTGAAGCACTTATTTGATCCTGGCAACCTCATGAACCCGGGCAAGATCGTCAATCCATCAAAAATGGATGACCGTACCCTGTTCCGATACAAACCTAATTATAAGACAAATATGCCAGAAGCGGCACTCGATTGGTCAGGCTGGGACGGCTTTGCCGGTGCGGTCGAGATGTGCAACAACAACGGAGCCTGCCGCAAGCGTGATGCAGCAGTCATGTGCCCGTCCTTCCGCGTTACTGGCGAAGAAAAACACCTTACGCGTGGTCGCGCCAATGCGTTGCGACTAGCCCTTTCTGGGCAATTAGGACCAGATGCTTTAACCTCAAAGCCAATGTACGAAGCAATGGGGCTTTGCGTCAGCTGCAAAGGCTGCAAACGTGAATGTCCAGTAGGTGTCGACATGGCGCGGATGAAAGTGGAATTCCTTTACCACTATGTCAAACGTCATGGACTTTCCCTGCGCGAGCGGCTAATTGCCTATCTCCCACGTTATGCTGCTTGGGCCAGTCGATTGCATGTTCTATTCAATCTGCGCGACACAATTCCCGGCTTGCCTTGGCTTTCAGAACTGCTTCTCGGTCTCAGTGCCAAACGTCCGTTGCCAATTTGGCACGCCACACCCTTCTTGGGAAACGATGACAGTGGCTTTGATACAGTGGAAACCAACGGCAGCGAAGTGGTGTTGTGGGTCGACACCTTTAACAACTACCACGAGCCAGAAAATGCGCGCGCGGCGCTGAAAGTTTTGCAAGCTGCTGGCTATAAGGTGCATGTGCCAAAGTCCATTGACGGCAACCGTCCTGTTTGTTGCGGACGTACTTTCCTGTCGGCTGGTCTTGTCGATGAGGCAAAAGCTGAGGCTAAACGTTTGATCGATGTGCTTGCCCCCTATGCTGAACGAGGAATTCCAATTATCGGTTTAGAGCCGTCGTGTTTGCTATCGCTGAGAGATGAATTTCCGGCGATGATGAAAGGCGCAGGAATCGATGCCGTTGCGAGTAATTCTTTCCTTTTCGAAGAATTTCTAGCAACTGAGCACGATGCAGGACGCCTGGACCTTACCTTCATCAACAATGGCCCAATAAAGGTGCTATTGCATGGCCACTGCCACCAGAAGGCGCATGGTGTAATGGGCTCTGTACAATCAGTTCTCGAACTGGTTCCTAATCTTGAGGTCGAAGTGATATCATCGAGTTGCTGCGGCATGGCAGGAGCCTTTGGCTATCAGGCAGAAACTTATGACATTTCCATGAAAATGGCTGAAGATACTCTATTGCCTTCTATCCGCGCCGCCGACCCCACCACAACCATTGTTGCGGATGGAACCAGTTGTCGGCACCAGATTAAGGATGGCGCCATGCGGGATGCAGTTCATGTAGCGCGGGTTATTGAACGTTCACTTGCATCGTGACAAGTTGATTAGAAGATAACTGCATTAGACCAAATTATTCCTATGACCCTTGATTAGAGACTAAAATACTGGGTGATGTCGTTCCGCTTGGTAATAAAATCCAAATCTAAAATGTAGAAACAATAAAAGTTTATTACTCAATATTCTGAACTTGTTCCCGAAATTTTTCGATTGTGGCCTTCATGTCTAGGCCAATGCGGGTCAATTCCATATCACCAGATTTAGAGCACAGCGTATTGGCTTCGCGGTTGAATTCCTGACAGATAAAATCAAGCTTGCGGCCAATAGCACTGTCCAATTTCAACAGATCCTGAGCGGCAACCACATGCGCACCTAGGCGGTCCAACTCCTCGCTAACATCGGCCTTCGTCATCAACAGAGCAGCTTCTTGCTCTAGGCGTTCAGGAGACAAAGACGAAACGTCTTCCAGTAAAGATGCAACCTGACTCTTTAGGCATTTACGAATAGTCTCAGGTTGGGTCGCCGCCACCTTGGCCGCTGCTTTACACAACGAGAATATTGCGTGTACTTGCTGGTTTAAGATGTTGCTGAGGATTTTCCCTTCATCCGCTCGCATCGCTTGCAGGGCAATCAAGGTATCATCAAGACTACTTAAGAGGGCTATCTCAAGGTTTTTTTGAGCATCCTCAGTTATTAATTGATCGCTGAATTCAATAACCCCCTTAAGGGACAAGAGACCATCCATCGAGACCGGGGTTGCGTCAGGAAAACGCTGTGATAACTGGGGCAGCAAATTCACATAGTTATTTAGGATGTCTTCATTTATTGCAAAAGCCTGACCCTTTCGGACCCATTTTACGCTCAGGGAGATTGAAATATTTCCGCGACTTAAGCTTTTTTTTACATGATCACGGGCAGTTGCTTCTAGGTTTTCAAAACCACTGGGCACGCGGCTACGCACATCCAGCCCCTTGCCATTCACACTACGCACCTCCCATGTCCACGAGCAATGCTCATTATAATCCTCAGTACGAGCGAATCCGGTCATGGAATAAACAGGCAATGGGATCTCCTTGGTAAATAGTGTGAACAAACTTATAGCTCAGAATTGCCCTTGATCACCAGTTACTATTATAAGAGTGTTATGAAAACCCCCCGCTCCATTCTGATCACCGGTGCTTCCAGTGGAATTGGCGAGGCCCTAGCCCGTGAATACGCGAACCCCGGAAACTTCTTAGCTCTTAGTGGTCGCAACCAGGAGCGCCTTAATGCTGTGGCAACCTATTGTCGCAACGAGGGCGTGATCGTTAGTACGCAAGTAGTCGATGTCACTGACAGAAGTGCCATGACTGAATGGGTCAAAGCTACAGACGCAGAACATCCACTTGATATGATCATAGCCAATGCCGGTATTGCAGGAGACAGTGGCGCTCAAAGCAGCGATTTAGACGAAAGACTGACCCGCAACATTTTTGAAGTAAATGTGGTTGGAATGCTGAACACGATCTTTCCAGTAATTGAAAATATGCGGCAGAGGAAACAGGGCCAAATCGCTCTTGTCAGCTCTATTGCTGGGTTTCGTGGGCTACCTAGCGCCCCAGCTTATTCTGCGTCCAAGGCTATGGTAAAAGCTTACGGCGAGGCCTTGCAAGGCGTTCTTAAGAAAGACAGGGTTGGTGTATCTGTAATCTGCCCGGGCTTTGTCAGAAGTCGAATCACAGACAAAAACGCCTTTTCAATGCCGTTAATAATGAGCGCTTCAAAGGCAGCTCAAAAAATCCGCAAGGGGCTTGAAAAAAATCAAATCCTAATCGCTTTTCCATGGCCCTTTGTCCTGTTTATGTGGCTTCTGAACCTGCTAACTCCGTATTTAGCTAACAAAATACTTACTCAGATAACACCCAAAAGATAGTCCCCACATACCTTTGTGTGTTTTAAAAGAACGATAACCATAGTGCCCTAAGTATGCTTTTTTACCGAAACTATTGTTAACTGACCTGAAAGAAACACCAATAATTTAAAAAACATGCTTATGAATTAATTGGCATCTCTTATTTTTCGCCACCTGGAGGCATTACGATTGTGCTCTTTAAGGTTTTTTGCAAAAACGTGACCACCCTTCCCGTCAGCGACAAAATAAAGCTCATCCGTATACTGAGGGTTCATAACCGCACGAATTGCAGCCAAACCCGGATTACATATAGGCCCCGGAGGTAATCCGTTGATGGTGTATGTGTTGTATGGGGTTTTCTTCTTTAGATCTGCACGCATGAGCGGTCGTCCCAGTGGTCCGTCGCCTTTGCTAAGTCCATAGACAACGGTTGGATCAGACTGCAGACGCATACCTTTTTTCAATCGATTGATAAAAACACCCGCAATACGCGCTCTTTCTGCCTTTACGCCTGTTTCTTTTTCAACAATGGATGCTAGGATCAAAGCCTCATTCGGCTCTTTAAAGGGCAACCCGGAAGCCCGTTCTTGCCAAAGGCGGTTCAAATTATTATCCATGGCACGAACCATACGCTTGATCAATGCAGAGCGCGTATCACCGTATGAGAAATAATAGGTTTCAGGTAGAACTGACCCTTCAAGGGGAACATCGAAAGTATCTTCAAGGCCATTTGTTACAACTAGTTGATCAAAAACTTGAAAGGCCGTCAAGCCTTCTGCAATGGTCAAACGGCGGATTACGGTCTTGCCATTAATGAGAACCTGTGCAGCACCCTTAGCGCTGATGCCATGAGAGAACGCATATTCTCCGGCTTTCAGGCCCTTTTCAATACGGCTTAAACGCACACCAAGGCTAAAAATCATAGCATCATCAATGACCCCTTCACTTTCCAAAATATTGGCAATTGAATCGACGGTAGAGCCTTCAGGAATATATACTGTATTTTCAGAAACGGTGGGACCTGGTTTAATATACTGAGCAAAGCCCCAAACGAAAACTCCACCGCCAGAAAGCCCTGTCAGCAGAAAAATTATTAAAATAAAAAGAGTAAAGCGCCGCATGTTACCAAGCTTATTCTATTTGTATGCCTTAAACACCAGAGATGCATTGGTTCCACCAAAACCAAAAGAGTTAGTCAGTGCTGCTCGAACCAACCGTTCCTTCGCTTGATGTGGCACAAGGTCAATATCACAACCTTCTGCCGGATTGTCCAAATTAAGGGTCGGCGGCACGACACCATCCCTAATGGCCAAAATTGAAAAAATAGATTCAACGGCTCCCGCCGCTCCCAATAAATGGCCAATGGCCGATTTTGTTGACGACATTGAAATGTTCTCAACTGCAGTACCAAAGGCGCGCTTGACCGCTCCCAGTTCAATAACATCAGCCATCGTCGATGTACCGTGAGCATTAACGTAATCAATATCTTCAGGGTTTATGCCAGATCGCTTAATTGCAGCCTTCATACAGCGAAAAGCACCGTTACCGTCCGGCGTTGGCGCAGTAATATGATGGGCATCGCCTGTTAAACCATAACCAACAATTTCAGCATAAATTTTTGCTCTCCGGGCTTTCGCATGCTCCAATTCTTCTAGGACAACAATACCTGCACCTTCACCCATGACAAAACCATCACGGTCTCTATCCCATGGGCGTGAAGCCTTTTCAGGAGAATCGTTAAACTGAGTTGAAAGGGCCTTGGATTGCGAGAACCCAGCCATACCGACGCGGCAACAGGCGGCTTCTGCGCCACCAGCAATCATAACATCAGCATCTTCCCACATGATCAGGCGTGCAGCATCGCCAATTGCATGAGCACCAGTTGAGCAGGCTGTGACAACAGCATGGTTTGGACCTTTGAAGCCATACTTGATGGATACATGGCCAGAAATCAGGTTGATCAAACTTGCAGGAATAAAAAATGGGCTAAGGCGACGCACACCCCCCCCAGATTCGCAATCCACGGTTAGCGAGCCTCTTGAAATTTCAGGAAGGCCTCCAATTCCGGAGCCAATCAAAACACCGGTGCGAAATTGATCCTCTTCCCTCTCCGGTATCCAACCAGAATCCTCAACAGCTTCCTGAGCGGCTGCCAGCCCGTAGACAATAAAATCATCCATGCGACGGCGTTCTTTAGCATTAAGAAAATTGTCAGGCTTAAACTGACCCTTGCCCTCACCTTCCTCAATTTGACCCGCTATCTTTGCAGGAAGATCGGAGACGTCAAATGATTTTATAGCGGCGATTCCAGATTGGGCGTTGATTAGTCGTTGCCACGAATTTTCCATATCGCAAGCCAGCGGCGTGACCACACCCATGCCTGTAATTACTACACGTCTCATCATCAAATTACGACTCTATTGACTACCAGAAAGCGATTAAACCCAATCAAGTATTTGCTTCGATGAAATCGATTGCATCTTTGATAGTCAGAATTTTTTCAGCTGCATCGTCTGGAATTTCACAGCCAAACTCTTCTTCAAAGGCCATTACCAGCTCAACAGTGTCTAGACTGTCAGCACCGAGATCATCAATAAAACTAGAGTTCTCAACTACCTTAGCATCATCTACTCCTAGGTGTTCTAGAACTATCTTCTTTACACGGTCAGCGACATCACTCATTTTAACTCATTCCTTGAAGTTACTTGTTTACTCTATACCCTTGAGAAGGAAACCCTTGTAAAGGCTTATTAGCAAGCCTTGAAAATTCACAAAGGGTAGTGTGTAAGGGTAAAACCTAAAAACTTTTGTTAACTAACATACTTTTTTTAAGGTTACCAGAGGCCAAAAAAAGACCTTTACCTAATCAGATCATCGCCATGCCACCATTTATGTGAAGGGTCTGTCCGGTAACATATGAGGCTTCCTCACTGCTTAAGTAGACAGCACCAGCAGCAACATCTTCGATTTCACCTAATCGGCCGCTGGGAATGCCGTCCATAAGCTTGTTTTTTTGCACATCAGTCAGTTCATCAGTCATCGGGGTAATGATGAAGCCAGGCGCAAGACAATTGACAGTGATTGATCGCGAAGCCACTTCCTGAGCGAGAGACTTGGACATACCTACTAACCCGGCTTTTGATGCTGCGTAGTTCGCCTGACCCGGATTTCCGGTCACGCCAACAATGGATGCAATCGAAACGATCCGTCCCCACCGACTTTTCATCATACCGCGAAGGCATACCTTGGAAAGTCTAAAAGCGGCACTCAGGTTAATGTTTAATACTTCTTGAAAATCTTCATCTTTCATCCGCATAGTAAGATTATCTCGGGTTAGGCCAGCATTGTTAATAAGAATATCAATACCGCCCATGACCTCACTGGCATCCTTGAAAAGCTTTGCTGGTCCTTCTGGTGTGCTTAAATTTCCCGGCACCGCATGAGCTCGTGAACCTAGCTCCACCTTAAGAGATTCCAGCACCTTCATTCGGGTTCCGGATAACACAACCTCCGCGCCTTGAGCGTGTAGCGCCTTAGCAATGCCACCACCCAATCCACCAGATGCTCCGGTTATCAGCGCGCGTTTTCCCGACAAGTTGAACATTCAATTCCTCCTTAAAGGCTCACAATTTATAGCGTATAGAAAAGTGTCAAAGTGATTTAAAAAAAAGATTTATATCTTCAGGCGTGCCAATACTTTGACTCGTCATTTTACTGTCAATTCGCCGGGTCAGACCGCTGAGAACTTTTCCAGTTCCAATTTCAACTAACTGATCAATACCATTGGCACGCATGTACAAAACACTCTCTCGCCAGCGCACCATGCCTGTTACCTGTTCAACTAGCAGGCGTCGGATTTCAGCGGCATCGCTAACTTCCCTGGCAGTGACATTGGCGACAAGTGGTATGACAGGGGCATTCATACGGACACTGGAAAGTGCTTCCGTCATAATATCCGCTGCCGGTGCCATCAAGGCGCAATGAAATGGGGCGCTAACGGGCAAAAGAACAGCCCGCTTTGCACCATAATCTTTGGCAATGAGTATGGCCCTTTCAACGGCTGTCTTAGTTCCACTGATAACTACTTGTCCGTTAGCATTATCGTTGGCAGTAGTGCAAATCTCGCCCTGTCCTGCCTCATCAGCAATTTTGCTGGCTACATCCATGTCAAGTCCCAACAGGGCCGCCATGGAACCTTCGCCCACAGGAACAGCCGCCTGCATAGCGCGGCCTCTTGTATTTAACAACTTGGCCGCATCAGGCAAAGAAAAAGTCCCTGCAGCAGCCAGCGCTGAATATTCTCCCATAGAGTGTCCTGCCACGTACTTAACCTGACTGCTTAGATCAAGACCGCCTTCACCTTCCAATATACGTACAACTGCCAATGATACAGCCAACAACGCTGGTTGTGCATTTTCAGTTAATTTCAGTACGTCTTCAGGCCCTTCAAACATAACTTTTGTCAGATTTTTACCCAATGCTTCGTCAATTATTTTGAACACTTCGGCTGCAACTGGA
This sequence comes from uncultured Rhodospirillales bacterium, assembly GCA_938092065.1. Classification (GTDB taxonomy): domain Bacteria; phylum Pseudomonadota; class Alphaproteobacteria; order Rhodospirillales; family JABHCV01; genus JACNJU01. The sequence continues at coordinate 13,287 of CALKND010000026.1, forward strand.
AAAGCAGCGGCTAACTCCTGGCCCATGCCAACGGCTTGTGAACCTTGGCCGGGAAAAACAAAAGCAAATGTCATGGAATATCCGTCCCGTTAGTAATAAAAAAAGATTTGTGAAGGCTTATTTACTCCAAAGTTCGCACTATGATCAAGGAGCCGATAAATAGCTTAAAATTGAAAAGCTAAAATTATTACATTACAGTTCTGTAGCTGACCCGTAAAAAGTCGAAAAAACAAATAGACATGACGGACTGTGAATATGCTCAATTGCCTTATTAATTTACCAAGAGCTTTAAAACGAACAGTTTAAACAAACCTCTTCTGTACTTGCACAGTAACTCTTTTCGTGTATATTTCGCGCCTTCAACTCCTTGCCAGACCATGGGGTCCGGCTATGCCCTAATCAATATTAGGTTGATATGGGATGAGAAAAGCCAGAGGGAGAAATAAATTGGCTTATTACGAGAACGTGTTTATTGCACGTCAGGACATATCTGCAGTTCAAGTCGAAGACCTGACCGAATCATTTACAAAGGTCATTAACGATAATAGCGGCAAGATAGTGAAAACAGAAAGCTGGGGGCTTCGTACCCTTGCATATAGAATTAAGAAAAATCGCAAGGGGCATTATGTAATGCTAAACATTGATGCACCTGCCGGTGCCATTCATGAAATGGAACGTCAAATGCGTATCAATGAAGATATCCTGCGCTATTTAACTATCAAGATTGACGCCATCGAAGAAGGCCCTTCGGTAATGATGAACTCGCGATCACGTGACGATCGCCCGCGCCAATATGACAATGGTTATTCAAGCCAAACCTCGGCTGCGCCGGCTCCTGAAGAAGCTACACTAGCAATGGAAGAAAAAAAGGCCCCGGTACTCGAAACTGCCAGTGATACTGGCGAAGACAACGGCGAAGGAACAACAATATGAATATGGCCTCTTCCGGTGAAGAGTCAAATGGTGATGGCGGTGGACGTCGTCCTTTCTTAAGACGTCGGAAGAGTTGCCCATTCTCCAGCTCTAAGGCGCAACAAATCGACTACAAAGACCCTCGATTGTTGCAACGCTATACTTCTGAGCGTGGCAAAATCGTACCAAGCCGAATTACGGCGGTTTCTGCCAAAATGCAACATAAACTGGCCAAGGCTATAAAGCGTGCGCGCTTCCTCGCTTTGATGCCGTACGTGCTTAAGTAAGTTGACGATGGCCAGTTAAGGCGAGGAGGTCCTAATGTCTAAGGACATGCTTATAGTCGTTGGTGCAGGAGCCATAAGCGGCTTCGCCTCGCTAGCTTTTTTATTAGAAATGCCCGGAGCATTGCTAGTGGTCTATTTTGCACCCCTGCCGTTGCTATTGGTTGGCCTCGATCAAGGTATTAAAGCCGTATCCATTGCAGGTGTCAGCGGGATTGTGACCTCAACTGTTGCAGGAACTTTGCTTTCCGGTGGACTGTTTACAATAATTCATGCACTTCCAGCATGGATTATTGTGAGACAGGCTTTGTTGAAACATTCAGCGCCAGGCAGCCAAAATAAAGAATGGTATCCAGCAGGGTCCATCCTATGTATCTTGTCAGTATTTGTTGCAAGCATGTTAATGGTGGCTATAATTTCGTCACAAGGAGAAGTAGGGGGTCTGCAAGGTCTCATACGGTACTATTTGGATCAAGTCTTCACCTATATGGTGCCACTGGATGAGGTTGTACGAGGTGACTTAGTTCAATTAATGGTTCCTTTGTTTCCCGGATACATGGGAACATCATTGGTATTAATGGTGGTTTTTAACGCTTCCATTGCATTGGCCATATTGACGCGTTTTAATCGTACCGAGAGACCAAAGTCAAAATTGGCCAATCTTATGCTTCCAGATTGGATATCCTGGTTTATAGTAATTTCGGCCAGCGTCGCACTATTGAGCCAAGAAGAATTGGAGTTTTTTAGTCAAAATCTTACTTTAATCCTTGCCGTACCGTTTTTTTTTCTCGGTCTCGCAGTATTCCACAAATTAGCCTGCCATGCAGCTTTTCCGCGAATATTGCTAACGGCCATTTATGTGGCATTAATTCTTTCCGGCTGGATAGCACTGGTGGTCATTATTACGGGAATAATAGAACAATGGTTCGGTTTGCGCCGATACTTTAGAAACCCCGGCTAAAGCCGGAATATCAACGACTAATATGAAACCTGACGTCGCTGAAGACGTCAATCAAGCGCCCCCACATGGGCTAGGAGACTAAAGATGGAAGTCATTCTTTTAGAACGAATAGAAAAACTTGGCCAAATGGGCGATGTAGTTTCAGTCAAACCGGGTTACGCCCGCAATTTTTTACTACCGCAAGCAAAAGCTCTTCGCGCTACAACAGAAAACAATAAACAATTCGAGACCCAACGAGCTCAACTTGAGGCTGTTAATCTTGAAAAGCGCGCAGAGGCCGAAAAGGTAGGCAAGAAACTCGATGGCCTAGATATTATTGTAGTTCGTCAAGCTGGCGAGTCAGGACAACTTTATGGTTCGGTCAACGCCCGTGATATTGCAGATCAAGTTATTGGTGGTGGGTTCACAATCACCCGACAACAGGTCGAACTTGCACAACCTATCAAGGCTCTAGGTTTGTATAACGTTCAGGTAACCCTGCACCCGGAAGTTTCAGTTAGCGTTACTGCCAACGTTGCGCGCTCCAAAGAAGAAGCTAAAATTCAGGCGAAAATTGGCCACGCTGTTATGTCAATTGAAGAAGAAGAAGCAGCTCAGGCCAAAATCAAGGCAGAGGAAATCTTCGAGAAGGCTGAAGATGCTGAAGGTGCTGAAGCCAAGACAGAGGAATTCGTTGCTGGAGCAGAAGATTCTGAGGCCGAATCTGTGGGGAGCACAACTAGAGCGGATGAGGGAACTGTCACAGATGAAGAAGAACAAAGTTGACGACTAAGCTTCACTATGTATTTTCAATTTTCAACGGCGTCTCAAACATACGAGACGCCGTCTGTTTTTCTGGTTTTATTTATCATCCGTCAAAAGTGTCCCCGATATCCACACAATCCACAGACGATTATTCAAGACGCGCAGACACGATCTTTGTAGTTTCTTCACATGACAATACCAGCTATACCACCAACATTAAACAACCCCATAAACGAGAATGGCAAACAAGCCGATTCTAGTTTTCGTAGTCTACCCCACAATGTTGAGGCTGAAAAATCTTTGCTTGGTGCTATCTTTGCTAATAACCGAGCCTGTGAGAAGGTTTCTGAGTTTCTGCTGCCAGAACATTTTGTCATTGCCCAACATGGTAAAATTTATGATGCGTGTGCACGTTTAATCGAAAAAGGGCAGATTGCTAACCCAGTCTCCCTAAAGCGACTTTTTGAACAAGACGAAAGCCTTATTGAAATCGGTGGAACGGCTTATTTGGTGGAATTAGCTGAGAGCATGGTCTCAATAATCAATGCAGGAGAATATGGACGTATTATTTATGATTTGCATCTCAAGCGCTCCCTTATTGATCTTGGTGAGGGCGTCGTTAATCGCGCCTACGGTGGAGATGTAGAGGACGACGCAACACGACAGATCGAAACTGCAGAGCAGAGCCTTTATGACCTGGCCACTACGGGAAACTATGAAGGCGGCTTCCAAGCCTTTAAAACATCTGTCATTACGGCTTTGGAAATGGCAGAGGGTGCCCATAAACGTGATGGCGCCCTAGCAGGAGTAACTTCAGGGCTACTGGATGTTGACACAATTTTAGGAGGCTTGCATCCATCAGACCTTTTAATCCTTGCAGGACGTCCCTCTATGGGCAAGACAGCGTTGGCCACCAATATAGCATTTAATGCTGCCTATACCCATCACAAGTCTGGTGGCGAGCAAGGAGCAGTAGTTGGTTTTTTCTCCCTTGAAATGTCTGCCGAACAACTGGCGACACGAATTATTTCTGAGCAAACACAAATTTCATCTGACAGCATTCGTAAGGGTAAGATCACAACTCCAGAATTCGATCGGCTTGTGGCTGGAAGTCAGGCCCTGCACGACATCCCAATCTTTATAGACGACACCCCAGCGTTGACCGTTAGCGCACTTAGGACCCGAGCCCGACGCTTGAAGCGCCAACATAAACTGGGTTTGATCGTAGTTGACTATTTGCAACTCATTTCAGGCTCTGGGACCTCACGCAATGATGGACGGGTACAAGAAGTTTCGGCAATTACCCGTGGCTTGAAGACGCTAGCCAAAGAGCTTGATCTGCCGGTGATCGCCCTTTCACAGTTATCTCGTGCTGTTGAGCAACGTGAGGACAAACGTCCAATGCTTTCCGATTTACGTGAATCAGGCTCCATCGAACAAGATGCAGATGTTGTAATGTTTATCTTTCGTGAGGAATATTATCTGGAGCGTAGAGGCGCATCCCAGCACGAAAATGAAAATGATGATAAGTTCTTTTTACGCCAGCAGCGCAACGAAGAACGGCTAGAAAAAGTTCGCAACAAAGCAGAGCTCATCGTCGCTAAGCAGCGTCACGGTCCCGTCGGTACCGTCGAACTTCAGTTTATGGGTAAATTTACCCGCTTTAGTGATCTTGAACGCATTCACCAACCAAACGACCAACAAGGTTAATGAAGGATCCTAATTCCAGCGCCGGTATTCTGACCATTGATATGGTTGAACTGGCACGTAACTGGCAAAGACTCAAAAGCAGTTTAAACAATGCAGACTGCGGTGCCGTTATAAAGGCCGAAGCTTACGGACTGGGCGCAGGCAGAGCAATAATCCAATTGTGTCAAGCAGGCTGTAAAGAATTCTTCGTCGCCCTTATTGATGAAGGGGTATATCTTCGCAAAGTCCTCAGCGATGTCAGCCTTGAGGCCAATATTCATATTCTGGGCGGCCCCATGTTTGCCGGGCAGGCATTAGAGGAACATAATTTAATCCCAGTACTAAATTCTTTAGAAGACTTAGCTCTTTGGAAGAGAAAACACCCGCAGGCTCCAGCAGACATCCACGTTGACACTGGCATGGCACGGTTGGGATTATCCCCCAGCGATGTGGTTATACTACAAAAGGAGCCTCAGCGGATTAAGGGCCTGAACATTGCCTATGTCATTAGCCATCTGGCTTGTTCGGAAGACTCCAAGACCACTATGAACGCAGATCAACTCAAGAGCTTTCGTCAAGCCTTAACACTTTTTCCTGGCTGCAAAGCGTCGCTGGCAAACTCCTCAGGAATATTTCTTGGTGATAAATATTTTTTTAATCTTGCACGTCCTGGAGCTGCTCTTTATGGCATAAACCCAACCCCAGGCAAACCTAACCCAATGAGCCAGGTCATTAAATTACAAGGAAAAATTCTACAAGTTCGTGAGGTCAATGTACCACAGACTGTTGGCTACGGCGCGACTCACCAAATCAAGGAAAAAGGCCGGATCGCGACTGTTGGGGTTGGTTATGCCGATGGGTACCCCAGGTCACTAAGCAATAAAGGCTTTGGTTTCTTAGGGGGTGTCCGGGTGCCAATTGTTGGAAGAGTATCCATGGATTTGACTACTTTTGATGTAAGTAATGTTCCCAAACAGCTAGCCCACCCAGGTGCCTTGATAGACTTGATTGGCCCAATTATCCCAGTAGATGATGTGGCTGATGCTGCAGGGACTATAGGCTACGAGATACTGACCTCACTAGGCCACCGTTACCAGCGCATCTACAAAACCAGTAATTAAACCTTCACTGAGCCAAAGGGCTTCCATAACAAAATCAGTTTTGGCAGGACTGTCAATGCGGCCATAAGCGCAATGAACATGGCCGCCCCGGTCAACACACCAAAATAGATCGTCGGTATAAAGTTAGACATTATCAAGATAGAGAAACCAAAGATGATAGTCATGGTAGTGTAGAATACTGCCTTACCAATATTTGAATGACAGATATGCAAGGTCTCTTCATAGCTCCCCGTCAATGCATATTCTTCTCTGAAGCGATAAATGTAGTGAATACCATTGTCGACAGCTATTCCTATGGTAATTGCAGCGATGGTAATGGTCATCATGTCCATGGGGATTTCCGCCCAGCCCATAACGCCTAAAACTACTAAAGCACCCAACAGGTTCGGGAGAATACCAATAATTGATAAGGCAAATGACCGGAACAGGACCAGAAACATTATGCCAATACCAAGCATCACCACCCCGATGGACTTGATTTGTGACGAGAATAAACTCTGCAACATGTTATTGTAGAGTACAAGTAATCCACTCACAGTCACATCATTAATCAAAAGCTTATAGTCAGATAGCTGGTCAAAATCGTTTTGACTGCCTAAATCAAGGTGAATTTTGTTCAGCAACTCCTTACGGCGCAAATCCGGTTGGGTATCCAATACCCGGGCCACAATTCTTGCCTCGTTATTCTCAATAGAAATATAAGAATTTATAAGACTGTTTTTTACTTCAGCAGGAACTTTGTTATACAAAACTGCCATATCCAATCCTTCAAGCTCTTTTCCTAAAATTTCTTCAACAACACGGACTGATGACGCCAGTGAGAGAACCTTCCCAATTTCGGGTAATCCATCCAGATAGTCGTGAGCCTTTTTGATGAGTTGGATTTTGGTGGGGGTGAACCATAGCTCTGGTTGAGTCCGCATTGCTTCCATGAAAGCACGTTCCTCTATTATTTCTTCTTCGGTCATCTCTGCCAGATCTTCGGCTGTCAATTCTTCTACATCTTCTCTAAATTTTATCAGTACTTCAACAGGTGTTGTACCACCAAGTTCTTCGTCAATGAGCTTGAGGCCCTGATAAATTTCTGTATCCTCGCTGAAATAATTGATGAAGCTATTCTCCACACGCAGCATCGAAATTCCCGCAATGCTCAACACACTCAAAACCAGTGCCAACACTAGAATCTTATTGCCTTGAAATTCAGTCAAATGAGCCAAGTATTCTGGGAACATAAAACGCACTTCTTCCACAGTTGTGGCAGTTTCGTTTTTTCCAATAACCAACAACATTGTTGGGAACAACAAGAACGACGTCATAAACGTAACCGTCAAACCAGCACTCATCATCAAACCAAAATCTATGACTGGCTTAATATCGCTAACCACAAGAGAGCCAAAGCCAATAATCGTCGTAAGGGCAGTGTATAGGCAGGGCTTCACCATCTTGTGGATGGTCATTCTGACCAGCGTCAGCTGATTATCATCAGGGTTATCTCGGTGTAGTTGTCTGTAACGCACGATCAAATGGATGTTCATGGAAATAGTAATAATCAGCATTAAGGCAAGAAAATTAGATGAAATAACAGTTACCATCCATCCAAATAAACCTAGGACACCTATCATAGTCAAACCGGAGTAAAAGCAGCTGACTAAGGGAAGGGCAATCCAACGTAATTGTCGAAAAATAGCAGTGAGTATAAGGATTAAAAAGGCGAGAACCCCCGCTCCGAAGACCGTCAGGTCACTTCGCACAAATGTTACCATGTCGTCGGTAATCATCGGTAAGCCACCTAGATAGATTGTACCGTATTGGCGATAAGGCGCGATAATGCCCCTTATTTGTGCAATATCAAGGTGGCGTTGCGCGCTCATTAAGTCTCGAACCCGATCGTATTCGGCTGAGATACGTTCCAAGTCTTGAGTTTCTGTATCCGAAAGACTTGTTTTTCTACTTTTTGAACGCAGCATACTTCGAGACTTTAATAGGCGGTCAAACTGAATATTTGGGGCCATTTCCAATAGCAGAGCCGTTGTCTTACCATCACCACTTACAATTAGATCACGATAAATTGGGCTATTAACCAGCTCTTCTCGGGCCCGGGCACGGTCAACATCCTCTTTCTCCATACTTGGCATATTCTTCAGCATTTCTTGAATATCCGCATCAGAGCTATCAAACAGAGGGGCATCCAAGATCGAAAAAACAGCATTCACGCTGGCAACTTTTTTAAGCTCTTCACGAAGTTCCGTCATAGGCTCTAAAGCCTGGTCCGAGAAGAGGTCGTCAATAGGAGTGTAAGTCACGATAAGCAATTCGCTACTTGGATATCGCTCATTAATATCCCTGAACACATTCAGATCAACATCTTCTTCTAGTAACAAGGTGTCCGCTGATGCGTCTAATTTGAAATTTCTTGTGTGGTAACCAAAGAATATCAAAATTGACAGTAACACGACCAAAACCGACTTAGGACGGTTGAGCACGAGAGTATCATATGCTTGTACAATTCGAGTTATCATGACGCGCCCTCTTAATTAAAACCTGAATTTAATAAACGTAGCATCATTATGATACCATCTGAAAGATAGGAAATTGTTTACGGTTAAAGCGTGATCTATCATTCATATTTTTTCAAGCTTTTCGAGCAAAATGGGAAGATAAAAAAACATGCCTTTCGTAAATGCTACTCTGAAACAGACCCTGCTAAAAAAACAAAAAATTCCCTCTTACAACTATGCTAAAAGACGAGAATGCTTAGGCAGTGGAAGCTACATTTATTTATTCAGGTGTGTGTAGGGTAGCGCAAAGGGAATGGATTTACAGTGCCACCTTGTCATCCTTAGTGAAATCCCGTAAATCAGTTAGATTCTATAAATAGTCTTTATCTAGGGACTTCTAGTGGTAAAAAATGCAAGCCAATACGTCTGTCAAGATTGTGGTGACATCAGTGCTAAGTGGAGTGGGCGTTGCGATAATTGTGGCTCATGGAATACCCTTATTGAGGAATCCGTGTCTGAGCAGGCCCCCAAGGGTCTTGGTTCAAAACAAGGTTCCAAAATTGAGTTTGTTCCATTACAGGGCAAGAGCAAAGCACCACCTCGGCGTGTTACTGGTATTAGTGAATTTGATCGAGTTTGCGGAGGTGGACTAGTGCCAGGCTCCGCCCTTTTAGTTGGTGGTGATCCGGGTATCGGTAAATCGACGGTTCTTTTGCAAGCTGTCGCCTCTTTGGCGGCCAATTACCCAGTCGCCTATATTTCGGGCGAAGAAGCCGTCGAACAACTACGGATGCGCGCTGAACGTCTAGACCTCGCTAAAGCCAATGTACAATTAGCGGCCGCCAACTCCGTCCGCGATATTGTGACCTCCCTGAATAGTGGCGACGCACCTGAAGTTGTCATCATCGATTCAATTCAGACAATGTTTGTAGATAGTCTCGAATCTGCTCCGGGCTCTGTGTCGCAAGTGCGAACGTCAGCCCAGGAATTGATCCGTCTAGCCAAGCGTCGCAACTTCAGCGTTATATTGGTCGGCCATGTCACTAAGGATGGCCAGATCGCAGGTCCAAGGGTCATGGAGCACATGGTCGACACGGTATTATATTTTGAAGGGGAGCGTAGCCACCAGTTCCGCATATTGCGTGCTGTCAAAAACCGCTATGGTCCAACTGACGAGATTGGCGTCTTCGAGATGACTGACAAAGGTCTAATGGAAGTTGCCAATCCATCGGCTCTTTTTTTGTCTGACCATGGACGCAACGTCAACGGGGCCTCCGTTTTTGCTGGTATTGAGGGGACCCGGCCCATGCTAGTAGAACTACAAACCTTAATCGCCCCATCACCACTTGGCACCCCACGTAGGGCTGTTGTCGGTTGGGATGCAGCACGTCTGGCAATGGTCTTGGCAGTGCTTGAGTCGAGATGCGGACTTGCTATTGGTGCTAACGACGTATACCTAAACGTTGCAGGTGGGCTTCGTGTGTCTGAACCTGCAGCTGATCTTGCTGTTGCGGCTGCTTTGGCATCTTCTTTAAGCGGTATTGCGGTGCCAGCTGAAACGGTGGTTTTTGGTGAAATTGGCCTTTCTGGCGAGGTTCGCCCAGTGTCACATACTGACGTGCGTTTGAAAGAAGCAACCAAATTAGGTTTTACCCGTGCTATCGTTCCAAAGAACCGGGGGAAAGGTCTAGGAACTGCACCCAAAAGCATTATGGAAATACAAGAAATTGAACATCTTGCTGACTTACTTTCTCTGTTTCACACACCGACAAGAGAGGTCCGAAGTAATGACCTTGGCGAAAGTAAAGGCTAATGGATAATCTGCCCGTCAACATCACTGACATGACAGTCGTGGTTGTGTTGCTCATATCAGCTTCCCTCGCCTACACACGAGGCTTAGTTCAAGAGATTTTGTCCGTAGTTGGCTGGGTCGGCGGTGGGTTAATCACAATTTACGTATTTCCCTTTGTGCAGCCTTTTTTTCGCAAACATATCTCTATTGAACTCGCCGCCGATTTAGCCAACGGCATTGCTGTATTCATTATATCACTTGCAATCTTGTCTATTGTGAGTAGTGCCATATCCAAACGCGTCCATAATAGCAGCCTAAACGCTCTTGATCGTTCTCTTGGTTTTTTATTCGGCCTTGTTAGAGGTAGTATTTTAATATGCCTTCTTTACATTGGAACCAAATGGATACTGCCTTTAGTTGACCAGTCTGCCTGGCTCAGAAGCGCCCGCACTATGCCCCTGATTGAAGCTGGTGCTCAACAGCTACGCTCCATGATCCCAAAAGAAGCCGCAGCAACAGCTGATACAGCAGTAGTAAAAGCCAATAAATTAATTAAAAGCCAGAAAGTTATTGAAGGGCTGATCTCACCTGAACCAAAAAGTGGCGAAACAGGGAAACTTAATGGCTATGGAAGAAAAATACGTAATGAGATGGAACGCCTCATTGACAGTAGCTCACAGAACTAATTGGTATTTAACTATTTTATGTCAAAAAACAATAAGACAATTTCCCAAAACCAAGATGACGATCACTTTCATGATGAATGTGGTGTCTTCGGCATATACCACCATCCTGACGCTGCCGCGCACACAGCGCTTGGTCTGCATGCCTTGCAACACCGTGGGCAAGAAGCCGCTGGAGTAGTGTCATATGACGGTCATCAATTCAATTCACACAGGGCGTTAGGCCATGTAGGTGACAACTTCAATTCCGGAGATGTCATGGAGAACCTGCCCGGAAACATGGCCATCGGACATGTGCGATATTCTACGTCGGGCGACAAAGCCCTCAGAAACGTCCAGCCTCTGTTTGCTGACTTTAAATTTGGTGGCCTGTCCATTGCACATAATGGCAACTTGACCAATGCTTATGCCATTCGCAAAGCACTTGTTGAGCGCGGCTGCATCTTTCAATCAACCAGTGATACTGAAACCTTTATTCACCTAATCGCCATGTCCAAAGCGACAAATGTAGTTGAACGAGTAATTGATGCCCTACGCCAGGCCGAAGGTGCCTATTCGCTTGTTGCTATGACCCAGGAAAAAATCATTGGAGTGCGAGATCCACGGGGTGTGCGCCCGTTAGTTCTTGGTAAGATTGGCGTATCTATGATTTTAGCTTCTGAGACATGTGCGCTGGATATTATTGGTGCAGAGTTTGTACGTGATGTGGAGCCGGGTGAATTGATAGTCATCGACAAAAAAGGCTTGCGTAGCTTTAAGCCATTCCTGCCCATAACACCAAAATTTTGCATTTTTGAATATATTTATTTTGCCCGCCCTGACAGCTACTTAGAAGGGCGCAATGTCTATCAGATTCGAAAAAAAATTGGCATGGAGCTAGCAAAAGAGAGTGGCATAGATGCTGATGTCATCGTACCAGTACCTGATTCAGGTGTTCCCGCTGCCCTAGGTTACGCCGAACAGTCATGCATTCCATTCGAACTTGGGATTATTCGAAATCACTATGTCGGGCGCACCTTTATTGAACCAACTCAACAAATTCGCAATCTAGGCGTCAAGCTAAAGCACAACGCCAATGCCAAATATTTAAAAGGAAAGCGCGTTATCTTGATTGATGACTCCATCGTCCGCGGCACTACGTCCGTTAAAATTGTGGATATGGTTCGTGCTGCAGGAGCCACAGAAGTACACATGTGCGTATCCTCTCCACCAATCACCAATCCATGCTTCTATGGCATTGATACGCCAGAGCGCGAGGAACTAATGGCTTCAATGCATGATCTGGAGTCCATGCGTAAGATTATTGGGGTTGACAGTTTAAACTTTATTTCTTTTAGCGGTCTTTACCGCGCAGTCGGAGAAGAAAGACGCAATACGGACAATCCACAATTTTGCGATGCCTGCTTCAGTGGCGATTACCCAATCCGTCTTACTGATCTTGAAAACGGACGTGCTCCAAAACAGTTATCACTGCTAAAAACAAGGCGCTAAGAATGACAGAAGGACGCTTGCGAGGACGTGTTGCATTAATTACTGGAGCTTCCCGTGGTATCGGACGAGCCGTCGCCTTGCGTTTTGCCCAAGAAGGCGCCCAACTTATACTTTGTGCACGCACTCAAGGTGCACTGGAGGAGCTTGATGATAAAATCCTAGAGCTAACCGGTGACAATGTTACTCTTGCACCTCTAGACTTGTGTGATTTTGACGCAATTGATCACATGGCTGCTGCCGTCTTTGAACGCTTTAAGCGCCTTGATGTGCTGGTAGGAAATGCGGGCCTACTGACACCTCTGAAACCCATGCCACAAGTCAAACCAGAGGAATGGGACCAAGTAATAAATATAAATCTGACAGCTAACTACCGCCTACTCAGAAGCTTTGATCCTCTGATCAGGACCTCAGAGGCAGGACGAGCTATTTTTGTATCATCGACAGTAACACAAGGAACATGGCCCTTTTGGGGAGCCTACGCTGTTTCCAAAGCAGGACTGGAAACCATGGTCAAAACTTATGCATCAGAAAATAAAAAAAGTAATATCAAAGCTAACATACTAAATCCAGGTCCCACTCGTACAACCATGCGTCCAATTGCCTATCCTGGCGAGGACCCTGAGAGCACTAAGCTGCCAGAGGACGTAACTGAGTATTTTGTGCAGTTGGCTGAAGTGTCTTGTAATTTAAATGGCGAAATTATCCAAATCGACAGGCCGCAAAACCCGGACACATGAAATGACCTTGAATAAATGTGAGCACGGTGGCGACCCACAAGCCTTTGAGCAACGTTATGGCCGCTCAAAACATGGCTGGCTTGACCTCTCCACAGGTATAAATCCGCAACCTTACGTTCCAAAAAAATTTAATGCTGAGGACTGGGGGTCACTGCCAAGTGCCGCTAACCTGAACAACCTGAAGCGGGCTGCAGCAATGTGCTACGGGGTGAGCGATCCGCAACTGATTACTGCCGCACCTGGCACTCAGTCATTTATTCAATGGCTACCTCGAATGCGCCCCGCAGGGAGAGTTTCAATTGTCTCCCCAACCTACAATGAACATGCCCTTTGCTGGCGCATAGCTGAACACACGGTTAGAGAAACCAGTGACCTAAACCAAGCCGAGGAAAATTCTGATGTGATAATTGTTGTCAACCCCAACAATCCAGACGGATACCAACATGCAAGCAAAGATTTGAAAAGCCTTGCCCAAAGGCAAGCTGAGAAAGGTGGCTGGCTGATTGTTGATGAAGCATTTTGCGACGTTGTTCCCGAACTAAGCCTAGCTAGCGCCGTTGGCGCACCCGGTCTGATCATTTTGCGTTCCTTTGGTAAGTTTTACGGCCTTGCCGGTTTGCGCCTAGGATTCGCTCTTACAGATCCTGTTGTAGCTGAGCGTTTATCGACCTTCCTTGGGCCTTGGGCGGTGTCAACACCAGCTGCCACCATAGGTGAGGAAGCCCTCTCAGATGACAAATGGATGAGCATCACTCGCCATCAGCTAAAGCTAGCAAGCAACCGCTTAGATAGGATTCTTGTGGCTCGTAATTTGGAAGTCGTCGGCGGTACATCTTTATTTCGCCTCGTTGCCACAAATCAAGCCAAAGCAGTTTACCAAGCCCTTGCTAAAAGCGGGATCATGGTTCGCCAATTTCAATATGATCCCAATTGGCTTCGTTTTGGCTTGCCCGGATGTGAGAAAGATTGGCAAAGACTTGAAGTCGCTCTGAGACAATGCGGCATAAAAAAGACTTAAGTAGCAACCAACAGTTCTAGAGGACAAATACCCTGAGAGTTGCTACATTGATTTATAATAAAAATGGAAAAAAGTAGATACACGAAAGATTACAATTTCAACCCTAAAAAAAGTTGCTGAGGCAAACAGCAATTGTGGGACTGTCCAACTTCAATAGCATTGCTTCAAGCCAGCTTCTCAGCTAAGTGTCCTTTAAATGAATGATCAATCAAAAGAAAATAAAATGGCCAATGAGGCCAATTATGACGATCCTATAGCTATCGCCATTCTTGACATCCTTAGTGGGGGCAAAGCGCCGACTTTCAAAGATGTGGCGTACGCTATTGCCAATGAGCGTAGAAAACCAAAAGATGGCCCTAATTTATGGCGGCGTTATCTAAATGCGGTAAAGCAACAGGCTATACATCTAGCCAAATCAGGACGTATTACACTTATACGCAAGGGACAGCCTGTGGACCCAAAAAATTTCAAGGGCATTGTAACAATGCAGTTGCCTTTAAAATAGAGAAATATGCCCTTGTGCTCAAGCTATTACCACATCACAACGTCAATGAAGATTTTAGTATTTCAACCGCTATCAAACTGTCGATTAAATATTACGCTAATACTTTTGGCGTAAATCCATTACTAAAATTAGCCGTCATAAATAACTACTTATCCAATTCACAAATGTTCAAGGTCTCTGCAACTGCCTCTCTAATAAGTTACAAAAGTTGCTAATCATCTGTACAATTGTTTAACGAAAAAAGCTAATTTTCATAAGTTTGGGCAAGTAGAATTGATCCATGGGCCAATTAGCAAAATTTTATTTTGATTTATCGAGATTATGGTCGTTTTCTCCCATCTTGCGTTGATTTCCCTGATAAGGGTCTGGCCTGTCGTAGCATACAGCCTGGCCAATTGTTCGATAGCACCAGACTTTAGGCGTCGGGTTTGGCTCATCTTCTTCACAGTAAGTGCGGCCAGTGTTGCTTCGAATGGTCGAACAATCCTTGCCACTAGCAAAAGAAACAAAATGGTCACTGACAGTCTTGCCAGTGCCCACCGCAGAAACACCATCGACCGCTGCAAGGCGCGGATCGCATGCACTAAGAGATACAGCAATTACTAGAATACTGAGTGACCGCATGTCTCAAAAAAATCCTTGATTATTATGTTTAGCATTTATTTAATGTTACACCATCCACGGTTAAAGCGTCGTTAATAAGTTAACGACTATTTTATATGAATTAACAATTTAGCAAATAAACCCAGTTAACACGGAAATCTGAAGACCCTCGCTTACGAGCTTTTCTTGATTGAAAGTATTTTTAAGGCTAATCAAGAGCATCAATTAAATAATTTTGTCAGGAAATAAGATTTATGGTTTCCACGGAAACCCCGATTTGCAAAATTGGTTGGAAAGCTCCGGACTTCTCACTTGGTGGGGTCGATGGAGAAATTCATAGCCTTGAGAGTGTGCGTGGAGAAAATGGCACCGTAGTTATGTTTATTTGCAATCATTGCCCATATGTGAAGGCTATCCTTGATCGTCTGGTGCGCGATATGAAGGAACTGCAGGCAATTGGTGTTGGTGTTATCGCTATTATGTCAAATGATCCCAGCGACTATCCTGAGGACACCTTCCTCAATATGAAAATTGTAAGTGAGAAAAACGGTTTCACCTTCCCCTACACTATTGACCCAACCCAGCAAACAGCCCAAGATTATGGTGCAGTATGCACGCCTGATTTCTTTGGCTTTGATAAAGATCTGGGACTGAAGTATCGGGGGCGACTTGATTCCTCAAATAAAAAACCAGGTCCGAAGGACGCCCGACGGGAGCTATTTGAAGCAATGAGTGAAGTGGCCAAATCTGGTCAGGGGCCTGCATATCAAACTCCCTCAATAGGATGTTCCATAAAGTGGATAGGTGAAAACTCGTAAAGCGTGTTTGCCTTCCTTATTCCATAGGGATATTTTAAACTCGTTTATTAAGTCATAATTTGAATTATGGAGATACAAAGTGTCTGAGCCTATTCAAGAAGGCATATTGCGCGAAATTGACGAAGAACTACGCAAAGATCAGTTTAACAAGCTGTGGATGCGGTACGGTAAAATTCTAATTGGCCTTGCCTTCGTTGTTATTTCTTCTGTCGCTGGCTACAAGGCCTGGCAAAACTATGATGTCACCAACCGAAGCGAACAAGGTGAGCGCTTTGCCGCAGCCATTAACCTTATCAATGAAGGTGATAAAGAAGTAGCCCTTAGCGCCTTAGCAGATTTTCAGGCTGAAGCCTCTCAAGGCTATCAAATGCTTGCTGGATTCCAAGCTGCCGCTATGATGGCTAGTGGGGAAGACTTTCAAGGCGCCGCTGCTGCTTATGACAAGCTAGCAAAAGATGCTTCTCTAGATACCATTTATCGTGATCTGGCAATTTTGCTTGGGACGATCCAACAGATGAACAATAATGGCGATACAGCCACATTGACTACTTCACTTGCTTTGCTTACAGCTGATAAAAATCCATGGCGATATAGTGCACGCGAGTTAATTGCTGTTCTTGCTAAACAATCTGGTGACAAGGCTAAGGCACGAAGATTATTCACCGCATTAACTGATGATGAAACAACACCTCAAGGCATTCGTCTGCGGGCCAGGGAATTGCTTACTGGATTAGGCGAATAAAAGGATACAAAGACGATGAGTGTTGTAAAAAATGTTATATTTAAATTTAAGCCCCTTCGGCTTGTCACCCTTATTGTGAGTTCTCTAGCTCTGACTGGCTGCGAGGCATTGACGGAACCAGGTGGTCTGTTTGGTGATGTATTAAAAGTGCCGCTCTCAGGTGAGCGTATTTCAGTGTTGAGGCATCAACGCTCTTTAAACCCCGATGCCGAATTATCAGCAATGGACATTTTATTACCCCCACCATCTGCCAATGCCAATTGGCCTCAGGCAGGTGGCTATGCCAACCATGCTATGCATCACATTGAAATAGGTGAAAGTATTAATCTCGCTTGGTCTTCAGATATTGGAGCTGGATCCGATGATGAGTTAAGACTAATTGGAACCCCAATAATTGCTGCTGGCCGGATCTATGCAATGGATGCATCATCTAATGTCAGCGCATTTGATACCAAAACTGGTAAGATGTTTTGGCGCACCTCATTAACCCCTGATGAAGAAGACGACGATCATATGAGTGGGGGACTAGCTTTCGAAGATGGTAAAGTTTATGTCACCACTGGTTTTGCAGAGGTTATTGCTCTGAATGCCAGTAGCGGAACAGTAATATGGCGCACAACTTTGCCTGGCCCCATGCGCAGCGCCCCAACAGTTCGAAGTGGACGCGTCTTCGCCATGACCGTAGACAGTCGCCTATATGCCTTGAATGGGGCTACAGGCGATGAAATTTGGAATTACATTGGCATTCCTGAAATTGCTAGTTTACTTGGAGGCGCCAGTCCGGCTGTTGACAATGGTGTCGTCGTTGCGCCCTTTCCTTCTGGTGAGCTCATTGCCCTTAAAGTTGAGAATGGCCGCGTATTGTGGACTGAGGCACTCTTAAGCACTCGAAGAATTAATGTAGTTTCGACCATTGCTCATATTCGCGGGCAGCCAATTATCGACCGCGGTCAGGTTTTTGCTATTTCCCATGGCGGCATGATGGTCTCAATCGATTTGCGAAGTGGTCGGCGTATTTGGAGCAAAGAAATTGGCGGACTATCCAACCCATGGGTAGCGGGTGATTATATATTCCTGTTAACTAATGATGCTGAAGTTGTTGCCATTTCACGCAAAAGTGGCTCTATTCATTGGGTTCAGACCTTGCCCCAGTATGAGAATCCACAAACCAAGGACAATCCAATTATCTGGAACGGTCCGATTTTGGCCAGCGACCGCCTTCTCCTTGCTAGTTCTCTAGGCCTAGTCTATTCCATATCCCCTTATGATGGACGAATCATGGGAAGTGTTGAGATGCCATCAGGAATATCTGTGCCTCCAGTTATTGCAGGACGAAGCGTCTATTTTCTTGCGGATAACGCTAGCCTATTAGCCTATCGCTAACCTAATACCAGATATGAGAACATGAGCTTTACCGTTGCCATCGTTGGACGACCAAATGTCGGCAAGTCGACACTTTTCAACAGACTAGTTGGCAAGCGTCTCGCTATTGTTGATAACACTCCAGGGGTGACCCGCGACCGGCGCGAAGGTCAGGGCCGTATTTCAGATATGAAATTCTCAATTATAGATACTGCTGGATTAGAGGATGCCATGGATGGATCCCTAGAAGATCGTATGCGCAAGCAAACTAGTCTTGCCTTAAACGAAGCTAATGTCGCTCTGATGTTGATTGATGCGCGGGCAGGGGTAACGCCACTAGATAGTCATTTTGGAAGATGGATCCGCCAACAAGGTGTGCCATTAATACTTGTCGCTAACAAGTGTGAGGGGCGTACTGGAATCCCGGGACTGGCTGAATCCTATGGTCTGGGCCTTGGTAAACCCTTAGCTTTTTCTGCCGAACATGGTGAGGGCCTATCCGAGCTATACGATGCGCTATTGCCTTACACCAAAATAAACGAGGTCGGTGATGTTAATGAAAGAATTTGCAACGACTATAACGATGATGAAAAAAATGATGCCAATCGCTCCATCAATATGGCAATCGTTGGACGCCCTAACGTAGGAAAATCCACACTGGTCAACTGCTTGCTTGGTGAAGAGCGCATGCTAACTGGGCCAGAAGCCGGTATCACACGAGATGCGATCAGCACTAGTTGGCTTTACAATACGCGAGAGATCAAATTAGTCGATACTGCAGGGTTACGAAGAAAGTCCAGAGTTAGCGAAAAAGTTGAAAGCCTCTCCACCAGCGATTCTATACGTGCTATTAAATTTGCTCAAGTCGTCGTCCTAGTTCTAGATTCTCAGGACTTGCTGGAGAAACAAGATTTAACAATTGCCCGTCGCGTCATCAACGAAGGGCGAGTTTTAGTCATCGCTGTTAATAAATGGGATTTAGTAAAGGAATCTAAGAAAACTCTTGGCACGTTAAGTGATCGCTTGCAAAAGTCTTTCCCTCAGGCTCGCGGTATTCCAATAATTACTTTGTCTGCCAAAAATGGACGCGGCACTAATCGTCTGCTACCTGCTGTTATGAATATTTATGACTTATGGAATAAGCGTATTTCGACTGGGGCGCTCAATCGCTGGCTTGAAGGTATCACTGCCCATCATCCGCCACCGCTAACTAGTGGCCTTCGTATCAAGTTACGCTATATGACTCAGGCCAAAACACGCCCGCCAACGTTTGTCGTCTTCGCCAGCCGCCCAGAAAAGCTGCCAGAATCCTACTCGCGTTACTTAGTGAATGCGCTGAGGGAAGATTTTAAATTGCCCGGTGTCCCCCTTCGCCTTCACACCAAAAAAGGCAACAACCCTTATGCCCAAAAAAAATGACAAGAGAACGTCCAACACGTTTTATAAACATAGTGTAGTGTAGGATGTGGCATAAAAATTAGCTCATACTATATTTTAGATCGAGCGCAAAAAACTATTGAGCACTGATGAAAACACAATTTATTTATGATGTACCATGTAGTGGGAAAGAATTTAGTCACAGTTTTTCATGACTTTTATTCAAGCTGACGTTGCCTGTCAGCTATAAAAAGCTTAAGAACTGGCATTAACTTCATCAACTCTTCGTATTACAATTAAAATTTGAGACTTCAATGCCTGAAAACCTGATAGATGCCGATAAAGACGCCCCGCTACGTAACGATATTCGTTTGTTAGGCCGTTTATTGGGTAATACAGTACGCGAACAAAATGGCGAGGCAACTTTCAAGATCGTTGAAATGATCCGTCAGACCTCAGTTCGCTTTCACCGGGATAATGACGAACCAGCTAAACATGAGTTACAAGAGTTACTAAACCAACTTGACCCTAAAGAAACTGTAGATGTGGTCAGAGCATTTAGTCTATTTTCCCATTTAGCCAATATTGCGGAGGACATGCATCACACCCGAAGAACCCGTAGCCATGACAGAGATGGAGACCCACCACGGAGGGGAACCATAGCTAACGTTATGACCCGGGCTGCTGAGGCTGGAATTAAGGCCAAAGATTTACGCACTTTCTTTAGAGATGCACATGTGCTTCCAGTTTTAACCGCCCACCCCACTGAAGTGCGGCGAAAAAGTGTCATGCGTCATGAATTAGCCATATCAGCCCTTTTAACCCGCTGTGAGCGCTCTGACTTAACTCCAGAGGAACACGATGAGGTCAAAGACCAAATTCGTCGGACAGTACTCGCCCTATGGCAGACAGGCATGTTACGCCAGAGTCGCCTCAATGTTGTGGATGAGGTTTCTAATGGCCTTGCATACTATGACTACTCATTACTTGGGCAATTGCCAAAAATATATCGGGCAATTGAAGATAGGCTTAGCAAACTTGACAAAAAATTTGAGGCAATCGAACCATTTCTGCAAATTGGCAGTTGGATTGGTGGCGATCGAGACGGAAACCCATTTGTCACCGCCGACGTTTTACGTGACACGGTGAAACGTCATGGCAGCAAGATAGTTACGTTCTATTTTCAGGAACTTCATGAATTAGGTGCAGAACTATCATTGGCCTCTACGCTGGTGGATGTTTCCTCAGACCTGACCAAATTAGCCGAGAAATCACCGAAGAATTTTGATAAAGAGCCCTACAGGAGTGCCATATCTGGTATTTATGCCCGTCTTGCAGCAACCGCAAAAAAATATAAACTAGCTGAACCACCTCGGCGGCCTGTAGGTGACGCAGCACCTTATTCTTACCCTGACGAATTCGCCGCTGATCTAAGTACTATCCATAAGTCACTAGTTGCAAATGGCTCTGCTGATCTTGCCGACGGCCGATTACGAGATTTATTACGCTCAGTTAATTGCTTTGGATTACACCTTGCCAGCCTAGACTTGCGACAAAACTCATCTATACACGAGAGTGTAATTACTGAGTTATTCGACGTCGTTGAGGACAAAGTTGATTATGCAAACCTTAACGAAGATCGTCGTATTGAGTTGCTAGCCACTGAACTCAATTCTGGAAGGTCTCTACTTCGCACTGGTTGGACTTATAGCAAGGTAACGACAAGCGAATTAAATATTCTAGAGGCTGCTGCAAGAGCCCGCACGACCCTTGGGCCACGCACGATCACAACCTCTATAATTTCTAATACTCAGGCAGCATCAGATGTATTGGAGCTGGCAGTATTGCTGAAACAAGCTAATTTAGTCAGTCCCGATGGCGTCAGCACACTACAGATTGTACCACTATTTGAGACCATTGCCGATCTTAGAAATTGTGTCGAGATCATGGATCGTTTGCTGTCTATTCCACAATACAGGCGACTGGTCGATAGCCTTGGTGGCGTTCAGGAAATCATGCTAGGATATTCAGATAGCAACAAAGACGGTGGCTTCCTGACTTCTGGATGGGAGCTTTACAAGGCGCAGACAACGTTAATTGGGCTGTTCGATCGCAAAGGGGTCAAATTGCGTCTATTCCATGGCCGTGGTGGAACGGTTGGACGTGGCGGTGGCCCGAGCTACGAAGCTATTCTAGCACAGCCCAGCGGTGCTGTTCAGGGTCAGCTACGTATGACGGAACAAGGTGAAATTATTTCCAGCAAGTATTCCAACCCAGGCCTAGGACGAAGAAATCTTGAAATACTTGCAGCAGCAACATTAGAGGCATCTCTCTTACAAGCAAACGCGTCCCCACTGCCAACAGAATATATAAGCGCTATGGATGAGCTTTCTAATAGTGCTTTTGAGGCCTATCAGGAGCTAGTTTATAAAACGGACGGCTTTGAAGATTATTTCTGGTCTTCAACTGTGATTAATGAAATCGCCACTCTGCACATTGGGTCGAGGCCCCCTTCGCGTAAAAAAACTCGCAAGATTGAAGATCTTAGGGCGATCCCTTGGGTATTTAGTTGGGCTCAATGCCGCCTGATGCTGCCTGGCTGGTACGGTTTTGGAACGGCTGTGGAAAATTGGCTCGCAAATAACCCAGACAAAGGTATGCCTTTTTTGCAAGAGCTCTACCAAGAGTGGCCGTTCTTTCGTAGTCAGTTATCAAATATGGATATGGTACTGGCAAAAAGTAGCATTGCTATCGCCAGGCGCTATTCGCAACTTGTAGAGGATAAAAAACTGCGCGAGAGAATTTTTAACCGCATCCATAGTGAATGGAAAAGCTCAATTGATTCCTTGTTGAAAATATCTGGACAAAAAAAACTGCTGCAGACAAACCCCCTGCTTGAGCGTTCCATTCACAACCGCTTTCCATACCTCGATCCGTTGAACCATCTACAGGTAGAGTTGATGAAGAAGTACCGTCGGGAATCAGAGAATGCCAAGGTCCTTCGTGGTATTCAACTAACTATTAATGGCATATCAGCAGGCTTGAGAAACAGTGGCTAGTAAGCTCATGGGAGGCGCGATAGAAACTGGCTTGAGAGATGCTCTTTCAGAAGATCTTCCCAGGCTACTTACGCTAAACCAAAAGGCCTTGCCACATGTCAATTCTTTAACGCATGAGGACATGCTTTGGTTTCTAGAACACTCTGCTTATTTCAAGGTTACTAGTGGCCTTAAAGGTTTCGTTATTGCTCTTGAACCAGGTCTTGATTACGCCAGCAGTAATTACCGTTGGTTTTTAAAAAGATTCGACAATTTTTTTTACATTGATCGTGTTATTATTTCAAAAGACTTTCGTGGTCAAGGGCTCGGTCGTCAATTATATAAAGACGTTATTGAAACAGCACGTAGACGTTTCCCACGACTAACCTGTGAAGTTAATTCGACACCACCGAATCCCAAGTCTATGGTCTTTCACGAAACCTTTGGATTTTCATGCGTTGGCACCCAGCAAACAGAAGGTGGGAAAAAGGAAGTAAAGTTACTAGCACTTGACCTACACCCCTTCAATTGATTGAAGAACTCAACAACTAAAAACCCTTTTAACACGCAATTGTGATAAAGATTCTGGCACCTTATTTTAAAGTGTTTCACAAGAATGAGATGTGAAGGCAATAATCCATCACAACCTACCTCAAATCTTCACGCCATAAGTCCTAGAAGGATTATTTGATGGATATAAACTTGTGCAATAAGTTCAGATGTAGAATCAAAGTTTATAATAAAGTTGTTTTATTTAAATGTTAGACTTTCACTAGCCAGGCATTGCTGTAATGCACTCCTAAATTATGGATTACAAAAAATTTCAACAGTCCCTGCTGCCCTAGCAAGCTTCTTATTAAAATGTGAGATTTATTAAAATTATATTTTTTGCTTTTTAGAAGAGCCCACTTTACACATGGTAGTGCTTAATATCAAAAAGTTAGCGCCTTGACCTGAACTACTTGCTCTATCTTGCAAATATCATCCATTACTGCCTTCCCTGGCGCCCCATCAACTTCAATCAGAGCAATAGCATCTCCTCCAGCCGTAGCCCGACCAAGATGAAACGTAGCAATATTGATTTTAGCATCTCCCAGGGCCTTGCCAAGAGACCCAATGAACCCCGGCTTGTCCCTATTGGTGATAAATAACATGTTTGGTCCCAATTCTGCATCAATAGGGATATCTTTGATTTCGACAATGCGTGGTCGAGATCCAGCAAAAAGTGTTCCTGCAATGGATCGGGTTTGCTTTTCTGTTTTCACTGTTAGCTTGATAAGTGTTTGATAAACACTAGCTAGCTCATGCTTTACCTCACTAACACGAATATCACGTTCCTTGGCTATCACCAGCGCATTCACCGTATTAACTGATACCATTAAGGGTGACAGAAGTCCTTGAATGATTATTGACGTAAGAGGCCTTATATTCAGCTCTGCAGCATGACCTTCATATTCAATCGTAACACTTTCAAGTGCACTCTCTGTTAATTGTCCCGCGAAGCTGCCTAGTTGTTTTGCAAGCGATAAATAAGGTTTTAGTCGAGGTGCCTCTTCAGCTGTCACTGAAGGCATATTCAAAGCGTTTGTTACGGCTCCTGATATCAGGTAATCAGCCATCTGCTCAGCAACCTGCAAGGCAACTTTTTCTTGAGCTTCTGTTGTCGACGCTCCTAAGTGAGGTGTAGCCACGATATTTTCCATGCCAAATAAAATATTATTTTTTGCAGGTTCCACTTCAAATACGTCAAGACCTGCAGCAGCTATCTGTCCACTTTCCAACCCAAGTTTTAAATCTTTTTCGACGATCAAGCCCCCACGCGCGCAGTTTACGATTCGCATTCCCGGTTTCATCTTAGCAATGGCCTCCGCATTTATAATTTCGCGGGTGGCGTCTGTAAGAGGCGTATGTAGTGAAATAAAATCTGCCCGAGAATATAGTTCCTCCAGTTCAACCTTTTCAATGCCCAACTCCGTTGCCCTTTCTGGTGACAAATATGGGTCAAAAGAGATCACACGCATTTTTAACCCTTGCGCCCGGTCAGCAACAACCGCTCCAACATTACCACACCCAATGATGCCAAGGATTTTTCCCATTATTTCAACACCCATGAATTTTGATTTCTCCCACTTGCCAGCGTGGGTAGATGCGTTTGCGTGAGGAATTTGCCTAGACAGGGACATAATCATGGCGATGGCGTGCTCGGCAGTAGTGATGGAGTTTCCGAATGGGGTATTCATTACGCAAACACCAGCAGCTGTTGCTGCTTCAACATCGAGATTATCAACACCAATACCAGCACGACCGATGACCTTTAGGTTTGTACCAGCATTTAGCACATCCATAGTCACCTTGGTCGACGAACGCACGGCCAGGCCGTCGTACTGATAAACGCAATGAATAAGCTCTTCTTGACTCATGCCAATCTTAACGTCGACTTCAACACCACGCTCTTTGAGTATTTGTTCGGCCAGTGGGCTCATTTTATCAGATATCAGAACTTTTGGCATTTTCAGTTCTCCAACTCTGCTTTGATCTGCGAGTATGCCCAATCAAGCCAAGGAAACAGTTTTTTTAGATCGGAGGTTTCAACGGTAGCTCCCGCCCATATTCTGAAACCTGGTGGCGCGTCTCGGTGGCTGCCTATATCGTAGGCAGCTCCCTCCTCATCAAGTTTCTTAACGATGGCCTTAATAATGGTGGATTGTTCAGTTGTATTTAAATTCTTAAACCAGTCATCATCAACCATTAGACAAACAGATGTGCGAGAGCGCTGTGAAGTTTCTTGAGCCAAAAAACTTGCCCATGAAGATTTAGAAACCCATTCTTCAATAGCTGCCAGATTAGCTTTGCATCGAGCAATTAGAGCTTTATGGCCACCTTCATGCTCAGCCCATTTCAAACCATCTAGGGCATCCTCTACGACAATCATGGATGGGGTGTTTATGGTCTCGCCCCTGAATATACCTTCATTTAATTTTCCGTCTTTTGTCAGGCGAAAAACTTTCGGCATAGGCCACGGTGGGCTATAAGTTTCCAAACGGTTGACGGCTCTGGGACTCAAAATTAAAACACCATGTGCTGCCTCGCCACCCATGACCTTTTGCCAGGAATAGGTAGTTACGTCTAGTTTGTCCCATGGCAAGTCGTAAGCAAAGACGGCGGAAGTTGCGTCACAAATGGTAAGTCCTTGACGATCAGACGCTATCCAAGCACCGTCTGGCACACAAACGCCTGACGTTGTGCCATTCCACGTAAAGACTACATCTCTAGAAAAATTGACAGTGCTCAAGTCTGGTAATTGTCCGTAATCAGCGTTTAATAAACGAACATCCCTAAGCTTTAGCTGTTTTGTAACATCTGTTTGCCACCCAATGCCAAAGCTTTCCCATGCTAGAATATCTACACCTCGCTGACCCAACAAAGACCACATAGCCATCTCAACGGCGCCCGTATCAGAAGCAGGAACAATTGCAACACGATAATCATCAGGAATCCCGAGCACGCCACGAGTTCGAGCGAGAGTTTCAGCCAGTTTTAATTTTCCAGGACCTGAGCGGTGTGAACGAGCGGTTAAGGCACCCTTGAGTGCGTCCAAAGACCATCCAGGTCGCTTGGCACAAGGACCAGAAGAAAAGTTTGGGTTAGCCGGGCAAAAACCAGGCTTCTTTTGAGTATTCATACATTATATCCCTTCCTTACAGAAGAGCTGACACTTGTTGGGAAGTGTTGGTCTAAAGAGCTTAATAATAGCTAAGCTTTTTACCGTCAATTATTGTTAAAAAATTTTGGAAAAGTCTGAGTTCATATTCATTATTTAATAAAAAAGGGGCATGGAAAACCATGCCCCTTAATTAAGAAGTTATGATTCTGATTTAGAAATTAACTCTTAGTCCACCAGATACAGTCTTGATGTAAATATCGTCACTGGCTTTGAAGTAGTGTGTAAAACCTATCATTTCAGAATACTGTGCAAATAATTCAACGCCGAAAGGCACTCCTAGTGTCATACCAGCACCACCTTGAAGCGCGGGCGCTATGAAGAAAGCTTCGTCCGTGTTGTCCAACGTGTTGTCTGATCTCGTGAATTGAAAGTTACCATGAGCACCCAGAACACCGCCGCCGCCTGTGATGTAAGGAGTTAATGAAAATCCACTAGGTCCGCTTCCTGCTAGTTCACCCGGATCCACTGAATATTCAAAAGCCAAATTCACCATAGCTGAGCCAAGATGTATGCTACTTTGAAGACCTGTGTAAACACGGTTAGCTTCACCGGTCATTCCAGTTGCAGTTGTCTCACGAAGACCAAATTCAGTTTCAAGCCGGACATAACCATAGTCATGACCCATAGCACCAAGGATACCATCAGGGTCATCAAATGATACTGTTTTACCGGCCCTCTTCTCATCACTTGCGAGAGTGTTAAGATTATTGTGAGGCTGACCAGATTCTGTGAATGAAATGTCTGCCAAGTCAGAATTGGCTGAAGTGACACTGAAATAACTACTTCGTCCATTTACCTCTTTTGCGTTGAAGTTATTATCCATTGCACTGGCAACACTTGCTGAAAGAAGAGCTGCAAGGCCTACTGCTGTTGCTGTACTAAATTTTCTTGTAAACATTGCGGAAAATCCTATCTTCATTGAATTTTGTGTACGTTTTTGTGTAGTTGAATCTGTTATGTTGGTGAGACAGTATTTATTTTTGAGAGGCTTAGCAATCAAATTTGCACTGTCATTACTATTAATTTCTTCTAGTGTGGTATAATTGC
>CALKND010000027.1 GCA_938092065.1 uncultured Rhodospirillales bacterium
GGGCTGAATTGCCAGTGCAGCAAATATGGACTTTGATAGGTGAAGAGTAGTTGGTTGAAGATAGAGGATTATTTTGATGAGTGAAATTATTTGTCCTAACTGTGATAAAGCCTTCAAGGTTGATGAAACAGGATATGCAAAAATTCTTAAACAAGTTCGCGATAGTGAATTTGATAAAGATTTTAATGTACGCATGGAACAGCTCGAGAAGGATAAAACTGTAAAGCTTGAATTAGCAGAAAAAGATTCAGAAATTAAGCTACAAAATATCCAAGCTGAGAAGGATCTTGTAATTGAGCGTTTAAATTCGCAATTAAAAGACAACGAAAATACAAAGCAACTTGCAGTTATCGAAGCGGTGAAAGAAACGGAAAAAGAAAATGACAGCCTAAAAAATGATCTTAAAAATATTTATTTGGAAAAGCAAAATTCTGAAAATTTACTGAGAGATAAATACACAACCCAAATACAAGATCGGGACGACCAAATTGAACGGCTTTTAGATATGAAAGCTAAGCAGTCAACAAAGATGGTAGGCGAATCATTGGAGCAACACTGTGAAAGTGAATTTAACAAACTTCGCTCGACAGCATTCCAAGATGCATTTTTTGAAAAAGACAATGATGCCAGATCAGGCAGTAAAGGAGATTACATTTTTAGAGATTATGCCGAAAATGGTACAGAAATAATTTCAATCATGTTTGAAATGAAGAATGAAGTTGAGACGACTGCGACAAAAAGAAAAAATGAAGACTTCTTTAAAGAGTTGGATAAGGATCGTAATGAAAAAAAATGTGAATATGCGATATTAGTTTCTTTATTGGAGCCAGAAAGCGACTTGTATAACGCTGGCATAGTTGACGTCTCTCATAGGTTTCCTCAGATGTATGTCATTAGGCCACAGTTTTTTATTCCAATTATTAGTATTTTAAAAAATGCAGCGAGGGGATCACTAAAGTATAAATCTGAATTAGCCCTTATTAGGGAACAAAATGTAGATGTCACTAATTTTGAAGAAAAATTGGAAACATTTAAAACAGCATTTGGTAAAAATTACGATTTGGCGAACCGAAAATTTTCAACGGCTATAGATGAAATTGACAAGTCAATTAGTCACTTGCAAAAGACAAAAGATGCTTTGTTAAGCACTGATAGAAATCTTCGATTGGCAAATGATAAAGCACAGGATGTAACCATAAAAAAGTTGACCCGTAACAACCCTACAATGGCGACGAAGTTTTTGAAGGCAAAGGGCGAGACCTAATGAGGAGTGAGATTGGCCCCATGGTTTTTTGATCACTTTCAACTGCCCAAAGTTGCTTTTACCTAGCTTAAAAACCTACAAGTAACACCAGCTTAAATCTGCGCTGGAAGCATGACGCCAGCGCAAACCCAGCGTAAACTCAGCCACAGAAAGAAAACTTTAGAACGTGACGTTCAGGTTCCATCGCAGTTGCAGCGACAAATAGACATATCTTAGCCAATCCGGTTTAAACCCAAGTAATCCCGGTGTATCCTGTCTAGTCCGTTCCAGTATTGGATAATCCATGTGACAACCTATAACAAAATATTGACATTTTCTCATTTTTAACTACAATTGTATTACGCATTAAGAACGGCCTAGTCGTACCAACCGAGGCATCTCCGCCCACGGTGGTAACAAATGATGCGCCGCATAGGAAAAACAAAGGAAATTCCATGACTACTACAAAAAGACAAAGTCGAAACTAACTCAAAAGTGTACCCAACTGTGGGCAATTGACGCCACGATTGTGTCTGTTTCCCAATGTTGAACATTATGACTGTGCTTAAACGCACCGGGCGACCTATGTCGCTCTGCTACGGACGAAAGTTCGGCCCCAACCGGCGGTGAAGTGCCTCAGAGTGAGTGCTTCCGGGAGGTGGGCAGCATACCCCGGTAAAGGGCTTAGCCAGCACGGCACCAATACCGGACCTGACCAGCGGAATGTGTCAGGACAAAAAACAACCTCCGCATTTCAATTCATACCCGGCTGACCACTATCGTCGGGTTTAATCATTTTTCTTAGGATTGGTCTATCTAATGGACTGGGGCGATTTGACATCTAGATTGCGGTCCCCGGCATTTTGCTACAGCCGCTAAAGAGGAGAAATAAAATGAAGAGCATTGAATACTCATCACTCATCAAAGAATACCTTGCCTTAAACGCGGTGACTAAATGCCCGCCCAGTAAAGCTGCAGGAGCCGATGAATTAAGTAACTGGGCATCACGACGCCAGGGTGGAAACTGCCGAGTCTTAATTATGAAAAAGCGGAAGTGAATAAAGCTGAAGACACACACTGCTGCAAAATTGTTGGCCCAAAAATACTGCCAATCAATTTTTAACATTGAAAGGAAATGTGCATTGCCAAATAAAAGCTCTTACCTAAGTACGTTAACTCTTCACCGTTGGGCGGATCGAGAGGGGAAGAAACTCTGCGCTATGACAGCTCTATCCAAGAAACTAGGAAATTTCCCTGTTACTGATACTCCTACTGAAGTGGACCCGGGCCTTACCGCATTGGTAAGCCTTCTAAATGACCGAGCAAACGATAAGGCACGGCAGCTACTAGTCTCGCGCCTCGATAAAATTCCAAACACGGGACGAACGGATATTTGCACTTTAATTGCTGGTGTCTTCTTCCCTCAGTTTATGGAGCTTATAGGGTTTGAAGAAGAGGCAAATTCAATAGCCGACTGCACAGGTCGTCAGAAAATGAGCCGGGCGTACACAACACTCGGCAAACGGTTTTTAAAACCTGACGGGTCTGGCATTCTTGCCAGCGGTTGTATAATGCTTGTTGCAGCGCTAAAAACACGCGATCCAGTCGAGCAAGATATACTTGCCGTATCAGCTGCTTCACAAGTGGTCTGCTTCGAAACTGGCGAAGGTTGGTTCAATCTTCTCTATATACTGGACTATATCCTTGGCCTGGGTGACAGCCCATACGCTGGTAGCATACAGTCCATACAGGACTTCAATCAGTACTTTGGCGAAAACGAGCTAGATGGTGCGGAAGTTGGAGTATCTGACCAGAGGCCCAAAAAGAAAATCGATCCTCTAACTAAAATCTTTGACTTCGGGGTCAAGGTTCGGTGGTTTCCGGCCTTAGCCGAGAAGTTTACCGAACAGCTTGAGGATGTTGCCATGCAGATACTAGACGAGGTGGCAGCCTTAGGTAGCGTGAACATCTATATGCATCGCTTCGCGTTTGAGGACGAAGAGGTTATTATTGCCACCTCCTGGGATGATGATCTCGACATGCTATCAGCTGATGCTGATCTTGTTGCCTATCAGGATGCAATTGGTGAGATTGACCTTAAAGGTGATGGAGAACCAGAAACAATCTTGATTCCTGTTCCCGCGAGTGAAGCTGATTACATTCACTAATCCGCAACAACAACTATTACCGGCCTAACGGTGTCTCGGTAGGCCGGTAATCCAAACAGGTTCAAAATTGTCACCATGCTGCAGTAATACAAAAGACTGACCCACTCAAAGGATCGGGTATTTGATTCAGCTTGTCGCCCTGCCATCACGGCAAAAAGACTAAAAAGAAAGATATTACTCATGAACTCTATTATTAAACTCGCCCCCGGCATCGATAAGATTAAAGAGGGCAGCCTGTATCCCCATCAGGCAGACGGCGTTGCATTTCTGCTGTCAAAGAAACGGGCTATCCTCGCCGACGACATGGGTCTTGGCAAAACCCGCCAGGCCATCGTCGCAATGGAAGCCGGATGTCCTGAAGGCACCATCCTCATCGTGTGCCCCGCTTCCATAAAACTCAACTGGAAGCGCGAAATACTGATGGTCGATGACAAAGCGACTATCGAGGTGCTCGGAATTGATACCAATCAGACTGACACACCACGCTGGATAATCATTAATTACGACATCCTCAGCAAACATGCAGATCGCCTCCACGCGATTGACTGGGCTGGCGTCATCCTGGACGAAGCCCATTTCATCAAGAATGCCAGCAAGCGTACTAGTCATTGTTTGAAACTGCTTGGTGTTCAAGCGGAAGCAAAAGCCGCGCTGATTGGTCCGGAATTTGTTTTCCTTCTCACAGGAACGCCAATGACGAATCGTCCTAAGGACCTGTTTAACTTGTTCCGGTGTGTCGGCCACCCCGCCTCAAGATCGTTCCTATCATTTGCCAAACGCTACTGTGACGCATACCGCAACGACTATGGCTGGGTAACAACTGGTGCATCAAATCTTGACGAGTTGAGCCTCCTGATGAAAGAGGTTTCTATCCGTCGAATGAAGAATGAAGTTCTGAACTTACCGCCCAAGGTCCGTTCTTGGGTGCCCGTAGACATTTCTGGCAGTAAAGCGGCTCTAAATGCCATCGACGGATTCCTGTCCTGGTATTCTGGGACGGACCCGTCTCAACCCAATGACAGGGAGTTTCTGGCCCGTCTAACGAATGTCCGTACCGCCCTGCACAAAGCCAAGTTCAAAGCAGTTGCAGAGCGCATCAAGGATGTCATCGCGACAGGTGAGAAGGTCGTTCTGTTCACCTGCTTCACTGACGGAATTGAGCGCCATAAGAAGATGCTGGGTGATCAGGCAGTCACCATCACTGGCGCTAATGCCTCTGCCAAGAGAACTGAGGCCGTAGATAGGTTCCAGAGTGACCCTGCTGTCCGTGTTGCGCTTTGTAACATCATTGCTGGGGGCGTCGGGATCACCATGACGGCGGGCACACACGTGATCTTCCAGGACCTTGATTGGGTTCCGGCGAACCACGCCCAAGCAGAGGACCGGTGTTATAGAATGGGTCAAAACAAACGTGTCACAGTGGAGTATTTCCATGCTGATGGCACCTTGGACGGTTATATAGCAACATTACTTCAGAGAAAGATGGCACTGATCGCCGCCGTCGAGGCCGAGGAAATTCCAGACAAATCAATCCTTACGGAAATCCAGGATGGGTTGAGACAGCTTGCCCCCGCCCTTATGGAGGAAGCCAGGGCGGCACGAGCAATAGGCGATGCTGGTGCCCGGATCGATGCATTGGCTAACGCATCACCACGAGCAAAAGCAGAAGAAACACCGGTGATGGAAACGGGCAGCTGGGAGTTTACCAGTTCTCGTGATCCATCTGCATCGTACCTGGTCAAGTTTGGCCGGGCTGGACACCTGGAATGTTCCTGCCCCGGATTTACTTACCGTGGCAACTGCAAGCATACCCGTGAAGTGCGCGAGAGGATTTACGAGTAAAATTACCTATTAACTCTGAAGGGAAGAGGGGAGATCATGATTGGAGCAATTATCGGCGACATCGTCGGGTCGATCTACGAGTTCGACAATATCAAGACTAAAGACTTTGAATTGTTTGGCCCTCACCCAACGGCCAAACCAACCAACAGCACAAACGGTTTCAGCGACTGCGAGTGCAGATATACCGATGACACGGTCCTGACCGTCGCAGTGGCCGAATGGCTGCTGGATGGTCCTGAAGGTGATTTGGTTAAATACTTTTCCAAGTGGTACGCAAGATGTGGTGGCAACCGTTCTTATGGAGGAATGTTTGAGCGCTGGATCAACCAGTGGGATCGTCCACCTTACAACAGTTACGGCAATGGCTCCGCGATGCGGGTCAGCGCGACTGCATGGGTCTCTGAAGACAAGGGCCGGACACTTGCACTTTCTAAAGCTTCTGCCGAAGTAACGCACAGCCATCCGGAGGGCATTAAAGGCGCTCAGGCCACGGCTTTAACGATCTGGCTGGCCCGGCACGGTGAAGATGCGGACAACATAAGAAAGGCCGTCTCCGAGTTTGCTGAATATGATTTATCCGAGAGCGTCGGTGAGATACGTGAGTGGTATTACTTCAACGAGACCTGTCAGAAAACTGTACCCCAAGCCATCATCTGTGCGCTTGAGGCATCTGACTTCGAGGACGCAATCAAGAATGCCATATCTATTGGCGGCGACAGCGATACAATCGGAGCAATCACGGGCAGCATTGCGGAAGCCATGTTTGGCATTCCTAATGACATTTGTGATGAGGCATTATCCTACCTATGTGATGATATGACCACCGTGCTGGATCGCTTCACCGATCTCATATTTGGAGATTTAAATGCAGTCAATTGTTGAAGCATATAACAACACCTCGTATCGGATCGCGATACCTAACGAAGTGATGACTCTACGTCCTAGTGATCATAGCCCTAGCTTGGACCAGTTCTTGACCGCTGGTGGCTGGGGTAGTGCTGCGGTTATCACGGCGTCCAACCCAAGAAGTATTGTTCTCTCGCATGAGGATAATGTCACCGCTAATGCTGTGCTCCGTACCGTAGCGAGTGAGGCGGGATATAGAATGTACTCGGCGGTAGGTGTTGGCGATGATCCAAAGTGGGAGCCAGAGGATAGTTTTCTCCTTTGTGGAATCGCCCTACAAGGTGCATTGGTGATTGCTGTACGGTTCGAGCAAAACGCCATTGCGTATCACGAGATCAATGCAAAGACAGCGATTGAGTTAACCGACATCTTTACCCGTAAGTGAAGGAACTCAACAGGAGAGGGCTAATCAATATTGTTACGCCCACGTATTGGGCTGGGGAGATTTATTCTGAATTGCGCCCCCGGCATCAGGCCGAAGCCGCTAAAAAAGGAGAATTATAATGAAAAATAATAAGCAATCAAAAACGCCGACACTATTGGAGCAGTTGGAGAGCGCTGGCCTTGGAGACGGTTTGTACGCTCAAGCACTAAGAAAAGGACTTGAAGAGGAAAAGCTGAGACCCGGCATGGGCCGAGCGTCATTCATGAATACGCTAATCTCGCCGGAAGATCGCGCTCAGAAGCAAACAAAGAAGGGAGAAAGATAATGGCAAAAGTAATCGATCACGGCATGGCAAAGCCCGACGATCCTATCTACACCTCCGGCCCCGTAGTTGGCGGTGTACGCTTCGGTGGCCAGCAAGATAAGCCTAAGAAATCTAAACCCACTGGCAATTCTCTCAAAGAAGTCATTGCCGCAATTACACCCGAACAGGCCAAAAAGCAGGAACAAACGATGGCGCGACTGAGAGCGGAAGCGATGGCCAAGGGCCAGGACCCAATGCAGCCGTATGCGGATGCTAATGAAGAGATTCTGATGGGGCCTTTGTCGAGGGTGCACTTCGACGATGAGGGCTAGAAATTTGATGGCGTAATATCATGAGAGAAGGGAAATTCAGCCTTTTAAGCGAACGGTTATGGGTTCGAATCCCGTAGCGCCTACCAATAATATCAATGAAAAAGCGACCTCTTAACCGGGGTGGCTTTTTTGCGTTCTAAATTATTGCCGCGTTTAAGGGCTGCTTGAGTAATCTCTTGAAAACCCTTCAAACAAAATCCTGTTTAACCGTCACAATGACACCACCCCTAGGGCACTCCCGCTTGGGGATGTGGAGTCTCAGATCTAACAGTAATACGATTATTGAAGAGCTAATAGGCTATTGATGCCTTTCGGAATTGACTTTGAAACTTTTGATATCTTGAAGTTCTCTAGGTGCTTAAAGTGTTTATTTGTCTATTTTCATAGAGTAGCGTTTTCAAACGGCACTGAATAAAGTGTGTTCGCAAGGAGAGAAATAAACGAATTATGTCCACAAAAGGCAAAAAACATATCTGTAAGCTTTGTAATCGTCCCTACTTTGATTTGGGCAAAAAAATTCACTCATGCCCAAAATGCAAGTCTAAAACACCACCGAAAGGTAAATCGAAAAAGACAGAAAAACCGAAAGACACCTCACTACTAATGGAGCTTTTTGAGGTTACTGATCCCTCTTCTGGCAAAGGATACAGCATCTCTTCGGGCGTTCTTAAACTCTCCTTCCCGGCCATTAGACTTGGTTGGCATGCCGTAATAGGATCAGAGATCAAAAGCAAAGAGATCAAAAATAAAGATGCGCTGATATATTTGAATGAGGCTCCATTAAAAGGCCTTCAGGCTTACCTCTCAAGTGTGAAATTCAAGGGGGTGGGTGCTGTCACATCCAGAGACCTAATAGCAAATCATAAAGCTGGAACCCTCAGGACTCTGGGCGGTAGTCCCGAATTTATAGAAACAGAGCTGGACGTTAAGGATGATGTTGCAAAATCGTTAAAAGCTGGGTGGGTTGCAAAACCTGACGAAAACATTTTTTCAATTATCATGAATGAGATGGGTCTCCTTGAAATGCAAATCAAAGAGATCACCAAAACTCTTGGCGCTGATATAATTGCTGTCTTGAATACTGATCCGTTTTCACTCGTTAAGGCTCTCCCCCGGTTTAATTTTCAAAACGTAGATAGAATTTGTCGTCGTCTTCACATTGAATTGAACGAAGAACAGCTCATAGTTGCTGCAACAGATTATTATCTTGGTGACGCGGAGAACAAGCTGCGTCACACTTGCATACCTGAGGATAATACGCATCAAAGAGTTAGTGAATTACTGCAAGTCACAGCAGATAAGGTTCAGGCGGCACTTAGCAGCAACAAGGAAGCATTCGTCTACAAAGAGCGCAAAAACAGAACTGTTATTTCAACTATAGAATCATCCCGGCGAGATGAGAAAATTGCAAAAGAGATAAAATCAATTATCGAAAAACACAAATCGATTTCCGATGGACGTGTGTTCGATAGCAAAAACATTGAGACCTCAGATGGTATTACTCTCTCAGACGAACAAATCAACGCGATAAACAATGTTGTTAAGTCCCCCGTATCA
Organism: uncultured Rhodospirillales bacterium; assembly: GCA_938092065.1. GTDB lineage: Bacteria > Pseudomonadota > Alphaproteobacteria > Rhodospirillales > JABHCV01 > JACNJU01. Next base: position 8,738 of record CALKND010000027.1, read on the forward strand.
GTTATCACCGGTGGCCCAGGTTCTGGTAAAACAACAATGGTTCAAGGATTAGTATCCGCTCTCAAAACCTTAAACAAAAACGTAAGACTTTGCGCGCCAACGGGGCGAGCGGCCAAACGAATAAGTGAAACACCGGGGCTGGCCGAGCTTGGTCCGTCTACTATCCATATGTTTCTGGCTAAAAAGAGAGCTGCAAAAAACGCATCTGAGTTTGATGTTATGATTATCGATGAGGCGTCAATGATTGACGTTGATCTTATGGTAGATCTCCTGGAGGCAATCCCTGAAGGAACTAGCCTCATATTTATTGGCGATATAGATCAGTTGCCTCCTGTGGGGCCAGGACAACCGTTTAAGGATCTTATTGAGTCCGAGATGGTTTTAGTAAGCAGACTTACCGGCAACTTTCGTCAGTTCAGTTTCAGTGACACGGTCAAAGCTGCAAGAGACGTAATCAGTGGTAATATACCCAAAATCAACTCCTCACTCGCACAGAGTGATTTTGTGTTCCTTGAAGTTCCTCCGGGTGAACAAGCGGACACCGTCCTAAACCTTTATTTTGATTTAATGCCAGCAAAACTAAAAGTTGAACCTCAAGACATTCAAATCATTTCACCTCAAAGACCAGGTAATGTCGGTGTTCTGCGACTAAATGACCTCATTCAATACCAAATCACCGGTAAATCTAAACCTGTTTTTAAGAAGAAGTCGGGAAACCATGAAGTCACTTTTTATGTTGGTGACAAAGTTATCCAGCGAAAGAATAATTACGAGCTGAAAGTCATGAATGGTGATCAGGGCGTTATTACAAGAGAGTCCGGTCAGGATTTAATGGTTGAGTTTGATGGCGCTGAAATCGCTTTTAATGGCCTCCAACGTTTTGATCTTGATCTTGCATATGCAACAACTATCCACAGTAGCCAAGGATCTGAATATCCAGGCGTCATTATACCTGTGGTCGCAGCACACGCACATATGTTAAGTCGAAACCTTATCTACACAGCTATTACCAGAGGCAAGCAACAAGTTTGTATTGTGGGAGAAATAACAGCACTAGAAAAAGCATTGGCCCAATACCAGAGAGATTTTAGGTGGTCAGGTCTTACTGAACAACTAAAAATAAAGCTCTGAATGCCCTGCCGTGTTTGCCAATCTGAAACAATAGTGAAGGGCTTGCTGCATCGATGCTCTAAAAAAACATGTGATGCAGTTTACTGGGATAAATTTGCAGTAAAGCGGCTAGTGAAAGAGAATAAAGAAACGTCAAAAGAAGCATCACCGAAGTGGCTAACAGCTCTTTTGCTAGAAGCCAAAGTCCCCGGATTTGTAAGAGGTAAATATTATGTTTACACCTTAAAACTGAGAAAAAATCTCCCAAAAAATACTTCAGCCAAACGCCAAACGAAAATGCCAAATAGTGGCAATGGGCGCTTTTATGTTGGAATGACAGGCCTGCACCCATATGAGCGTTACCTAAATCACATTAGGGGTTATAAGGCCTCCTGGGCTGCGAAAAAAATGGCTATAACAATGACAGGGTTTGAAGGGCCTATGACACGCGAGGAGGCGGAAGCCCGTGAACCTGCAAGGGCGCAAGAATTAAGAAAGGAGGGATACGATGTCCACAGCAATTAGTGACAAGGTAAAGACCCCCTTTTCCAAAGCGGATCGCAATCAGCTAATGGCTTGGTCAAAACTGGCTAAAGAAAAAGGGCTGCTTGATGGGTTCCAAAGAAAGGTGCTCTATGAGGGTGGACACTATAACTATATCTTCATATCTCGTTTACATCGACTTGTTTCAACACTAGAGAATTTATCTGAGCAATTTGAAGAAGATCAACAGGAAAAGGCTTTAGAGCTTAATTATGTTGGTTATCGCTGTTACCTTGAAGCCAAAGCAAAATCAGGCAATGCAGAAATTCAGTACATGTATGGGGACGCTCTTTACTACGGTCTATTCGGTCTAGAGGAAGATGAAGCACAAGCATCTGAGTGGATAATAAAATCCGCTGATCAAGGAAACTTAGAAGCCATATATAGACTCCATTCCTGGTATTACATGGGCTTTTGCGGTTTAGACGAGGATGAGCTTAAAGCACTAGATTTACTTGTGACTGCTGCGGAAGGCGGCTATGCCGAAGCCCAATTAGGTTTGGCCGAGTGGCACAAAGAAGGCACCGTTGTTTCTCAGGATTTTAAAGTAGCATTCGAGTTGTTTCAATTGGCGTCAGAATCTGGCTCTGATGACGCCACCATTGAACTTGCAATTTGTTATTCAGACGGACTTGGTGTTAAGCAAAATAAAAAGACCGCGTTTAATTTAGTTGCTTCTGCGGCTGAAACTGGAAACACGAGAGGCAAAAGGGTGCTCGGGGCATGTTACTATTATGCAATTGGCACTAAAGAGAATAAGGACAAAGCCTTGGAGTGGTGGAGGAGCGCAGCTGAGGAGGACGATGCATACTCAAACTACCTTATTGGCAAATGCTACTGGGCAGGTGATGGGGTAGAAAAAGATTGGACACTCGCATATGAGTGGTTCAAGAAAGCCGTTGAACTAGAAGATCAAGGCAGCGATGAAGCGAGATATTACATCGGGCTATGCCAATATTTAGGCTATGGGTGCGATGAAGATGAGGATGCCGCTTACGCAAACTTTGTAGAGGCACTCGAGGCGGGCATTGAGCGTGCAAACTTCTATGTTGGTGTTTGCAACTATTGGGGGCAAGGCACGCCGATGGATTACATCAAAGCCGCGGATCACTTTGAGGCATGTGCCGACACCGATGCTGATGCAGCTTTTTACCTTGGTGAATGCACTCGAAACGGCACTGGTAAAAAGAAGGATTATAAGCAAGCATTTGAGTGGTATCTCAAATCTGCGGAAAAGAAAGAAGAAATGGCTCAGATGGCAATTGGTCGTGCCTTTTATTTTGGTGAAGGGATAGGCGAGGACAACACTGAAGCAGTCAAATGGTTTGAATTAGCCGCTGACAAGGGAAATGCGGAAGCTCAGTATTATTTTGGTGAGTGCCACTTAAAAGGATATGGCGTTCCCATGAATGAGCAAAAAGGAATAGAGCTTCTAAGAGCATCCGCTGCTAGTGGGAATGCTGATGCAATCGAAATGCTTTTTGAAAATGGTTTCGAACTTGAGGAAGAGCTAACAGGTGATACGACTGAGAAAACCGGCCCGGTGATTGAGGTGTTTGGAGAATTTGAGTCCAGGGCTCGTACCTTATATTCCAAGACTGTTAGTTCAAAATTCAGTCAAAAGGTTGAGAGTGGATCAAATGTTCTAGACATTGAAACAAAACGCCTAGAGCGCTTGAATTCCGTTATGAGGGATGAAAAATAAGATTTTTCATTCAATCTTTTCTTATCTATTTTCTTACCCTCGCTTTTAAGAAGTTAAAGTACAGGATATCAAGCAGCTGAGATGCATTTCTACGCCTCAGCTATTTGCTCTAACTTTTATTTATCTCCTGAAGCTTAGGTCCTATTTCATCATTAAATAATTCCTGAAAACTTCTTCCTCTGTTAGCGCTCTCGTTTTCCATCTGACGTTTAATGCTCTTCGCTACTGCGCTGTCTTCACCATTACTCTCAATGGCTAAATCACAAATTTCTTTTAATGATGGCATGATTTTATCCTTTCCTTGAATTGGGTACATCAGCAGACGTGCTTTTATCTTTAGTCTGTTGGCGAGTTTCTTCAGCACAAGCGTTTTTTCCTTCGTCATGCCTGTGTTGCTCGTTCTTGTTGGGTTGAGGAACCTTTTGCCTAGGGAATGATGAAATGACAAACCCACCATTAAAAATTGGATCGTCTTTCGATAGCTCTTTCTATATGATTTTAGCCATTGTCATTCTCCTTTCTAACTTTGATCTGTCTTTCAGAAGAAATGGGCTTGGGGTGCTTTCGCAAATTAGCCCCCATGATGATAGAAAAAGGACCAGCCTCCACCTGCTTCAACTGCTCCGGTTTTGTCACCAGAGTAAACTTGGTTATACTCATTTTATGATCTCCTCTCTTTAGTGCTGTGAACGATATGTCCGGGGGCACAATCTGAAGTTCAAATCCCCAATCCATTAGGTGGATCAGTCCGATAAAAAAACCGCCCGCAGCATTGCTGGGACGGCCCCAACTTTTTAGCTGCATTTGTTATGCGCCCGCAATCTGTTATCAAATGGGCGCCTTAGAGAGCTACCTTATTCTTATCACTCTCTATTCTTAGAATAACGTTATCTGCTATATTTTTCACGTATGATTGTTGAAGCATGAGCATATGTGGGGGTAGAAACGGGTAGTGGTCAGAACATTATGAATTGGCGTGGCAAATTCCTTTTTTTAATTCTGAGCTTAGCTTCTGCACCTGAGGTCTTTGCCCACGGTGGCGGACTTGACGGCTTAGGCTGCCATCACAATAAGAAACAAGGGATTTATCATTGCCACAGGGGAGTGCTTGTTGGTCAAGAGTTCCCATCCAAGGATAATGCGCTTAAGACGGAACAGGGTAGCCAAGAGCAGCTTACCAAACCGTTGAAGGGAACTGCACGTGTTGTTGACGGTGATACAATCTGGATCGGTAACACGAAGATCAGACTTCACGGTATAGACGCTCCTGAGACAAGGCAGAAATGTATTAGTAAAGACAGAACTAAATACAATTGCGGAAAAGCTTCAACAGATGCGTTACGTGTCCTAGTGGGAGGTGATTCTGTCCGTTGTGAGGGAGAAACTTTTGACCGTTATAGACGTTTGATCGCCACTTGCTATAGCGGCTCTCTTAATCTCAATGCCGAGTTGGTGCGACAGGGCTGGGCAATAGCTTACAGACGTTACTCGAAAGACTACATATCAGCAGAGAAGGAGGCCCAAGAAACTAAACGAGGGATGTGGGCTGGGGAGTTTCTTATGCCTTGGGAGTGGCGGCGGAAATAAGTGGTTTTTAAAATGGTAGCAGGGTTTCTTGTTGTTGATGTTTGTATTCCAGTTACAGTATTAATTTAAGAGCTTGCAATCAAAAGGCGTCTTAGGATGAAAAAAATAACTGATATACTGCTTTTAACAAACAAGAATGTGTCTTTTGTGATCTCCTCTCTTTAACGACATGTCCGGGGGCACAATCTGAAGTTCAAATCCCCAATCCATAAGGTGGATTAATCCCATAAAAAACCGCCCGCAGCGATGCTGGGACAGCCCCAACTCTTTAGCTGCATTTGTTATGCGCCCGCAATCTGTTATCAAATCGGCGCCTTAGGGAGCTACCTTAATTTTATCACTCTCTTTTTTTGAAATAGCGTTATCTGCTATATTTTTTCAAGTGTGATTGTTGAAGCAGGAGCATATTGGGAGAGTCGTTATGTTAGAAAAAGTAGTAGCGGCATTTGATTGGTTGCCAGAAAACTTGGTACATGACTTGTTCTGGGCATGTGTAAATATAATGAAGTTTATTTGTGAGCAAACGGGCATCAGTTACGAAGCACTTAATATATGGATTTTCGTGATTATTCACCCATTGATCACAGTATTATTATTTATCTGGGTACTACGATTACGAAGGCGTTTGAATAGGCTGATCTAATAAGGTATAGGACTAAATTCGTGGCTTTTGATTACTTTTAAACGCCTAAAGTTGCTTCTATCTTGTTTAAAAAATGATAGCCAATGCAAGCGTAAATCTTCGCTGAAAAGTTACCTCCAGCGAAATCTGAGCGACAGATAGAATTGATAATGAGTGCGAATAGGTGCAATCTGTGTAAATCATGCAAGTGAAAACCGCAGAAAACCGTGATATATATAACTGTGTACAATCTATATGGGTGTTTCATCCGCCTTTTAAGCGGACGGTCATGGGTTCGAATCTCGTAGAGATTAACCATAATCCAGTTAAACTTTCCATAATGTTTGTTATGCGATTACTATGATAAAGATCAATATTATCATAAATGATATCAATGGCTTAGCTTTTGCCCTCAACGGCGATACGGCTCAACATGTACAGCCTTGTCACTGTTGAGGCTTGATCCCTGTCTCATATGATAGAGAAAAAGCCCCTCACTGGTAGAGATAGAAAAGTGAGCGCTGCTGGGAAGTATACCCTGCAAGAGTTGGTTAAATTGAGATTTCCCGTTTGCGCCAGAAGATCCGTGAGGCACAAATGCTTTTGGTGATTTGAGTTAGGTACTCAGTCCGGCTAGCGCTACCCCAAGAATTTCCTCCAGGGCCTTTCGACCCGCAGTTGAAGCATTTTGATCACTCCAGAAATCAGAAAAAACTATTCCGTTAAAGGTGAGGGTGTCACGCAGGCCTCAGGTTGCCATTCTGCTGGAATACAAAACCTCTGACGTAAATCTTCCAAATGCGGCATCAGCTTCGGTTTTTGTCTTGGGCAGAGACATATAAAACCAGATTCACAATTAATTCCAGTTGGCACACTTCTTCCCGGTACGATCGGGATCGGCGTGTATCCATTGTCGATCAGACGCTGGCTGTATCCGCAAATCCAGGACTCATTGCTCCGCACCAGTTTCCGGGGCCTCCCAATGCGGTTCTATTAGTTGCTCAATAAAACGCCGAATCTCCCGATCAGGGATTAAGGTGCGCCGCCCAATTTTTACTGGGCAGATTTCTCCTGTGGCAATAAGGCTATACAGGCTGGAACGTCCTATCCCCAGTATCTGAGTTGAGGATTGTATCGAGTGTAACATTGGCGTGGTCATTGGGACCTCCTAAGGTTTGTGTATGTCCCGAATTAGATGATTTTCCTCCGGAGGTATCACGAGGGGTTAGACTTCCGTTAGGTAAAGGCGAAACCCTTGGTGATCCTCTTAAGATATGCGCCGTGGTTGCTAGAGGTGCCACGGTTTTTCTCCCAATGGTCGGCGAGCGATCTAGCACCAATAAGAGCCGCTTCATCATTTTCTAGAAATATACGTGCTTCACGTAACTTGTGCCGCTCTACCCCCCTAGGGTCTTTTCGTCCCTGTTCACCAACGATTTCAACCATGAGGTTTGCCGGGGTCAGGCCGTGCCGTCTCGCATAAATTTCCACAGCATATCGGCGCGCATGTGTGAAACGATCTATCGGGTCCCGGTGGTTAAGCTTGTTTAAGCATTTTCTGATCTCTCTAGAGCCACACCAATCCCTCAGTAATAGAACCACTTTATCTAGGCCGCCTTTTTTAATGGCCTCAACAACCAGGTCTTCAGTAGTTCCGGAGTTCTTAACCAGAACCTTCGACTTAGGGGAGCCCCTC
>CALKND010000028.1 GCA_938092065.1 uncultured Rhodospirillales bacterium
TCGTCCGTGCCTGTAAGAAACTTTACGTCAAAGCCATCTAGCCGCTTAAAGCGAGCAAGCACATCACAGGCTAGTGTCGTGTATGCATGCCCAATGTGCGGAGCATCGTTGACATAATAGATAGGCGTTGTCACGTAGTAAGGTTTAATAGAACATACTCCACAGAAACACTAGGCTCGCACAGTTTTTTCTAGCAAAAGAAAGATCAAAATTATTATCTGGCGCCGATCCATACTGATTGGATCTGTGCGCGCCAGCAAGTAGGAGACCTTGTCCCATACCTCCAGCCAGCTTGCAAGGGGGGTAATCGAGGAAAGGCGCTTATGCAGAAGAGTTTCTGGGCTGTTTTCTCCCTGCTCCCCTTTTGCTGTATAGAGGATAAAACGGCCAAGCCAGCCTAACAACAGATTACAAAATGTAGAAAATGCCATGTCACCACCTACACGGCCCAATTTGCCCGCCAAGACATGAAGCTCAGCAACATCAAGGTGCGGCAGAGTTTCAAGCAGGCTTAAAAGATTGTTGTAAAGCTCAAGCCCACCCTCCGCCGCAAGGTCAAGGGCACGGCCAATACTTCCCTCAGACAAGCGCGCTAACGACAAAGCATCGCTTGGCAACATTTCAGGATGATTTTTTAATAACAGCTTTACCACAACGCCTTCACTCAAGGAAGAAAGGCCTAGTGCGCGACAACGCGAACGAATAGTGGGCAGCAAGCGTCTGTGATTATGAGCAACCAACAACATTATGACCTTAGACGGAGGTTCTTCTAGTACCTTAAGCAACGCGTTGGCAGCGTTATTATTCATCTCTTCTGCACTATCAATGATAATCACACGCCATCCTCCCTCAGCAGAACTAAGGGAGAAAAAACTTGAAATGGAGCGAATGTCTTCAACGACGATTTCAGTTTTAAACTTCCCCTTCTTCTCATCAAACCTGCGCTCTATAGACTTCAGGTCAGCATGACTCCCAGCTGCTATACGGCCAAAAACTGGATCATCACTATCAACAAACAGGCTATTAGAATTTGTATTAGATAGGTCTTCCAGAAACAGACCTGGATCACTCTTTCCATCACCTTTAGCAAGAAGAAAACGTGCAAACCTATAAGCCAAAGTCGCTTTGCCAATCCCCTTGGGACCAGTCAGTAACCAAGCATGGGCAAGGCGGCCTGTATAAAAGGCATCAAGCAAAGTGTGCTCTGCGACTTCGTGGTCGAATAGCTCTGCGACCTTTCGCGGATGTTGTACACAGTCTTCATTACTTGCAAGAAGTGCTCCTGCTTTCATGGTAGTTTCACATGCAGGCGTTCAGAGACTAATTTGCGAATTGATGATGCAACTTGATCAATGGGCATGGACGCATCAATGACGCAACATCGTTCAGCATCTCTAAGGGCTATATCAAGGAAACCATGCCTAAGGCGCTCATGAAAATCCCTTCCCATACTCTCATACCTGTCTTCACCTTCCCCTCGGGCACGGGCACGGGCAAGGCCAGTTTCCAAGTCAAGATCGAATATAATAGTAAGGTCTGGCTTGAATTCACCCAGCACAACCTTGCTTAAGCTATTTAATGTCGAGTGTTCGACCCCATGGCCACAGCCCTGATAGGCCATGGTCGAGTCAACAAAACGATCTGAAATCACCCACTGTTTTTGATTAAGGGCCGGGTAAATGGTTTTTTCTAAATGTTCAACTCGAGCAGCATAGTTCAACAAAGCTTCGGACAGAGGGGTCCAACGACTAGCTGCGCCATTGACCAGAAGATTTCTTATTTCTTCCGCACCTGGAGCGCCGCCTGGTTCGCGAGTTAACACAACAGATATGTCAATATTGCGCAAAGCAGAACCAAGTAGGTCTACTTGGGTAGACTTTCCAGTGCCTTCCCCACCTTCAAAAGTAATGAACTTGCCTCTTGACACTGGTAAATTTCAGCTCAGCCAGAGCTGCCCCACAATATATGCTTAAAGGCAGAAATTACACGACCTACCAACCCCAAGCGTTCAACGTCTGCTGCGGCAAGAAGTGGCACTTTAACGGTTTTTTCACCGGGAGCACTTATCGTCAGCGTTGCAACTCTATCACCTTTTTTTACTGGTGCGGGAATTGGGCTTCGATAACTAACAACAACCTTCATTTCACGCCGAGCCTTCTTGTGCAAGGTCAGGTTTAAATCATTTTCTATAATAAGGGAAACCATCGGTTCCGTGCCTAGCCACACGCTAGCTTCTTTGATAATTTCACCTGCGCTTAGCAAGGGATAGTTTCCAAATTCACGGAAGCCCCACTCAAGCAGACGCTCTGGTTCACGGGCACGCTCTTTCTTCGACTGCAATCCATTTACGACAACAATTAGCCGACGATCCCCACGGGTTGCAGAACCAGTTAGCCCATACCCAGATTCTTGTGTGTGGCCTGTCTTTAATCCATCAGACCCCATTTTTTTAAATATTAGTGGGTTACGGTTATTTTGTTTAATTCCATTATAAATAAAACTACGCTCAGAATAATAATGATAATATTCAGGAAATTGCTCAATCGTCAATTTGGCCAGCGTCGCTAGATCTTTTGGTGACATTTTGTGGTCAGAATGGGGCCATCCTGTAGCATTTTTAAAAGTACTATTTTCCAGTCCAAGTTGGTGAGCTCGTTTTGTCATTTCATCCGCAAAGGCTTCTTCGGAACCTGAAATACCCTCCGCTATGACAATACAGGCGTCATTACCAGATTGGACAATGATCCCACGTATGAGGTCTTCAATCCGCACCCGCTTGCCAGGCTCCAAAAACATCGTAGAACTGCCACTCTTTGCTCCTCCTTTGCGCCAAGCATTTTCACTAATGCGAAAGGTATCATCCAGAGATAGTCGTCCATCTCGAAGACGCTCAAAAACAATAAAGACAGTCATCAGTTTGCTCATGGATGCTGGGGCCATGGGCACATCAGCATTTTTCTCAAACAAGACTGCACCAGTGTCAGCATCCATCAAGACCACTTCATTAGCCAGAGTTTCGAAAGCTTGAGCAGACACAAAGCTCGCACTCGAAGCAGCAAACAAAACTAGGAAAAAAGCCATGCAGCGGGCTGTAAAATTTAGAAACATCTCATGGTTAACTTCCATTAAAGATTGAAAAAAAGGTCAATCAACAATTGTCCTAGCTTCCATATAGCCAGACTTAAATACACGCTCAAGCATTTGATCTGCCTTAGCAATGGAAACCATTGGCCCAACTCTGACCCGAAACAAGTCTTGACCATCTATCAGAACAGATGAAATTTTGACTTTTCCCAGCCCAGATAGATTTGCGCGAACCCTGTTAGCATTTTCAAAATTTGAGAAGGCACCAGCTTGAATAAATATTCTAACTTGTTGCAACACTTCCTCAACAGTGACTTTTTCGTCTGTCGCAAGGGTTGACAATTCATCATTATTCAGGGTCGGGGCAACAGGTTGGGGTGCCTGCGATACTGGAACTGGAGACAGACGCAGTTGCTTGTTGCTTCCAATCTCGGGCAATAACTGGGAACTGACTTTTGTTTTTGGTAAGCTATCAACGATAATGGGTGAACCCACTTCAGCTAGTTCTGTCTCCCCATTTAATTTTCTAGCCAAGGCACGGCTCTCATTTGCCAAAATCCGCACTCTTATTCTTGCCGTCCCTTGTTTTTCAAAACCAAGTAATTGAGCAGCACGGCGTGATAAATCAAGAATTCGCCCATGGGCATAAGGACCACGGTCATTAAGGCGTATGTTCATAGTTCGCCCATTTTCAAGATTAGTGACACGTACAAAACTTGGCATGGGGAGGGTACGGTGGGCAGCAGAAATGCTATTCATATCGTAAATTTCACCATTTGCCGTCTTTCGCCCATGAAACTTGGCACCATACCAAGAACCTATTCCAGTCTCGTCATACTCATAATCTTTTTTTGGGTAGTACCAGACATCTTTGATTTGATAAGGGTTGCCAATTTTATAATAACCACCGGAAGACTGTGACTTTTTATCAACTTTACTAACATGCTTGACCGTCTGTGCGACAAACTGCGTTTCCGCGCAAGCCCCAAGCAAAAGGACTAAAACAATCACAACTAAAAATTGCAGGGTGTAAAAACAAATGCATTGTGCCCGGAACTGGATCATGTGAAATCGCCCTGATATGCGTAGAAATGACAACCCTAACAAAGTATAACGATGCAGTTACCCAAGTGTTAATGAACACAGTAATTAGTGTTCACCTATTCGATCTGCCAGTGTTCCCACTGCAACGGCGAAGTAGGTGGAGCGGTTCCATTTTAGAATTGTACGATAATTATCATAGACCATGTACGCAGCACTACCCGCACCTTCTGTGTAAACAATTGAAGCGTCTAAATCCCGCATTGGAAGATCACTGCCATTGCTTCGACGAACTCCAATAGCTTGCCATTCATTAATTGTTTTTTTAACTTTAAGATTGGCAAGGTCTCTTTTAAAATCTTGAGGCAAAGTCACAGCTCGACCCCAAGTCTGGCCTCCTTTCCAACCTGAATTGGACAAATAATTGGCTGCTGAACCAAAAACATCTGCTTTCGTCGACCAAATATCTTTACGTCCGTCACCATCATAATCAATTGCATAGTTTAAGAAAGACGAAGGCATAAACTGACATTGACCCATAGCACCGGCCCAAGAACCAACCATGTCGTTAACCTTAATGTGATTGCCGTTAAGAATTTTAAGAGCGTTAATTAGCTCCTTGCGGAAATATTTACTACGTCTCCCGTCATAAGCCATGGTTACCAGTGCTGGAATTAGCTTAAAGCCCCCTGTAACCCTTCCAAAATCTGTTTCAATTCCCCATAAAGCGACAATAAAACTAGGCTGGACACCAAACTTTACACCAACCTCTTCTAACAATACTTTATTTTCGGCCAGTTTTTTACGCCCCCTCTTGACTCTGGAGTTGGGCACAACCCTGTCCATATATTGGCGAAACGTCAAACTAAATTCAGGCTGTTTTCGGTCAAGCTCAACAACTCTAGGTATCAGTTTAACCCCATCCAAAGCAGAAGCCAAAATGTCTTTTCTAATGCCTTTATTGGAAGCTTCGACGTACAGTTTTTTAAGCCATTCTGAAAATGGCTGCTCTGTAGCCTCGACTTGGTTTAACGGGACAAAAAGAAACAAAGCTAACGCTAACAAAAATAATCTGTTTGCAAACGACTTAACAAATAGCATTTTGTATACTCAGTTCTGTTAGTAACAACGAATCACAATACGAAATCTATAGCTTTTTTGCCATAGGGCGCCACCGAGGGCAATGGCGAAAACTGCTTAAGTCTGTGGACTAGGGAAAAAAGCAGCGCTTCTATCTGTTAACCAATAAATCAAAAGCCCCAGCCATTCGTGAATAGCTCTAGACAGAACATACACTCCCCCAACAAAATTGAAAGATAGCTCAAATGCTAAATTTTCTTCAAAATGATAATCTACCGGAAAAGGAATCACATCCCACTCAACTTGTCTGAATACTCCAACAGAGCGTGGCATATGAAATGCTGATGTTATAAGTACCCAAGTCTCCTCAGCTAATGGTTGTGCTAATCGCTTGGACAAGACGGCATTCTCATATGTGTTGCGTGAATTGCTCTCAACTGTAAGTCTTTTTATATCGACCCCTAAATCGACCAACAAGGGTCCAACCACATCACCTTCTTTAATGTTTTGGTCGAAAATATCTCCTGAACCTCCTGTAAACAATAACTTTGCATTGGGGTATTGTTTTGATAGGGCAGCAAAAGATATCAGCCTCTCAACCGCACCACCTATGGAGATTTGACTACGCGCTTGGGTTAATTTTTGATTAACAACTCCACCTAATACAATTATGCCATCAACTTTTGCAGGAAGGGTTTGAACAGCTGGAAATCTGTTCTCAAGAATGACAATTAAATTGTGGCCAATCGGCAGTACAGCAACAATCACTGACAACACAGCAGTAAAGCTAAGGAGTCGACGACCAAGCCTGTTCGGCCGCAAATAGATAAGTACAGTCCCTAAACAAACAGCTATTAATAGCAAATTGCCTAGGTCTAAAAACAACCAGAGTATTTTAGACATATAAAAAAACATGTTTGTTTAAAAACCAAAGCAGCTAAAAGGCACGGTATAAGTTAAAAATTATTCTGTAGCTCCTGCTTGAACGAGGAGACCAATTATTTTTTGGTATAATTGACGGTGATTTTCACCACCCTTCATATCAAAGAAAGCCATTTTTTGAAGTGCTTTTGTCAGCGCTGTTTCACCTATTTCATCGCGAGAGTTAACGTTCACCCCTTTCTTCAATAACATTTTCATACTTCCCAGACTGGCCCCATTAGTTGCGGTAATCAAAGGCGTTTGATTAAATTCATCGCGGCAATTCTGATCAGCCCCGTGACTAAGTAGCATTCCGAGTTCGAAAGGCTCATCTAAGTAAGCAGCTGCATGCACATCTCGACAGTTGGCATGATGTGCTATTGAAACCACGGGTGAAAGTAAAAGCAATGTAACTGAAAATAAAAATAGTTTGAGCTTATTGTTGATATCCATAGTTAAAAGATATAGCGATAGGTTAATTATGGCAAATTATGAAATGCTGCATAGAAAAAATTTAGAAGGCAATTTCAAATAATCTAATTTCAGAGAGCTAACAGTATCAAATAAAGTAAAATGTATTTTATGCAAACTACACTGCTTGAGTTCGTTATTTCTGTTTCAAGCGCGAAGGCTTTAATGTGTTCAAGAAATTATGACCTCAGTGAAAGACCCCCACTTTTTAAGTAACCCTTCCATGATAGAGCAATTGTCGTAATTGTGCCGATAAAAGGGATATAATATGGTTTATTGATCTGAAAAAACCAATTCTATTTCCTGCATCACCTGCCCGTTACTTCTGTAAGTTTTGGACCAACAAACGTATGACAAATACAAGCTCCTACAGTCGTGGAATCATTATGTCAGGACTAGGCATGCTTATCCTCAGCCCGGACGGTCTTTTATTAAGAATGGTCACTGAGGCTTCCATATGGGATGTGATCTTTTACCGCTCGATCTTCGTAGCTTTAACAATAAGTGCGTTTCTTTTGATCAAAAGAAAAAATAATTATTTAAATGTTTTTTCTAATTTTGGTCGTGTAGAGTGGGCTTCAGCCATACTTATGACCATAAGCAGTCTAACTTTTGTCGGTGCTATGGCCAATACTTCAGTCGCAAACACACTTTTCCTTGTAGCGACCATGCCTTTTTTCAGTGCTGTTCTTGGCTGGGTTTTTTTGGGAGAGGCAGTTCTCTCACGGACCTGGATAACTATTGCCCTAGCCTTTGGGGGAATAGTTATTATTTTCTCTGGGCCGTTTGATGCAGGTGACTGGCTAGGCGATTCTTTGGCTGTCCTCACTGCCTTTTTACAAGGCCTGAATATTGTAGTTATTAGAAAGGCCAAGGAAAGAGATGTTACTGTTCCTGCTTTTTGTGTTTCTGCCCTGTTAGCAGCGTTGATAGCTTTACCCTTAGCCCAACCAATGTCTGTAGGCATTAGCGATTTATTTTACCTTTCGCTTATGGGACTGATTGTTGTTCCCATTGGCCTTGGTCTGTTTCTTAGTGGGGCGCGTTACGCGCCTGCAGCCGAAATAGCCCTGCTTGCTCTGGTTGAAACGGTACTTGGCCCCATATGGGTATGGATTTTCATAGGTGAAACACCAACTCAACTGGCACTCATCGGTGGCAGTATTGTTGTTTTATCCATAGTTTTGAATACCTGGCTTGGAATCCACAGCACCCGCAAAAAGGTCTTCCATTAAATGAAAAACAATAAGCCCCTAACTGGCGCATTGGCTGCCCTTGCGGCATTTAGTCTCTGGGGGGCCATCCCTATATACTTCAAAGCAGTGTCTACCATCCCAGCCTTTGAGATTCTAGCCCACCGTATAGTCTGGACCGTTGTTTTTCTTAGCATAATAATCACACTCAAGGGCAGTATAAGTAACGTCTTTGAGGTGTTTCAAAATAAAAAACTACTACTAACCTTAATGCTCAGCTCTTTGCTGATTTCATCCAATTGGCTGGTCTTTATCTGGGCCGTTGCCCATGACAGAGTCCTTGAGGCTAGTCTTGGGTATTTCACCACCCCCATAGTAAGTGTTGCCCTTGGTATGTGCTTTTTAAGAGAAAGGCTACGAACTTGGCAATGGTTTGCCGTTGGACTGTCTGTTCTGGGTGTTAGTAATCTTGTTTGGTCTCACGGAGCCATTCCCTGGGTCGCCATTACAGTTTCAATTACTTTTGGGCTTTATGGACTTGTACGCAAAATCGCTGAAGTTGATGCTTTTTCAGGCCTTTTCGTTGAAACAGCACTTATTGTTTTGCCAATGCTTGTATATCTGATTTTTATCGGCATAAATGGAACCGGGGTTTACAGTTCTTCTAATGAAAAACTGAGCGGATTGTTGATGATGGCAGGATTAGTTACCGCGATACCGTTAATACTCTTTGCCATAGCAGCAAAAAGATTAAAACTATCAACGCTTGGTTTTTTTCAGTACATTACTCCAACAGGACAATTTCTCCTCGCCGTTTTTCTATACAATGAGCCTTTCTTAGATTCACACCTGATAACTTTTGCAATAATTTGGCTAGCTCTCACTATTTACTCATTTGATAGTTTCACGGCACACAGCCAAAAATGAACTCATTCTTGCTTACGATGCCAACTTCACCTCTTTAGCACAACGCCCAACCAACTGTTGATAGATTTCAGGATCACTAGCCCCTTCAGTACCAAATATAATAACTGAAGAATCTGGGCCCAGCCCAAGGGCGCCAGCAAGGGCTTTATCTTTGTTTGCTTCTAGGACAACAGCCATTCCAGCAACGGCAGACTCTCCGGCTACAATAGGTATGTCATCACCAACGCCGTCAGCCAGCAAGCACATAGTAGGACCAACCAATGTATCTGGTATGGTGATAAAATCATTAACACCTGTGCATAAGATATCCCAAGCGATTAATGAAACTTCACCACAAGCAAGCCCGGCCATAACTGTTTCGAGATCGCCTTTTGCAGGCATTGGCTTTTCATGAAGGGCACTCTCATACAAGCAATCTGCTCGTCTTGGTTCAACAACTACAAATCTTGGACGTTCAGCACCCAACGTTTCCCATAAGTGTCCACACACTGCTCCGGCAAGCCCCCCTACTCCTCCTTGGATAAACACATGACTTGGCAGAACACCGTTGGGAAGTTGGCTCAAGGCTTCCTCAACCATCACAGTGTACCCCTGCATCACGTCACGCGGCACATCAACATAACCTTCATATGAGGTATCCGAAACAATAAACCAGCCATTTTCTTCAGCAGCTATAGCAATTTCCCTAATAGAATCGTCATAATCTCCCTTTATCCTGTGAACTTTTGCGCCGTAAGCCTCTATCGCTTTCTTTCGGCCTTCACTAACATCTGCGTGAATAAAAATAATACAGTTACAGCCAAACATTCTCGCACCCCAAGCGACAGAACGCCCATGGTTCCCGTCTGTGGCACAAGCAACTGTAACCTTGCTGGTAATTTCCTTATACCGACCATTCAAGAGATCAGAGACTGTTGGTGTTGTCCCAGCAATTTGTTCTTTAATATGAGAGAACAAAAGCCGTTCAGTGGCATAAGCTCCACCCAGTGCCTTGAAACTATCAAGATTAAAGCGCTCACTTTCATCTTTGTAAAAAAGACTAGAAATTCCATTTTTTTTTGCAAGCCCAGCAAGATTGATCAACGGCGTAGCTTCGTAGTCAGACCATTTAGAAATTTCATTCATCGCTATTTCAAAGCGTTCTCGAGAAATAGTCGCACTGGCAGGCTGACCATAGGGAGTATCCTTCAAAGCAGACTGAGGATTATGAAAAACACGAAGAGCGCCGAAATTATTGTTGGACAATTTATTCATTATTGAGCCTCTGTTAATCTATCTGGGAGGAATATTTTTGAGCACAAAACAAATAGTTAAAATTGAGAATATCCTTATTTAGCTTTTGTTAACTGGTGACAAGGATAATCTACTTTTATTCATAAATTGAAACAAATTGCCTAGAAAGGGAAGTAGTATGTTCAGTCGATCAATCACTTTTAGACTAGCCCATTTCTCAAGAAGATTGGCTCGTATTTTTGGTTATAGATTCGATCACCCAGCAGAAGTTATTACCGGCTTCCCTCCGGGTGCTTTTCGATAAATCAATTTTTTGCTAATTGCGCCCAAGCTCTGCGTAGGTGTATAAGCATCCTCCTAGTATAGCTTTTTTCTGATTGTATTGTGGAGGGTTGGCAGAGCGGTTGAATGCACTGGTCTTGAAAACCAGCATACGTGAAAGCGTATCGAGAGTTCGAATCTCTCACCCTCCGCCATACCTTAGTCTGCTGATGTCCGCCAACGTCCAATAGTCCCATATAAAACAGTGACTTAATGAATTTCATGTTTGGCTGTATGCGCTGAAACATGCTACAATCCAAATCAGTTTATGGGTAGATTTATGGGTAGGCATGGGGTTATGGGACGCGGCATAAACAGACTT
>CALKND010000029.1 GCA_938092065.1 uncultured Rhodospirillales bacterium
TGGTGCAGTCGTATCTCCATCCGTAAAGTCCATTGGAGAAACCCATCGTATTGTCTGGGAAACTTGAGTTGTCCTTCTATATAGGTGAAAGACACTCGTATTTTGACTGCATTGCAAAATAAAGTTTAGATTGTGCGACCAAAAGAGGGAGTGGGTAAATAAGGTGTTATTCATTCAATAAGTGTATCAAAGGTGTATTTCGTGGTAGGATTAAATATCTGTTAAATAACGATTTTATTATTTGGTGTATCAAAAGTGTATTGATAAATGAATAAGAAAAAGACAATAGAATCAAATACTTGTAAAAATAAGTGGGAGTTTTGGATTGATTGTGGCGGCACGTTTACAGACATCGTAGCGCGCAACCCAGATGGTGAGATTGTCTCCCACAAATTACTTTCAGAGAATCCTGAGAATTATCCAGATGCAGCCCTTGAAGGCATCCGGAATTTACTTGGTGTCAGTAGCACAGACCCTATCCCATCAAAAGTAATACAATCAGTCAAGATGGGGACTACCGTTGCCACCAACGCCCTGCTCGAACGCAAGGGTGAGGCAACATTGCTTTTAACGACAAAAGGCTTCAGAGATGCTCTTCGCATCGGCTATCAAAACCGACCACGCCTTTTTGACAAACATATTCAATTACCAGAGATGCTTTATAGTCAGGTCATCGAAGTAGACGAGAGATTTTCTGCTAACGGTGACGTTCTTTTGCACTTGGATGAAGCAGCGGTGCGACAAGAGTTAAAAGCAGTCTTCAGTAAAGGCCTGATAACGTCAATCGCTATTGTCTTCATGCACGCATACCGCTTCAACGAGCACGAAAGAGCTGTTGCCCAGATAGCCAGCGAAATAGGCTTTAGACAAATCTCCGTCTCCCATAAAGTATCTCCCCTGATAAAGTTGGTATCACGTGGGGACACCACTGTAGTCGATGCCTATCTTACACCAATCCTATGTCGTTACATTGATCGAGTCGCATTTGAGCTAGGTGAAACGCATCTGATGTTCATGCAATCCAATGGCGGTTTGACCCACGCACAATTATTTCAAGGCAAAGACAGTATTTTGTCAGGTCCAGCAGGCGGTGTTGTTGGCATGGTCCACACAGCAGGCGAAAACCACTTCAAAAAAGCCATTGGTTTTGATATGGGCGGAACCTCGACAGACGTATCACATTATGACGGATTTTATGAGCGTGCCTTTGAAACCCAAGTCGCTGGGATTCGCATGCGCACCCCAATGATGAACATACACACCGTTGCTGCTGGGGGCGGATCTATTTTGCAATTTGAGAATGGGCGTTATCAAGTTGGGCCGTATTCCGCAGGAGCCGTCCCGGGCCCGTCCAGTTACCGTCGCGGCGGGCCGTTGACGATTATGGACTGCAATTTAATGCTCGGTAAAATCAATGGGAAGTTCTTCCCCCACATCTTTGGCAAGGATGCAGACCAGCCCCTGGATTATGACATTGTCAAAAAATCTTTTAGCAAATTGGCCAATGATATTGAAAAAGCCAGTGGCGATAAGCGAAGCCTGGAACAGGTGGCTGAAGGTTTCTTGATAATTGCTGTTGAAAACATGGCCAACGCCATCAAACAAATCTCTGTGCAACGTGGCTATAATATCAAAGAATACATTCTGAATTGCTTTGGTGGTGCTGGCGGTCAACATGCCTGTCTTGTCGCAGATGCCCTGGGCATGAAAACCGTACTCATTCATCCACTCGCGGGAGTGCTTTCTGCCTATGGCATGGGTCTAGCCGAGATACGATCCATGCGGGAACACTCCTGCGAAACCTCCCTTGGCTATAAAGGCCTTAAATCACTAGCCCCTGTACTTAGAAAGTTAAAGCACGAAACCACGAAAGAGATTGAAAGCCAAGGAATAGATAAAAATTCTATTTCCATAGTTTGCAAAGTCTACATTCGCTACGAAGGAACTGATACCGCCATAAGTGTTGAATATGATAACGGAGTAAAAATGACAAAAGCCTTTGAGGCGTCGCACAAGAAACGCTTTGGCTTTATCATGACCGGACGCCGCCTTGTTATTGAAACCCTCTCCATTGAAGCCATAGGGGTGACCCAAACCACAGCGAAACCACAGCGAAAAAAAACGCTTAAAGAAACCTTGCCGCCACAACTGGAAGTTACTGAGTTTTTCAGCGGAGGAAAACTTTACCAAGTTCCCGTTTATCAGCGCGAAGCTCTGGTCCCAGGAAATTTGATACAAGGCCCTGCAATCATCATAGAGAAGACTGGGACAACCATTGTAGAGCCAGAGTGGAAGGCCAAGACTGGCCCTGAAAAACAGTTGATATTGAGCCGCAGTTATGCACGTCAAACGGCTCCTACTATAGGCATCGGCCTCAAGGACGAGGGGGATGCTGACCCAGTCATTCTCGAAATTTTCAACAACCTATTTATGTCTATCGCCAAGCAAATGGGCACAGTGCTGGCTAACACGGCATATTCAGTTAACATCAAGGAACGTCTCGATTTCTCATGTGCCATCTTTGACAAGCAAGGCAATTTAGTCGCAAATGCTCCACATATACCTGTTCATTTGGGTTCAATGGGAGAAAGCGTGCAGACAGTTATTAAGGAACGTGGCGCAAATATGAATCCCGGAGACGTTAGTGTTCTCAACGCCCCCTATAATGGCGGCACCCATCTGCCCGATATCACCTTGGTCACGCCAGTCTTTGATAAAGCCAGTAATGATGCGTTGTTCTTTGTCGCTTCACGCGGACACCATGCGGATATTGGAGGTGTCACCCCAGGGTCCATGCCACCATATAGCACCAGCATAGAAGAAGAGGGTGTTCTCATTGATAATTTTCTGATGGTCGAAAAGGGCCGATTTCGAGAGAGAGAAATGCGCGATCTTCTGGTTTCAGGGCCTTACCCGGCACGCGATCCTGATCAGAATATTGCCGATTTAATGGCTCAGGTTGCAGCCAATGAAAAAGGGGTGAGCGAACTGCACCGCATCGTTGGGCACTATGGCTTGGAAGTTGTCCAAGCCTATATGGGCCATATTCAGAACAATGCAGAAGAAGCCATCCGTCGTGTTATAAGCACTCTTAAAGACGGCTCCTTTAGCTATGAGATGGATAGCGGTGCCAAAATCAAAGTAACCATTTCTATTGACAAAAAAGCACGCCAAGCGTGCGTTGATTTCAGTGGAACATCCCCACAACAAAAGAATAACTTGAACGCCCCGTCAGCAATTACCCGGTCAGCTATTCTGTACGTCTTTCGCACCCTTGTCGATGACGACATCCCCTTGAATGAAGGTTGCCTAAAGCCAATTGATATAATTATCCCTGAAGGCTGTATGTTGAACCCCAAATTCCCCGCTGCCGTTGTTGCTGGTAACGTGGAGACGTCACAAGCAGTTGTTGATACTCTTTATGGGGCACTCAATATCATGGCTGCTTCGCAAGGCACGATGAACAATCTGACCTTCGGTACCAAAATGTACCAGTATTATGAAACCATATGTGGCGGAACCGGAGCCGGACCAGATTTTGATGGTACTGACGGTGTTCACAGTCACATGACCAATTCCCGCTTGACTGACCCTGAAGTGCTTGAGTGGCGCTTTCCTGTATTGCTAGAAAACTTCGCTATTCGTCATGGTAGTGGTGGCAAGGGCAAACATACAGGGGGCGATGGCGTAATTAGGCGTTTACGTTTTCTCAAAGCCATGTCAGCAGGGATTATATCCGGTCATCGCCGCATTGCACCCTATGGTTTAGACGGCGGAGAAAGTGGGGCTTGTGGTAAAAATTTATTTGAGCGAACTGATGGCAGTAAAATTGCCCTTGCTGAAACAGAGCAGTTTGATGTGACGCCGGGTGATGTATTGGTCATTAAAACGCCTGGAGGTGGCGGTTTTGGCGAGCATTGAACACCAAAACATTACTTCAGATCACTATTTCATATCAGAATCACAATAGCCTGCCAAGCAACTGATACGACCATGGCTATTAGACAAATGGCCCTGAAAAAAAGACATACATTTAGTTTGCTTATAAAAGCACTCAGACAATAACCTTGTTTTTGAGATATAAGCACGCGACTGTATGTGTAATATCAATTCACTTTATATTTTAAAAGAATCAGCGTCTCTGGGCTAGGTATTTTACAAGCATAAGCTCACTTGAGTTCACTTGTGGAAAGATAGGTAATGCGCCATCGGCATATAGCCTTATAAACCCATGTTTCATATCAGGAAAGCCTCCCACTACATCATTAAATCTTCTTACTTCAAGGTTAACATTTTTGCCCTTGCTCAGAGCATAATCTTTCTCTCGCCAAATAAATGTTGGGTTTTCTCTTGGCGTACCTTCAAAAGGTGCAACAGTGTTATAAAGGATCTCTGCAGGTGGGCCGAAGCGATTCTCCAGATATAAAATAACCTCTCTAAGACCTGTTTCAAAAAATGTGGCATGGATGTGGCTCAGCTTTTTACCATCATAGCGCCCGATTGCTTGTGTTCCCTGATATAAATTACCATTGGTTTTAAATAGTGCCTTTATGTGATCTGGCCATTTAATAGTCTGAGCACAAAAATGAACGTACCCATTTTTTTTTATAACACAGCTATTTTCGTTGCCCTGATGACTCATCCCCAACTTTAGGGATAACCCCAGCATCAAACTCGCGCCAGGCTGAGAAAGCGCAACTTTAACTTTTCCCTGCATATAATCTCGATCTTTTTTTTCAGTGCCTTTCTTTACCCTCAAAGGGCCTAGGGCTGGCCTTTTCCCTTTTAATGAGTCTTTCTGCTTGAGGGTGACCTCTTTTTTTAGTTTTACAAATGAGATATTTTCTGGCCCCAAGGCAGAATTTGGCCCAATTAATATTGGATTTTGTTCGGACACTGGGACTACTTTCTCAGTGGGGACAATCAGCTTGATAACTTCGCCTGACTGAGGCTTATTTATCCTAGAAATTTTAAGAGTAACTGGCGGCAGGTCCACAATAACTTGCGGCGTAACATAATTATTGCCAATCGATAATTCTTCCAGCATCCTGATCTCGGATTTCAAGAATTGTTTAGTTATGCTTAAATAATATTGAAAAAATGATGGAACATCGGAAATACCAACTGCACTCTCCTGAGAAGACTGATGATTAACAGCCACCCAAACTTGGGAGTGTTGTGCGCTTTCCTCTCCCTGAGAGCCAGAAATTGCCAAGAGCGAAACAAGTCCGAAACAAAAAGTGAAAACAAAACGTATATTTTTTATAGACATAAAGTTGACAAACTTATCAATATCATCAAAAAAAACAGTTATCAAATGCACCTTTATTATTGAAACAGAAATTAGTTTAAAAAATGCTAACCATTTTTTACATGTCTAAATTGCTAACTTTGGGAAACTAAATCAAAATTCACACCCATAAATAGAAGTTCTCCCGTCTTCAAACACTGAACACCAACGTGCAAGAATGCTCAGCTATCAGCTGATATTTCACTCAGTTAAACCAAAGAAAACGTTTGTTGCAAAATTCTTTGTGAGTAAAAGTCTTTGGCGCATATTAAAGTTCTGATTATAACTTTAATGGACTTGGGTTGCCTGGCAAGATTATAGCTTGCTTTAAGCGCCTAGGATTTAACAATCTCAGCCTTCCAAAAAAATTTGCTAAGCGCTATAATATCTCTCAATTCGCTTCTATCCATAATCACACCATTGGTAGTGTTTTATCAGTACCGTAATGGTGTTAACAAGGAAAACTGAATGGTCAAACTAACAAAAATTTATACCCGCGGTGGCGATAAAGGTGAAACATCCTTGGGAGATGGTAGCCGAACACCTAAGCATGACTTGAGGGTCGCCGCCTATGGCACTGTAGACGAAGCAAACGCCACAATCGGTTTGGCCCGACTTCATACCCTAGGCGACTCGGATCAAATGCTATCCCGAATCCAGAATGACTTATTTGACCTCGGAGCTGACCTGTGCCGCCCCGACGGAGGTACTAATGCAAAAAAGGCTATGCGGATTGTTTCTGCTCAGGTTAACCGTCTGGAAAACGAAATTGATGCCATGAATGAAAAACTGGACGACTTGACCTCATTTATTTTGCCCGGCGGTTCGCCTGCTTCAGCACATCTGCACCTATCACGTACTGTAACGCGCCGTGCAGAGCGGCTAGTTTCTGAGCTCTCTCAGAGAGAAAACATCAATCCGAAGGCCCTAAGCTATATCAATCGACTATCAGACCATCTGTTTCAGTTGGCGCGTTTGCTAAATGAGGGTGGAAAGCATGACGTCCTGTGGACACCGGGTGCGAACCGATAGAATTGTCAACATTGGCGCAAATTGGGACAGAATTTCTACTGATCTTGTTTCACTGCAACTAGATCAAGAGGAATATTTGCTTCGGCGAGCATTTCTCGGGTGGTTTCCGCCGCCTCTGACCAGCGTTCTGAAAAGCTCCCCTCCATGCAAGTTGCATCTGTTACCACGCGGGTGATACCAACCTGAATGATAGCCCGCGCGCAATCTGCACATGGAACATGTGTCACATAAATGGTACTCCCCTTAAGTGCCACTCCCATGCGTGCAGCGTTGTAGATAGCGTTACGCTCTGCATGCTCTGTCCAGTCGTACTTGGTTGGCCGAGTGTGGCGTTCTTCTTTTTCATCGTCGATAAAACGCGGAAACCCATTATAACCATAAGGACCAGGAGACCGATCTTCACCAACTATCACCGCGCCGACCTGAGTCGAGCGATCCTTGGACCAAGTCGAGACTTCCAACGCCAAGCGCAAAAAACGTACGTCCCATTTACTCATGATTATTAGCCTATTTGATTAAACTCTTAATGCAACTCAGCACGTAATTTTTGCCGATAAGTATCTATGGAGACCAACTCTCCACCTTTTTCAACATTCCAGAACTGCCAGCCGTTACAAGCCGGTGCCTTTTGAACGTGCGCACCAACCTGATGGATAGACCCTCGAAAGTCAGCCGAAATCAGTGACCCATCAGCGCGCACCTTGGCAGAATGTCGTCTGCGATTATCAAATAGTACGGTTCCTGGGGCCAACAAGCCACGTTCTATCAAACGCCCAAAAGGAATACGTGGCAGGCTACGCTTGGGTGGGGTCGAGTAGAGCTTTTTTTCTTCATCGGAAATTTCTCGCACCTTCTTAATGCGCTCGCGAGCGATATTTATATATTCTTCCTCACGCTCAAGGCCAATGAACTTACGGCCCATTTTCTTAGCAACCGCGCCCGTCGTTCCAGTGCCAAAGAAGGGGTCAAGGACCGTATCACCAACTTCAGAGGAAGACAGAATGACCCTATAAAGAAGAGTTTCAGGTTTTTGTGTTGGGTGCGCCTTCAGCCCATTCTTTTTAAGGCGCTCGCGGCCAGTGCAAATCGGCAATTCCCAATCGGAACGCATTTGCAAATCTTCGTTAAGGTTTTTCATGGCCTCATAATTAAACAAATACCTAGACACCTTTGATTTAGCACACCAGATCAGGGTTTCATGAGCATTGGTAAACCGGCGTCCACGAAAATTAGGCATTGGATTAGTCTTGCGCCAGACCACGTCATTAAGCATCCAGTAACCCAAATCCTGAAGAATTGTTCCAACTCTAAAAATGTTGTGATAACTGCCTATGACCCACAGGGCACCATGAGGCTTAAGAACCCGGCGAGCGGCAGTTAGCCAATCTCGGGTGTACTCATCATATGCCTGAAAACTGTCAAATTGGTCCCAGTCGTTCTCAACCCCATCAACCCTTGAGCTATTAGGTCGCATCAGGTCCCCCTCCAACTGCAGGTTATACGGAGGATCGGCGAAGATAAGATCGACGGATGCCTCGGGCAAGTCGTTCATTAAATCAACACAATTTCCTTGAAGTATTAGGCCATCGTCAGAGGAATTTTTAGTTGTCATTGTCTTTATCACACAACTTTATTAAGCGCCGTATGTCCCTTCCCAGATAAGTCGCGCAGTCTGATTCACGGGCGATTCGCGGTCAAGAAGTAAATTAATTCAGCGCTTTAGATAAGATTTCTAATCCTACATATAGACATTAGGATATTACCAGAATCAATATCTAGATACCCAAAATATTTCTAATGGGTTTGAAACTTCGTCGATGATGCTTGCAAACGCCAAATTCGACCAAGCCCTGTTTATGTTCTTTGGTACCATAACCCGCATTCCGCTCCCAACCATACTGGGGATGGTATTTCGCCAAGTCAGCCATTACTTGATCGCGGGTGACCTTGGCGACAATAGAGGCAGCGGCAATGGACAAGGACCGTCCATCACCCTTGATGATGGCCCGACAGGGATATGACCAGTTGGGTAGAACATTACCATCGACCAATACCATGCCTGGTGATCGGCCTAAATCCTCAACGGCGCGCTTCATGGCAAGCATGGTGGCCTGAAGGATATTAAGAGCATCAATTTCATCCACGCTGGATATCCCGATTCCTATTGTAGTGCAGTTAAGTAATAGCTGGAATAGCTCTTCACGCTTTTGGGATGGTAGTTTTTTTGAATCATCCAAGTCCAGACGAAGTCTCTCCGGAATGGTCTCGATGTCGAGAATGACAGCTCCAGCTACCACCGGCCCGGCCCACGGACCTCTCCCAGCCTCATCTACACCGACAACGGGAACGAGGTCTTGCTCAATGGATTCATATTCAAAGTTAAAATTTAACACGGCGACAAATTAGCCTAAACACTAAAATACCACCATCTGTTAATGACCCCTAGCGTTGGCTGACATACATAGTTATTCATTATCCTAAATATGGTATGGATAAAAAATGTTGAGCAAGGATCACCCTTTTTTAAGTATTGTTATCCCTACCCTGAATGAAGGGGGCTATATAAAGGAGACCATAGACGCCCTCAAGAAATCTGCAATCACACTCCCTTATGATATTATCGTCGTTGATGGTGGCTCTGAAGATGCAACCATTGAAGAAGCGCGTCAGTGTGGGGTCCAAATAATCAAATGGGAACGTGGACGCGGCAAACAACTTGCAGCCGGAGGCAAGCAAGCCATGGGCGCATGGCTTTTGTTTCTCCACGCTGATACTGAGCTTGAAGCTGGCTGGTTCCAGGAAGTCGAACAATTCATTATCAACAGCACAGGACTCTGCCGCGCTGGGGTTTTCAGCTACAAGCTGGATAACGATACTCTTGCAGCCAGTCTCCTTGAAGCCATTGTCAACTGGCGCACCCGAACACTAGCCCTGCCTTACGGAGATCAGGGTTTGCTTATAAGTAATATGTTTTACAGTGACCTATGTGGTTATGCCCCCATCGCCATCATGGAGGATGTTGAGATCGTACGCCGAATTGGACGTAGCCGGCTTCACATTCTCAAGTCTCACGCCATAACCTCATCCTATAAATACCGGCGTGATGGGTACATTTTAAGGCCCTTAAGAAATTTATTATGCCTAGCCCTATATTTTCTTGGGTTTCAGCCTCAATTAATTGCAAAAATATACGGATGAAACCTAACCGTCACCTCGTCGTCTTCGCCAAAAAACCGATGATGGGCCGGGTTAAAACCCGCCTTGGCCACGACATTGGCATACTTTTAGCGACCCAGTTTTATCGTCGTACGGTAACCGATGTACTGAGGCATCTAGGAAACGATAGCCGCTGGAAATGCTGGCTTGCCCTTAGTCCCGATAAAGCGACCCAAGGCAAACCCTTCTGGCCCAATAGCTTCACCGCCCTTAAACAGGGTGGGGGTGATATTGGCGAGCGCATGAGTCGCGCGATGGCTGACATGCCGCCGGGCCCAGTAGTTATTATTGGTACCGACATTCCGGCTATTCGCCCACATCATATTGAGGCTGCCTTCAAGGCAGTTGGACGTAACGATGTTGTTTTTGGTCCAGCGCTGGACGGAGGCTACTGGTTGGTAGGAGCCAGACGCAGCCCCTGCATACCAGAGCTTTTCAAACAGGTACGATGGTCAAGCCAACACTCGCTGAGTGATACACTAATCAAAGTGCAACAAAAAAACCTGAAGGTAGCCTTGCTCGATGCTCTGGAAGATATTGATGACGGCAAATCTTACCACAAGCAACTTATAGGTGCTCTTTGAGGCGTGGCATTAGCTCAACAAAATTACAAGGCTTATGGCGAAAATCAAGTTGATGCACAAGAATTTCATCCCAGGCGTCCTTGCAGGCCCCGGGTGAGCCGGGCAGGGCGAATAGGTAAGTGCCGCCAGCAACTCCTGCAGTTGCCCGTGACTGAATTGTAGACGTCGCAATTTTTTGATAACTGATCCAGCGAAATAATTCGCCAAATCCAGGAACTTCTTTCTCGTAAACCTGAACGAAAGCTTCCGGGGTGACATCACGACCAGTGACGCCCGTGCCACCAGTAGCGATCACCACATCAATAGATGTATTGCTGATCCAGCTATTTAGCTTTTCAACGATAAGTCCGATTTCGTCAGTGACAATCTCTCGTGCGGCAACCCTGTGTCCAGCCTTATCAATTCGATTGACAAGCACAATGCCTGACTTGTCATCTTCCAAAGTTCTAGAATCTGAAACTGTCAGGACTGCAATATTAACGGCAAGAAAATCCCGCACTCCATCAGTTTTCAACATAAGATCTATTTCCAGCAAGCAGGTTAGGTGTGTTATCAAAGGCTTTATATGTGGGCCAATGACCAGCGGCAATAGCATCCAGGGACGGTGTTGGCTGCCCTAGACGGTCCCGGTAAACCCAAAGGTTGGTCAGTACTTTTTCAATAAAAATACGTGTCTCCCGAGACGGAATACTTTCAATAAAGAACAATGGATCATCCATATGGTTGGTATTGCTCCGCCATTTATTTAGGTTACCTGGTCCACCATTCCAGGCAGCTGCCATCAAAAAAAGGTTGCCGTTTATTTTTTTGTTTTCTAGCAGCATCTTAATATATTTTTGGCCTAGCATCATGTTTATTTCCGGCTTGTATAATGTACGTAAAGTTGAAGCGGTGCGGTGAAATCTCCAGTCACCCGCAACAAATCCTGCCGTGCGGGGCATTAATTGCATCAGGCCACGTGCTCCAGCCCAACTTTTTGCCTTGGGATTAAAGGCTGATTCTTGGCGGATAAGTGCAAAAACCAATGCTTTGTCGACGCTATATCCCTCTTTTGGCTTCCATGTTGGTAGTGGATAAGCTGCGCCGTCAAAGCCCCCACCTGTTGGATACAGTGCATAGTTTAGACGAAGCGCCAAGGACGCCAAATTGGCCCGTGCTGCTAAAGCCAAAATTCCCCTGCTGACATTTAAGCTTGAGCGAGTAGCAAAACTACGTAGGTCACGTTCGGCGCGATGGCTTTCACCAAC
This sequence comes from uncultured Rhodospirillales bacterium, assembly GCA_938092065.1. Lineage (GTDB taxonomy): Bacteria > Pseudomonadota > Alphaproteobacteria > Rhodospirillales > JABHCV01 > JACNJU01. The sequence goes on from CALKND010000029.1 coordinate 11,370, forward strand.
CTGCAACAAGGCAAGTGCGCGACGTGCTGCTGGCACTGTTATTAAAGCTTCAAATTCCAATTGCTCCAGCGCAGGCGGTGACCACGAAAATGTAATTGGCAGATCAAGCATCTTCCGCGCTAGTAGGCCGTAGAAAGTGCGCGGATATGCCGCTGCCAGACCTAGCATGGGGTTAACCTTTTCAGGTTTGCCACTAACCAGATAAGCCCGCGCCGCCCAAAATGCAGATGCAGATGTCATCCAGTCGGACATTCCTTGGGTGGTGGCAACTGCATCAAAAAAATAGGCAGACTTGGTAAGATTTCCCAAACGCCAGGAAGCTAGACCAGCAGTCCAATTCGCTTCTGGCAAAAAATGCCCGGAGCGCTCAGCCGCTTCGCTTGCCCACATGACAGCCCATTCGTCACGGCCAGCAGAAAAATACCCCAAAGCAAGACGAGCCTTGGTCTGATCAATGTCAAAATCAGAAAACAGACGTTTAACCTCCTTCGTGGCGATGAGCCTTTTGACAGATTTAGTCCAGCCTTTACGGAGATAGCTCTTAATTTGACGTTTGTAGGCGCGTACTTTGCGGTATTGGACCCTCGATAGATTTTTGCCCCTCGGTAAAATACTTTTTGTAGGCTTGATACTGGCGTGCCGAAACACTTGAGCGGGACGCTCAGGCGACCGCCAATTTGAGGGTTTTCGCTTAAGCGCTAGTTTGTATAAGCGATTGGCATCGGGATGATCATTGTAATGAGCCATCCATTCCTTGAGTTCTCTATAATTGGATCGATATTTAGTCGGATGCAAGTAACGTTGGGCCAAGACATGACCCATTAAAATAGGTTCATCTAGCACCTTGATTAATTTGTTGGCTTTATCCCAATGACCATCTTCCTGAAGTGCAAATATACGTTGATAGCGTCCAACATCATGAGAATTAAGGATTTCAGGCAGGAGCAATTGAGTTGCGTCTTCACTAAGTGCATTATTAGATGGCAGGGCCAGCGTCAAGAGCAGTGCTAAAATAGGCAAGCCACTCTTGCAAAAAAGCCAACTGTATTTGCAGAACAAAAGATTAACAACTCCAAGATAGATCCTTAAAGGAACCCTTATAAAGTATCACCAAATCTCAGGCAAGTAGAGCTGATGGCGAATGTCATCAGCATAACATAGTGTGAATTGTTTTAACATTCGGTGATGTGCAAACATCAGTTATGTTTATTTTTAGTGTAAATCTCACCCCATTAGTTAATATCAAAGTTAATAACGCTATTTTAGAAAATCGATCTAATACTATGGATCAAAAAGGCAATGACTGTGATTAAGCTGTTTCTAATGATAATTAAGTTATTTTCATCTCTGTTCGTAATTTTTGCTTTGGCAAGCTGTCAAATAAATTCAACTAGTCAGGTCTTCCCTGAACTGACTTTTAAGCACCTGAAGTTGCTAAGCCTGAATGTTGCCAGACTAGAAATCGTTAGTTCTTACAATCAGCCAATGAGCGCCCCCAACGTCGACCATCTTTTCCATACACAACCTGCAGGTGCCCTAAGCAATTGGGCTAAAGATCGCTTTCGTGCCAACGGCACAAACAGCTTCGCCCGTTTTACCATCATCGAGGCTTCAGTGAGTGAAACTAAGTTAGACAAGAAAAAAGGGATCATAGGTGTATTTACTAAGGATCAATCTGAGCGATACGATGCCATTCTAGAAGCAAAACTAGAAATTTTTGATGATAGTGGTCACAGCAAAGGATTTGCAAAAGCACGTGCAACTCGTTCTGTAACGGTTCGTGAAGATTCAAGCATTAATCAACGTGAGCAGGCTTGGTTCAACCTTACAGAAAAGTTGGTCAGAGATATTAATGCCGAATTAGAAGAAAATATCTTAAAATATTTATCCAGATGGTTAAACTAATCCCGCCAAAATGAACGACTGAATAATACAATAACTGTGAACAGTTCCAACCTTCCCAGAAGCATGCCTCCAGCCAGCAGCCATTTAGCGGCATCTGGAATAGACTGAAAATTTCCAGCTGGACCAACAATTGGGCCTAGTGCTGGGCCAACATTAGATATGGCCGTTGCTGCACTTGAAATTGCTGTCAGATAATCCAACCCCAACATGCCAAGGCCAATAGCCAGTAAGGCAAAGCATACACCAAAGACAAAAAAGAAACTTAATACGGAAACAATTACCTCGTCAGAAATAGGGCGTCGGTTATAGTATGGCATAAAAACACCGTGAGGTTGAAGCAGTTGGTGCAGTTGGGCCCGCGCCGCCGCATAAAGGACCTGAAAGCGAAAGATTTTGATGCCACAGGTAGTTGATCCGGCACAACCGCCGATAAACATAATGAAAAAAAATACTGGTACCGCAAAACTTCCCCATTGAGAATAATCCGAAGTAGCATAGCCAGTACCAGTGATGATAGAGACCACATTGAAAGCGGCATAGCGGAGCGCTTGTGTTGATTCAAGTTCGCTAGAAAGCCATAACTTAGCTGTAACCGCTAGCACTATTATAACCACAAGTGATATGAACCACTGGACCTGTGAGTCTTGCCAAAGGGCACTGTAACTGCCTTGAAGGGTTTTCAAGTAAAGAATAAACGGAAGACTTCCTATAATCATACCAACAGTGGCTATGAGATCAATGGGCCAGCTTTCAAAGCTGCCGATAGAGCCATCGGTTGTCGAATAGCCACCAGTTGCGATAGTTGTCATCGAGTGTGCAATGGCATCAAAGCCTGACATTCCAGCGGACCAGTAAGAAATGGCGCAAAGAATGGTCAGCCCCAAATAAATTTGACTAATAGTACTAGCTATTTCAGCTGCACGGGGTAAGGCCTTTTCAGATGGATCAGATGACTCCATACGAAATAATTGCATACCACCAACGCGCAACATGGGGAAAACGGCGATAGCCATGACAATAATACCAATACCGCCCAACCATTGCAGTAGCGCACGCCATAACAAGATGCCCGGTGGAACTGTATCAAGGCCAGTTATCACCGTTGATCCAGTCGTTGTGATGCCCGACATCGCCTCGAAGAAAGCATCGGTAAAGCTCAACTGTAGTTCGGAAAAAACAAATGGAATAGAGGCGAATAGGGTCAACGCGACCCAGCTGAAAGTTGTCATGACAAAAGCTTGGCGTACTGACAAGCGTAAATTTCCAGCTCTAGACGTCAGTGTCATGGCGCCTCCAATAAAAAGGGTTACACCAGAGGAGATGGCAAATATCTGCCAGTCAGGATTACCCGCAAAGGCATCCACAATGGCTGGCACTATCATGCTGAGGGCAAGGGCACACAACAAAATACCAACAATCAAAAAAATAGGCCGATAATCCATCATAGAATTACGCTTTTCACTATCACCCGTTAAACAAAAAGTCAGAATCGCAGTTAGTGACAAGTTTGGTCAAGTCGAGAATAAAATTGAAGGCTTAAACGAGGCGACCTTCAGCCGTGGTTGGAGAGCCAACCATGAAAAGTAATTCCCGCCGGGTCGAGGGATTGTCGCGGAATGCGCCAAGCATTCTTGAGGTGACCATTGATACACCAGGCTTATGTACGCCACGAGTAGTCATGCATTGGTGAGCTGCTTCAATGACTACAGCAACTCCCTGAGGCTGTAAAACTTCATTCAGAGTATTGGCAATCTGCGACGTCATTTTTTCCTGAATAGTTAAACGCTTAGCATACATTTCTACCAATCTAGCCAGTTTAGAAATACCAATCACTCTAGTTCTAGGAAGATACGCAATATGGGCTTTGCCAATAATTGGGGCCATATGGTGTTCGCAGTGAGATTCAAATCTAATATCCTTGAGTAGCACCATTTCATCGTAGCCGTCGATTTCTTCAAATGTACGATTCAGGAGGTCTTTTGGGTCAGCTTCATAACCAACGAAAAATTCTTCATATGAACGCACCACACGAGCTGGAGTATCAATCAAGCCCTCTCGATTAGGATCATCACCAGCCCATCGCAATAACGTGCGAATAGCATCTTCTGCTTCTTCGCGCGAGGGCTTTGCCACCTTGCTTTCTATTAATCGTAGTTTTTCCTCAGGACTCATATTGATCACACTCGTATAGTAATTTGAAAAGCGTTATTTATCGCAATGTGGGTCTAGCGCTAAGAGAAATCAAGTTTTAATGGACAGCATGGCCCTCATAGGGGCTATCAAGTGAAAAAGTCGGGATATTGATATTAAAGTTTTTACCGCCACTTGAAATCATCTGGTAGTTTCCGCCCATGATACCTGAGGAAGTGGATAAGGGGGTGCCACTGGTATATTCAAAAGACTGGCCTGGTTCGAGTACCGGTTGTTCGCCGACTACACCGTCTCCACGAACTTCCTGCAAAGCTCCTATCGCATTGGTTATACGCCAGTAGCGCGACAATAACTGTACAGTTTCAGTACCATTATTCTGAATGACAACATGGTAAGACCAAAAAAACATTCCAGCATCGGGATCGGATTCATCGTCAAGAAATATAGGATCAACTGTAACGGTGATCTGTTCTGTAGTTTGAGTATATTCTACCATAGAGTTTTTTTCCAGGTTTTGCACGGTATCTCTGATTGCATGTTATAATTCTATTCCCATTATAGATGTCTATTGTCATAAAAAAATCTAATTTTTTTATGACAATAGACATACGTCCTTAAAGCTTATTTTCATGGCCCACTCTGGCATTGAGAAAACATAAAATTTTCCGCCAGCAGGCATCAATGCCTCTATGAAAACACCATGCGATACTCAACCGACCTTTGTTAGCCAGAATATTCAGTTTATATTTTTGTCTTACTCGTAACTTTAAAACCGTTTAATAGACAGCTAATTTTACACAAACCAAGCAAACATAATTAATCTACTTGTCCGCCAGGAAAGCCAATACCCTCTGATTAAACAACACCACAAGATGCGCCGCCAAGGACACAAAACTTTGCACAATTAGGATGGTTCAACTGAACATTTTTGGATGAGCTGCCAAGATCGTGGCCCAACTCAAATTTGGGATCATAAGGCAATAGTGTGCAAGGAACGACTAAAGGCTCGGCACTTCCTTTGCGCTTTATGATCATGCGCGAGGTGGCACACATCATTTTTTCAGGTTCAACACCGAGCATACCCCAGCAATTAATAGTAATTTCTGGCACATCCAGTTCAATGTCCATTTCCGGAAACAAAACAAGTGAGCTTGAAACCTCGGTATTTATAGAGATATTTTCAGCTTTGAATAAAGCGGCGTAACCACTTCGAGCTTTAGGCTCACTTTCGTTCCAACACGTGCGGCCTGCAATGGCCAGATTAAAGTCGTTTTTAGACAACCATTGTAGACCTCTAAGCATGGGTTTCCATGTGTTGGTTCCTCTGATTGCTTCGTGTTTCGAGCGGCTATAATGATCAATAGAGACCCTAATAACCAGTTTCTCACCATAGAGTTGTCTTAGTTCCAGCAGTTCTTGAAAACGATGATGCATTGGCTTCATGGCATTGGTTAACACCAAAACTTTATACCCACGGGACAGGGACATCTGCAGCATCGCAATTATGGCCTTGTTCATGAACGGCTCACCTCCAGTGAAGCCAATTTCCTCTAATGGTAGATTTTGAGAACGAGCCTCATCAAGAAATTTCTTAACGTCCCAAGCAGAAAGATAGGCTAAGGCATCATTTTTAGGTGATGATTCCATATAGCAGTTTTGGCACGCGATGTTGCACAGGCTTCCAGTGTTGAACCACAGAGACTTGAGATTGTTAAGTGATACAGTTGCACGCTGTTCACCGTTGGCCGTGACGTTGGGGTCAGTAAACTTTTTACAAACCTTGGCAGCAGACGACAGTAGCTCGTTTTTTGACATTCAATTCTCGCAGAGAGGGCACTGAACCAAAGCTTCTACACAACCCGAGACCAAAATTTAAATGAATTTATTTAGCCTCAATTTTATCAATTGAGTAGGCTCCCAATTCTCAGCCCGGCCAAAATTGATAAAAGACCTGATAAAAACTTAATTTAAAATCTTATCACATCTAACGTAACGGTGTTATGGGTTTCATTGCTCTGGCAGCTTTTCGGCGCTTATGCATGTTACTGATAATTTTCCAGCGCGCCTCACTTGATGCCTCACTCCAACCTTTTATTTCACTGCGGCTTCTCCAGCATCCAATACAATAGCCTGTATCAGGGTTCATTTTGCATATTGAAATGCATGGGGATTCAACTTCGTCCAAAAAAAGCTCCAAGTAAATTATTTATAATTGGTTTTGTCTTTCTCCGACTTATGTAGACGAAAAACCTCCCACAAGGCAAAGTCTAATTAATGACAAGCACTCCTTAATGTCGCAAGAGGTCAGGGCCTTAAAATAAAATAAATATAGACACCCATTTTATTTTCTCTCTTGCCGTGCGGTTGTTGGTCATGTATCAAGATCAAAGTGTGTGGTTTCCGTATGAGTATAGCTCTCGGGACGAACAGGGAACACGAGTGATTTACCTATCAAGGAATTACTGACGTGGCTGCCCCCGCAACTGTGAAAGTGAGTTTTCTTACTAAAGCCAGAATACCTGCCACACGTAAATTGCAACCCAACGCTATCGGGTGAGATAGTTAAAGGAAAACAAACAATGTCTACAAAAACACTTAATGCCACAAAATCAGATGTCGCCATCAATGAGACCCTTAAGGCTCGTATTTTAGCTGTCGCTTTTGGAACTGCGATTTTGTTCGTAGTTGGCTTTTCTAATTCAACGTCAGTCCACAATGCGGCCCATGATACACGCCATACGTTGGCTTTTCCCTGCCACTAAGACCTTAAGGACCCAATCATGATTTTTAGAATTTTTTTCGCGGCTCTTGCCGCAGGATTGTTCTCTGCCGTCTTAATAACACAAATCCAAGCTTTTATAACCACACCTATGATAATCTTAGCTGAAACTTATGAGACCTCATCAGGTGGTCACGATCACGCAACCCACGATCACAACAAAGTGCAAAACAATAAAGATCGACTAGTAGCAGGGGATGATGCTGAACAAGAAGATTGGGGGCCCCAAGATGGACTAGAAAGGCAAGCATATAGTTTTCTGGCAAACCTTGTAATTGGAATTGGATTTTCATTACTCCTCATTGTTGGCTTGACCTTTGAAAAGGCGCCATTTGGAAATAGCCGAGGAATTTTATGGGGATTAGCTGGCTTTGCTGTTTTTACAATGGCGCCAAATCTAGGACTACCGCCAGAGCTCCCGACTATGCCGGCGGCTGATCTAAACGCCCGTCAGATATGGTGGTTGGCAACCATTTTACTCAGTGCAGCAGGTTTGGGTATAACCGTGTTTGGAAAACACCCCATAATTAAGATTTTGGGTCTTGTACTTTTATCGCTACCTCATATTTGGGGAGCTCCTCATGCCAGTGGAGTTTCAGATGTGCCCCCAGAACTTGCTGCGCAATTTGCCGCTTCAACAATAGTTCTTAGTGCTCTATTTTGGGTAATGATTGGATATTTTTCGAGCCTAGTCTTTAACTGGGTTGGAGAAAAAAAGCTAAAAGCATAATCGCTAGCTATTGTCTGAGTAGAACCATCTTATAAGTATAATTATCCCATCGCTATTTAGTGGTGGGATAATTAGCTTAATCCTCATCGTTCTTAAGTACTAATTTAGTTCAAGCCTAGACTTTCGAATTTATTGCGGATCATAAGCAAGTCTTGCCAAGCCTCGCGCTTATGTACAGGAGAATTAAGCAGATAACCGGGAGAAAACATTACTGTCGCTTGAACTGGGCGAGATAAATTAGGTGTGGAATAATTATACCATTTGCCGCGCAAACGGCTCACCCCAGCAGTTTCAGCAAGCATGGACTTCGCTGCAGAACCGCCTAAAATAACTAGAATTTCCGGATCAATCAGCTCCATCAGCCGTTCGACAAAAGGCATACATAGGTTTGTTTCCTGGGATGTCGGCGTGCGGTTGCCGGGTGGCCGCCAGAAAACAATATTAGAAAGAAAGACTTTTTCCCGATCCAGGCCGATTGAGGCCAGCATCTTATCTAGTAACTGACCACTAGGACCAACAAAAGGCAGCCCGCTGCGATCCTCCTCCGCACCGGGACCTTCCCCAATCAGGACGATTTTAGCTTTTGGGCTACCATCACCAAAAACCAAGTTTGTAGCAGTCTTTTTTAGAGGGCACCCTCCGTAGTTAAGAAGCGCATTTTTAAGCTCCTCAACAGAACTAGCTCCAGCAGCAATTTCACAAGCATTATGCAAAAGGATTTCTGCCTCTGCCGAAAATTGCTGGGTCGCGTCAGAGACCGTACTGGCAATGCTATTTTGGTCTAGAGTTTCTTCTTTTAGAGCAGGCTCGTTTAACCGGTTTTGAGGCACATCACATATAGTTTCTTCTACACCAGAGTCTAAATACCAGCGCAAGACATCAGCCATGGAGAGATTTTCTTTCATGTTAGTGATACTAAAATACTTTGAGGTAATAATGAACCTTTCAATCAAAGTCGTTACGCGGTTACATTTAACATGGAATTTTTCATTTTTAGGAGACACAAGCGTATGGAATGCGAAATAGTAAAATTTGACGTAGTCATTGTTGGTGGTCGCAGCTCAGTATTTTTTCTCCCATCCAACTTAAATAGCTCGCCGCTTTTATAAACAAAAGAGAATAATTTTGAAATTTCCTAAACGTTCAAATAAAGCTGCTGCAATGATGTTGCTAACCTTTTCGCTGCCCATAGCCTGCGCCTCTGAAGGTTTTAATATTCAGTATGCTAAAAACAAAGCAGTTGATCGGGCTTCAGGGAGCGCTTCTATTTCTGGAAATTACCTTGCGGGACGACATGCCCAGGCCGTGAGTGATACGTCTGAGGCAACCATGTATTTTAGCAATGCGCTTAAATTATCACCTGGCAGCCAAAGTTTATTGCAACGGACTTTTCTCATGATGGCTAGTGAAGGACGAATTCACGAAGCATTACCACTAGCCCACAAGGTTCTTATACAGGACTCAAAAGCCCCCGTCGCCAACCTGGCTGTTATAGTTGGTGACATTCAGGCTAACTATTTTGTTGAAGCTATGAAGAAGATTAAAGCCCTGCCGGTTGGAGGACTAAACGGTTATGTTGCACCGTTACTTGCGGCATGGTCATCTATAGCTCAGGGTGAGACGATAAAGAATGCCTTGGCACACCTGATCCCTCTCGAGCAAGAGGGGTCAAAACCACTATACTATCTTCACAAAGCGCTTCTTCTTGACTTCAAAGGAAATCAAGAAGCGGCAGTCAAAGCTTATCAGCAAGGAATCAAGGAACAAGGTAGCTTAATTTTGCGAGTTGCACAATTACTTGGCAATTTATATGAGCGTAAAGGGGACACTGACAAGGCCAAAGCTTTGTACAAACAATTTGCTCAAGACAACCCAAACTCGTCGCTTCCTCGGCAGGCATTAGATCTTCTTGACGCCAAGACCAAGCCAAAACCAATCATATTGACAGCCCAACATGGCGCTGCGGAGAGCTTTTTTGGGATCGCGACGTCACTTTCACAACAAAACGCTAGGGGAATGGCGCTGTTTTTTGCCCGGATAGGCCTTTACCTGCGGCCTGATTTTCCCGTTATGAAAATTTTACTAAGCAACCTGTTGCAACTAGACGGTCAGCTTGAAAAAGCCAATACAGTGCTTCTTTCCATTGATGCATCGTCAATCTACTCTTGGCCTGCTCGCTTGAGTGCGGCAGAGAGTTTAAATGATCTGGGGCGAACAGATGAGGCCACCAAGATACTCATTGCTATGGCTGAAGAAGAACCCAAGCTTGCCGCTCCTTTGATCAAGTTGGGTCATATCCTACGTGCACGTGAAAGCTTTGTAGAGGCCCAAACGGCATATGACCGGGCCTTTCAAAGAATTGGTACGCTTCAGTCACATCATTGGGCACTTTTATATGCCCGCGGTATTGTACTGGAGCGAACCAAGCAGTGGGAACGGGCCGAGGCTGACTTTCTGAAAGCACTCGAGTTCAACCCTGATCAGCCCTCCATACTAAATTATCTAGGCTATTCGTGGGTTGACCAGGGCAGGCACCTAGACCGGGCCAAGGAAATGCTTCAGAAGGCTGTCAATTTGCGGCCCAATGACGGCTACATTATTGACTCACTTGGCTGGGCCTATTTCCAACTGGGCGAATTTGCTAATTCGGTCAAGGAAATAGAGAGAGCCGTTGAGCTAAAGCCCGAGGATTCAGTTTTGAATGATCATCTTGGCGACGCCTTCTGGCGTGTCGGACGTAAGCTTGAGGCACGCTATCAGTGGAATCGGGCTTTAACACTCAAACCCAAGGATGCGCTTCGTGTTCAGATCAACAAAAAGTTGACTAATGGCCTCCCAGATATTCTTAACAGAAATAATTAAATTGAGCTACCTGTGATGATACCTGAGGCTCCTCTAAAAATTACTGCACCTGCTAAAATTAATTTGTACCTTCATATTGTTGGAAGGCGCGAGGATGGCCTACACCTTTTGGACAGTCTGATCGCCTTCGCCAGCATTCACGACACTTTAAGCCTCACAGTTGCATCAGAGACAATCCTAGAAATTGATGGTCCTTTTGCCACTCAATTAAAAGCAGAACCCAATAATCTGGTGTTACAGGCAGCTCGTGGGCTTGCTAAATTATGTGGTGTTTGTAGTGGTGCCAAATTACGATTGACAAAAAATTTGCCTGTAGCCTCAGGTATTGGTGGTGGTTCCAGCGATGCTGCTGCAACTCTTAAGGGCCTGATTCGGCTGTGGAAGGTCCAACCCAACAATCAAGATTTACAGGGCCTAGCACTTAAACTAGGAGCAGACGTTCCAGTTTGCCTGAACAATCAGGCTGCCTTCACGTGTGGAATTGGTGAAAGAATATCAAAGGCTAAACCCCTGCCACTATGCTCTCTTGTTCTTGTAAATTCGGGCAAAGCTGTCTCCACACCAGCTGTCTTCAAGACACGAACCATATTGCAATCGGGCTTTTCAAAACCGGGCAGGTTTAATTATACCCCTGAGGATGTGAGTGAACTTGTTTCAATTTTAAAATCACGCCACAATGATCTGGATGAGGCGGCTCAATTACTTTGCCCTGAGATAGGCCAGGTATTGAGGGCGCTTGAAAGTAGTCAGGGCTCACTATTGGCTCGCATGAGTGGTAGTGGGGGAACCTGCTTTGCGCTATTCTCATATCCGGAAGAGGCAGCAACAGCTTCTCTTGATCTTGCACGCAGGCATCCTGACTGGTGGGTCCGATCAGGTTCTCTAGAAACTAATATAGGTTACACAGGATAGTAATTTTAAGACAAACAAAAAGAGAAAAAGCAGGGCCTTGCGGCGGCGCACAATAGGCCTTATGTTCTGCGCCACATAAGATATTATTGGGGCGTCGCCAAGTGGTAAGGCAACGGCTTTTGATGCCGTCATTCGCAGGTTCGATCCCTGCCGCCCCAGCCAGCATGTTTACAGCTCTAAACCTCGTACTCAGGGCTATTTTTTCTGTGTATTCCCCTATGTGGCATCTTTGAAAAAATGCTCTTATTTTATGCGCTTATTTTCCTCCGAAACGGGGAAACAGATATAACACATAAAACTGGTCAAAGTTATAAGAAGCGACTCAATACGACCACGTATTTCAGGACTAATGTCCCTCAAGAGCAAAGAAATAGGCATTCTGAGCAAAATCCACACAATAACGCGCACATTTTATTCAAGTTATTCCACATTCTCAGCATTGACTCCATTAGGATAGAGGGCCTTTAGTGAGCTTATGCCTCCCTAGGCACTCCTACAGTCCCAAAGAGTATTGACTTTTAGTTACAACATCTGTCATAATCGATCCACTTTTACAAATGTTCTGGCTTACCTAGACAATCGGTACGCCGCTTAGCTAAGTTATTCCCTGACATTGTGATCGTTAAATAGAACGTACTATCACATGGTGTGAAGTGCTTAAATAATACGCCTGTTAAAAGGAAATGACTATGGCTACTGGTACAGTTAAATGGTTTAACCCAACTAAAGGTTTTGGTTTCATTGAGCCTGAAGATGGCTCAAGTGACGCCTTTGTACACATATCTGCCGTTGAACGCGCCGGACTCGGCACATTGAACGAAGGACAAAAGATTTCTTATGAACTCCAGCCTGGACAGAACGGTAAGTCTTCGGCTGAGGACCTTAAAGTCGTCGACTAACATAACTTTAAGAATGTTAAGAAGAGTCCACCTAAATAGGTGGGCTCTTCTCTTTCGTTAAGATTTTCTCGTGTGACCCCACATAGACTTTTCTTGTGTTTACAACGTGTTTTGTAAAATATCTTATTGCAAGAGAGTGTCGCAACTTTAGACTTCTGGATAATTTTATGGCAGATTTTC
>CALKND010000030.1 GCA_938092065.1 uncultured Rhodospirillales bacterium
TAGCTAATCGCCAGGCACATATTGAAACAACAGGACCAGAAATCTGGCAACAGACCAATGGTAAGATTGATGGCTTTATTTGCGCTGTTGGCACGGGGGGAACACTTGCGGGGACTGCAAGTACGTTACGCAGCCTCAACAAAGATATTAAAATTGGATTGGCTGACCCCATGGGCGCAGGACTTTTTAATTACTATGTTAATGGTGAGTTAAAGGCAGAGGGCTCTTCTATAACAGAGGGAATAGGTCAGGGTCGTATTACCAAGAACCTTGAAGGGCTTGAAATTGACATGCCCTATCAAATCAAAGATGCAGAACTGCTGGACGTTACATTCAGTTTACTCAAGAATGAGGGTTTCTGTCTTGGTAGTTCTAGCGGTATTAATGTGGCGGGTGCCATCCGTATGGCCCGCGAAATGGGCCCTGGCCATACTATTGTCACAATACTTTGCGATTCTGGCACACGTTACATGAGCAAGTTGTACAATCCTAAATTCCTCAAGAATTTGGGCCTACCAGTGCCAGACTGGCTAACTTAAAAAGCATCTATTGAATAAAAAAAATTATCTATTTTGCCCCGACGGCTTTTTCAGCACCTTTGCAAAACTATCTAACTGCCAAGGTTGTTTTACGTACCCCTTATTACAAAAGATATTCTAAATTACCTCATCTGATACCTAGAGATACTCTAAATTACCTCATCTGATACCTAGCCTCTTTTTTTGTTTAATTAGCTAAGGTGTGTTTTACTGTTTTGATAACATCCATCATAAAGTTAATACAATAAGAATAACTCTTCAGAAAATAATGATACATAATACTTGATACTTTACGGAGATTATTCCATTGGAATACGAAAAATCAGACGCTTTAGTGAGCACAGATTGGTTAGAGAAACACTTGGGGTCAGCGGAGCTTAGTATTGTTGATGCCACGTATTACTTGCCAAATGATGAACGCAATGCAGAAGATGATTATAGACTAAGGCATATACCAGGGGCCGTATTTTTCAATATTGATAAAATTTGTGACAGCACGGTTAAGTTGCCACATATGCTTCCCAGCCCTGAGAAGTTCTCTTTGCAAGTTAGTAAACTTGGTCTTGGAAACGGCAAGCGCATTGTAGTTTATGATAGTTCTGGAGGCTTCCTGGCAGCATGCCGGGTATGGTGGATGTTTAGCATCTTTGGCCACAAGGAAGTTGCCGTATTAGATGGTGGTTTACCTAAATGGAATCATGAGAAACGCCCCATTAGTAAGGATGAGGTCAAGCCTCAGGAACAACATTTTTCAGCTAGAAAAGACTATAAACTAGTTAAAAACGTCTCTCAAATAATTGAAAACATTGAAAGAAAAAAAATTCAGGTAATAGACGCCCGTACTCCGGGACGTTATAACGGGGATGATCCCGAGCCGATCCCAACTAAAAAAGTTGGACATATACCCGGTAGCGTAAATCTGCCATTCCCAGTCTTGTTGAACCCTAAAGATCACTTCACTTTCAAGTCAGCAGACGCGATAAAAGCCATATTCGACGATGTTGGAATAGATTTGAACAAGCCTATAGCCGCTAGTTGTGGGTCTGGTGTCACTGCCGCAGTAATCACTTTTGCCCTGCATCTGATCGGCAACGCTGAGGGGGCTATCTATGATGGTTCATGGGCCGAATGGGGGAACCACCCAGAAACCAAAGTTTCATGACTTAAGGGTTATCATTTTTGTTCAGATGATCAAGCCTGTACTGAAACTCCAGAAAAATTTATGAATGCGATTGTTTACGCCATCTAACAATTGAATAGCATTCTTAAAGCCAAGGCGCCATTGTGGCTGCAATACGCCCAATTTATTCCACCCAGAACCGTTAAATTTTTGGTTATTTTGGAATGGCGCCGTCATGAACAACGAAGACTTTTGGTTGTGTTTATGCTGCTATCAAATTAATTCGGCCAGAAAATGCAAGAAAAAGCGCCTAAATATTTACTTTGTTTCATAAGCAACTTATCGCATTGACGAAAGATTCGATACCAGCACTGTATTAACCCTGCGGATTTCCTCAGCAATTAGTTTTGCCTTGACCTGATCTTCATCAAGGTAATTGAAAGCAACATCAGCGCAACGGTGACGTTCTTCAAGCAAGGCATAAATAATAGTCTTCTCAATGGCGTCAGTTATCTCTTTTGGGTGTTCTTCTGCAGTCAAACCAAGAATTTTTTGCACTTCTTGAGTTGCCTGTTCAGCACGTTCTCTGAGACTTGTAGTCATTGCCTCTCTCCCCTCAGAGTTTAGTGAGCTAAAATCTGGCTTAAAAATAATTTAGTTCTGTCATTTTGCGGATTATTAAAGAATTCTATTGGTTCTTTTTCCTCGATAATTTGGCCTTCGTCCATGAAAATGACCCGATTAGCAACTGTCTTTGCAAATCCCATTTCATGAGTTACGCAAAGCATGGTCATGCCCTCATGAGCCAGTTCTATCATTGCATCAAGCACTTCCTTGATCATTTCTGGATCTAGGGCAGAAGTTGGTTCATCAAATAGCATTATCTTGGGGTTCATACACAAAGAACGAGCGATTGCTACCCGCTGCTGTTGACCACCAGAAAGTTGCCCAGGGTATTTGTTGGCCTGTTCTGGAATTTTTACACGCTCAAGATATTTCATAGCTAACTCTTCTGCTTCCTTCTTAGGCAACTTACGGACCCAAATTGGCGCCAGCGTGAGGTTGTCCAAAATTGTCAAGTGTGGGAACAAATTAAATTGTTGAAAAACCATACCCACTTCACGACGGATTTGTTCTACATGTTTTAGATCACCTGTTAGTTCAGTTCCTTCAACAAAAATCTGGCCGTGCTGATGTTCTTCAAGGTGATTGATACAGCGTATCAATGTTGATTTTCCTGACCCTGAAGGACCACAGATAACAATTCTTTCCCCTCTGTTGACTGTGAGATTGATATCTTTTAGGACATGAAAGTCCCCAAACCATTTATGTACCCCATTTAGCTTTATCATTGGGTCATTTGAAATTGACTGTTCAATGTTTGGTTGCACGTCAACTTGTTCTGACATTGTTATTTTCCTTAACCTTAAAAAACAAATATTAATGTCCGGTATGAAGTTTTTTCTCTAAGTGCATGCTATAACGCGACATACCAAAACAAAAAGTCCAAAAAATGAAAGCCGTAAAAACATAACCTTCAATATGGAAGCCAAGCCAATCAGCATTAGTTCCAATAATCTGAATTGTACCAAGTAGATCAAATAGGCCAATAGTCAGAACCAAAGTAGTATCTTTAAACAATGCTATAAATGAATTTACGATGCCAGGAATTACCATTTTCAGTGCCTGAGGCATAACAATGAGGCCCATCGTGTTCCAATAGCTCATCCCCAATGCTTCAGCAGCCTCTATTTGTCCTTTTGGGACGGCTTGCAAGCCTCCACGAACGACCTCGGCTATGTAAGCAGCTGAAAAAAGCATAACGCCAACCAAGGCACGAATTAATTTATCGAAGTTCATCCCTTCAGGCAAAAAAAGTGGAAACATCACAGATGACATAAACAATACTGTGATTAGAGGTACGCCTCGCCAAATCTCGATAAAACCAATACTAATCGCGCTGACTATGGGCATACTCGATCTGCGACCCAAAGCTAACATAATGCCAATAGGAAGTGATGCGACAATGCCAACTAAGGAAATCACCAAGGTTAAAAATAACCCGCCCCATAGTGAGGTTTCCACCAAAGGCAGGCCAAAGCTATCACCAATAAAAAGAAAATACGAAATAATAGGATAAACAAAAAGCAAGAACAGTGTCAAAAGGCCTTTGTGCTTAAAACCTGAAATGAAGAGAGGTATCAATGCTCCAACCAGCAGGATGTAAGAAACATTTACTCGCCACACTTCAGTTTCTGGATAGCGGCCATACATGATTTGCTTAAACCAAAAACCTATATAAACCCAGCAAGCCCCCTCTCTACTGCAGTCATCCCTTGAACTTCCTACCCAATTGGCATCAAGTAAAGCCCATTGAATAAACGGTGGCACCGAAACATAGATAATCCAAAGACTAATTATTGTCAGCAAAGTGTTTAAAGAAGAGGAAAATAAATTACTTTTCATCCATCGCAAAAGATCGATAGACTTGCCATTTAACGACATAAAAAAATATTCTATTGATTTGTATGGGAGCTTTCCTGACAAATTAGCTCTCCACCAAGGCCATTTTTTTATTATACCAGTTCATGAATGCGGAAATCATTAAGCTGATAGCCAGATAAACTCCCATTGTAATAGCTATAATCTCAACAGCTTGACCTGTCTGCATTAATATTGTTCCAGCGAACACCAATACAAGATCTGGATACGCAATGGCAGCGGCTAGTGAGGAATTTTTAGTCAGATTTAAATACTGATTTGTTAAAGGTGGAATAATGACGCGCAAGGCTTGCGGGATGACGACAAGACGCAGCGTCGGCCAGGCTTGCAAGCCAAGGGCGTAGGAAGCTTCAGTTTGTCCTCGACTAATTGCCAAAATACCCGCACGTACAATTTCTGCAATAAATGATGCTGTATAGAGTGACAAGGCAAGGCTTAGTGCAACCAACTCGGGTATGACAACAAAGCCACCCGTGAAGTTAAAACCTCTCAGAACTGGATATTCCCAAGACAAAGGAAAACCAGCAACAACTGATGCGATCAAGGGTAAACCGATCACTAGGCTTATAGAGGACAAAAACGTTGGAAATTGCTGACCAGTTTCTTGCTGTCTTTTACGAGCCCAGCGGGAAATAAAAAAAGTGGCAACAAATCCTGTAATTAGTGCCCATAAAATTAAACTAAAGCCATCTTCAAAAATTGGGGATGGAGAATAAAGACCCCGAATATTGAGAAAATATGTATCGAAAACATTTATACTATTACCTGGGGAGGGCAATCCTCTTAGCACCCCAAAATACCAGAAAAATATTTGAAGAAGCAGTGGAATATTTCGTAGTGTTTCTATATATACAGCAGCTATTTTTGACAACATCCAGTTGCTTGAAAGTCTGCAAACACCAATAAAAAAACCCAATATAGTCGCAAAAAAAATCCCTATTCCAGCGACAAGAAGTGTATTAAGCAAAGAGACAATAAAAGCCCAGAAATAGCTATCTTCTTCAGAGTAGTCAATTAGAGTCATTAAGATCGAAAACCCAGCAGTTCCTTTTAAGAAACCAAAACCAGAGGCAATTCCCTGTCGCTCTAGATTTGTCAATGTGTTCGAAATCAAAACATAACCAAGTGAGACTACGCCACCTAGGACTAGGACTTGAAAAAATAAAGCACGATAAGTTGGGTCATTCCAGACCAGTGGCTTTGAAGGTTTTTGTGATTGGATAACTTCCTCAGCCACGAAAAATCTCCATGCGCACAGGTAAAAATTATAGGTTATAAATCAAATGTAAAAAGAAATGTGCCCGACCTTTTCGGTCGGACACACACTTTCAAAAAACTATTGGATCAGCGTCCAGGCATTCCATACATTAATCCGCCATCTTTCCAGTTGGCGTTTACACCGCGGGTAAGCTTAATTGCTGTGTTGGGACCAACATTCCGCTCGAAGCTTTCACCATAGTTACCAACTTGTTTGATAATATTAGCAGACCAATCAGCACTTAAACCAAGATTTTTACCAACATCACCTTCTTTTCCAACAAAACGCAAGATGCTAGGATTATCACTATTCATCATTGTGCCTATGTTTGTCTTAGTTATGCCCATTTCCTCTGCATTTAGCATGGCGTATAGGGACCATTTAACAACATCCAACCACTGGTCATCACCGTGGCGGACAACTGGGCCAAGAGGCTCCTTAGAAATCACTTCAGGCAAAACCATGTGATCATCAGGAGAGCTTAGCTTAATGCGTTGTGCAGCAAGCGCAGACTGGTCAGTTGTATAAACATCGCAACGACCAGCATCATAAGCAGCCACAACTTCATCAGCCTTCTCAAAAGCTACCAATTTATATTCCATGTTGTTTGCACGGAAGAAGTCCGCAACATTAAGTTCCGTGGTAGTACCAAGATTAGTGCAAACAGCTGCACCGGCAAGATCCATTGCACCTTTTACGCCAAGAGATTTACGTACCATAAAACCTTGACCATCGTAGTAATTTACGCCTGCAAAGTTGACACCAAGTGCGGAGTCACGAGTGGCCGTCCAAGTTGTGTTACGAGATAGTATGTCAATTTCCCCAGACTGTAAGGCTGTGAAACGCTCTTTGGCTGTGAGTGGCGAGAACTTGACTTTTGTAGAGTCTCCAAGAACAGCTGCTGCAACTGCACGACAAACATCGACATCTATACCTGTCCAATTGTCACTAGCATCTGGGTTAGAAAATCCTGGAACACCTTGGCTAACTCCACATTGAACAAAACCTTTTTTCTTTACGTTGGCAATAGTCTGTCCCCCAGTCTTAGCTGCTGGAGCAGAGGAACTTGTTGCTAACTGCGACTTAAGTCCTGCATTTTCTTCTTCAAGGCTTGCAACTTGCGTTCCTTTATCATTTATCATGTAACCAGCAGCAACACCGATTGCTAGTGCTACAATACCTACTATTAGGTCCTTCATTTAAACTCTCCCTGGATATGTTTTAATTATTTCTATGTCTTCATGTTTTTTTAACTATGGTCTCTACCTGCCCTTTATAGACTAAAGGAAAGGTAGGAACACTAAAGAAATAAAGCCGTAGCATGAAAACATCAGATGTCTCAAGCGCTAAGGAAAAGCTAGTGTCACTTTTTTAAAGCGCTGATACATTCAATTTGTTAGATATCCTTAATATGTTTTTACTCTTCAGGCTTTACTTTGAAGAATTTTTATATTGTGACTATCAACAGTCTCATCTCTGGAGATAAGCAAAAAGTGAAAAAACAAACAAAACTTATAAATGCGGGGCGAAATCCAGAAGCCAACTTCGGCATTGTGAACCCGCCTGTTTATCATGCGTCAACCGTTCTTTTCCCATCAGTCGCTGCATTAGATAAGGCAACGGCAAATCCCTACGAGGGTGTCTATTACGGCCTTAATGGAACACCAACTACATTTGCACTGCAAGAAGCCTTAGCGGAACTTGAAGGATACACACAGGCAATTGCTGTACCATCTGGCTTGGCCGCCATTGTTGGAGCGTTGTTAGCTTTTCTTGATCATGGTGACCACCTGTTAATGGTCGATAGTGTATACGGTCCGACCCGGCGATTCTGTGATGGCATGCTGAAAAGCTTTGGCGTTGAAACGACTTACTACGACCCGACAATTGGCGCGGCTATCAATAAATTAATGCGATCTAAAACAAAAGTTATTTTTACTGAGTCACCTGGCTCACTAACTTTTGAGGTTCAGGATGTACCAGCTATAGTCAAAGAGGCCCATGCAGGTGGTGCCAAAGTCATTCTTGATAATACTTGGGGTGGAGGTGTTTTCTTTTCTGCATCAAAATCAGGTGTCGACATATCAGTCCAAGCTGCAACAAAATATATAAGTGGTCATTCAGACGTCATGTTAGGCACCATTGCCATGAACGATGTTGATAACATTAAAATAAGAAGTTCTATACGTGACCTCGGATATGGTGCCGCACCAGATGACTGCTACCTAGCCCTCAGGGGATTACGAACTATCAATGCCCGACTACCAGTTCATGAGAGGAGCGCTTTGAAATTAGCCAACTGGCTGAGCAAACGTACCGAAGTAGAGCGTGTTCTTCACCCTGCCCTTTCATCTTGCTCTGGCCATGAAATTTGGAAGCGTGACTTTACGGGGTCTTCAGGCCTTTTTAGTTTTGTTCTCAAAAGTGAATTTAACAAAACTCAGGTTTCCGCAATGATTGATCACATGCAGTTATTTAAAATAGGCTACAGCTGGGGTGGATTTGAAAGTCTTATCGTTCCTTATGATGCACATCCTCCAAGGTCAGCACAACCATGGAAGCTTGGTCAGCTCATTCGCATTCATGCTGGACTAGAGGCCGTTGAGGATATGATTAACGATCTTGAGGCTGGGTTTATCAGACTGAACGCTTAAAGCTGGCAAATAATCTAACTGCCAAAAACAAAACTAAAGCAGCAAGCACGATCGAAGGGCCAGATGGGGTATTGTAATTGGCTGATCCCCATAGTCCTCCAGCAACGGAAAGACAGCCAAAAACACTTGCCAATATTCCCATCTGTTCAGGAGTACAGGATAGTGGCCGGGCAGTTGCAGCAGGAATGATTAAAAGTGAGGTTACTAGAAGAATGCCTACTACTTTCATGGCAAGTGCTACCACTCCAGCAAGCACCAGCACATAAACGAGGCGAAAGGTTTGGACCGGAACACCCTCGACAATGGATAGCTCCTCATGAACTGTAGACGATAGCAAAGGGCGCCACATGAATATTAATATAATTGCTACACCTGCTCCGCCACCGTAAAGCCAATACAAATCGCTTCTAGTAACAGCAAGGATGTCACCGAATAAGAAGACGTTGAGATCAAAGCGAACATCTTCTAAAAAAGCGACTGCGACCAATCCCAAAGCCAGCGATCCATGAGCAAGAATTCCCAGCAAGGTATCTTCGCTAAGTAAATCATTTTTATGTCGCCAATGGGGTAGGCTCATAAGCAAAGCAACAATGAGACTTACTAGCATAACTCCCAACATCGTGTTGATGCCCGTAAGTAGCCCAAGAGCAATACCCAACAAAGCTGCATGGGACAAGGTCGATCCAAAATAGGCCATGCGCCGCCACACTACAAAAGCACCCAGCGGCCCAGCTACAGCGGCAACGGCACAGCCTGCTAGCAAAGCGCGTATCAAAAAATCATCAAACATTATTATATTCGTTTAAATATTTTTTTTGATCATGAGTGATAACATTTCCACGCACGTCGTGCTCGTGGTCATGATCGTGCTGATAGATACTGAACTCTGCGGCCACACCCTCACCAAACAAGGCAACAAATTCAGGGTGGCGTGAAACTGTCTCCGGATGCCCTGCACAACAGACATGCTGATTCAAACAAATGACGTAATCTGTCGCCGCCATTACCATATGCAGGTCATGAGAAACCATCAGCACACCACAACCTCGATGATCTCTGATTTTTCTAATTAAAGCATAAAGCTCAGACTGTCCGCTTACATCTACTCCTTGCACTGGTTCATCAAGAACAAGGAGGTCAGGATTTCTAAGCAAAGCGCGAGCTAACAAAACACGTTGCATCTCGCCACCAGAAATTTTTTGAATAGGGCTATTGGCGACATGACAAACACCAACATCTTCTAGAACAGAACTTCTAAGGTCATGGCCTGCATCACCGCGGGCCAGGCCTAAGGAGAGAAAACGAAGAACATCAATTGGTAGTGATGGATCAATATTCAGGCTTTGTGGCATGTAGCCTACACGTAAATTTGGACGACGGATAACAGTCCCCTTGTCCGGTGACTGCAATCCCAACATGATTCGCACCATAGTTGTTTTACCTGCACCATTGGGTCCAATAAGAGTAACGATTTCGCCCTCAGCAACCTTGGCCTCACCATGACTAAGCACTTGTCGACCCCCAAAAGTCATATCGATGGCGTTGGCCTGGATTAAGACACTTGGCAATTGGGACACTGTCCTTCAACCTCAATTGAACGATGTTTGACTGAAAATTTTGCATCTTTTGCTAGCGCGTTGATAGCTTTATCAAGTCGGACGTCCGAAATTTCTGCCGCCGCTCCACAACCGCTACATATCAAAAACTGTGTATTATGATTCGTATGTGGTGTGTCACATCCAACATAGGCGTTCAAACTTTCGATACGATGAATCAAGCCTAAATTAAGTAAAAAGTTGAGGGCTCTATAGATCGTTGGCGGCTGAGCATTGCGCCGCTCACTCTTTAAGATGTCAAGCAACTCATAAGCCCCTACAGGCTGATGACTCTGCCATATCAATTCAAGCACATGACTCCGCAAAGCAGTCAAGCGAACACCTCGCTCTGCACACAAATCAGTTGCTATTTTCATGGCACTTATAATGCAGCGTCCATGATTATGCCCATTTTTTTGAAACATTACTTTAAAACCTTAAACATAATGCGCTAGTTACTGTTATAATATATCAGTAATTCTACTATGTTTTTTAATGGACACCTACATGCCTTTTCAAAATCTTTTAGTGCCCTGTTTATTTGTACTTTGCTTAATTTATTCAATCACACCGACACAAGCTTCCCCAACTCTATCTGTAGCTGTCTCAATTAAACCTGTTCACTCTCTTGTGGCTGCATTAATGGAGGGGGCTGGAAAACCAAGCCTAATTGTTAAAGGAAATCGATCGCCTCATAATTATAGCTTTCGTCCATCCGATGCACGCATTTTGAATCAGGCTGATTTAATCATCTGGACAGGTCCAGCCCTTGAGTTGTTTCTAAAGAAACCTATTCTTGCTCTTGCAAAAAAATCACAAACAATCATGCTAGTAAAAAAAACTAATACTGACCCGCACCTTTGGCTATCTCCAATACTAGCAGCCGCAATTGTTGACCAAGTTCTACCTGAATTAATCAAAATTGACCCTAACCAAGCGGGTATTTACAACAGCAATGCAGATAAATTAAAAAATAGACTGAAGGCACTTCTCGTAAACGGTCAAAAAAAGTTAAATCAAATGAAAGACATACCGTTTCTAGTTTATCATGATGCCTGGAGTCATTTTGCAACAGCTTTTGGGCTAAATATATCAGGAGCAATCTCACTTAAACCTGAACGTTCTCCTGGAGCAAAAAGAATTTCAGAAATTCGAAAACTTGTTATGACAAGTGGCACACGCTGTCTATTTAAGGAACCACAGTTCGACTCACCCCTTGTGGTGACAGTATTGCAAGGCCACGATGATGTTCTTATTCTCGGGCTTGACCCGTTGGGCGCAACTCTAGATCCAGGGCCAGGTCTATACTTTAGATTGATGGAGGATAACATCAGTGCCGTCGCATCGTGTGGGTAAATAGTTGCAATAAGCTATTTTGCCAATAATGCGGATAAAAGTTGGTTTTTCTGGTCAAAAATTTTTGCAAAAACAACAAAGCACACTAGTTTTGCGGGGTCCCGTTCTTGATACTGCAAGTACATAATGTTTACTGATTGTCCAAGGGTATAGAGATAGGTCCCTTTGACTGGTAATAATTTATAATTAATGAGAATACATTTGAAATTCTTGCGTGCAGCAGTTTCTCAACAAAGCCTGATGTACTGCAAAAGTTTAAAAGGATTTATAAACCATGAGTAAAGCAGACAAAATGGCCTCTCTAGTTTTTGACCTAAAGTTCAATGATGACGGTTTGATTCCTGCAATTGCCCAGCAACACGATAGCGGTGAAGTTCTTATGATGGCTTGGATGAATCGTGATGCGATTGCCGAGACTTTGTCATCCGGCCGGGTTTGTTATTATTCACGCTCTCGCCAAAAACTCTGGCGCAAAGGTGAAAGTTCTGGTCAAGAGCAAGCACTTAGAGAGTTGCGCTGGGACTGTGATGCAGATACTTTGTTAATAATGGTCGATCAAAAGGGTGTTGCCTGCCATACAGGAAGGCGTAACTGCTTTTTTAATGCAGTACGCGATGGAGAATTCACCATAATTGCAGATCCAGAAGTGGACCCAAAAGAGCTTTATAAGTAACAAAAAAAACTACTACATAAACCTGAGATAATAGAGCTTTGGTGTTATGCCTTTGAGAAGCAATGCTACAAGTTTTGAGCAATCAAGAAGTTTCCATAATTAGTGGTTCTAGACGAATAGACCCTCTAACTGCATCGCCCTATGAAAATTTAATGCATGCCACCTATACAATTTATAGTGTCACAAAGCTTTAATCGTCTCTATCCATCCACGCATCGCAACGTCCTAGCTACGAGTCAATAGCACCGTGTACCATTGTCCCGAGTTCCTGCTCACCGCGGTCCAATGTTTACAATATCTATCAATGCCCTAAGCAAACACCAGTTACCTATAGCGCCACACTTGATCGTGGTTTGAATTGCACATAAAATGATTAAATAAAATTTCTGGGATTGATCTCTGCTGTCCCTATGCTATTTGACTAAGATGTTGTCACAAACCGCACTTGCTAAAATCATTGATATGGATTGATCATGAATAATTTTTACCGCTCCCTTGTCAGTGAATGGCTTGGCACAATGTTCTTGCTTGCCACTGTTATTGGCTCAGGAATTATGGCGGAAAATTTAGCTGCTGGTAACATGGCCATAGCATTGCTTGGTAATACAATTCCAACAGGTGCCATTCTTGTTGTTCTGATTACAATCCTTGGTCCAATTTCGGGTGCGCATCTCAATCCAGCAGTAACAATTGCTTTTTTACTCCGAGGCGAGATACTTCCAAAGTTGGCTTTGGCCTATATTGTAGTCCAGGTTATCGGCGCAATTTGTGGGGCACTTCTTGCGCATTTTATGTTTGAGCTCCCACTTTTTCAAGAGTCAGAAAAGTTACGGACGGGCTTAGCGCAATGGGGGTCAGAATTTGTGGCTACCTTTGGCTTGTTAGCAACTATTTTTGGTACATTACGATGGCAGGCAAACGCTGTGCCAATAATGGTGGGCCTATACATCACTGCCGCATATTGGTTTACTGCCTCAACCAGCTTTGCAAATCCAGCGGTGACCATTGCAAGGTCCTTCACAAATACCTTTTCAGGCATTTTTCCAGAACACGCCTTTGGTTTTATTGTTGCTCAGCTTTCTGCTGCGGTAATAGGCACCTATGTTTTGCACTGGTTATTCGCTAAGACACGTTGATACTGCCTTGCTCTGAATGCGTGGCTTTTGCCCAAGTCCAAAAAATATCGAATTTCCCTCTTGCTAACTTATGTAGACTGATAAAATTTTATAACGATATTGTCTTTTTAGTATCATTGGCTGTCTCATTTTTCCAAAGCACAGAACCTATAAAATCAATTTGGGTTAACTATTGATGCTTAATGGATACTTATGATATATATGTAAATTATTAATTATTCTGATGAATCAGTGCATAATCTCAGGCATTTAAAATATATTGTTGAAGCCGCGCGGTTAGGTAGTATAACCGAGGCGTCTAGACAGTTACGGGTATCACAACCAGCTATTAGCGCTGCTATTCGGGGTTTTGAGGAAGAATTCAAAATCAGATTATTCGTTCGCAATCCATCTCAAGGCTTAGGTTTGACGCCATCAGGTCGTCACTTCGTCACTCGGGCAAGAGAACTCCTCGGAAATGCTAACGATTTTGAAAATTTGTTCAATGAAACTGAAGATGTCCATTTGGCTGGTAGACTAGAGTTAGCTTGCTATGCTGCCCCTGCACCATTACTGGTGCCGAACCTAATTCAATATTTTGCAAAGGATTATCAAGACATAAAGATTGGTCTACACGAGGGAAACATGGAGCAGGTGGCGACTTGGCTAAAGGACGGCACCGCTGACCTTGGCCTAACCTACGATATATACCCTGATAGTGATATCGATCACGAGTTGATCACCCAGCTAGCCCCTTTTGTTATGATGTCTGCAAAAAATCCATTGGCCCAAAAAAAAGTAATATCTCTAAAAGACCTTGAAGAAATGCCACTTATTTTTATGGATTCACCCGGGTTTAGGGAATATTTTCTCTACTATTTTGGTATGTATGGCCTCAAGCCAACTGTGCTTCATCGACCTACAACTAATGAAATGGTCCGAGGGATGCTAGCGGCCGGTGATGGTTATTCAATAGGGTTAGTCAAGATCAAAAACTCACATTCATATGATGGCGGTGCTTTGGTTAATGTCGAATTAAAAGAGGTACCTCCGCAGGTTAACTTGGTAGTTGCAACCCTTAGAGGTTTTCGACGTAGTCGGATAGCAGAAGCGTTTGTTAATATTTGCAAAAAAAGACTGAACCAAGTTGCCACTGGAATTGGCGCCGGGCACAAAACCTAATAAGACGGAATAAAAAGGATCTATGCACTTTTAGCTGTAGCGCGACTATCAGCAACAATCGACTTGCAAAGTGTCACGGCTTCAGCTGCATTATCAGCATATCCAAAAGCGCCAATTTCTTCCGCAAAAGATCGAGTTACCGGGGCTCCGCCACAAATAATAGGAAATGATTTACCTTCGTCCTTGAATGCATTAACAGTCTTTTTCATAAAAGGCATGGAAGTTGTCAAAAGGGCAGATAGACCAACAACGTCTGCTTTTACTGCCTCGGCTTGCCTAATTATATCTTTAGGATCAGTATTTACACCAAGATCAACAATCTCAAAGCCAGCGCCTTCAAGCATCATACAAACTAAGTTTTTTCCTATATCGTGCAGGTCACCTTGCACAGTCGCCATAAGAACTGTACCTTTAGGAGGCTCTTCGTTTGCTGTCATAATCGGACGCAAGACTTCGAGCCCAGCCTTCATTGCACGGGCTGAAATTAACATTTCTGGAACAAAAATTTCGCCAGTGGCAAACAAATCACCTATTGTATCCATGGCGGCAATTAGACCTTCATCAAGAATGTCGGCACATGTTTCTCCACCATCAAGAGCGTCTTGGCATAAAGCAGCACAATCGGCATCACGATATTCCATGACTGATGTGTATATATCCGAGAAAATTTGTTTTTTACCTTCTTTGGCCTCAGCTTCAAGGGTTGCTCTATCAGTGACTGCATCACCAATACCCATCCAACGGCCCTTTTCACCGGATCGGGCAACAGAATCATTATCGCCACCACTACGTATCTCACCCTCGTAAGGGCGGTCCCCTGCTCGCCAACTGCGAATAGCATCAAGTGCCATTTTTGCATGTTCAAATGGGGTCTCAGAGCTTAAATTACATAAATAAAGGGCAAATTTATCACCTTGTGGGCCCGAGGTTCCGACTTCAAAATATTCATGAATGCGCCTGATAATTTCTTCCTCTGGACCCTCTTGCATGACATGGTTGTCAACTCCAAATATAATGGGAGTACCAGTTTCTGTTGCCCACTCTCGTGCTTTAACAGCTCCAACTTGATATAAATCTGGATCCTGCACCTTTAAATATCTTGGTGTAACCTCTAATTTTTTTCCCCAAAATTTTTCTGTGTCTTCTGAAAATGAGTCTCCCCACCAATTGTCAACCTGAAGTTTAGGATTTTGTCCGGTGAGTTCTCTAAGTTTTAAAATATTGGGAATTGAGTATTCATCAAGTATTTCCTCACTTATGAAAGGCAAAGAGCCGATAGCGTCAGACCCATTTGTGCTAGCATCAGGGAAAGCTTTAAATAACATGTTGATGAAAGGGGCCTGGACCTCTTCAACAACATAACGGAAAACCTTGTGAACAAACTCTGGATCCTCATTCATTTTTAGGATCATCTGCTCAAATTGCATATATTGAGAAACACAGGTAAGAGGTCCACAGAAACGAATAGTTGGCTGCCGTCCAGTTTTTTCATGAAAGAGTTGTAGAACGTCTCTGACGAAAGGCATCCGCCCATCTTTTTCAGGATTTGGCGGAGTTAGATTTGCCAAATCTTTTTCAGTTTTGATTAATGGGCGGGTATTATTAATAGCTGGCGATAGTTCATCAAACCAAGACATGTCACCGCCGTTGGCTTCACATTCAATGTCATAGACGTCCCAAATGAGATCAGGTGTATCAAATTTTAATTCAGCACTAGCATGAAGACAACCATTAACAAATAATTCTGGATTAGTAAAAAAATGCTTTGCGTTAATGCCTTGGTAACCCATTGAGAATTCCGACATTTGGGCATTAAAGGGAGCAAAATTTGAACCAGTTCCATCAAGGACTTTTGACCAAGCGTCAAATCCATCATTAAAACAAGTTTTATAATCGTATTCCGCCTCAGGAGTGGGCGTCGACGCTTCCATGGAAGGATAATGTTGCTTTAAGGGTACTTCAGAAAAGTCTGGAATTAGTGTGTAAGACATGTAACATCCCCATCATTTAATTCTTTAAAAAAAGTGTCTGTGTAGATTATGTACTAAGTATCAACAGTTCCATGGAACAATAATCTTGCTTTTGTAGTGCTTCGGTCATTTATAAAACTCCCCTATCATCAACACTTTTTACGGTATTAATAAACCTAATAACGATATAATAGCTTAGCGTTCATTCATAAACAAAATACATTATTCTTAATTGCCACATAAGAAAAACAGATGAATCAATCAACCTAGAATTTTTTTAGAGCACTGTAGTTGTAAACACTTAGAGCACTGTAGTTGTAAACACCATGAAAATAGTGCCAAGTAGTCTAAAAGTAGTGGCAAGGTAATTTGTTGAAGATTAATTAAATGGCTAGTTCATAGGAAAAACTTATACCGTTCGTAAGAATTATTTTATTTCCAAGTCATTATTTTTAGGGGCATGGTTGCAACAGAATATATTAAATGTTAAGAAAATATTAAGAAACGTACTTTGTGTCTGCCAACATGCATGGCCAGCATTATTGTCCGGCACATTGATAATTTGGGGGTGTTTAGATGGCCAGCGTAACAATACAGAATATTGATAAATCTTTTGGTACGGTGAAGGTTCTCAATGGTGTTTCAATTGACATTGAGGATGGTGAGTTTATCGTTTTAGTTGGACCATCTGGTTGCGGAAAGTCCACTCTATTGCGTATTATTGCTGGTCTTGAGAACCAAAACAGTGGAAGTATAAAAATAGGTAACAACATTGTTGACAATTTACACGCGAGTCTGAGAGATATAGCTATGGTCTTTCAGTCATACGCCCTGTACCCACACCTATCAGTTGCTGAAAATATTAGTGTTCCTCTTCGCATGCGTCGCCTGAATTTTTTGCAACGCTTTCCCATCATTGGCCGATTTATTCCTGGCTCAAAAGCTGCGAAAGCCAGCATTAAAAAGGATGTTGATGAAGTAACTGAAATGCTAGGCATTGAGGAACTTCTTCATCGCAAACCTGGCCAACTTTCTGGTGGTCAGCGCCAACGTGTGGCTGTTGGCAGAGCTATGGTCAGACATCCACAAGCATTTCTTATGGACGAACCTTTGTCTAACCTAGACGCTGAACGACGTGTACACATGCGTGCTGAAATTGCTGAGTTGCATCGTCGACTTGAGTCTACCTTTATTTACGTTACACATGACCAAGCAGAAGCCATGACCATGGCCGACCGTGTAGCGGTAATGATGGATGGTGATTTGCTGCAGGTTGACACACCAAGAAATGTTTATGCAAATCCGGTTGATATTCGAGTTGCAGAGTTTATTGGCAGTCCAAAAATTAATATTCTCTCGGCCCAATCCAATGATACAGGTGATGTAAATGTTGGCGACATGGTTCTTGCGGGGGTCAAATCTGCTGCCAAAAATAGTAAAATTCAAGTTGGCGTTCGCCCAGAGGCAGTGACCCTTGAGCCCAAAAATTCTGCGGGTATACCCTGCCACATTGTTCACCATGAAAATTTGGGTTCAGAAGCGTACTTTCATGTTGAACTAAATAGTGGGGAAAGGGTTATCTCCCGAATGGACGCTTCGGCCATCGACCAATTTTCGACGGGCCACGATGCTTCCGTCATGCTTCATTCAAACAATGTTCTCCTTTTTGACAACGATGGCCAGCGCATCGTCACCCACAATGAGGTGGTGATGTGATAGAAAAAGTTACAAAAACCGTCGACACACTCAATCAAGCTGCTGGTTTAAAGCGTGCAGAAAATCGTGCGAAGTGGGTAAGCTATTTATTTTGTTTTCCTGCTGTATCCTTGATGTTTATCATTTTATTGGTGCCAATTTTTGTTGCAGGCGTACTTTCTTTTACTGATTACAGCCTAGGCAATCCCGACCTTAATTGGCTAGGGAGCAAAAACTACGAAGTTATATTTGGACGCTCAAGTTACCAAAAAATGATTTGGGCAACCGTGACCTACGTTGTTGTGGTGGTCCCAATATCAATTGGCTTGGGTCTTGGAGCAGCAATGCTTATCAACTCAGTGGGCCGGATAGGTGAGTTATATAAAACTATTTATTTTCTTCCAGTAATGGCGGCTCTGCTCGCAATGGCGTTAGTTTGGGACTTGGCTTTGCATCCAACAGTTGGTATCGTCAACCAGACCCTACGCCTTGGTTGCGGCACTTGGATTGAAGGATTGTTCTCTTTTGGCTGGTTGCCCTGGGTTGATGGTGCGCAAAGCTGGTACTCCACCAGTTGCGCAGATGAATTTCCACTATGGATTGGGGACCGGGATTATGCCATGCCAACAATTTGCTTTATTGGTATATGGCAGGCTTTTGGGTTTAACATGGTACTTTATCTAGCAGGTTTGACGGGCGTTCCAAGAGAACTCTACCATGCAGCTGCTATTGATGGGGTAACTAATACCTGGGACCAATTTCGGTTGGTAACATGGCCAATGCTCGGACCAACTACTATATTTGTTGTAACAATTACGTCAATTAATTCATTTAAGGTATTCGATACTGTCGAAGCTTTGACATGGGGTGGACCAGCAAAGTCAACCTACGTAATGATGTACGCTATTTTTGAGAAAGCTGTGAAAGAAAACCTAGTTGGCTTTGGTTCTGCTATCACAATCGTTTTTCTCTTTTTTGTCCTACTCATTACTTTCACTCAACGATTCTTGGTAGAGAAAAGGGTTCACTATTCATGATAAGCAATTTCTCTGCAACTCAAGCCCTAAAACACGTGACACTGATAATTGGTGCGCTTATTGTCATTCTTCCTTTCTATGCAATGTTAAGCTATTCCATGAAATCCCCCCATGAAATTGAGACTAACACTGGTGGTTTTTTTGGGGATCAGAAACCAATGGTTGATGAATGGTGCGTTAAAGCCAACAATCCAAGTGGAGTACTTCCCTCCGAAGAGTTAAAACAAGCCTGCACCAAAACTCCAATTGTATTTAACTATGTTAGTGCATTCACTAAAGCGCCATTAGTTCGATACCTGTTAAACGGTGTTTTTGTTACTCTATCAATTTTCTTCATTCAAGTTCTAGTCGCCCTGCCTTGTGCATATGCCTTAGCCAAGTTGAAATTCTGGGGCCGAGACGCGGTATTTATGCTAGTTTTGTTTTGTTTGCTAATACCAGTGCATGCCATTGCTTTGCCGCTCTATATTATGTTGTCTAAGGTTGGTCTTATTAACAGTTATGCAGCACTGATTGTCCCGTGGACAATTTCAGTTTTTGGCATATTTCTTATGCGTCAGTTTTTTATGACCATACCTGATGATCTTATTGATGCGGCGCGAATTGATGGGATGAGTGAGTTTTCCATCGTCTGGAAAGTCATGTTGCCTTGCGCCATCCCTGCATTGATGGCTTTTGCTATTTTCTCGGTAGTGGCACACTGGAACGACTATTTCTGGCCACGCATAGCTGTGACCTCCGATCGTAATTATTTCACACCGCCTTTGGGATTGCGCATGTTTAAGGGTGATAGTGATGGAGATGTTTATGGGCCGATGATGGCTACGGCAACCATAATAGTAACGCCATTGATCGTTGCTTTTTTATTAGCTCAACGAAAGTTTATTGAAGGAATTACATTATCAGGTATGAAATAATCATATCGGATATAAAACAACCGTGGCCGCACGGGGGGGTATAAGCAACAAATTATTGTTGCTTAAGCCAAAATTAAGACCAATAAAGTTTTCAAGGCGGTCCTTGGCAACATAAATTTTAACCAGGGAGTTAACTATGAAACGTATATTTTCTGTCATAGCAGCTGCATCAATTTCTTTGTTTGCAGCAACCTCTTCGCAAGCGGGGGGGCATGCCGTTACGATTGAGTTTGGATATCCGTACGCACACCTTTTTGATACAACTTACGCAAAAATCATGAAGAGCTTTGAAAAGGATCATCCTAACATCAAGGTCAAATTTCGCGCCACCTACGACGATTACGAAGACGCAACACAGGTGGTCTTACGTGAGGCTGTCTCCAACAGCCTGCCAGATGTAACCATGCAAGGTTTGAACCGTCAGGCTATATTTGTAGAAAAGGGTATTGCGAAGTCTTTAGAGCCCTTTATTGCTAAAGAAGCAAACTTTGCGAAAGACGGTTATCACAAGGCAATGCTGGATCTTGGAACTTTCGATGGAAAAGTGCATGGGCTTCCTTTTTCAGTTTCCCTTCCAGTTGGCTACTACAATATGGACCTTATGAAAAAGGCCGGAGTTAGCAAATTACCAACTAACTGGGGTGAAGTTATTAGCACTTGTAAAAAATTACGTGCAGGTGGAATTAAAAACCCAATCTTCTGGGGATGGAACATCACTGGTAACTGGTTCTTGCAATCTTTAATGTGGTCTCAAGACACACCAATTATCAAAGATGGGAAGATCAACCTTGGTGGTTCAGCTGGCCTTAAAGCACTTGAGCAAATGAAGGCTATTTTTGACGGCTGCAAGATGAAGAACCTTAAGTGGAAAGCGGCTCTCAAGTCATTCTCTGCTGGTGAAATTGCCATGATGTACTGGTCCACATCGGCACTTGGCGCTGTTGAGCGTGCTAAGGGTGACTTCGAACTTAAAACCTATGAGTACCCTGGTTTTAAAGCAGGACCTTTGGGGCTGCCAGCAGGCGGCAACTCTGCATTGATGGTTTCCCAATCTAAGGATCCAAAAGTTCTAGCAGCAGCTTGGACTTTCCTTAAGTACATCACCTCGGGATTAGGTGCTGCGGCAGTTGCTGAAACGACTGGCTACATGCCACCTAACAAAGCAGCAAATGATATCATCTTGAAGGATTTCTATGCTGCAAATCCAAACAAGCAAACGGCTGTTCGTCAAGCAGGTTTGCTACGTGAGTGGCAGGCATATCCTGGTGACAAGGGCTTGGCTGTAACTCAGGTGCTTTATGATGCTATGGAGGGAATTCTGTTGGGCGACCATACCGACATGAAGAAACTTCAGGCTGAATTACAGGAAGAAATCGGCGATATGCTTCCAAAGTAAAGCTTGAACTATAGAAAAAAGTTCTTTTTTTCCTTGGAGGCTTTGCCACTGCTAACGCTCTGGTAAAGCCTCCATAGGAATTTTTTTATGCAAAGATTTCGCTATTTATGAGTTTCCAAATACAAGTACATAGATATTCCGTAACAGCTTGATTAAGCTGTCTGTTACGACATCTTACCCATATCTCTAAAGTATAATATTTTACATAAGTACTAAGTTCCCAGGGGGAAAAAACAAGTGCTTAGATAATATGAATAAACCCTCTTTGCTTTTAAATATGGCCAGTCTAGAATATATCAAAACTACATAAACTTATAGTTTTCCATACGGATTCTATATCGAAAGGCCCTACAATGCTCTTTGCCCAAATAACTGATTTACACTGTACAGCAGTTGGTAAAGAAGCCAAATTAGGGTGCGACAACAATAAAAACATTGCGCTCGCAATTGCCCGCATAAACGAACTTTCACCGCGTCCAGATATCGTTTTAGCAACAGGTGATCTAACAGCCTCTGGCTCTCCTGAACAATATGAGTCTCTTACGGATCTTCTTGAACCACTTGAGGTGCCACTCTACATAATACCAGGAAATCATGATGAGCATAGGCCATTACTCGATGCCTTTTCAGGTAAATATGGTCTTGAAGATGATGGTTATGGTTATGTTCGCACTGTTATTGACAAATACCAACTCAGGCTAGTCTCCCTTGACACCACAGTCCACGGGCACCATCACGGGGCAATACCACAAGAAAGAGCTTCTTGGTTGGACCAGGTCCTCTCTGAAAAGCCCGATAAACCAACCCTCATATTTATGCACCATCCACCCTTTGAAACAGGCATCTGGTGGATGGACAAACTTGGTGTTCTCGATGGCCTTGACCGTTTAGCAAAAGTACTAAGCGACCACAATCAAGTTATTGGAATAACAGCAGGACATTTACATAGGACAATCCACGCCACATTTTCTGGTGTTCCCGTCACTGTCGCCCCTACGACTTGCTACTCAGTTGGTTTAAATATTCATATTGAAGGTTCTCCGGTGGTAACGGATGAACCTCCGGGCATGATGATGCACTTATGGCAAGCTGGTGCTCTGGTTTCTCACAACCTTTTTCTCAGAAAGCATAATATTTATGATGTTGCCCCGCTGGTAAAGGATTGGCCTAGTCGCTGGAAGCTAATGCAGAATAATGACCCAATACCAAAGGCTCTAGGGGCAATTGGTGATAGCGTTGAATAGTTGGCCTTGGTAAGGTTCCTCAGCAAATACCGATGCATGAAACTTCATTTTGGCTTATAGAAACATACTCGCTTTAATAAAAATTGGTTTTCCTGAGCCTTAGTTCATGCGATACAGTATTAAATTTTTTTATAATTTATGGCATATATACAATAAAGCCGATATAGCTCAGTTGGTAGAGCACCTGATTTGTAATCAGGGGGTCCCGGGTTCAAATCCTGGTGTCGGCACCATATTTATCAAGGGCTTAGCAGATAATTGCTAGGCCCTTGTTTCTTTTTAAAGCTGTTAAAGGGA
>CALKND010000031.1 GCA_938092065.1 uncultured Rhodospirillales bacterium
GTGACGGAGTAAATATCGCCTGCCTCTCCGGTACCACTAATGGTCACCGTACTGATTTGCTTAGCCGAATAGGTCAAAGTAAAAGCAGCCCCGGCGCTCGGCGCTCCAGAAATAGTCATTACATCGACCTGCACTCCCGTGGCCGTACTTTCACTTTGATTGGCCAGACCCGCTTTTGCACCACCCGTTGCCGCCAAACCAACATCCAACTCCATGCCAGCAATATTGGATGTGAGGACAATTTTTCCGGCGGCGGCACCCGCACTAGCAGTGATGAGGCCGTTGACGGCAATGAGAGATGTGACGATGCTCTCAGCAGCATCGGCAGCAGCACCCAGATTGGTAAACTCAGATGCTGTTTTTTGAATTTCTGCGGCATCGGCTTGGCTGGCGGCAAGCTTAGCGGCAGCCTGCTGCTGCTGTTCAGCTTTTTTGGCCTTGCTTTCAGTTTGCACCTGTGTCGCAAGAATGCTTAAGGCCGCGTCGGCAGGATGTGGTGTCGGGTTGATAATATCTGCCAAATCCGATGCAGCCCAGGCAGTTTTTGCAGCCGCATCGGTCAACGCCACAGCTTTGCGGGCAGCCTGAATGGTTGCCTCAATTGAGGCAAGTTTTTCAACACGAGCAGCGACGGCATCGGAATTGCTACTCAAGTCAGGGTTTTTAGACAGATGAATAAGGTTCTTTTGTGCCTCGATAGCCGTTGCCAGAGCAGAAGTTGCCACTTGTTGCGCGCCAGAAACACTGGTGGTTGTAGTGCTGGCCAGTACACCATTATCATCTGTCAAACCGCCGTTATTATTGGCAACACTTAGGCTAAATTCTCCAGGTCGAGCTAGGGCGCGAATTTTAAAAACGCCGTATTCACCGACTTCATGTTCTTGAATGGCCTCAACAACTGAGCTGAGTGCCCCGTCGGCGTTAATGGCCTCAACCAACAGAATTTCCAAGGCTTCTAATTCGCTGATATAAGGGCCGCCGGATGCGCTGTTGGCGGTAATCGCCGCATCGATATTGGCCTGAGTAACACTGTAAGTCAGAGCATTGTTATTGACCTTGACACTGATCGTATCGCCGTCCTCAACCGTACCAGTCAGGCGAATTGTATCCTCTTGAGCCGCGCCACCAGCTTTTTTAGCATACTTCTCGGCCAAATCTTTCTGGGCGTAACGAACGCCAGTTTCCGGATCATTTCCCTCGCGAGCATAAAGCTGGGCGTTGTCAGTTGCTTGTTCCGCGATGGCAGACTGGGCTGAGACCGTGTCGGCGGCAGTCTGTATTTCAGTGACGATGTTATCAAAAATAACCTGCGCTTCTGCTTGCGCGGCGGACTTCGCCAGTGTTAAATAGCCCTCGGCTCTGGCGAGGACGATGTCAGCATCAGTTAAAGCCTGGTTGGCGAGAAAAGCTTCATTCAATTCCTTATTGTAGCTGGTTATCGCTGCATCCACATCAGTCTGAGCCGTAGCGGCCTCACCGCTCTCCTTGGTGACAAGAGCGAGGGCAACATCAGTTCGGGTTTGTAAACCTGTGTGAGCGTCCGTAAATAATGTTTGCAGGCCAGTCTGAAAATCAAGTTCCGCCTGAGCGTTTGCGATCAATTGGTCCTGTAAGGCGTTGAAAGCCTTAAGAAGCACACCTTGCAGATTATCCGTATTGGCGGCTTTGATCGCCTCTGCTTGTGTAAGAGCACTTTGCGCGGTGCTAACGTTGCTCGTTGCACTGGTTTTGAGGGCCGCCAACTCCCCAAGGGCATCAGATAAAATCTGGTGCTTGGCGACAGCAACGGCTTTATCGACCAATTCGTTGACCAAAACAGAGCGCGCGGCCAAGACAACATTCGACGCAATCTTTGCCTGAGACATCTCGGTGCCAGCGGCTGTGGCAGCCGTATTGCGAGCGGCTTGCGCAGTTGTCACAGCACCAGCAGCATCACCGTCGCGGTAATCGTTTGCGGCTTCCCTAAATTCCTGAGCCGAACCAATACTTTGGGCAGCCCCAACTGAGGCCTTCTCCGAGCTACTAACTTTTGCTGCTATATTCAGCAAGACTGTCAGAGCGGACGCATCCGAGGAAACCGTCAGCTGATAGCTATTAAATGCTTCGCCAGCATCTTTCAAATGGGCTTGCGCTAAATTTGCTTTTGTTGTCGCAATTGCAGCCTTGCTGAGGACGTTCGCTGCCACAGTCTCATTAATTGTTTCATGCGCGGCGACGGACGACTCCTTGGCCGATGTAATAGCCAACTCGGCAGCAGTGAATGTTGTAGAAACTGCGTCTTTAAAAGTTTGTGGCGTGTCAGCATGGGTCAATAAGTTACTGAGAACCGTTGTCGCGCTGGTTACGTCATCAAAAATAGTGCCAAGGTCTGAGTAGGTTAAGCCAGAAGTTCCAGCGGCGAGTTGGGTGTTGACGTGCCCGCCCATGGAAGATGCCGCAACGGCCAAGGCATTGTCATAATTGCCACCAGTAGCCGCAGCGACTGCATCAACGGTCACCAGAGGAGCCGCAGCTGCTACTGCGTCGATGATTGTACGAACATTGTTAGCCGCGATTGACAAAGAGCTTCCCATGTCCAAGGCATTGCGCAGGTTCTCTGGTATGACCTCACCACTCGAAGCCAATACGGCAGCAGCTTGGTTGACTTTCGCCATCACCGAGGCGGCAGCAGAAATAGCAGCTGCAGCGTTCAATGCATTAAGTGGAGAAATAATGACGTTGGCAACAGCCGTCGCCTGAGTTGCCGTCAAACCAGTGCTTTCACCTGCCAGACTAGCGGTCGCAGAAGTCTGAATGGAAATGGACTGCTGTGCTGCCTCAAGCTCTGCCGCGGCTGCCGTTTGGCTGGCCCTGGTAATAGTTGTAATGGCATTTCCAAAAGCACTAACTGCAGACCCAAACCCGGGGTTTACCTCTGCATTTATTTCCTTCCTGATTTGATGATGAAAATCTGGCGGCAACCTTGGCTCACGCAAAAGATGCTCAAGTTGTTTGTGGGCCTCTTTCAAATGATGCATATGGTGGCGTTGTTGCTCGATACCTTTATCGATAGCCTCATTGAGTCCTTTGTTTAGATCGTCTAACTGTTGGACTTGCGGTGCCGTAAGTGGCGGCGGCGGCGGGACAGGAGTGGTCGCACCTTGCGACGAAGCGCCAGGCAGATTGGTAACCACACTACCATATGTCTCAGCGATTTGTTCTGGGCTTCGAATGACTGGATTGGAAGGAGCTTGATTGGCGCTTGTTATCGTAACAGTTGCGCCTACTTTGCTGATAACAACTGTACCAGCTTCATTGGAAATGACGGCTTCGCCAACTTGGCCGTCAGCATCGGGCAAAAGCGTAATCGAGTTTTCCTTACTTGTGCCACCAACCGTACCTGCAATAGTTGTACCTCGAATACCGATGGTCGCCATAGGTGTTTCAAGCATTACTGCATCTGGAGATGTTTTTGCAATCTGGCCGCTAACGAAAGAGAACGTCCCACTAAGCACACCCACAGCCATCGAGCCTTCCTGCTCGGCGGGGTCGTAGACCATCTCATCGAGAACCATTCGACCATCACCACCAAGCGAGAATTCTGTCTCATCAAGGAATTCGATGCCGATGGTTCCATCAGCGCCTGTGATCACAATGTCACCCTGATAGACTGGGCTGCCTTTGGTAACAGTTTCGCGGCTTCCGTCAGCGCGTTCAATTTCAACGGAACCCTGGATTGTTGTGATTTGACCGATCGGATCAGTCACCGCCGCGTCACCTGCCTGCACATATTGCCCGGGAGCGAGGGGACCAGCGAGACGCCCAACAATATTGCCAGAGATGCTCAGCCCACCCTCAGTGATCAGGGATGGCGGGCTTCCGGTACTAAAATACCCCCGCACGAGAACCTGTTCACCGCTTTGTCCCGTAATTAGTAAATCCGGTCCAGAGCGCGAGAAGTCGGCTCGCGTCAGCCAGTCTCCAGCAGAAATTAGCACAACCGGTGCTTCCGTTGCGACGACAACGTCAACGCCGGAGATGTTTAAATTATTGTTCTTTGCTATGTCGATAGAATCGTCACGAGACAAATAAACAGCCCACCTATAAATGATACCTTGTAAGAGCGGCGGAGCGTCAGCTTATAGTGTAAAAATCAACAAGAAGGCGCGATCTTAGATGCCAACATATGCTTTTACTGATCTAACCATTCTCCAAATCGCCCAACATTTTTTATAATCGATCTTAACTATACACCAAACCTCCAATAATCCAAGCCTGTCAACGCTTTGCGTCGGATATTTATATTGAAGGATTTACTAGTATAATTGTTGATTTCCAGTTTGGGCGTCTTGAATACAGCCTTTTTCTAAAACGATATTTGTCGACAGCAAACAGTAGGCCTTTAAATTTACTACTGTGATTTCCTAAGGTGACTTTTACTGACGAATCAAAGGTCATTTTTTACAGGTAATAAACAATGAATTTAGCTGCAAAATTACGAGCGTTGCTGATTTGAATTGGATCGTTCAAACACTCAGCTTCCAGTCACAGACCTCACGTTTTCAGAACAAATAATTGTGATTTTTATAGATGTGTTATTTTGTACAGAGATCTGCTCTGAAATTATGTGCCTCAAAAACTTCAGCTATAGCAATTTCAAGCAGGTCACGTTAAAAAATCAATCAGAACACAAATGTGGGCACGGTCACTACAACAAAGAGGATAAAAACATACACCGTGGTTGCTGCATTTACATGGGTCTTCCTCCAAATATGATTAGCATAATCTACTAATCCCGTTAATTTAGATGCTTTATAGAAGTATTTGGATTACTAAAGCCAATCGACTTCCAATCGCCCTATTACTTCAAGCAATTCATATGCTTTTGTAACAGTCTTTGTTTCTGCTGCCACAGCTTCACTCAGCGTGTTTATCAATTTTGTTTCTTGGGCCAGAACATCCATCAAAGAACGACGACCCAAATCACGTTCTTCACGGGTGTGTTTCAAAAGTTCTTGAGCAATGACAGTTTTGCTTATAAACAGACCAGTATTTTCGTGGGCCGTTAGAAGCCCTTTCCATTTATTTTTGACTTGTTCCTCAATTTGGTCTCGGGTTTCTCTTAACCGACGGGCTGTAGCTTCACGGTCTTGCTTCGAGGCCTGCAATCGTCTTAATGAAGGTAACCCGAAGTTGAAATCGTAGGCGACTTCAACTTTGACCATGTATTCCCCCTGATATCCTTTGGTTCCAGCAGCATCAACCTTGTGTTTTGTACTGGAAACCAAGTTCACGGATGGAAATAGTTCACTTGCTTTGGTTTCTGCCACCGTCGCTGTAGCAAGTTTCACTCCAAACTCAGAGGACGCCAGTCGAGGATTGTTTTCTTGAGCAATTTTGATTGCCTCAACAAGGGAAATCGGAAGAAGTTGGGTTGGGATTTTGAGCTTGGCTGACCCCTTCTTAACTTGTGGATAGTGGCCAAAGATCGTCTTGTGCCGGTCTAGGGCAACTTCAGCCTCTTCTTTAATCTTGATTCTTAAAGTTTCAGCATCGACAAGTTGTGACTTTGCTTGGAGAACATCCGCCGAATATCCAGATCCTTCTTGAACCCTTGCGTCCTCAAGTTCAGTTTGCAATTTAATATTGGATACTGATTGTGTGGCATACTCGAGTTTTCTTTGTGTCAAATACACATCTAAGAGAGCGGATATCCCCTCTAGCAAAAGAGTTTGCTTAGCCGTCTCAAGATTTTCGTTAGCCTGCTTAAATGTCAATCGGGCAGCTTCAATTGAAGAATTGGATGCACCAAAATTCCAGAGCTGTTGCGTAAGTTTAAGGTCAATCTCGCGTGAAGGCATGCTGGTATCAGCGCTTTCAAATTTATTCTGCGCTTCATAACCATAATGAGAGGTAACATTCAAAGTTGGGTAACGCACACCAAGAGCTGCCTTGGCACGTTCTCGAGCTGCTGCTAAATCTCCCTCTGCAGCTCTAATTCTGTCATGTTCGGCAAGCAAATTCGTGAGAGTTCCCTTGAGATCGTCAGCCCAAACACAAGGAATCCATGCTAATAACGCTATTATCAACATCGAAGCAGCAACAGAGGACCTGAAGCTCTTTCTCAACAATATCTCCAGTGAACCGATTCGTCTATTTTTACAAACTTTGCTATGAACACTTTTTTTATTACAACTCAATACCTACTGCATACTCTATACAGTATTAATTTGTATAAGTATAACAAGATATTGAGAAATAAGTATAAATTCAACAATTTAATGTGGCCATGGTAGCTCTAACATATTTGTTGTTGTTGTGAGGTTAGCAATAAAACTGCAGGCTTAATTTGTATCCGACTGAAATAGGCGATTTCCAATATTCCGGGAAGAAGGCAGGCTAAGTTTTTTGACTAGATAATGAAAAAAGGGGGGGGTGAGGAAATAGAAGTTACTTCAGGGTGAAACATAAAAAGCAAACGTGACGCTCCCGCTATTTTGTTAACAAATTACCATTACTTTAAGATTAATCACCCCAAACCTCTAGCAAAGAAAGATAATTTAATATGTTTTTGTGTTAAGAACTCTGGGCTGAAAAAACTAGACAAGTTAGAGGAGACAGGCCCAATCTCAATTTTGAAGCTTAATGCTGATATCAATTGATTGCTTAGTTTTATGATCTTAAGACGCCACCAGCAGTCTTTTCCACGACGGCAACAATCTTATTACACACTGTGTTAATCTCGGCATCGGTTAAGGTTTTTTCGGTTGGCTGAAGAGTTATATTAAGCGCTATAGACTTTCGTCCCTCGCCCAAATTTCCGCCTTGGAATAGATCAAAGACAGAAACATCATTAATTAGGGCTTTATCCGCAGATTTAGCGGCGCGCATCAGATCGCCGGCACTTACCCCTTCATCAACTACGAAAGCAAGATCACGGTTCACTGAGTGAAACTGCGAAAGCTGGACCAGGGATCTTGTCGTGCCCTTATGCCTTTTTTGCTTTGGCAAATTTTCCAAGTAAACCTCAAACCCAGCGACCGGTCCTTTGACATCCATTTTAGCCAACACGCCCGGATGAATTTCACCAAAAGTGGCAAGCGTAGTTTTCTTCCCCAGATTAAGTGTTCCAGAACGTCCCGGGTGATACCAATCAGGTGCTTCAGAGAACGTTTGCAGACTGTCTGTTGGCACCCCCGCAGCTCCTAGGGCAGCAAGAGCGTCTGCCTTAGCATCGAAAACATCAACATTTCTGTGGGATTCAGCCCAGTTGCGACGACCACTTCGACCAGAGCGAATTCCTGCAGCGACCATTTCCTGACCATCCACATCATCACTCGCAAACTGAGGGCCAATCTCAAATAGCGAGCAGTCAGCAAGACCCCTAGCAGCATTGCGTCCAGCTGCGGTAATCAGGTTTGGCAAAATAGAAGGACGCATGGTATCCAGATCAGCACTGATCGGGTTCACCAATTTCAAAACATCTGCTGGGCCACCAAATAGCCTAGCCTGATCGTCTGCCATAAATGACACCGTTACGGCTTCAACAAGGCCGCTTGCAGCCAGCGAACGGCGTACGTCAGCACGGCGGCGTTGATCAGAATTCCACGCCGCATGAGGGATCACCTCTGAACGTTGCATTGGTGTAGTTGGGATTTTATTGTAGCCAAAGACACGAATAATTTCCTCCACCAGGCAAGCCTCCCCGACAATGTCATTCCGCCAGGTTGGAACAGAAACACCCCACTCCTTACCAATATCAAAAACCCCAAAGCCAAGCACTTCGAGGATGCGTTTCATTTCATCTTCTTTAACATGCACACCGGCCAGCTCCTTAACACGTGACGGACGGAAGGAAATTGATAGACTACGATCTGGGGCTACCCCGGCACTGATAATCTCAGAAGCCTCACCACCACAGACATCCAAGATCAAGCCAGTAGCAATATGCATGCCCGGTTCTAAAAATTGAGAGTCGACACCTCGTTCAAAGCGAAATCTAGCATCCGATTGCAAATTCAACTTTCGCCCCGTTGCCGACGTACGGATGGGATTAAACAAGGCCGCCTCAACGAACACATTAACGGTTTCTTCAGTGCAGCCGCTGACTATGCCACCCATCACACCAGCTATAGATCCAACAAATTTCTCATCTGCAATAACGGTTATTTCAGGGTCCAGGTCATACTCCCTGCCATCAATGCCGATGATTTTTTCACCCTGTTTAGCCATACGCACATGAATAGCCCCATGCAACTTGTCCGCATCAAAGACATGCAGTGGACGACAATGCTCAATTGTCATCAGGTTGGTGATATCAACTAGGGCTGAAATAGGCCTTAGACCAACTGCAAGTAGGCGGTTCTTAAGCCATTTGGGGCTTTCGA
This sequence comes from uncultured Rhodospirillales bacterium, assembly GCA_938092065.1. Lineage (GTDB taxonomy): Bacteria > Pseudomonadota > Alphaproteobacteria > Rhodospirillales > JABHCV01 > JACNJU01. Next base: position 8,367 of record CALKND010000031.1, read on the forward strand.
CGTTCTTAACGCCCCGAATATAGCGACCCACAAATTGCAAACAGGCATCGACGTGTTCATCATCCAAGTCCATATGTATTTTAAGCGGACTATTGAATGTCCCCTCAAGCGGCGTTGTATCCAGAGGCTTCAAAATCCCCAGACCAAAAGCTGCAAGGTCGCGGGCAATACCTCGCACTCCAAGGCAATCGCCCCGGTTTGGAGTAATAGCAATTTCGATTACGGGATCACTAAGGCCCATAAAATCAACCGCGCTAGCACCAACGACGGCGTCATCAGAAAGCTCAACAATACCCTCGTGTTCGTCGCTTAAGCCCATCTCACGCTCAGACAGCAACATGCCGTTGCTGAGCACACCACGAATTTTTGCCTTCTTTAAGGCAATGCCCATGCCCGGAACATAAGATCCACTCGCTGCATAGACACATTTCATACCCTTGCGGGCATTAGGTGCACCACATACAACTTCCACTTTTTCAACGCCATTATCAACCAGGCAGACTTGTAGCTTGTCTGCATCCAAATGCTTGTCGGCTTCCAGAACATGTCCCACAACGAAGCTTTCCAAGCCCTTAGAGCGCTCCAAGACGTTCTCAACCTCCAAGCCTAGCATAGTTAACTTATCGGTAATTTCGTTAAGGGAAGCTTCTGTCTCCAAATGCTCCTTCAGCCACGAAAGAGTGATTTTCATCGGTTTACCCCCCCGACCATACCCGGCACGTCAAGAGCAGAAAATCCATAATGCTTGAGCCAACGAAGGTCAGACTCAAAGAATGTTCGCAAATCAGGGATGCCATATTTCAACATTGCGATTCGCTCAACCCCCATGCCAAAAGCAAAGCCCTGATACTTGGTAGAGTCAATGCCACAGTTTTCAAGAACCTTAGGGTTGACCATGCCGCAGCCGAGAATTTCTAGCCAATCATCACCATGACCGATTCGAAATTCGCCGTCAGCACGTGTACAACCGATGTCGACCTCTGCTGAGGGTTCCGTAAACGGGAAGTAGCTCGGGCGAAAGCGCACGGGCAGATCATCAACCTGAAACATTGCTCGACAAAATTCAATCAAGCAGCCCTTTAAATGGCCCATGTGGGTATTCTCGTCAATGACCAGTCCCTCAACCTGATGGAACATAGGCGAATGGGTGGCATCATAGTCACAGCGGTATGTTCGTCCCGGCACAATAATACGAATTGGGGGCTCCTTCTCCTGCATAGTGTGTATCTGTACTGGCGAGGTATGGGTCCGTAGCACCTTGCGGTCGCCATTCTTCTTCCCAGGCAAATAGAAGGTGTCATGTTCCTGGCGAGCCGGATGTTCCGGAGGAATGTTTAGGGCTGTAAAATTGTACCAGTCTTCTTCAATATCTGGACCCTCGGCAACAGTGAAACCCATCTCACAAAAGATCACCGTCATTTCTTCAATAACTTGGCTGATAGGGTGAACGCAGCCCTTGCTCCGCGGGCGCACAGGCAGGGAAATGTCAACTTGCTCAGCCATCAAGCGAGCGTCCAGTTCAGCACCTTCAAGGGCCACCTTTCTTTCATCGATGGCTATGCAGACTTCGGCCTTCAGGGCATTGATCTCCTGACCTTCCAGTTTACGCTCATCCGGGTCCATGCTACCGAGGGTCTTCATCAATTTAGTAATTGTACCTTTTTTGCCCAAAGCTGAAACACGCACTGCCTCGAGGGCATTCGTACTTTCAGCAGCAGCAATGGCACATATCAGATCGCCTCGAAGGTTATCAGCATTGTCCATTCTATTAACTTCCATCAATTAAGCACAAATAAAGGAGAGCGTGGCCAAAAAGCCGGCTCCTCAATATAAATTGTCCCGATGTGATGAACTCTTAAGTAAGATAGATCAGGATTTAGCGAGAGCCGCCTCTGCCTCTACAACCAGGGCCTTAAAGGCCTCGGGCTCGCTAATCGCCAATTCGGAGAGGACCTTACGGTCCAATTCGATTTTGGCTTTTACAAGCCCGCACATAAAGCGCGAATAGGTCAAACCGTATTGTCGCGCACCCGCATTGATGCGCTGAATCCATAATCGACGAAATTGGCGCTTTTTGGTACGGCGATCGCGGTAAGCATACTGCAGTCCTTTTTCAACGCGCTCGATTGCGACGCGAAAGCTAGTCGAGGAACGACCCCGATAACCCCGAGCCATATCTAGGACTTTTTTGTGACGGGCGTGGGCGGTCTTTCCGCCTTTAACTCTTGCCATGTTCCAGTTCCTTAAACTAATCAGCCGTATGGCATGTAGGTTTTAACAATTTTGGCATCTTGGGCACACAAGATCATAGTACCGCGCGCTTTGCGCTTCATCTTTTGTGGCCTCTTGCTCATGCCGTGCTGTTTTAGGGCTACGTTACCCCGAACCTTGCCGGAACCGGTAAGACGAAAGCGCTTCTTGGCGCTTGATTTAGTCTTTAACTTGGGCATTTCACATTCCTTTAAAATACAGGTTGTGCTCTGAGCGCTGGGCATGCCCTGCCGTCCCGCTCGTGTAGGCGGTTTATAGATGGACAATGGAGTAATTGCAAGGGGGTTCATTGGAGGTATAGACAGTCAAGTGTTCTATTTTCTATTTGCTATCCTTGCTCACACCTTCAACGGCAAGTTACGATTGAAAGCTTAAAAGAAGTTCGACACAAAAAAATACATCATTTTAAATTAAGGCTGTCATTTTTTGGCTCACACTTTACGTTTTCGAACTCATTAAGGCCCCGCAGAAACAAAACAACTTTAAATCAAATTACCTTATCAGTATTTTTTATGCATGTTTTACATGCAATCCACATAACAATTTCATAATACAATTATCCAGGCTAACCACCATTAATTCGTGCCTGAGGGTTTATTTTGGAGCAACAATCATAATCATCAGGCGACCTTCCATGCGCGGAAACTGTTCCACCTTGACCTCTTCATCTAGGTCCGCACGGATACGGTTTAGAACATCCATTCCCAATTCTTGGTGAGCCATTTCGCGACCTCTGAAACGTATGGTAAACTTGACCTTGTCTTCATGGCCCAAAAAGCGACGTGCGTTTCTCATTTTAACGTCATAGTCATGAACATCTATACTTGGCCGCATTTTGATTTCTTTAACCTCGATGATCTTCTGCTTTTTACGTGCCTCATTACGCCTTTTCTGTTCTTCATATTTGTACTTGCCGTAATCAAGAACCTTACAGACTGGGGGGTCAGCATTAGGAGACACCTCGACCAAATCGAAGCCGGCCTCAATAGCTAAATCAATACCTTCTTGGACGGAAACCACACCGACCATTTCACCATCTGCACCGACAACACGCACACTTTCTGCGTCGATCATTTCGTTAACGCGCGGACCCTTTCGGGCCGGCGGCTGATTCATTGGACGTCTCGCTATTTAAAACTCTCCTACTTCTTGTTTATAAAAAAAATCTTATGCAAGCGGCACAACCGCTTCTTCCTTAAGTCTAGCAACTGCCTCATCAAGCGCAAGAATTTCTTGGTCTTTGCCATCCATGCGTCGCAAAGCGACAGTACCATCTTCGGCCTCACGACCTCCAACTATCAGCATGGCTGGGACTTTGGCATGGCTATGTTCACGAATTTTATAATTAATTTTTTCATTGCGCAAATCAAGCTCAGTACGAATATTAGCCTCATCCAAGGCTACTTTGACGCTAGCCGCATAGTCATCAGCAGCCCCCGTAATGGTCGCGACCACAACTTGCCGGGGTGCCAGCCATAGGGGGAATTTACCAGCATAATGTTCAATTAAAATGCCAATAAATCGCTCGAACGAGCCTAAAATAGCTCGGTGAAGCATAACAGGTCGATGTTTCTCACCATCTTCGCCAATATAATTGGCGTCAAGACGGTCAGGCAATACAAAGTCCACCTGCAAGGTTCCACACTGCCAATCCCTGCCAATAGTGTCACGCAGGACAAATTCTAGCTTGGGCCCATAAAATGCGCCTTCTCCTAAGTTAAGTTCCCATTCCAATCCGGCTGCGTTAGTTGCTTCTTTCAGTGCAGTCTCAGCCTTATCCCAGGTGGCATCTTCTCCAGCACGCACCTCGGGTCTGTCTGAGAACTTAACGATGACCTCGTCAAAACCAAAGTCCTTGTAAACAGACAGCAACAGTTCACAGAACAACTTAGTTTCCGAGGTAATTTGATCTTCCGTACAGAAAATATGGGCATCGTCCTGAACGAAAGCCCGCACCCGCATCAGACCATGTAAAGCACCCGAGGGCTCATTTCGATGGCACGAACCAAATTCGGCCATGCGCATAGGCAAGTCCCGGTAACTAGTAGTACCTTGGCGGAAGATCTGCACATGACAGGGACAGTTCATGGGTTTGATTGCTAGCATCCTGTCCTCGGATTCAGCTATAAACATGTTTTCTCGGAATTTTTCCCAGTGACCTGAATCTTCCCACAGCACACGATCAACCAGTTGCGGGGTGTTAACCTCTTTGTATTCGGCAACTTCCAGACGTGCGCGCATGTAATTTTGGATAGTGCGATATAGGGTCCATCCATGAGGATGCCAAAAAACAGAGCCTGCAGCAACGTCTTGCAAATGAAACAAGGACATATCGCGACCCAAACGACGGTGGTCGCGTTTTTCAGCTTCTTCAAGCATGTTAAGGTACTGTTTTAGCTTTTTTTTATCGGGCCAGACCGTCCCATAAACACGTTGCAGCATTTCATTATTGGAATTGCCACGCCAGTATGCACCCGCAAGCTTCATCAGCTTAAAATGTGGACCTATCTTACCTGTTGAAGGCAAGTGAGGGCCACGGCATAAGTCGATAAAACCACCTTGCTTATAGACAGTGATAGCTTCATCCTCAGGAAGGTCACTGATCAATTCTGCCTTATAGGATTGGCCCTTTTTTTTGAAGTACTCAATAGCTTCACCCCGATCCCATACTTCACGGGAGATCACCTCGTCACGCTCAACAATTTCATGCATGCGCGCTTCAATTTTTTCTAAATCTTCCGGTGTGAATGGTGTATCCAAAGAAAAATCGTAATAAAACCCATTCTCGATGGACGGACCTATGGTCACCTGAGCACCGGGATACATCTCCAAAACTGCTTCGGCCAAAACATGAGCAGTATCGTGAGACAATAATTCAAGCGCACCTTCATCCCTCGAGGTGATGACAGAAACGGCGGTGTCGACATCAAACAACGTCGAAAGATCTAGCATGTTATCACCAACACGCACAGCCAAGGCTGCCTTGGCTAATCCTGGGCCAATGTCGGCAGCCAGTTCAGCACCTGTTACAGAGCCTTCAAAATTTCTGACACTTCCGTCAGGGAGTGTAATTGCGACCATTAAAATCGCCTTCTATCTAAAATTCTTGAGATGAAAAGAATGTAAAACGATTAACCAATGTGTCAAGCATATCAAGCAATAGAGGCCTCTTTTACCTCTTCAACAGTAATATCATTTAAGTACGGCTTTCTTATGAACGTAACATTTGGGCCACGTTGGCCACAGAGAGCTGGATCGGATGAAGGGCCATAAAGCACAACTGTCTTGCACCCCATGGCAGCAACCAAGTGCATTGGCCCTGTGTCATTACCCACTGACAACATTGCGTGACGGGCCAAACCGGCGATTTGCAACAAGGAAGTCTGACCGCACAGATTACGGGCTTGAGGGCAATTTGCGGCAATTTTTTCTAAGATTTTGGTTTCCGATGTCCCGCCTAGCAAGACTGGACTCAACCCGTCAGCTAAAAGTTGCCTTGCTAGTTCGCTAAACTTTTCTAGAGGCCAGCGTTTCTCTGGTCGGTGCATAGCCCCACCGGGAATCAAGAGAGCAATGTCACGGGGAAGAGCAAACTGGTCGACCGGTGCATCTAGGAATTCCATAGAACTCAATACATCAACATTTTTAATGCCCGCAATGCGCAACTGTTCGGCTTGTCGCTCTACAGTATGCATAAAATTCCGCCTTGGATTGTCGTGTGGATGTGAACAACCACTGGCAATTCCCGACCATTCTGGATTTTGTCTAGGCCAGAATAGATGGTGATAAAAAGAACTTCTATCGGAAGTTTGAAGATCATAGACCCGCTTGAATACTCCCGAAAGCAGCTGGCGACGAAGAGCATACCAGTTGCCAATGGCTAAGACGCGAGGTTTTTCATCGACCCAGACCTGATCAAATAATCTGCTGGCGTGAGCCAACTCAACGAAAGGCTTGCTTGTCAGCAGAGTAATGTGGCTTTTCGAATGGTGTTTACGTATGGCCGCGAAAGGACCAATAGCCTGTATAAAATCACCCAGCGCTGCCAGTTTTATGACTAGAACTTTATCCAACATTTTTGCCTAAAATCTCATCATAAACAGAGAGTGTTTTTGCGCACATGGCATTTTTAGAAAATTTTTCACGAACGTTTGCCACAGCTTTTTGAGCAAGTACCTTACGTGCGTCTACATCGAGGGCAAGCACACCCTCTATGGCATTTGTCAATGCCTGGATATCACCAGGCGGAACCAACCAACCAGTTTCTCCCTGTATTACGGTTTCCAGCGCACCGCCATGGTTCGTCGCAATAACGGGGCGCCCCAAAGCCTGCGCTTCGGGAATGATACGGCCAAAGGCCTCAGGATCCATCGAGGCAGAGACAACCACATCGGTAAGCATATAAGCCGCTGGCATGTCGGTGCAGTTTTCAATGATACTAACAACCTCATTCAAACCATTAGCTGATATAAGATTTTCCACTTCCCTGCGGTAATTAGAACGCCCCTGGTCCGAGCCTACTAGAAGACATCGGATATCTTTACGCCCAAGTGCAGCAATTGCCTCGATAAAAAAAGACTGGCCCTTCCAGCGTGTCAGGCGGCCAGGCAACATAATCACCGGCAAGCCATCTTCCAGACGCCAATCTTTTGCCAATGCCACCACCCTCTGGGCTTGCACCCTATCTGCATTAAAACGATCAAGATCAACACCCCGGTGAATAATTCGCAGCCTTTCCAGTGGAATACCGTAATTTTTACGAATGTGTCCGGCAACAAAATTTGAATTAGCAATAACTTTTTTGCCACGGGTCATGACGCCGTTGTAGCGACGTTTCAAGCCCCAACCCAAGGAATAAACACCGTGGAATGTCGTAACAAAAGGAACGCCACAACGTTTTGCCGCCAACCATGCGCTCCAAGCAGGAGCTCGGGAGCGAGCATGAACAATATCAATATTGTTATCACGAATAATTTTAATCAATCGAAATACATTCGCATACATAATTAACGGATTTTTACTATCAACAGGCAAAGTAATATGTTCAGCTTGGGCGCGGGAAATCTCATGTTCCATTGGTCCGCCAGCAGAAACAACTATACAGTGCCCACCTGCGTCACTTACGGCTGAAGCAATTTCGACGGTCGTTCGCTCCACCCCTCCTTGAACAAGGGCAGGAAGCACCTGCAATACAGTTGGCCGCAACCCGCTTTGGTCACTAGAAAAAGCATGAAATAATTTGTTTGAGCCATCTGCAACGCCGGCATTGTTATATTCGTCAACCTGTTTCATTATATCCTTTGTTGTTACTTTCAATAGAGACTATGGCAAAATATGAATGATTCGACTCCCACTTATCAGATACTATCACGTCATGACGGCACATCAATCGCATACAATCGCCTCAAGGGAAAATCAGCAGGCGTTGTTTTCTTAGGTGGCTTCATGTCCGATATGACTGGATCTAAGGCAATTGCCCTAGAAACGCATTGCAAACAACGTGGGCAAGCCTTCTTACGCTTTGATTATTCAGGCCATGGCCAATCCTCGGGAGCTTTTAGTGATGGCACCATTAGCAAATGGACCGATGATGCTATCTTTGCCATTGAAAAATTAAGTGATGGGCCTCAAATACTTGTTGGCTCCTCCATGGGTGGTTGGATTATGTTGCTGGCAGCACTCCGCATGCAAAAAAAAGTCGCTGGCCTTATTGGGCTTGCCGCCGCACCAGACTTTACGGAGGACTTGATTGCCCATGAACTGAATGATGAACAGCGACTATCCATGCAGCGCGATGGATTTGTTCTTGTTCCCTGCGATTACGATGACAAGCCATACACCATCACCCAGTCCTTGATTGATGATGGCCGCAACAATTTGTTGCTAAATAATAACATCTCATTAAACCAACCTGTGCGACTGATTCAAGGCTTGAAGGACAAGGATGTCCCATGGGCTACAGCACTAAATTTACAGGAGAAACTGACTAGTGATGATGTGGAGACAACACTGGTTAAGAATGGAGACCACCGTCTCTCTGGCCCTCATGACATAAAACGACTTACAAAAACTCTTGATTTGTTACTCGACGGACTACCATCATGAGTCTCAAAAAAAAACTGCCCCACACTCCTCTGGGCCCCATACCAAGCCTGTTTGAAATTTCTCAGCTAAAAGTGTGACACCTAATGTAAACTTAAGCCCATTAGGCATGGTGAATTTCATTATAAAAAACCTGCCAATCATCAAATAGTTTTAAGCCTATATCTCTTAGATGATCAATCTAGCCCCTCAAGACTTGCCCGAAGCCCCTGCCTATAATCTGGATAGAGAAGTTGCACACCCAAGTCCTCCTTGATACGTCTATTATCAACTCGCTTATTGTCCGCCCAGAATGTTAATGACATTGGCGACATTTCTTTTTTTGCTAAATCAAAAGACTGCACCGGCGGTGGCTTCACCCCCAATAGTTCGCATGCGAAAGTGACAACCTGCATGGGAGCCGCAGGCTCGTCATCACAAACATTATATACTTCCCCTGCATTAGGAGTAGCCATTGAAGCTGCTAGAACCCGACCGAGGTCGTCCACATGAATACGTGAAAATACTTGGCCCGGCTTATCAATTCTTTTTGCCCGTCCCCGACGTACATCTTCTATGGCTCCGCGACCCGGACCGTAAATTCCTGCGATTCGAAAAATATGTGCGCTCAGGCCAAGCCAAAGATTTTCTGCTTTAACCCGAAGATGTGCCCGTGCCGACGTCGGCTCAAGTGCGTCACTCTCCCTGACCATCCCACCATTACGGTTTCCATAAACCCCAGTCGTCGACAGGTAACCGACCCACTTAAAAGTGTGGCCCAAGTCAGCAATGGTCTGACCATGCATATCCAGAACTGCATCGCCATCTGAATCAGGTGGCACTGATGATAAAATATGTGTAGCACTCTTCAACTTAGCCTCTGGGTTTTCAAGAGGATGCTCGCGATCAAAAGGAAAAACCTCAATGCCCAGACCTTCAATTTCTCTCATATTCTGCTTATCGCGCACCGTTCCGGCCACTTGCCAGCCGTTAGACATCAAACGCAAGGCAAGGCGACAGGCAGAGTAGCCAAGGCCAAAACAAAAAAGACGGGGGGCAGTCATGATGTTTTCATACCTTTTGCCATTTATTTTCCCCAAGGGTAGACAATTAGCATTGCATAAATCATACGGAAATCTAAGTTAAATCAGTCTCAGCATAAAGAGAAACAAAAATGAATGACTCCAACCCCAAGATACAACCGGCTTACAAAATACCGTGCGGGCACGCTGTATACATACCCAACGACATGGTTCCTAAGAATCTTTTCATGAAGGCAGAACGAAAGGGGGCTGAATACATCCACCACTACCTAATCCAGATAAGCCTCGTGAGGCCCATTGAATTGGCATTAATTTATATTGATCCAGAAGAAAACTTGATTGATTTGGGCGGCATTCCACCTTTTGAACTGTTATGCTCGAAAGCCTACGAAAAACCAGAAATTGGCCACATTTTTGAAAGTGAAAATGGCACTTTTTTGAAGGTGATCGAAGATCCAAAGTCCCAAAAGATGTACGCTTTCATTGATATTAGTTCAGGAGAAATTAGACGCAGGCAGGAACGCAATGTCAATACAGTTTACGATAGATGGGAAATAACTAACATTACTTAAAAATCCAAGTTGGCGTAATGCTTTGAGGGAGGTGCGCCAGGAATGTGGTCTGAAAGCAAAGGCCTAAAACTGGGCCGTGATTTAATACGGGCATACCACTCCTTGGCTGAAGGGTGGTCCGTCCAGGGCACGTCGCCTAAATAATCGACAGCAGAAAGGTGTGCAGCAGCAGCAATATCAGCCAAGGTTAATTCGTTTCCAGCCAACCACTTTCGTCGCTCTATTAAATAGGAAATGTAGGAAAGGTGAGTTTTAATATTATTATGACCAGCCCTAATCGCCTTTGAATCAGGGGCTCCCAGCCCAAGAAATCTTTTCATCACTTTTTCACCAACTAAGTTTTCAGTAACTTCTGAATTGAATTTACCATCAAACCAAAGAACTAACCGACGCACTTCAGCTCGCTCTAGCGGATGACGCCCAACCAGTGTCGGTTCGGGATGAATTTCATCAAGAAATTCACTAATAACATTACTACCAGAGAGGGCTGTGCCACCAGGCTCTAGGAGCACAGGAACTTCGCCAGCTGGATTAAGAGCAAGAAATTCTTTGCGCCTCTCCCAGATATTTTCAACTTTGAGATCGACATCGATCTTCTTCTCATGAAGAACAATCCTGACCTTTCTGCAAAATGGTGAAAGCCACAAATGGTAAAGTGTTTGCATTGTTTTGAATTATACCTAAATCAAGCCCGCTGCAATATTTGTTATTATTGTCATATACATAAAAGAATCTTATTTTCAGTTGCCATTATTCTGTGACGATATATAAATTTATTATAAAAAAAGAGTGCAGATCCAGCAGACTGAAAACTGAATGTTTATTGTGCAAAAGAAACCCTCTGATGCTAAAAGCTCGGAGATCACACCAAAGTCGGTTTTCATGAACCGTCGCCGTTTTATCCAGTCTGCCGCAATTGCCGGCCTGATACCGGGCATTTTGCCAAAAGATGCTTTGGGTGCAGGCAAAGGTAGAAAGCTGGATGGCATCATCAAAAGTTCCCACAGTACCAATCAGAAGCCAACCGCATATGACCTTATTACCTCTTATAATAATTTTTATGAATTTGGCACCAGCAAAGACATGCCAGCCCTGATGGCCCGTGATTTTAAGACAAAACCATGGACAGTTAGTGTCAAAGGAGAAGTAAACAAGCCAGGTCTTTATGACTTTGACGGGCTGATCAAGCCTCACCAACTCGAAGAACGCATTTATCGATTCCGCTGCGTAGAGGCCTGGTCAATGGTTGTGCCATGGGTTGGTATTCCGCTATCTAACATAATCAAACGCCTTGATCCCACATCAAAAGCTAAATACGTCGCTTTTGAAACCCTCAACGACCCTATGCGCATGCCAGGTCAACGCCGGCCAATTCTTCAGTGGCCCTATGTTGAAGGGCTTCGTATGGATGAGGCTATGAACTCATTGACCCTGATGGCCGTCGGCCTATATGGGGAAGAATTGCCAAACCAAAACGGTGCTCCTATCCGCCTCATTGTTCCCTGGAAGTACGGCTTTAAATCTATTAAATCTATTGTATCAATATCTTTTGTTGAAAAAATGCCCCCAACTTCTTGGAACCTCTCCGCAGCTCAAGAATATGGCTTTTACGCCAACGTTAATCCCGAAGTCAGCCATCCGCGTTGGAGCCAAGCCAAAGAGCGTAAGTTAGGTGGCAGCTACTTCTCACCCAAGGTTAAGACCCTTAAATTCAATGGATACGAGGAAGAAGTTGCTAGCCTTTATGATGGTATGGACTTAAAAAAATTCTACTGACAATGTCCAACGACTTTATCATTCGCAAGGTTGCCAAACCCCTCGTTTTTACTGCTTCACTGCTGCCTCTGGCATGGATCATCTGGATGGTTGTCCTCGGTGATGTTGGTATTGGCTTAAACGCTAACCCGGTAGAGATGGTCAACCGTTACTTAGGTGATTGGGCACTTCGCTTTATTCTTATCACCCTAGGTATTACCCCAATCGTGAAAGTAACAGGCTGGGCAACACCCGTGCGCTTCAGGCGCATGATCGGCCTGTTTGCCTTTGCATATGCCTTCCTGCATCTGGCCAACTACATAGTCGCTGATCAGTTTTTTAACTGGGCCGACGTCTGGGCTGATATAATGAAACGCACCTACATCACCGTCGGTATGGCTACCTTTGTTATCCTTCTCGCCTTAGCCATCACCTCACCAAAAGTAGCAATCAAAAGACTCGGTATAAAACGTTGGCGTGTGCTTCACCGCAGCATCTACGTTGCAGGCATCGGTGCGGTATTGCATTACTGGATGATGGTTAAGGCTGACCTAGCCCAGCCTATTATCCACGCAGCCATTCTTGCTATATTGCTCGGTTATCGAGTGGTAAAGCTTCAACGCAAGTCTGGCAGAGCAAAGTTGCACCAGAGCAGTTAAAAAGTCTAACCCTTTCGTAGGTTATAATTTAGTAAGCCGTTGCTCGTTAATTATCATTAGCCCGTTCCTCTCAAGGCATAACATTTTCTGGCAAACGCTAAGCATATAAAAAAAACTTAATGGAACAATCATCAAAAAAAGGCAAAAGGCCATTTGTTTTTTAAACCAGTTCTCTTGGCCGTACCCTTCCGATTCGACTGAGTAACAACAGATAATATCTCTGAAACTTCATTGTCATGTTAATTTAATCAAATCTAATGAGCTTGGTTCCAGTTGCCACCAATACCAACATCAACAATCAGTGGCACATCCAGCCTAGCTGCATTTTGCATAGTGTCCTTAACAACATGTGATGTGGCATCAATTTCCTTATCCGGCACCTCGAATACCAGTTCATCATGTACCTGCAAAAGCATCTTGGCCCCAAGCCCCGCCTTGCTTAAGGCAGTCGGCATCAAAATCATGGCGCGTTTGATAATGTCAGCCGCGCCGCCCTGAATGGGGGCATTGATAGCAGCGCGTTCAGCAAAGCTGCGAATCCCTGGGTTTTTATCACCAATGCCCCGCACATGGCATTTGCGCCCGAAAAGTGTCAAAACGTAGCCTTGATTGCGTGCTTCTTCCTTGGTTCTCTCCATGTAACCATGAATACCAGGATAGCGCTCGAAGTAAGCCTTAATATAATCTGAGGCCGCCCGGTTTGAAATATCTAGCTGACGGGCAAGCCCAAAAGCCGAAATTCCATAAATAATGCCAAAGTTGATGGCCTTAGCCTGACGTCGTACCATTGGATCCATACCTTGCAAAGGGACACCAAAAACCTGTGAAGCGGTCATGGCATGAATATCCTCACCAGAGCGGAACGCTTCTATCAGCGTATCTATCCCGGCAACGTGTGCCAACAGTCTAAGTTCAATTTGCGAATAATCAGCACTAAGTAGTTTACAACCCCTCTCAGGAATAAAAGCCTCACGGATTTTGCGCCCTTCTTCTGTTCGCACTGGGATGTTTTGTAAGTTAGGATCACTTGAAGCCAATCTACCCGTTGACGTTCCAGCCATGGAGTAGGACGTGTGGACACGCCCCGTGTCAGGATTGATTTGCGTTATTAAGGCGTCCGTGTAAGTGTTCTTCAACTTTGAAAGTTGGCGATGCTCGAGAATCCGGGCGGGCAGTTGATGGCCAACAGCCGCTAACTTGTCGAGAACTTCAACGCCAGTGGCATAGGCTCCTGTCTTTCCTTTTTTCCCACCGGGTAATTTCATTTCATCAAATAGCACTTCGCCCAGTTGCTTCGGCGAGGCAACATTGAACTCACGACCAGCAAGGGTATGGACCTGCTTTTCAAGATCAGCCAGACGATAAGCAAAATTGTCACTTAGTCGTTTCAATTCTTTCGCATCGACCTTAATACCTTGACGTTCCATATCCGTCAAAACACCAATCAGTGGGCGCTCTATGGTTTCATAGAGAGTAGCCATGCTTTGTTTGACCAGTTGTGGCTTTAAAAGCTCATGCAGGCGCCAAGTCATATCCGCATCCTCTGCGGCATACTCAAGAGCCTTGTCCACGGCAACCTCGTCAAAGGTCACTTGTGCTTTTCCTACTCCGGCAACCTCTTTGAATTTGATGTTTGTATGATCAAAATGCATTTTGGAAAGCTCATCGAGATTGTGGGCATGCAGGCCACAACTCAGGACGTAAGACAACAACATGGTGTCATCGAAAACCTTCATGTGAATATTATAATTAGCTAGAACTTGGATATCATACTTGATGTTGTGGCCAATTTTTAGGACCGTTGGATCACTAAGCAAGTCCCCCAGCTCATCAAGTGCCTTTTTGAAATCAACCTGTTCTGGGGCATTTGCCTCACCTACTTCGGTGTTTTTATCACCCAGATTTAACATGCCTTGCTCCACTGGCGCCTTATGGGAGAGAGGAATGTAGCAGGCATGCCCTGCAATATAAGAGAGCGAAATACCGACCAATTTCGCCTGTGTAGCATCAAGAGACGTAGTTTCCGTGTCAATGACGACAAGGCCCATAGCGCGCGCGCCAGATATCCATTTTTTCAAAATGTCTATATCTTGAACCAACTCGTAAGAAGACCCAACAGATTTTAGTGCTTGAACTTCTGAGCCATCGACAGGTGGTTTAAACCCATATCGGCTGGTCACCCTATCAGCTAGTTTTTTGAAATTCTGGGCAGCTAAGAAATTCAACAGCTCTTTCTGATCAGGCACTTTCACTGCAAATTCATTCAAGGGAACTTCCACAGGTACATTTTTTTTCAGTGTAACGAGCAACTTAGAAAGTCGTGCCTCGTCCGCATAATCAATCAAGCTTTGACGTCGCTTGGGTTGTTTGACTTCTTCAGCGTGATTCAAAACACCATCAAGGTCACCATATTCATTGACCAATAGCGCCGCTGTTTTCAAACCAATTCCGGGAACGCCGGGGACGTTATCTGAACTATCACCAGCTAGGGCCTGCACCTCAATCACCCGATCTGGACCAACACCAAATTTTTCAACGACTTGAGCATAACGAATTTCTTTGTTCTTCATTGCGTCGAACATCATCACATTATCGTCTACTAGCTGCATCAGGTCCTTATCGGACGATACAATTGTGATCTCTGCGCCCATTTCCTTAGCCTGAGTAGCGTAGGTGGCAATTAAATCATCGGCTTCATAGCCAGGCAGGTCAACACAGGCTACATTCAAAGCACGGGTGGCCTCGCGAACCAACTCAAACTGTGGGATCAAGTCCTCCGGTGGCGCATCGCGATTCGCCTTGTAATCAGGATAAATATCATTGCGGAAAGTTTTGCGCGCACTATCAAAAATAACTGCTATGTGATCAGCATCTGTATCGTCGATGAGCTTCATCAGCATGGTGGTAAAGCCATGTACTGCATTCACCAAGGTGCCATCAGCTCGCGTCAAGCGTTCCTTGATGCCATAATAGGCACGAAACAAGAAACCTGAGCCGTCGATGAGGTAGACGTGACGGGGTTTGAGATTTTTATTGGACACAGGGCGCCTAGTGTCCGGCGGCTTGATACACGCCCTCGGCCAGTTTGTATGTGCGCGAGCAATAAGGGCAGACAATTACACCATCCTCTGAAATTTCCAAATAAATTTTGGGATGGCCTAACGCACCTCCACCACCGTCGCAACTGACTGAGGTCTTCTTTACAATGATGGTTTCTTCAGCTTTCATAATATACCTTGTCTTGGAGTAATAACGACAGAGGCGTTGACCACGCCATTTGTCAATGATAGCGATTGTAGACCAATATTCAAAGCCCGCATATGATGCTTCTTTAATCTTATTTTTCTATGGTTAGCAAAGCCTAATGACTGAGAACTCTGTTGAAAATGCTGTCGAAATTGATGCACTAAGCAAAACCTATGCGGCCCAGAATGATGAAATCGCTACTCCGGCCCTGAACAGGGTTAGCCTAAACGTTCCCAGGGGATCTTTTTTTGGGCTGTTAGGGCCAAATGGAGCGGGCAAATCCACCCTTATAAATATTTTGGCAGGACTTGTGACCGGTTCATCTGGGGCTGCGAGAATTTGGGGCTATGACATTGAAGCCAATATGCGTGCAGCACGGCGCTCAATCGGCGTTGTACCTCAGGAACTGAACGTTGATCCTTTTTTTACACCCCGGGAATCCCTTGAACTCCAGGCGGGATTATATGGTGTTCCAACCAACGTTCGTCGAACAGAAGAGATCCTCAGCGCTGTTGGCCTACTGAGTAAGGCGGATGTCTATTCGCGCACCCTATCCGGTGGAATGCGCCGCCGCCTGCTGGTTGCCAAGGCTTTGGTTCACTCGCCGCCAGTGTTGGTTCTTGATGAGCCTACCGCTGGTGTTGATGTTGAACTACGCCGCCAGTTATGGTCATACGTGCAGGAACTTAATGCAAATGGCACGACGATATTACTTACCACGCACTACCTGAAAGAGGCAGAGGAGCTATGCGATCGAATAGCCATTATTAGCGAAGGGAATTTGATTGCTTGCGAACCAACGAGTACATTACTTCAAAAGCTTGATGCCAAAGAAATGATCGTCACAGTTAGCGAAGTTTTGTTATATGTTCCCGACTTGCTGAAGCATTATAATGTTGAACTGCCAAGCCCTCAGCAACTGCGCTTTTGCTATCCACCCAGCAAAACAGATAGTGGTAAAATTCTAAACTCCATTCAGCAAGCCGGATTAAACGTTAACGATGTGGTCACCAAAGAAGTGGAACTTGAAGATATCTTTATCTCATTGACCACTCCAAGCTCTTCTGATGATAAGGGAGGTAAGGCCTGATTGTGCCCCCATACATGCCAATTAATTCTCTGCTTATTCTTGTAGCCGTAATGCTCAACGCCTGCGCTGCACCAAACTTTAAGAAGTTGACTAAGGTTATGAGCGACCCAGTACTTAAAAATAATTATTTTATTACCCATGACGAGGCTTATCTGCCAATACGCACATGGAAGTCAAATGACGCCACACCTAGGGCTATTATAATTGCTGTGCATGGATTTAATGACTACAGCAATTTTTTTGAGGCCCCAGGAAGTTTTCTAGCCAAAAACAATATCACTACATATGCCTTTGACCAACGCGGCTTTGGAGCTGCCCCAGAGCCTGGCCTATGGCCAGGGGTGGCCACCTTGACCAGCGATCTTATGAGCCTTACTTCGCTTGTCAAGGCGCGCCATCCTAGGACCCCACTTTTCCTTCTAGGTGAAAGCATGGGTGGAGGAGTTGTTATGGTGACCCTTAAGAATGCCCGCAAACAAGGTCAGGAGTTGGGTTTAAGCGGGGTTATTTTGTCTGCCCCAGCAATATGGGGGCGTCAATTTATGCCTTGGTATCAAACCACCGCCTTATGGGTTGCAGCACATATATTCCCGGAAACAAAATTAACCGGGCAAGGTCTTAAAATAACAGCCTCAGACAATGTAGTAATGCTGCGCGCCTTAGGCAGCGACCCACTAATAATCAAAAAAACCCGAATAGATGCGGTGTATGGGCTAACCAATCTGATGGACCAGGCGCTTGAGTCTGCCTGGGAACTAAATGACCCATTACTTTTGCTTTACGGCAAAAAAGACGAAATCATTCCTAAAAAACCAACTATGGAAATGATCTCAAGATTACCAAAAAAGGCCAAGGCGACCCGGAAGATAATCTTATATGACAATGGTTACCATATGCTCATGCGCGATCTTCACGCTGAAATAGTTTGGCGTGACATCATCGACTGGATCGAGACACGCAACAAACAGCCGCTTGTGGTGACACAACATAAAGAATAAATTGTAAAAAATAGCACCCGTAGCTCAGCTGGATAGAGCGCTGCCCTCCGAAGGCAGAGGTCACAGGTTCAACTCCTGTCGGGTGCACCACTTTATATTATAACAATATTAGTGGGCTTCTCTAATAGGGGTCTATTCAACGCATCAAAAAATCTAGATTTGAAGAATTGAAAGTTCTAGTTTATGAGTCGTGTGAAAAATAATCTAAGGGAAAAACTTGAACATTAAAGACTGCCTCAATATTTTTACATATCATGGAAGTGGCCTATATGCACTTAATCGTGTGTTTATTTCATTCAAGGAATGGCATCTATTTGATCTAAAGAGGAATGTCAATACGACTGAGACTAAAGAGGGCAATTACGAGGACAGTCGTTATATGATGTATAGGCCGGTTTATACCTCGGTATGTTATGAAATGATTAGAAAGTCTTTTGAATGGTACACTTCGGGGATAAAATACAGCGCTAAAAATTTGATACCAATTTTTGTAGATCTGGGCGCTGGTTCAGGCAAAACCCTAATAATTGCCAATGAGACTAAATTCTTTCAAATCTGTGTTGGCGTTGAACTGAAAGAAGTATTATCAAAAAGATCACAGAAAAATTTACCTCCCTCCATCATGTAGAAGTCTCAAAAGCAAATATCAACCGCTAGTGTTTTGCACATTCATGCAAATGTAGAGAGTGATTATTGGGTGGATCAACTACTTAGCCATATTCCTGAGGACAGGCATCGCGATATTGTTCTTTTTGCCTTTAATCATAATTCTTACGATGGTGATGTGGTAACCAAAACGCTTAATATTATTAACAGAAAGTTCGATAATTCACTGTATTTGTATCAAAACCCTATTCATCAACACGCTGTATT
This sequence comes from uncultured Rhodospirillales bacterium, assembly GCA_938092065.1. Lineage (GTDB taxonomy): Bacteria > Pseudomonadota > Alphaproteobacteria > Rhodospirillales > JABHCV01 > JACNJU01. The sequence goes on from CALKND010000031.1 coordinate 26,955, forward strand.
GAGTTCCGGTTTTGAGGAGATTCAAAAGGATGCTGCGCCGAACAATGCGCATAAAAACTTTAAATATATAATCTATCGAAATACTAAAGAAAAAACATCTTAGACCAATATCAATTAGTTCCTTGCACAGAGTGATGTAGTCATTAACTTGTCACTGAGTAAAAAAATAAGGATAATAATTTTGCAATGGAAAGACGATTGAGTGGGAATAAGTGTTTATAATTAAATAATTGTTCAAGGCTTGGGATGAGACTCAATAAAGTATAAAAAATGCGGACTGGTGGCGTCGGCTGCTACTAGTTTGCAAAATTCAAAGGCAGAAAAATTTCAAGTCCTTATTTTTTAATTGTGCGGAAATAAGGTAAGCTTTGATAGGGTGAACCGTGAGTTCAATGGACTAAGCCCAGTGTTACCAGACGGATGCTTTAATTTTCCTTGATTCTATAACCAATCGAACTCATGTCCTAGTTGTGGTCAGATAACTTTATCTATCTATGAACATTTGTTGAAAACATATGGACCCCATGAAAATGCTACTTGTTAGAAACATATATTTACTAGGTGCCATGAATGTTCTCTTTAAACATAGGAAAAGAGAATTCAATTGATAATTTTATTCAACAACAGACCTCATTTAGAGAGCCTCAAATGACACTCGTAACATTTGCAGATCTTACTCATACTGGAAAAATTATTGACGCGAATCAATTCCCGCTTGCTGTTGGTTTTGTCTCAGCTTTTGCAAAGAACACGCTTAAAGATGAGGTAGACGTTAAGATTTTTAAATTTCCAAAAGTGTTTGCTAAATTTTTAGAGGAAAATGAACCAAAAGTAGCCTGTTTTTCAAATTATATGTGGCATGAGCAGTTGAATGCACAGTTTGCGTCTCGTATTAAGCAACATTACCCTGATGTGGTGACAGTTTTTGGTGGGCCAAACTTTCCAACCTTACTAAAGGAGCAGAAAGCTTTTTTAGAGAAACATCCTGAAATTGATTTTTATATAGACGGTGAGGGTGAAGTGGCGTTTCTTGAGCTTTTCGAGGCGCTTAGGAGATATAAGTTCAATGTGGAGGTTTTAAAAAAAGCACGGCTTTCTCTTCCTAATTTACGTTATCTTGATAACGGGGAATTAATTCAAACTCCTTTGAACCCACGTATTCCGGATGTAGAAAGCACAATACCGTCACCATATTTAATGGGGTTAATGGACGAGTTTTTTACTGAGCAGTTGACCCCTTTATATGAAACTTCCCGCGGATGCCCTTATTCATGTACTTTTTGTCACAGCGGAATTGCATACGAGAGTAAAGTGAAGCGTTTCTCTCAAGAGAGAATAACAGAAGAACTAAAATATATTTCGGAACGCGTTAAGGTACCTTCGTTTGTCATTACAGACCTTAATTGGGGATCTTTTAAAGAAGATATAATCACAGCGCAGCAATTGGCAGATCTTCGTAAAACGACCAAATGGCCGAGATTCATCGCGATTAGTACCGCTAAAAATCAACGGGATCGTATGGTTGAAATCTCGTCTATATTAAAGGACGCCATCAATATCGGAGCAACTGTTCAATCGACAGATGTAGAAGTTCTTAAAAATGTAAAACGAAGCAATATTGGTATTGATAAAAGTATTGCCATGGCTATGGCTTCGTCCAAACATGGATCAAACACGTTTACGGAAATTATATTGTGCCTTCCGGGGGATACCTACGAAAAACATATTAAGTCAGTTCTAACGATGATGGATTCAGGGATGGATGATGCGGCTATTTACCAATTTATTCTTTTGCCAGGGACGGAAGCAGGCAACAATACTAGTCGGGATAAGTATGGTTATAAAACTCGTTATCGAGTGATGCCGCGATGCTTTGGAACTTACGAGGTTTTTGGAGAATATTTTTCTGTTTTCGAGACGCACGAGGTTTGTGTTGGGAACAACACAATGCCCCATGAAGATTATAAGAAGTGCCGTAGTTTCAGTTTGACTATTTCTATATTCAGCAATGGGAATATATTTGAAGAAATATTTGGCCTTGCGCAGGCGCTCAAAATACCCAAGTCTCGTATAGTGTCACGCATCCATGAAATTGCTCTTGTTAAGCTGAAAGATATTTATGACCAATTTCACAAAGATGAAGAGCGAAATTTTTTCAAGAGCGCGAGTGATATAGAGGAATTTGTTGCCAGAGATACGGCTGTAGAAGATTACATAAATGGTGATTATGGCGCGAACCAGATTTATGAGTACCGCGCGATTTCACTTACGGAGCGGATCAAGGAGATTACAGAAATAGCAATAGAAGCATTGTGTCAGGAACTTAGCGAAACAAATAATAACAACGATCTAATGCAGAAATATATAGAAGAACTTAAGGCATTTATCCTTTTGAGAAAATCTGACCCATTTGATTTAGAAAGTAGTTTTAAATTTTCGAGCCAGTTTGATTTTGAAGAAGTGGAGAAAGAAAGGTTCGTGATTAAACCTGAGGATTATCATATCGAATGTACTGAATTTGATGTTGCACATACAACTGATAAAATAACTGATTTAAATAAATATTTTACTCAGTATGGAAAAAATCGTGATGGGTTGACATACTTTATGCACCGTCATCCTGCACGAATGATGTATCGCCTCGCTAGTAAAGCGGGTCCTCGACCTGATAATCTAAGCCTCCAATTCAATGACAATAAAATTGAAGCAGTCCAGAAATAAAACGATAAGAAATTAGGGTCTTAAATTTAAAATGTCCTCTCTATTCATTGTGACTGGCTATAAAAATTGTATGTTTGAATAAGTAAATGAAGTTGATAATATCGTAGCAAAGAATTTGAACGCAAAACACTTGAATTAAATAAAGCCGGGCGTGGTGATACGATTTGTGTGCTGTTAAGCCCCGTTTAAAACGGATTTAAAGACCAGATTAACCATCGGCCATGGCTTCGGATCGGTAAGGGATATCTTGACCTTCTAATCCCCAGACCATTTTTTTCTTGGCATTTTTATAAGTGTCCGGGTTAACGTCTTCCCATGCCCGGTCGCGGATGATTTCCAGTTCTTCTGGGGGGACGGCCGTATTGATCATATTGGCTTTAACCCAGTGCATTTTATCAACTTGTATATCTTTGGGCAAATAGCCACCAGCCATCGCCATATCAAACAACGGCGTGCCCGGTAATGGCATCACACACATGAAATGCACAGAATCCAATCCTGCTGCCACATGAGTTTTGGCCATATCAATTGTACGTTGAATTTCTTCGCGGGTTTCATCCGGATAGCCGATCATGTAGTTGCCTGACAACATCAGTCCTTTTTGCTTGCAAAGTTTAATCAAACCAATGACATCAGAATTAACTGGGTCCCATTTGTTGCTAACGTATTTTGAAATAATACGTGGATTAGCGGACTCGAATGGCAATCCGATTTCTTTGAACCCAGCCTCAATCATGATATCGATGATTTCTGGATCCGGTTTTCCTTTGCGTAACAAATGAATGATATTAACGCCATTAACGTCCAGAATATCAATATTTTCTTTACGGATTTTTTTAAACAAACGCATGCCGCGGTTACGGCGGCCAAACAATGCGTCGTCTTCGATAAAAATTTGTTTCACACCTAAATCTTTGAGCTGGGCTATTTCCCGTAACACCCGATCATCGGATTTGATTCGGTACTTGCCAATGGGGCCTGCAACTTCGCCTTCGGTTTCGCCAGCAATATGACAGAACATACATTTGAATGGGCAGCCCAATGACGTCATCAAGGGTGCGTATTTCAGCTCGCCTTTTTTATAGTTTTCCAGATATAAACCACCGTGTGGACGACCGATTTCCCAATATTTTTCCATGGGCATCAAATCCCAAGCCGGCATGGGCAGTTCATCCAAATCATAGATAACGTCTTCTATTTTGGTTTTATTGAGAACAAGACGGCCATTTTTTTCATAGGCCACCGAAGATACATCGCTGAAATCCCGGCTTTTACGTTCCATTACACGGACGATTTGTACGATTGTACGTTCGGCTTCGGATAAACAAACCAAATCAATGCCCGCATCAAAAAACCGCTCTAACCGGTTGCGCGCGTTAACGCCGCCCGAGACAATCAATTTTTCCGGGAAATGTTTTTTGATTAATCTGGCCGTATAAAGTACCATCGTTTCTTGGTCTGAAAAAATTGATGTCATACCAATGATATCGCTATCAGCGACTTCTTCTAGAATGCGTTCATCACTTAATCCCGTGCGGTATAACCCAGACGGTAGTTCGGTGGATTTGTAAAACACTTCATCGACGGTTTCTTTGTCAGTGCCGACAATGGCATCAACGATATTGACCTCAATCTCGTGTTCTAACAATGCCCCGGCCAACATGGGATAAGCCAACGATCCGTTGGGTTTGACCAACGATCCCGGCCATGTTTGATGAGGAGGGTAAAGTAGAGTGACTTTTATCGACATAATAGTTTTTCCAAAATCACTGAAGTAATTGTTGCTTATAGCCATTCACCAACAAAAAAGCAACGCATGCCTTATTTGAATTAACGAGGGCTTGTATTGAATTACCCAAGCGCCATTGTAATAACCGGTGTTGGCGCAAATGTTTTTTTAATTTTCTAGATGTGCATTTTATATCCCGTACCTTTTTAGGGAATTTTCGGAACGTTGTCGCGTTATTAGAAACTTCACTAGCATCGGCAATGACGCGAATTTCGCCTTAGATCCCAAGGGCAGCCCGTTTACGGATCACGGAGAGCTTAAATAATGTCGAGGAGCTTATCAACATGTTGTGTCATTCATCCGCCTTTATTTCATTTTACAAAGACCACAATACAAGCAGCAGACACCACATACCATTGCAGATCATTCATATTATTAGAACAAAATATATATAACCAACGCCTGAAAAAGCAGTCAAAGAATGGCTTAATGTCTGAGCACACGCATAAAATTAAAAGAGTATGGACACTAGTGACGACGATAGAGAAAGACCGCATGGCACGCCAGACCGGTGAAAAGTATGAAAACAGCCTTTAACAAAGCCAGCACGAGGGCAGGCTGGGAGATTTAAGATTTCACGATCTTCGACATAATTTTGCATCCAGACTTGTCCAAGCGGGAATTCCATTGTGTGGAATCATGAATCTGACGGGGCACAAATCGCTCGAGATGGTTCAGCGGCATTCTCATCTCGCACCGGACTGCGCAGACATGGCAATTCAGGCCTTAAACGCAATTGGTCACAATTTGGGCACACTGCAAAATGCTAAAATAAGGTAAAGGGCAAAAAACTTTTAAAATCAAGGAAGCAACCGTAGCTCAGATGGATAGAGCGTTGCCCTCCGAAGGCAGAGGTCACAGGTTCGCCTCCTGTCGGGTGCACTAATTTATTTGTTGAGCCTGCTAGGTCACCTGCTGGCGATTTCTTTTTTATGCTGTCTAGTGGATTTGGAATTCTTCCGGGGTAGACCAACTTTTTATAATACGCCAGCCCGCACCGTCACGCTTCAGCAGGTAAGAACTGCCTTCCTGCAATTTCAGGTCAACTCCTCTTTGCAGGTCGGGGGTGATGGAATGAATCAGTGCATGGCTATATCCTTCAGTTAACATGCGCTTTCGAATGTTTTCTTCGATAGGATTGTGGTAGAGTGATAAGTAACTTTTGTAAATTCTGGGGTTCTTTAACTGAAAACGGGTAACAGCTGCGGACTCACCGCTTCCCTGCGGGTCAACGACAATCAATGTATCTTCATCTTTTAAAATTTGGTTTAATTCGAATCCAACTGTCCGGTAAAAAGGAACGTGCTTGGCCTTGTCGAAGCGAAGTTTCTCAGCGAACAGAAACGGTGCGGCAATAATCAAAAGTATTGCGAGGCGCTCGATCAGCGGGCTTTTTAGTAAATTGTGCTGGCGCAGGCGGACCAAACCAGACAGGCCATAGACGGTGAAAACAATAGCGATAGGCCCCAGATGCATGTTGTAGCGCCAAAAAGATGCGACACGAAGGGCATCATACTTGCCAAATGCGGCGACATAGGAAAAAAGCAGGAAGACGTTATAACCTAACATCATGGCGCCAACCATAACGGCCAGCCTGTCGAACGGGGTTCGCATACGAAAAAAGCCACGAACAGAAAAGAAGGTGACTGCTATTAAGAGCGCCAGATAAAGACCCTTCTTTGAGAAAACCAGCAGCATGCGTTGAAGAATTTGCGGAATTTCAGCAATGTACCACTGAGAAAACGGCCGGATCGAAAATTCCCTTCCGCCAAGTTCATGGGTGACGTGATAACGCCATGTCAGGTAAATGATCACTGAAGGGATAATGATGATCGGCAACTGGCGTAGTAAATCACCAAAGCGGACCTTAGGATCACGTAAGCCGGTCAGCACAATGGCCCCTACAACAAGCAGGAACAGGGCCAGAGTCGCCTGTTTCATATTTATCAAAACCACTAGTATCAGGCTTAGTTGAAAAGCCACAGCGCGAACCTCATCTTTACGCTCCTCGCTCAGCGCACTCAACAGTTGCCATCCAAGTATGGCCGCAAAAGCGACAGCAACGGCTGTTGATGTATCGGCGTATGAAGTTAATGCTACTTTTTGAGCAAATGTCGGATTGAGTGGAATAGCCAGCAGGGCACCAAGAGCGCAAAGGCTCCATCTAGGATTGCCCATGGGGCCAGGTTGTCCGGATTCTTTCTGGATCAGTTTTGCCAGATAAAGCCCCAAACTCGACAGCAGCAGAACATTCACCAAGGCGCCAGCACTTTCAACTAGTTGTCCGCTCACCCGGCTTGCCAGATAGGTGATAAAATGCCAATTAAACGGATAAGCAGCCAGAGCACCGCTCAAGTGTTTGTTGGTATGGTTCGGAAAACTGTCGTTTTGCAGCAATTGCCGAGGCGTAAATAACCAATCTGTAAATTCGTCCCACTGTGATCCGACCATTGCTGAAACAAGAACCAGCAATGGTAGCAATAAAATAAGAATCCGGATGGTCCCGGCAGGAAACAAGGACCCATCGCGCCGGTAAGCCAAAATACCAGCCAGCACAGCCAGCGCGGTCAGTGCCATGGTCATTTTTGTAAACGAAATAGTCGCAAAAACCCCACCTAGGGTGAACACAATACTTACCGCGGCCCAACCGAAAAAAGGCGTTGCTTCTTGCAGTCGTTTAGGGCCGCCTATGAAAGCGCCTAGTGCTGTCAGGCCCACCCAGACGATGGCAACGCTGATGAGGGCTGTTATTTGTCCACTGTGGTCGATAAAATTACCAAGATATTCAATCATGGGGGGGGTGGCTTGTCTTTCTTGTTTGCTGGTTAAATTGGGGCGAACCTAACGGACTCTTGTTTTTAATTCCATAGAATAACCAAAGAGATTTCATCAGGTAAATATTTCTCATTGATCTTTTGTGCCATTCTGTGATTCTGTCCACAGTTGATCCACCCCTTTTATGGGGTTTATCCTATTTTGCTATCACTAAGCCTTCTCATCTCCGCTATGATAGAGAGCGCGGTCATGATTGAACATAGGGGCACGGGGCACTCATCACTGACCTTTCTGTCCGTCGAGCATCGCTTTTTTTAATATAATTTATCGATGGAATTAATCCGCGTCAGAACTTCTTCCAAATTAAAACCTGTGTGCCTAGCAAAATCCTCCAACACATCCATCTTGGGTTCATTGTCTTTTGCCGCAAGAGACATCGCTTCATCACGCCCGATCAGGCCTTCTCTTATTTGGTTAGAACGAAACGTGTCGTATTCCGAAAAACCGGCGACAGTGTGGTAGATATAATTAATGAACGACGTATAACCATCGCCGATGCGCCATGTGTTGTCACTATTTTCCGCCTTTTCCCAGCCATATTCACCAATCAGGGTTTCGTTGATTTGGTCCTCGTTCCAAGGCAGATAGTGGTAAATATAGGTAAAATCATCCTTAGCAACAAAAGTGGAAAAATAAGCCCACATGGTGTCGATAAATGATTCATTAAAATAACGCGGGTTCAAAAAATACTGACTGGCATACCAAGCAAACAGGCCGACCTTATTGGCGAGCGAAAAGCCAAACAAGCGTTGGCCGTGTTCACTTTCCTTAATCCCAGCAAAACCTGTTTTGAAATCGGTTCGTTCCAGTTCGTTTCCGCCACTGAACAAGACAAGTTCGATACCCGTTTCCTTACGTAATTCCCTGAGGTAATGGTAAAAAATTTTATCGCCAGCCATGAAAATTGGGATCATACCGAGCTCCGGGCGGGCTAGCCAGGCATTTATATTTTTACGGATATAACGCCGTTTCGACGGAATATCAGCTGCGCGCAAAATATGTTCGACACCAAGCTGGCCGCACATTCGCGCGGTATTGCGGCGAGCAATGTCGGTCACCATGCCCCAATCATAAGTGAATGCGATAGGATTCATGCCTAATTTGTTCTTAGCTAGGTGAAGGCCGTAAGAGCTGTCCCGACCGCCGCTCATCGCGACGATGCAATCGGGCGAACCGTCAAGGCTTCGATGTTTCAACAGGATTTCTTCCAGGGCATCGCGCCCAGCCGGTTTTTGAGACTTGTAATTTCGACAATAATTGCAGACACCGTTATGATCAAATTCAATAAACGGATAGCTGTCCGGCAAAATACATTTTTTGCAGTGGCGGACATTTTTCAGGTGATCCGACATGTCTATGACCGACAGATGCGGCTTCAAGGTCGCGTCCAGTGATACATTTTCTGTTCGCTCGAAACCAAAAACTTGTGGGGTGGCATCTTTGAAAGGAACAATCATACCGTTGTTGGGGGGTAGCTGGTTGACCGCCCCGTTCGTAGTTTTTTTGTCCAAGGAACCGTTATCGATAAACTGTTCTAGAATAAATTTTTCAGAGGCGAACACAAAAATTCCCGTCTTTTCAAAATGCACCCAGTAGATAGAACCAGTATTAGTCGCCAGCGCCATTAGTCGCGCGTCTGTCCTAAAAAACCCTAGCGATGCCGATCCCGTTAATTCGGAAAAGGTCGAAGATATCGCCTGCGGCAAGGCTTCGCCCTTACTGACGAAATTGTCGATCAATTGAAAGATAATTTCAGAATCGGTTTCGAGCTTTCGCTCCATATCTGCGTGATGAACCCAGAGCTCTTCGTCGTTCGTGACAAGCCCGTTATGCACGCCCACGCTTGTACTGGAAATGATTGGCTGGTTATTACCGACAACCGTTTCTGTTCCATTATAAACAAGACGGCAGTGACCAATCGCGGAGTAGGCCTGCAAAGTTTTTCCATCATCATCAACCTTGTAGCCAGCTTCGCTGGTTTTAATGAACTCTTTAAAGCCAGAAGACCGCAACATTGATGATGGTGCCACTGGGCGCTTAAAAACTGAAATATCATCCCCAGTGGCTATGACCAGGCCGCTGGCCTCGCGGCCACGGGGTTCCGACAAATTAAAAAGGTTAATGATTGAGCGATGGAATGACGATTGGTTGCACGATGCGCCCTGCTTAACTATTATTCCGAATACTCCACACATCCTTGATATTTAACACCTTCCGTAAAGAAAAATAATTCCAAATGTAAGCAATCTTACGGGACGCTAACATTATTTCATTTCTTTTGTCTAATTTTGATTAAACGGATGATTAAATGGTCTTTTTTATTGGTTCATGGCCAGAATTGGAATAAACCTTTAGGCGAGTTTGCACTACGAACAAGGGGTCTCTATAGAAGGCTCTACACATTGGATGGCATCAATGATATTTTGGAAAGTCGTCAAGAAGAGGCGCGCATCGCTAAAAAATTACTTCGACATTTCACGTGAGTTCGAACAGATTGAAGAGAGCTGCATCCCATCATACGCGCACGACAATTTGGCGGCGGCAGCAATTTCATGGTGGCGTCTGGGTGCCGTTGCACGTGCATATTGGCGTCATCGCCGGTTGGGCCCAATTCTTGACTTTGGCGCGGCATCTGGCGAATTGTATCATGTCGTTCAACCTAATCAGCCCTATCATTTTGTCGAGCAAAATGAACAACTGGCAAGCGCCCTTCTGCATTTCAATGCGGATGCAAAACGCCAAAAATTAGAATCTCTCGCAAAGGAAAGCTATGGTGTAATTTTTGCGTTGGACAGTCTAGAGCACAATAACAATATTCCAGAACTCTTAATCCATCTACACCAGGCCCTGGCCGCGGATGGGTTGCTGATATTATCGGGACCGACGGAAAACTGGATCTACCGGTTTGGTCGGCGTCTAGCCGGATTTTCTGGGCATTACCACACCACGACGATCCGCGACATTGAAAGAATGGCAGAAGTGTCGTTCACAAGAATGGGAAAAAAATCAATACCACTGTCATTAGCACCGCTGTTCAATATCACAGTGTGGAAACGGAAATAATCAGGCTCTCATGTTTTTATCATATAAAAATGCAATGGCTCGGTATACCTCGTTTATTAATTACACCTGTCACACAGTCGACGGGTTCTCGTAATTTGACAAGTTTCTGTCCAATCAGATACGCGAAGGATTGTTTACCGGCGATGAGACTATGGCCTTAATTACCCGGGACAATGAACCGAAGTTGGATGTGCTCTTTGATTTTGCCAAGCACACGAGCTTAAATCTGGAAGAGTTTCTGACTCAGATTAATTCCATCGAAAAACTTCATTAAGATGAGGGCGCATGGTTGAAGGCAAGTTTTGGCTGCAATCGAAATTCCTGAACGATGCCGCCTGGAACTATGGCGCCTTCGCGGTGATGGCTGCAACTGGCGTTATCCTTAATTTCTTCATTGTCGGATACTTTGGTATCGAGGCGCTGGGCGTCTTCAACCAGATTTACGCGCTTTATGTGGTTGCGGCCCAGTTTGCGGTCATGGGCTTTCATGACTCGGCCCAAAAACACACCTCCCAAATGGACGCGAAGCCGGAGAATATAGGCGTTGTGTCCGCAGCTGCCTTGTTGCTGGCAACAGGCTTCGGACTGATTAGTGCCCTCGGGGTTTACCTGCTCAGTCATCTTGTTGGCGTATTGGCAGACAGTCAGGCTGTCGGCAACGGGTTAGTCCTTGCGGCACCGGGCCTGATGTTCTTTGCCGTAAATAAAGTGCTGATGGGGGTGTTGAACGGGGTCAGGCGCATGAAGGCCTTCGCCGCGGCGCAGACCCTCAGAGTTTCGGTCATTTTGATCAGTTGCCTGATGATTGCCTGGCTTGAGCAGCCGCATTATGTGCTGGGCCTCAGCTTCACCATTGCCGAAGTCGCCTTGCTGCCCTTATTAATTTATCTGGTGAGACCCCGCCTCGGCGATTTCCAATTTAACGAGAAACTAAAGCACTGGCTCAAGGCTCATTTCCATTTTGGTTCACGGGCCCTGATTAACGGCTTTCTTGCCGAATCATACATCCGCATTGACATTATCATGCTGGGTGTTTTTGTCAGCGACTATAATGTTGGGATATACAGCTTCGCTGCCTTGTTTATTGAGGGCCTATTTCAGGTACCGGTGGTTATTCGCACCCTGGCCAATCCGGAACTGGCGCGCTTGCTGAAAGCCGACGATAAAGAAGCCACGGGCAGGTTCTGCCGCAAGATGGCAATGATAAGCCTAGCCGCCTTCACAATGATCGCCGCCGGGGTGCTTGTTGTTTATCCCTATCTGGGGCCATATTTCCCTGACAATCTGGTCGAGTTGAGCCATCCCATATTATTGGTGCTGATTGGGGGCTTGCTGATTTATTCAGTGATGATCCCCATGGACCATATAGTCTTGCAGGGAGGACATCCTGGCTCCCAAAGTCTGCTTATGACATTCAATGTGACAATTAATGCCCTGCTTAACCTGGCCTTGATTCCATTTTTTGGTCTCTATGGCGCGTGCAGTGCGACTGCTGCGTCGTTTGTTATTGCCACCATCACCATAAATGGAGCGAGCTGGAAATGGCTGGACTTCAGGGGCGGTGTGTTGCTCTACGGGTTAAGAAACCCCAAATAAAAAACAGGCTAGTGTGAGCGGGTTTGCGTTGGAACGAATATCAGATCAGCATATTTATTTTTAAATGAGAGACCAAGAAAGACATTGCAATTTGAAACGCCAGCTGAGAGATTTAATGCATGTGCTGCGTTGACCACAGAGGCCTATTTACTGTAAACCCAAAAATTCCTAAGGTGCTGAAAGTGTTGAATTCGTAGTTCGACTTTGTGTCTGCTAAAATCGATTAACCGGTATCAGGCGCACCACTTTTACCAAATAAGAACACTGACTTAGGTTTTGGGGTGGCAATTTAATTCGTGTGAAATATTATCTTGGAAAGAAAGCGATTTGAATAAGAAAATTTTGTTGTCTATTATCTTGACGCTCCTTTACATTATTGGATCACTTTGGTTTGCTATCAAGTGGTTACCACAGTGGTTTGATTGAATTAATGCATGAAATTATTTCTTGTTAGATACTCTTTTTCTTACTCGACCATCCTTTCCCAATTAAAGGTCAATTAATGGCAAAAGAAGGACTAACATTTTACAATGAAGCTGTAGAAAAACTCTTGTCTGGTGTTTGATAGATGATTATAGGACCCATAGTTCTTGTTATATGGGGGATATGGATAATTTTTTGCTGGAGGGCGTGGTTGTTTAGTAATTCAAAACGTGAAGACCTTATTAAAACCTATCAGACTTCACTACTTTATCCACTTCCGATCGTTATTTGGATATGCGTTATAGTTTTTGCGTCTGTAACAACTGTTGGGACTAACTAAGTTTTAAACAAGTTAAGTTAATGGACAAATTATGCGGTCATTGTTTTACGTAATATCTTTAATCTAAACCTTTTCATATTTAACAACCGTGCATGCAGCAAGTGACCTGAACGTTAAAGCTTTTTTTAAAAGGGCCACGGAACACATCAATCTATGGCCTGACATTTGATAAGTTTGATGTAACGAGCTATCAAGTAGACGATTATTCCATATTAAAATCCATGATCACTAAATATAAACTTGAGGGAACTGGGAAGGTGTATTTTCGAAAGGATACCATAAGTCATACCATTCTTAAGACAAGCCTCGATGACATATGTTTAGTTTTCCCATTGAGGTGATTGCCTAAAAGTTGAATGAAATATAATTATTACTGGTAAAAAGAAGAATATATTTGATTTTTTCCTTTTGATTTAATCGTATTTTTATCGGTTAAACTTTTGTTTGAAGTTTTAAAGGGGGAATATTTTGTACTAAAAAATTACAGATTTAAACTCCAAACAATATCTACAAATTTTTACCACTTTAGAACCTTACGGAACCCACAAGAATGTTGAGTTTTTGCTTTTTTTGCGACCCCCGTCTTATGTGTTAATGTGACAGACAATAAATTAATTATGTGTCAAGTAAATCCGTAAAAAGTCCCAAAAAGTAGGGATTCTGAAATTGGATTTTCAATGCTTTTTCGTATCAGTCAATAATGAGGGGAAAATTATAAAACTAGACGATTACACAAAAGTTTGGACAGGCCTAGAGATTCGATAGGTCATAAGGAAAGGCACACTAGATTGCAGCCTCTTCAATACTTTTAATATAAGACTCTTTTAGCTCACAAGAAACAGTATTAATTTTTTCAAGCGGTTTCATAAAATGTTCCAACAGATGATCCTTCATCTCATTATCAATATATACATTATTAAAATTTTCCGTATCAAATCCATCGAGTATAGAGGTTAACTTATTTAATTGCTCATCGGATGCGAACTCGACCATGCGGCGGTTGCTCCACCTCTCGTGCTGACAATAAAGTATGTTGGCCTTAGATTCTTCGACCATGTAAGTGTTGTAATCACCCAACGCCTGCAGGCATTCCAACTTTAAGGACGAGAATTTATTTAACGCAGCAAGTTTGAGGGACCTGTCGTTTAATGATGAATTGCCAGTGATTTTTAAGTTCAGAAGTTGATCAAGCAATTCCTTATTTGGGGCTGTAACCCCCAATTTCTCTGCATACAATTTCCAATATTCATCTGGATTTTCCCTCAGATTTTCTGCGGCCAATGTTATTACTTCGAAAAAATTTGAGTATGCACTTAAGACCTTTTGAAGGTCTAATGAGTTTTTTAAATAACTTTTTTCTTTTTTGAAAAACAAACTGTATGATTCAAAGCGCCCTCCTTTGATAGATTGTTCATGGGCTGCCCTTAGCCATTCCATGGGGTTTCTTATCATCAATAAAATTTTAGAAGTCAACCGTGCCTTTCCAAGAAAATGGGCAGATAACCCATGAAGGTGTTTTATGCACTCATAGTGCTTTGGCTCACTTATGAAGGAGAAGTCTTCATCTGAGGCGATCGTAAATTTTTTATCTTCATGGTCGGGTGGGTGGTTAAAATTTACATTTATGTTTGGAAATTGTTGTGGGTCGGACCCTTGTCTTGCATTTTCGTGGATTGCTTCCACAACACCTTTGAGGTCAATTATGCTGTAATCTGGTTGATTGTTGAAAATGTTCTGTAGATATGTGCTCGCACATTTACCCAAACCAATATGAATAAAATCAATGGGCAGATTGCTCATATTATGGGGACCCTTTTAAAAGATTTCTGTCAAACCGAACAGTCATCATTTTTTCAAACCAAATTTCAATAACGATGTAAAGAGTCGAAATATTCGTCAATAACAACACAAAAGCTATGTTTTCTTTTTTTTAAAGATATTCTACACCATTTTGCAACAGATCTTGCCGGCTTAATTGAGCTGGTTTATTATGACTTTTAGTGGCTTTTACAATAAATTTTGATAGCGCTTTAGAAAGGCTGCGCTTGTCCGGCTTAATGAATACGTATTTGTTGAATCAGGAGCCATAGCCCTAAGTTTTTTCTGATCACTATTGGCTTCGGTAGTATTTTCTTTCAGTTCTATGGCCTCCTGGGTGGCCGCAAGGATATCCTCACAGCTTGGCTTGATGGGTTCATATTCTTCCGAGGGGAAATAAACCCCACGATTATTGAACAACGTATGCTGTTCATTAAAACTTAAAAATTTTCCGGTTGTACGTGATTTTGCTAATGCTGGAGCCATAACACAAAATGGAGAAAAAGTAGGAGCGAGGGGGCGCCAGCTATTTAGATAAACAAAAGGCATTCCTGTCATCTCAGCAAATTGGCAAACTCCTGAAGGGCCAACAATGCTAAAATCGGCATTATTAAAAAGAATTAAATCGTTTTTAAAACTAGCCTGATCACTGTTAGCATAATTAATAACACCGAGTGATGAAAATATTTCTGGATATTTTTCACGACCCACAAAAACCAACTTGTATCCTGTATCAATCAAATATTCCAATGCAGGTAGATATGTATTGGGATCTACCGCCTCAGCCCCTCCGGCTGAAGAATGATCCTTTATATGAATTAGCGCGGTTTTACGCTCGTCTAAACTAAGGAATTCCTCGAGATCAAAAGGGATGGAAAATGCCTTTGCCATTGGCAAGGATTGACAAGACTCCATCCGACGACGGTAATGATCCCGTTGATGTTCAACCATTTTTTCAAAAGGGATTCTGTAACTATAATATTTGTTATCAACGAAGGATGGTAGCATCCAAACACCATCAATAGGGGCAATTTTAAAACTTGAGATGCCAACATCTGCTATTAAATCTGGACGGATATTTGCGATTGTGCTTACTAGTTCAAGTGAAACTGGTGATAGCAAATAATTTGAACATAATGAGCTGCCATACATTTCTGAAATAGTTGCTACAAAATTCTCGTTTGGTCCCATATATATGTGTCCACCATCAGGGGCAATTTCACCTGTTAGACGCATACGCATAAAATTGTCAAATTCTGCCAATACATGCCCCACAGCATCTATTGCAATATTTATGATCAGTTTGCCGTTATTACTTTCAAGGTAATTAATGACATCAAGGGGAGAATTAAACTCGATTTGTTCCATCTACAAATTGCCTTTATTAATAATGTCATTTCGGCTTTTTTTGCCTCTAGGAAGAATATACCTTAGTTCACTGTCCAGTCTGAAATCAATACACAGACGTTTTTCTTATTATCAATCCCCAAGGTACTTTTATTTTAATATTTCTCAGCACTTGCAATAATTTATGCAAACCCTCATGTTATGTTTTTTTAACAACAGAAAGGAGGTGGTCCAATGTCTCATTGTCTTAAGGTTTGGTCTTCAGTTACAAGGAATTGGGTCGTTACCTCTAACGAAATTAGTTTCAACAGATGTGATTGATTTATGGTCCTTGCTAGGACCAGATCTGACAATGGAAGGGTCTCTCTTAACGGAGGGACCCTTCTTTTTTTATGGTCGTTCGTCGTTCAGAGGGCACAAGTTCGAACCTTGTCGATTGCACTGTGATATTCATAGGCTTATCACAAGTCCGTCATAAGCTGTTTCCTCTGGTATGCTGTCTTTGTTTAGCATCATCTCACGGCTGAAATGTGTCAGCACAGTGCGTTTAGCCTTAAGCTCATTCCAGTGCGCTTTAATATCTTTGTAGTTCATATGGAAACGAATTGGCTTTTCATAGTAGTAACATTCACAAATGAATAAATCTGAATTTTCAGCAACTTTTGGTATATATTTATTCCAGGCGCTATCTCCCGTGTAGGAGATTATCTTGCCAGCCACCTCAACCCTTACTGAGGTGGGTTTTGTTTGTCCTGTGTGGTTCGCGGGAAAACTGGTAATTATCAAATTACCAATTTGCGTTGGATTCAATACGTCAATTTCAACGTAAGTAAGATCAAATTTAGGAATCATGAAGTGCATTCCGGGCATTGTAGCCTCACTTAATGCAACCAACTTTTTTTCTGTTTCCCTCGGGCCAACGATCGTAAGCGGGGTCTCCCGTTTAGCTCCTAACATAGCGTCCATTAAGATGAAGGGTATACCCCCACAATGATCACCATGCAAATGGGTTAAGACAATTGTTTCAATAGTGTTGTGCTCGATCCCCATCTTATTCAGCGCGACCAGAGACGAAGCCCCAAAGTCAATTACGAAACGGGTTACTGGTGTATCTACAAGAATACATGTTTGAAATCTCCCACCGGAGCCGAATGCATCACCTGATCCAGCGAAGGTTACGGTTACTGACATGATTGTTAATTCCCATCCGGCGCACACTGTTTAAATTGTGATTCTGTAACTCGTTGTCTTCCACCTACTAGCCAAAATAAAGGCGGCCTGTAAAGAAATGGTAGGGCTGACTAATACCAATACACAATAGGGTCGGATCAAACCTTCAAAGAAGAAAAGTTTTATATACCGCGTTTTTAGTCTCCGACCAATGAGGATAACCAAGCTTGCCTAAAAAACCTTGGAACTGGATAATTTCTGACCTTGGAACCTGAATGCCACAGAGTACACGGCCAAAGGCCGATCCATGATTTCTATAATGGAACAGGCTTATGTTCCAGCGTTCACCAAAATGATTTAAAAAATTTAAAAGAGCTCCTGGCTTTTCTGGAAACTGGAAACGATAAACTTCTTCATCGACTAAATCTTTTGGCCGCCCCCCCACCATGTGTCGTATGTGTAGCTTTGCGGCATCATTGTCCGACATATCAGTCGCCAGAAAACCTCCTCGCATGAAACTGTCCATCAACAATGATTTTTCATTTTGACCTCCGGTAAGTTTAACACCAACAAAAATCTTAGCTTCAATCGCATCAGAGTAACGGTAATTAAATTCTGTTATTGAGACTTTGCCCAAAGTCCTACAGAAACTGCGAAAACTACCTGGTTTTTCAGGTATGGTGACCGCGAATAAACTCTCACGCTTTTCTCCAATTTCCGCGCGCTCTGAAATGTGCCGCAAGCGATCAAAGTTCATATTGGCCCCACAATTAATAGCTACTAATGTTTTCTTAGTGCACTGCTCTTGAGCTATATAATTTTTTAATCCAGCGATGGAGAGCGCTCCCGCAGGTTCGGCAACTACCCGGGTATCCTCGAATATATCTTTGATTGCAGCACAAATTTCATCTACTGAAGCAGTTATCATCCCATCAACTAGCTTTCGCGTTAGCCTAAAGGTCTCCTTACCAACCCGTCGGACTGCGCATCCATCGGTGAAAGTCCCCACCTCTTTGAGCGTAACCCGGCGATTTTTTTCTAGAGAACGAGTCATTGAGGCTGCGTCTTCTGGCTCGACCCCAATGATTTTGACGTTGGGCCGAACCGCTTTAATATAAGCGGCAATGCCTGAAATAAGTCCCCCACCACCGACTGGAACAAATATTATATCAATTTCATCCTTACACTGGCGGAGTATCTCCATACCCACCGTTCCTTGTCCTGCAATGACATCGGGATCATCAAAAGGGTGAATGTAAATTAGTGATTTTGTTTCAGAAATTTCTATCGATTTGTTATAGGCCTCTTGATAGTCGTCTCCATGCAGGACGATTTTTGGTGACCAGTTTCTAACCGCTTCAATTTTGATTGTTGGAGTTGTCTGAGGCATAACAATAGTTGCCGGAATATTAAGTTTTTTTGCAGCTAATGCTACACCCTGAGCATGATTGCCGGCAGAAGCTGCAATCACACCACGTTTTTTTTCTTTAGCAGTTAATTGTGAGAGCTTGTTATATGCGCCTCGGATTTTGAAAGAAAATACCGGCTGCAAGTCCTCTCGCTTGATAAGTATGTTGTTATCAAAACGTCCACTTAACACTCTCGCAACTTCAAGTGGAGTTTCTGTCGCAACGTCGTAAACACGTGAGTTCAGAATTTGGTTTAAATAATTTACTGGCATCAAAGTCTTTCCTTAACTCCCCAATGGATTATTCATAAATAAAGGCTTTATTAAACCTTCATTGAAACACTTTTTTTCCCGTGAGTTTCGAAGTAGTAAAATGGATTTAAAATTTTATCTGAAACTTTAACAAAAAAGTTTAGTAACCCAATAAAACTGTGTTCACTAATTAGTCCTACTTTTAATTTACATTTTGATAACTTAATTTGTTTCAATAATTACGTTATCCTTCTTTTTTTAATGATGCCAATTAGTAAAAAATCTAAATTAGAATAGTGCATTAAAGACGCTATCAATAGTTGATGAGCTCAGAAATATTCTAAGAGCAATTTTTTGAAATTTTTTTTGCCGGACCAGCTTATATCCTGAAGTTAAAACCTTAACAAAATAGCAATGCCATAAGCTGTAATAAAAAAGCTCAAAGCAAAGTTATAGTACTGATTGTTAATACTTTTGAAAATTCTATTTCCAACAAGAAGATAAACCACACCTGATACAATAGCAGTTGAAAGGTTACTCATGATCATACCGTAATTTCCCATTGTAGTCGCTAGAAGCAACATCTGGATGCTACTGAAAGCGAGGTAATAGTGTGCAATCGTATACCTAATAGCTGCCTTTTCATTATTCATACCACTGGCTAAAATAACTAGTAATCCACCCCCTAGATTTGTTAATCCATGAGTTAAACCCATAACCAGGTGGTAGCTTGGCAAGTATCTATCTAACAAGATTAAAATTAGTCTTTGCGATGGGGACCAAAAGCGAACAAACGCCGACAGCAATAGGGTGCCACCAACCAATTTATTGGTCCATGATGTGATTAAACTGTAATCAGTAAGCCATAGGCCCATGGCAATACCAGGTAAGCAAAGCAGGTAAAGATAACGCGAAGTTGGCACCCTATTTGATCGACCAGTTAGCACCTGCAAAAGAGAGATTGCAAAGGAAGCAGGAAGTAGGTGGCCAAGTGTTGTTATGAAATCATATCCCATTAACAACAAGATAGGCGTACCGAATACGAGCACCCCCATTCCAAAAAAAGATTGAATAACGGAGAGAACTCCAATTATTAATAAAATTATAATATATTCTAGTGTCATAACCTTGCTTAAGCCCTGTTCAGCAAAGTTGTATATAGGAGTGTAGGTTGTATGACTTTAAAAATTCCCAAAACATGTGTGTTGGTCATTACATCCGGTTTTTTATGGTGTATTTACACCAGAACATTTGATCGTGTGACTGAGATGCAAAAAATACTTTATTATATGTAAAATGTAGAAATATACATTTTAGTTTTGTCAGTATTAACGCAAATTTCGATCTCGCATACCCTATGTTGAGACTAACTTGGCTACCAATAAAGCTTGCTTAACTGGAACAGCTACTTGAGTCTTTTCTGAGTAAAAAAAGCAGTTTTCTTCTTCATCCTAATTTGTAATTTCTTCATTGCCTTGTTACCAAGCAACATTATTGGAGAGCACCTATAGATAAAAGTTATGTGTCAAGAAAAAGGCTCAATTTCTTTGTCAAAGTGGCATTCATTGAATGACCAAATTATATTATTATTTTTACCCGTTACATGGGACATTTTTCAATGCATGTCACGCGTAGATCTGTATTAATTAATGAGCAAAACCGTGGATAAGTGAGACCAAGTCAATTACTGTAGCTGCAACAAGCCAAGGCGTATCAATTCGCATAATAACATTAAGACAATGAAGAAAAACACCCTATTAAACAATTCAATGATCCGTTTTTATCATTCTACATCAGTCAGTCATTCCGTATGGGAATGACATGCAAAAAATCATATTATTATAATAGTGTAAAAAATTAAGTGTTATTAGCAATTCCAAAATTCCTTAAGTGGCAACATAAATATATTCTTAAAAAGATATTTCATTTTATGCTTTAGTTGGAGGAAATTTGCATGCCCTTATTAAAGTAAACATAATTAATTCAGGGAACCCTGAAAAGATGTTTTAATCAATGATGAAGAAGTATACTGAATACCATTGTCTTCTTGAGATAACTTTGACGTCTCATAAATTTTTTCAAAGATTTCTTTTTCATCTTTTTTATCTACAATCACAGTTAGCACCGCAGCCTCGCCGAACTCGCCAAATTGTCGATCCTCAAAAAGATCGTTGCTACGTCCGGTTTCAAGGAAAACGTAGTTAACACGATCATCTTTTTCGAGTTCTTCGTAAACAACTTTTCCAACCTTAAGTGAGAGCATTGAGCCTAATTCAATAAACATAGCATTACCCTATTGATTATTCTGATACAGCGTCTAAGACGCCTTGTGGAATATGTGTTGCTACATTCTCTAGATTTGACACATACATAATTCCTTTGCCAGGCGTATCCAGTCTGCCTGCCAAATATATTGCTTCAAAAACACGGTCCGCCTGATCATCTGAAACTATAAGACGCAATACCTCCTTTTGCTCATCAATTGTTACTCCTAGAAGGCCCATCCTATCTCTTATTCCAGTTCCCTGTGCATAACTTATTGTTGCACCTTGGGCGCCCGCATTCTTAGCCGCTTCTAACACATCCTCACCAAGACCATTTTGTAAAACACAAGTGATCATTTTTACGTTAGTTAAATATATAATATGTCTATCAGCCAATTTTAGATTCCTCCATCAATGTTATTTAGGCCGGAGATTTGCTTTTTTGCTGTATCTTGATTAACAAACCCATTGTTAAAACTGCTATTATTGGGCATATGCTTGCTAATGATAGAATTCCAAAACCCTCTGTAGCAGATACTGCCTTACCGAGGCCAAGACCCATTGCTAACACTAAAGGAACTGTTACTGGACCTGTGGTTACGCCGGCGCTATCCCATGCAACATTAACAAATTCCTCAGAGGAAAGTGCCGTCAGCGTTAATCCAGTCACGTATAAGGGTAATAATAGTGTGGCGAGATCAAGATCCAGCACAAGTTTTGCAACCCCTAGGGAAATTCCAACGGCAACTCCAATTGCAACACTGTACATAAGCATTTCTTTTTTGAATGCTCCATTAGTGAGCTTCTGAACTGTCAGCCCAAGAGCGTTTAGCGCAGGCTCAGCAAGTGTTGCCCCAAAGCCCAAAACGAAAGCAAATAAGATAACAACTATTATGCCCACTAAATTTGAGAAAATTGGGGAAGAGGCAACCAACGATGTCTGAATAAATGCTCCCGGCAATCCCTCACCTGTTTGAGTGCCCATAGCCCCTAAACCATAGGTCAGGCCGATGTTAAATATACACATGCCAATTACACATAGAGACAGGCCATAGACCGTAACCAATGTATTTGTTAATTTAGACCGCAACACCACAAATAATACGAAACCCAGAAATAGCACCAATGGAACAATAGCTCTTACTCCAAGAATAATTTCCACCAATGGCGTTTGTTCCCAAACAGAAACCTGCGAACTTACTGCATCTTTTACAGCCGCCGCATTTCCAATAATTTGGTCAGGGGTAATTTGAGAATAAACAAAGAGTGTAAGTAATAGAACGGCCATAATTGGGAACAAAGAAGCAAGTGTAACCACGCCAAAACCCGACAGAGAAGAGTTTCCTTTTCCAGCTGAGTTTGCAATTCCAATACCAATAGCTAGAACCAAAGGCACTGTTACAGGACCAGTAGTCACTGCACCACAATCCCAAGCTAAACCGAGGATACTACGCAAGTCTGGTGTGAGCCAAAAGAAGGTTGACAGGAGACCAAGTGGGATTACTGAAACATAAATAAGTGGTTTGAGAGACCATCCATATATAAATCTGACCGTACCTAAAATAGCTGCAAACCCAACTCCTGCACCAACCATTAAGACAAGGGGCAAGGTCCAATTGTTAAGAAGTTCAAATAAATACGGAGCTTTCATCACGTCTATTGATGAGCCAAAAGCCTGAAGCGCTCCTATGGCCGGCTCAGCAAAAGTGACGCCGACCCCAAGCATACCAAGGACGACAAGAACAACTGGCATTGCAGCTTTAGCTGGTAGATTAGTTCCAATGATATTACCAAATGGCATCAAGCCTGAATTTAGCCCCTCCATAAAAACGGCTAAGCCTATGATCACTGCAACAAGCCCCAAACAAAGCACAGTTGCTTCCTGAATAGGATAATCAAGCACAAACACCTGGAATAATCCTAGATATAATGCCAAGGGAACAACTGCTTGAAGTTGATCTTTTATTCTCACCCCAATGTAAGGAGCTAAAAGTGCATAAACATCTCTTAAGGATGCATTGATACGCTCCGGACGTAAGGATTTTTTATTATTAGGGTCAGGTTTTGGCGTCAGAAGGTTGTAGCTTAATTTAGATCGCTGAATTTTATATGTAGAGACAAAAGTACCATAACGCATCTTCGTATCTCGCTTAAGGATCAAGAGGTTTACACTTTAAAAAAATAATTAACTATATTGGATTAATAAAAAAACATTAAACAACAGTTAATAGCCCCATAACACTTTTATTTTTTTAGGTTTTTGCAATCCTTGGTAATCAATACTAATAAAAATGATGCAATCCTAATTATAAAAACTTTAAATAGAATTATGAGACGATAGCGAGCCTATAAATCAAACAAATTTTACGTTTTAGTATTTAGAATTACTTTAAATATTACTGCATTGGTGAATGTAAATCAATTACGTTAGTAAAAATGTTTTATGTTTTATTATCAGAAAAAGAAATCGTATAATTTTCATAAGTAGTCACTCAATTTTGCAATCAAGGCCTTACCTTGAAAGCTTACCTATAATTTTATCAAGCTACCATCTAAACAAAAATAATATGTTTTGTTCCTGAAATTAGTTTATTTTTTTAAATCAGTTCTTTCGCAGGATGGCTAGAAATTGATGCACAACTAGGCTTGTTTCCTAGTAATCAACATGAAATGTCAAATAATATCAATTAGCAAAAATACTAAATTCAATCCCGAGATAAAATGACGACCAACAACGTGATGAGTATTGTGTTTTAACTTATGTAATCATAAGTTATGCAGAGCTACTCAAAATGCCCCTCTGGCGGAATTGGTAGACGCGCGGGATTCAAAATCCCGTTCTCGCAAGGGAGTGCCAGTTCGATTCTGGCGGGGGGCACCACCAACTATTTTATCTAGATTTACCATAGTTGAAGGTGGACTCGTTAATTATGAACTCAAATTCCTTGGAACATATTTTTTCACTTTTTTTGAGCTTCCGTTTATTTAATCTCAGCTGTAATTAAAAAGGCTGTGAAGGCTCTCTAGAAATCAGTCTTTGAGGGCTTTTCTAGAATCTTTTTTGGCATACTCTCTCACCGGACAAGGTTCATAAACGGCCATAGAACCGCTGTTGTATTGTGAAAGTCATTATGAGTAGAATTGGTTTCGACAAGACTGTTAAATAGAGGATTAGAGAGATTTAAGTACAGCACTTAAGTTACTCATACTAAATAATTGTAGAAACTCTATTAATGACTTTTTTTATGTAAGTATTATTGATTTATAAAAGTACAAAGACAAAATAAGGAGCTTAGATGCGCCATGAGCGAAGACACGTCTTGGTATGATAGATTTTCTAACATACAACTCATCCTCTTAGGGTTTCTACTTTTAGGGGTCACTCCATTAATTAGAGAACCGAAATACTTTAAAATTCTTATAGACATTAACGCTTGGGATACACCAAAAATTAATGAAGTGGTAAAGGCCATTTTGACTGATGGTTGTATTGGTGCTCTCCTAGGATTATGGTTTGTTTATAGAAAAAGAAAGTAAATTAAATAGACATTTTTATGAGTATTACTTTAGTGTTTTTGTTATTTTAAGAACTATCTTCCCATTTGCCTCATAATATTGTTTTCTAGTTGAATTTCTCTTCAGTTCAAATCTATTTGGTATTCCTTGAGTATCTCCAAAGAGACAGTCTTTAACGTCTTTTCATTAGTTGCTGTCAATCTAACCTTAGGCGCACAGCCTGCTAATCTTGATTCTTCAAAGCGCGTAGCACAAAGACACCAAGCATCTCCTGATTTCAGGCCAGGAAAATTCAACTCGGGCCGTGGCGTTATTAAATCGTTACCCTGCAAACGTGAATAATCGAGAAATTCTTGGGTAACGATAGCGCAAACAGTGTGAATACCAATGTCTTTTGGTCCAGTATTGCAGCAGCCGTCACGATAGTATCCTGTTTTTGGGTTGGTTCCGCATATCTGTATATCAGTCCCAAGGACGTTGAGTTGTTTCGTCTTCATGGTTCTCCCTTAATCGACCTTTTATTGTTGAATTAGTATTCTACGGGAATATTTCAGCTACTGACCCAAAAATTTTGGTAGGACGATACGGGAATTTACTAATTTCTTCTTTTTTTGTAACCCCAGAAAGCACTAAGTATGTCATCATACCATTTTCTAGACCTGCTATCACATCCGTATCCATTCGATCACCTACGATAACTGCGTCTTGAGCTCGAGCTCCAAGAGAAGTGAGTGCATAACGCATCATTAAAGGATTTGGCTTGCCAATAAAGTAGGGCTTTTTACCACTAGCCTTTTCTATCATTGCCGCAACTGCTCCACAGCCGGGTTCGAGGCCAAATTTTCCCGGAAGGATTTCATCGGGGTTTGTAGCAATAAAAATTGCTCCATCTTTTATCAATTCCACGCCCTTGCAGATCGCTCTAAAGTCATATGTATCCAACTCTCCAAGAACCACGTAATCTGGCTTATCTTTGGTCAGGGTGTAGCCCATTTCCTGTAAGGGGGTAAACAATCCACTTTCCCCTATGACAAAGGCCGAACCATTACTGTTTTGATTCACTAAAAACTGAGCTGTTGCCATACCGGAGGTGAATATATTTTTTGCTGGGATTTTCAAATTTAAACCAGACAGGCGAGTCGAATGCGATTCTGGTGAATATTTTGAATTGTTAGTAAATAGTAAAAAAGGCTTGCCACTGTCACGAAGGCGATCGATAAATTCTGTAGCTCCATCGATTGGCGTCTCACCTTTGACGAGCACACCATCCATATCGATGAGAAATGCATTTGCAGTATTTAAATCAGACAATGGCTAAGCTCCTGAGAGACGTGAAAGACATATTTATTGTTTTCTTACGACAACAACAGCCTGATTGCCAGCACTGGTGTTAATTACTATTCCTGGATATCCAGGAACGGCTGAAACTCTTCCAAAGAAGGGGGCTTTCAGTGTCGCCTGTTGCAAGCGCCAAGTTGCAATTTCGTCTTGTGACAGAGCATTCTGATAACCCGACAAAGCCTTTTCATATTCAATTCTCGCTTTTTCTACTTCTTCGCCTGAAGTCGAAAGGGCATTATATAATTCTTGGGCTTGATTCAGTCTTACTTCAGAAATATCTAGCATTAACTTCGCCAAACTGCTGGCTGCTTCAGTAGAACGTTTCACTGCATTGAAAGGCGTAAGGTCAAGGACGGCCAGAACAGTTCCCACTTTTACTTGGTCCCCGATTTTTACTTTTACAGATGCAACGACACCTGAAACGGCAAAGCTCAAATTATGCTCTGCAGCCTTTGCTTGGTTAACGAATAGAGCCACGAGGAAGAGACCGCACATGAGGCAAAGCAGGAGATTTTTGCGAGTATGCATTTTAAGATTCATCATTCTGTATTCTTATTAATCTTGTTCTGATCATCTTGCCCAAAGCCACTGCCACTTTTGGGGACGTAGCCCTCAGTTGGGACTTTTTTAGGTCCCATTACGGAAATGAGGTAGTCGTCTTCCAAGCCCTTGGACGGATGATCGCCCAACAATATGGCAATGTTAGCCGATTCAAGTTGATAGGCGCCAGTCGCACGAATCAATGCTGCTTCTGCCTGTGTGTTTTCCACCATCGCCCGGGCGAGGTCTGTAACCCGTTCGAGGGAATACAGTTGTTGACGGCGTAGCATTTTTTTCTGAGTATAATCTAGCTCGGCCCTAGCAGAAATAACACTTTGAAAAACATCAGCCCTATTCATAAAAATGAAATGTGCCTTTTGGCGTAGTTGACGTCGCTTAATTTCCATGTGTGCATTAATACGGCTTTCCTCCGCCGCAAGTCGATTGCGCTGAGCCCATTTAAGTCCACCGTCAAAAACCTTCCAGGACATTCGCGCACCAACCGAATATTCATTACGCCCAGATACTTCACGACTTGAATGACCAACATTTCCAAAAGCCTCAACACTTGGCATGCTGGTGATTGCAGAACGCCGTAAGCCCTTAGCCTTTGCCTGTTTTAACAGAGCTACTATTTCAGGGTTTCGCAGCATAACCAACTTAATAAATTCCTCCCTGTCAGCTTTGTAGGGAGGCCTCTTCGGCGGTGGTGGAGGCAATATAAGCTCATCTGGCAAGGACTGATTAATTAATTCTTCTAGGCGTATGCGATAGCTGATATTAAGAGTGCGTTCGCGGTAATAATCAAGGCGTGTTTTTTCAACCGCCATCAGGGCCTTGGATACTTCAATGGGGCCAGTTCGACCTAGACCATGTTTTTCCTTAGCCCTATCCCAACGCACATAAGCGGAAGCATGTATTTCATTGTATGCCCGTAACTGAAGTTCTGAGGCATGCAAATTGTAAAATAGCGCCAATCCCTCAAGAAGAACTACGTTTTTAGTTGTAGTTAGAGCTTGCTGGGCTGCCTCCATATCATAACCCGCAGCATCAATTTCTATACTTTTTTTCCCAAAGTCATATATGGATTTGACCACCTCAAGATCGCCGTATATTTCTGCATTATCATTGTTTTTTTGCGTTGATTGATAGATTTGCCCAGTAGAATTTAGGGTCAAGCTGGGATGCAGCGCTGATTTTGCCTGCTCTAGTTTAGCTTGAGCGATAGAGATATCTGCACCTGCCACAGCAAAGGCGTGGGCTCCATTTGCCTCTATCAATTGTAAAACTTCAAGGGGGCTTAACATGGGAATTTTTTCTTCAGCCCATGAAATTGCCATTCCAGTCAAAAAAAACATTGGCACGAAAATATAGGTAAGACGGGACACACCCATAGGTCAATTCTGATCCTGGAGATACCGGAAGAAGGACTTATTTGTTTTATGGACACCTTCAACAACGTATTTTCCTGCCAGGTAAAAACGTTTTGGGTCTAAATACCCTGTTGTTCTGAGGGCTGACGCACCATCCTTATCGTAAAAAATAAAAACAGGTGTTGCACGAACCCTGTTTTTTTTGGCAAAATCC
>CALKND010000032.1 GCA_938092065.1 uncultured Rhodospirillales bacterium
GTTGCTGCATGGAAACAATCAACGGGAAAATAAGAGTGATTTATGAGTATATTTATTGATGAGAAAACCCCAGTTTTAGTTCAAGGACTAACTGGCCGCTTGGGTTCTTTCCATGCTCAGGAGATGATTGACTATGGCACCAATGTAGTTGCCGGTGTCACACCTGGTAAGGGAGGCACAACACATCTAGACAAGCCTGTGTTTAATACAGTCAAAGAAGCTGTCGCAGATACAGGTGCTGAGGCTAGCATCATTTTTGTACCACCTGCATATGCGGCAGACAGCATTATGGAGGCGGCTGAATCTAGTATTAAATATTGTGTCAGCATTACAGACGGCATACCGACACATGATATGATACGAGTAAAGCGTTACCTTTTTGCACGAGCTAAACCAGAAGATCGAATGATATTAACAGGTCCTAACTGTGCTGGCACTATCAGTCCAGGTAAAGCTTTGTTAGGCATCATGCCGGGCCATATTTTCATGCGGGGTAAAGTTGGTTTGATTGGCCGCTCTGGCACATTAGGTTATGAGGCCGCCTCTCAAATGAAAGAACTAGGCATTGGAATCAGTACTAGTGTAGGTATTGGTGGTGATCCAATAAATGGCAGCTCATTCGTCGAAATTTTAAAGCATTTTGAAGATGATGATGAAACTGAGGCAGTATTGATTATAGGTGAAATTGGAGGGCCTCAAGAGGCTGCAGCATCAGAGTATTTCCAGAATCATATGAGTAAACCGATGGCAGCTTATATTGCTGGTTTGACTGCTCCAACAGGAAGACTGATGGGTCATGCTGGCGCTATTGTTAACGCTAGCGGTGAGAGTGCTGCAGAAAAAGTAGAAATACTTCAAGATGCTGGTATATTAGTTTCACCAACACCTTCAGAAATGGGGGCGACGATGGCAAAACTATTAAAGAGAAATTAACAACTCTAGTTGGTAAATACTGTTAATTGAGATACATGTTTTTGACGAGTTTTTTCGGTAAATCTGAAGAGTTTTTTTAGTCAATTTATGGTTAATATCCCACCATTAGTATAACTCCCAACGGAATGACCACAAACATTAATAGCATCCTTTAAATCAGTATAACTGGAATAATTTTTTTAAAGCCCCATCAATGCAGTTCAAATCTGATTGGCGATGCCTGTCACACTTGATTCCTGAAACAACTGGTAGTCGATTAGGGCGATATCAACTCCTCAAAAAACTCCGCGAAGTAACGGTAAACTGACTTGTTACCTTTCTGTCAATAGCCAACACCAATAAATACATTAAATAGTGCGTTGGGCTTACCTCAACAAAATATATCTAGTTTGTTTTTCTCACCCTAGCATTGGCAGTTACAGGAGCAGACAGTATCAGCGCAAACGGAGCAAGTGCTAAAGAGCTAAATTTGTAGATTGACGTGTAGAGGCGTTGCTCATAGTTTTTACCTGATATACACAATATCTTGATGTTATATTTAAATTCGCTACTCTATCATGAGTTTATTTGGGATATTGTAGCTAACCAACTAAAAAAAGGCGTTAAAAATCGACTATGGCGGATCTATTCGAAGCAAGCAAAATTAAGGCAGTAGAATCTGCAACTAAGATGAAGGCTAATAAAATTTCCAGGGCCGAAAGCAGCTATTCGGCCAAGGATATTGAGGTCCTTGAAGGGCTGGAGCCAGTGCGCTTGCGCCCAGGCATGTACATTGGAGGTACGGACGAGCACGCCTTACATCATTTAATCGCTGAAATCCTTGATAACTCTATGGATGAAGCTGTCTCAGGACACGCCAGTCATATTTCCATTCATCTTGCTGAAGACTTCACTGTTACCATAGGTGACAACGGTCGCGGTATTCCAATAGATCCACACCCAAAATTCAAAGACAAGTCGGCCCTAGAAGTGATCATGACAACATTACATTCCGGGGGTAAGTTCTCCGGCGGCGCCTACGAAACCTCTGGCGGATTACATGGGGTTGGACTTTCTGTTGTCAACGCTTTGTCCGATCGTCTTGACGTTGAAATTGCTCGCGACAAACAGTTGTGGAAACAGTCTTATGCATACGGTGTCCCCAAAACAAAGCCCATAAATACAGGCAAGACCTCTAATAAGCGCGGAACGTCCATTGCCTTCCACGCAGACCCACAAATTTTTGGAAACCAGGCTCATTTTCAGCCTGAAATTTTATACCGTATGGCGCGATCTAAGGCTTATTTATTCCGAGGCGTTGAAATTCGTTGGTCCTGCGCAGAGAAACTGCTCAGGGGCGATGATTCGCCCCCTGCCAAAGCCACTTTACACTTCCCTGGAGGGCTTGCTGATTACTTGGGCAGTACTCTTGAAAACCGCAGGACACTAACTCTTGCCCCCTTTGCAGGCGAAGCCAAGCTGAATGGCAGCGAGGGCAAAGCTGAATGGGCAATTGCATGGCCCATTGATGAATCTGATTACTTTAAGTCCTACTGCAATACAGTGCCAACCCCACTTGGGGGCACGCATGAAAACGGTATACGCGGAGCTATCGTCAAGGGCCTAAAAGCCCATGGTGAACTTGTCTCTAACCGACAGGCTTCAAAACTAACTGCCGATGATGTGCTAGGTGGGGCATGTGT
The DNA here is from genome assembly GCA_938092065.1 of uncultured Rhodospirillales bacterium. Taxonomy (GTDB): domain Bacteria; phylum Pseudomonadota; class Alphaproteobacteria; order Rhodospirillales; family JABHCV01; genus JACNJU01. Next base: position 2,616 of record CALKND010000032.1, read on the forward strand.
AATGCTTTCTGTGTTTATTAATGACCCTCAATTTCAAGGCCAAACTAAGGAAAAGCTGTCTACTATAGTGGCACAAAAATTGGTGGAAAATGCCGTTCGGGATCATTTTGACCATTGGCTTAGCGGCGATCCAGAAAACGCTAAAGTCTTGTTAGAAAGAGTTGTTGAGCGGGCAGAGGAGCGTCTGCGCAAACGCACCGCCAAAGAAACAAAGAGGGCAAGTGCCACGCGGAAACTACGACTGCCCGGCAAACTGACCGACTGCACTTCAAAAATGGCTGAAGGAACCGAGTTGTTTCTTGTCGAAGGTGACTCGGCAGGTGGTTCCGCGAAGCAAGGGCGTGATCGCAAAACTCAAGCAATACTTCCACTGCGCGGAAAGACCCTGAACGTCGCTAGTGCTAGTGATGAAAAGATCAACGCCAACCAAGAATTGCGTGATATGATTGAAGCTCTGGGTTGTGGCACCCGAAAAGAATATAATGAGGCTTCACTGCGCTATGAAAAAATCATTATCATGACAGATGCCGATGTGGACGGTGCACACATTGCCACACTATTAATGACATTTTTTTTCAAGGAAATGCCAGAACTTATTGAAGACGGGCATCTTTTCCTTGCCATGCCACCACTCTACAGAATTGTTCAAGGTTCAAAAAGTGAATACGCTCGGGATGATCTTCACAAAGAAGAACTTATGGAAAAAGTCTTCACGGGGCGCGGTACAATCGAAGTTAGCCGCTTCAAAGGGCTTGGTGAAATGCCAGCTAAGCAGCTCAAGGAAACCACCATGGACCCAGCCAAGCGAATTCTTTTGCGCATTACAGTCCCGTCCAGTTTTTCCGACGACGACTTGATTGAAAGACGTGAGACCAACCGCTTAGTTGAGGACCTTATGGGAAAAAAGCCAGAGAAACGTTTCCGCTTTATTCAGGATAACGCAAGGTTTGCAGAAGACCTAGATCTCTAAAAGTTAGAATTCTTGCGAATTTAAGTACCACGCATTACTTCTGTAGAGGCATTTAATGCTCACAAGACTTCTTAAAAACCAACACCTTGTGAAGCACCAATCATCAAATTTAAATTCTGCACCGCTTGTCCCGAAGCCCCTTTGCCAAGATTGTCAATTAATCCCATAACCACGACTTGGTCCGTTTTGTCATTCCTAAAGACGTACAAGTGCAGTTCATTTGTACCATTCAGGCCCTCTGGTCCCAACCCACTCATCTTGTCGGTTTCGGCCAAGGACTTCACCGTAACAAAACGCTGGCCTGCGTAATGAGAAGCGAGAGCCGCATGAACATCTTCTGGTTTAGGGTTTCCAGGCAATGACCATAACTGCAAAGGTACTTGAACGATCATGCCTTGCCGAAAATTGCCAACACTGGGCACTAGCAATGGCGCATACTCAAGACCACCCCATTTTTGAACTTCCTGCAGATGCTTGTGATTGAGGTCAAGACCATAGACGCGAAAAGGTGTGTTGGCATATATACCGTTAGCTGTTTCAAAATCTGAAATCATCTGTTTTCCACCACCAGAGTAGCCAGAGATAGCATTAATGGTTATGGCCTGGCTTTGCGGAACAATTCCTGCCTTAGTAAGTGGATACAGTATCGAAATAGAGGCAATAGCATAGCAACCTGGATTGGTAACCCGAGAAGCGCTAGCGATTTTTTCGGCCTGATTATTATCATATTCAGGCATACCATAGATCCAGCCCTTAGCAACACGGTGAGCAGTTGAAGCATCAATAACCTTAACATTAGTGTTCTGGATCATGGCAACGGCATCACGGGCAGCATCGTCCGGCAGGCATAAAATCACCACATCGGCACTGTTTAGCATATCGGCACGCCTAGCCTGATCTTTACGTTCAAAATTGTGCAAACGCAGAAATGATAAATCTGTCCGGTTTTCCAGCCGCTCCCTAATTTGGAGACCAGTTGTCCCAGCTTCACCGTCAATAAATACTGTCTGCGTCATAAGTTTGCTCTTTAATCAAATCATTTTGCCTACAATGACGAGAAAGCCAGTGCAATAAAACAAATAGAAATTTTCAGATTGAACAATTAAATCATTCTTCTTGTTTTAGCTTTGTAGACATTAAAGTCTTGTTTTTAGTATTTTACATCACACTAATATTTTAAGGTAATTTTTATCGAACAGGACAATAACTTATGATAGTAGTATCAGCAAATATGATAAGAATTTAACAATATGATTGAAAATAGTCGATTTTCAAAAGCTTGAGAATGAAATTTGCGTCTCTTATGCAACCCCAAAAAAAAGAGCTTATCCAAAGATAAGCCCCAAAAAAAATGAATGTTTTTTTGTAACCATCAGCGCTTCGAAAACTGAAAGCTTTTCCGAGCTTTCGCACGACCGTATTTCTTACGCTCAACAATACGACTGTCACGTGTCAGGAAGCCAGCCTTTTTTAAGGCAGGTCGAAGTGTCGGCTCAAAGTAGGTCAAAGCTTTTGACAGACCGTGGCGAACAGCGCCAGCCTGACCTGACAAGCCGCCACCAGTAACACTTGCAGTAATGTCGTACTGACCTACTCGATCTGAAACTGTGAATGCTTGATTAATAATCATACGCAAAACTGGACGTGCAAAATAGGTCTTAACTTCCCGACCATTAACAGTGATCTTACCAGGGCCAGGCTTTATCCAGACACGGGCTATTGCGTTTTTACGCTTACCAGTTGCGTAAGCGCGACCAAACTCATCAATCTTTGGTTCGGCTTGTTTAGCAATGGGTTCAACTTCTGGGTTAACGGGCATTGCAGCAACTGTGCCTTCAACCACATCCTTTAAGTCTTCAAGGGTCTTTACATATTCAGACATGATTTATGCACTCCTCGTATTTTTTGGGTTCATCTCGGCAATATCCAAAATTTCTGGATTCTGAGCTTCGTGAGGATGATCGGCACCCGCATATACATGCAATTTCCGCATCTGCTGGGTGCCAAGGGGATTTCTACTAACCATCCGCTCAATAGCCTTAATGACAACCCTTTCGGGATGAGCGCCTTCAAGAATTTGTCCCGCAGTGCGGCTCTTGATCCCACCAGGATATCCAGTGTGCCTGTAGTACATCTTGTCGGTGCGCTTGCGTCCAGTTAGCTGAATTTTGTCCGCATTAATGACTATGATATGATCACCACAATCCATGTGCGGTGTGTAGGTCGGCTTATGCTTGCCACGCAAACGCATAGAAATAATGCTAGCCATCCGGCCAAGCACAAGACCTTCGGCATCAACAATGCACCACTTACGCTCAATTTCCGAAGGCTTCGCAGAATAGGTATTCATCATACAAACATCCTATCTTGTGACTAAATATGTCAGTAAGAACATATTCTTTTGTCGTATTAAAATTTCATTTTACATAGTGTAACTCCTCTTCTTAGTCAAACTAATAATACACAAATAATATAATATTTTCATAACGTTATAGTAACGGTATTATAATACCGTATAGTTTCTTTTCTTGCTTTTTAAGCATTTATCACAACACTAATTTAAGCATGGTTGCTTAACCAGAGTAGTCTGGGCTACTGAAAAACCATTAAAGACCAGGGCAACAAACAGAAAAAATTCGACTTATTAAGTCCAGACGTTAAGCAGACCCAAACACAACGGCCACATAATCGACTTGCAATGTCGTAAGAAAATAGTTCATCAATTTTTTAAATATTGTGGACGGATCAACAACGGTGATTCCCAAAAAAAACTAATTCTCAATCTTAATTGTTAAGTTATCGGGATAATTAATGGTAAGAACCATGGCAGTTATATGAAACATATCCACTCTAAGTGAGTCAGGGCCTTATACGCCATTTCTTTTCAGTTTACGCTCTGCCCTTATGGCGACCAAACAGTTTCCACGTCATTGGCATCAAAGATGCGGCCAGAGCTAACTTTACAAGGTCACCAAATAAAAATGGAGCCAGCCCCCATTGGACGATGGGTTTATCCCAGCCAAATAGAATTCCCAGCCATAACAGACCTGGCACATAGATCAACACATTACCCACAAGCATAGCTAGACCAGTGGTCAGAATATTTTTGTCCCACCCGCGCTCAGCCATAGTGCCCACAAATGCAGCAGCGAGCACATAGCCTAAAAGATAACCACCCGTACCACCCAGCATATAGGCTAGACCAATGCCTTTTTCAGGCGTGCCGGCAAAAACAGGCAAGCCCATAGCCCCTTCAAATAGATAAAGCACTACCGTGGCCGTCCCAAGACGCCAGCCGTATACCATCCCTATGACAAGAACTGCAAAAGTTCCCATGGTCATTGGAACAGGGTAAAAAGGTATCTGAATTTTAGCCGCCTGCCAGATTATTAGCGAACCAATAACAATTAAAAATGTTACTCGCAAAGCACTTCCAATCGCATTGAGTACGCTAGAAGCAGGCCAGACAAAATCAACCAAAGTTTGCACTTTTACTCTTGAATTAAATTCTTGATGTTGCATGACTTGATCTCCTGTATATCTCAGCCTGTTATTGAAAACTTTAATGCTTTGCTTACCCGATTCGAAGATATTCTCAAAGCTGCAATTATCTTATTTATGACGCTGATAGTGATTGTCTAGAATTAACTCTTTTGAAGGACCACTTACTTGCCATTTTGACAACCAGACATTTGACGACACTACGCGAAAACTCCCTCGGTAGGTATCTTTCAAACACAAATGTTCTACCTGAGCAAAACCGGAGGACAAATCTAGTTCATAAAATATTTTTCCGTTACTAAAAAGCACCAATGCCTTATGGGCCTTCAAGAAGCAAAACTGATAATTTCGGAATACTTTATCTTTATAATCGCCAAAACATAGCTCCCCCTCTTCCCTATACGCGAGAACGGCTTTTTCACCTTTATCAGGTTCTTTTGTGATTGCAGTTGTACCATTCATGAAACCAGGAGTGTTGAGTTTCAAATCAATAATTTTTCGAGTCAACACCCAGTCCCCTTGAAGATAGGAAAATAGATCAAGTACTGGCATTGTGCCAACTGCTGAAAATTCTTCTATCGTTTGAATTCTATGACTCTCTTACTAAAAAAATTTCTGCAGACAAGTATTTTGCTCTTCTACTTTTTTTGTTATGTTTCGCTGAATTTTTTTAAAGCGTTTTAACAGTATAACCTATACATGGAAAATGAACACAGACTTGGCCAACCAATTTGTTTTCTCGCAGTATAGATATGTGATCCGCTGAGAGACTGTGCACAGTTCCTACTACTTGCGGGCCACCTGAATCTGGCTGAATCGTGACTTCATGACCAACCGAATGCCCCAGAGGGGAACCAGGGTCAGCTTGTTCTGCTGTTTGAACTTTAGCGACACGGGCGATCTTTAGCGCATCAAGGTCGGTTATGCTTTCCGGGTTACCGTGGCCTATAGCTTTGACGCGTTTTTCCCATGCTTCCAGATGTGGAAATTGCTGCAGGAATTGATCTCCTTCAACCATACGGTCGCGTATGAACCAAACCAGATAATAAGCCAGTGCATCTGGTAGGCCCGGAACTTCACCAAGAATAAATTTACTAGATTTAAGCCCCACATTTATCCATCCAAATTGGGCCCGTACATTGGCTAAACAGCTACTATATTTAGCTTTAACTTCATCAAGAGAAAAGCCAGTGCCAAAATACAAAGGGCCACGATCATTAAGAAACTCCTTTGGCATGTTGGGACTCATCTCTACCAGCGCTACCGTGAGAATATCTTGAAGCAGTGGTCCGTCTGTCCACTCCGCCACGCCCCAGGACAAGCCTGTTAGTCCACCCGGGAACAGAGTTGGCTCAGGAAAACGTTCCTCAAGCTCACGAATAATACACTTTGTATCGCAATAGATATCGGCGCCAATTTGCATAACTGGGGTCAAGCGATAACCACCAGTAAGGGGCATCAAATTTGGTTTTGGGGGCAATCTCGGAATTTCAACAGATTTCCAACTCAAGCCTTTCATGCCAAGCACAACTCGTACTTTTTCCGACACTGGTGATTGCGGATAATCATGCAGTATTACTTGGTCGCTGCTCAATTGCACTCTCCTTTTGAACTATCCCAGTTCCTTAAAGCGTCATACCACCATCAATAACAAATTCACTGCCAGTAACAAATGCTGACTCATCAGAGGCTAAGTAAACACTCATAGCAGCTATTTCTCTCGTTGTGCCCAACCTTCCCATGGGTTGTCTACTAATAAAGTCCTTACGACCTTGAACTGGGTCTGGAAGCGCGTTTATACGCTCATCCAATGAGGGCGATTGAACTGTACCCGGGCAGATGGCATTGCAGCGCACCCCTGTATCAACAAAATCAGCAGCAATAGATTTCATTAGGCCAATCAATCCAGCTTTTGATGTTCCGTATACGAAACGATTGGGAACAGCAGAGATGCAAGAAACAACAGATGCAATGTTAATGATAGACCCATTGCCATATTTCAACATGCCAGGCAACACGGCGCGTATCATTCGATATGCACCACCAACATTCAAATCCATAGAAAAGTTAAAATCATCTTCTTCGCATTCCAAAATACTGCCGTGATGGACAAAGCCAGTGCAACTGGCAAGAATTTCAACGGAACCAATTTCGCCAATGACACTTTTAACTTCTATTGGATCAAGAACGTCAAGATGGCGTATTGAAATCCCATCAATTGAATTTAACTCAGATAATTTATCCATGTTTACATCCGTGGCAATAACTTCCCCCCCCTCAAATGCAAAATGTTCCGCTATGGCTCGGCCAATTCCCTGAGCAGCTGCAGTAACTATAGCTCTCTTTCCTTTCAGTCTTTTTGTCACTATTTTAGTCTCCTAATTTTTTTAAAATAACTATTTTTATTTCATAGCTTTCAAGCTCCAGAGATCGCCACTAAAACCACATATAGAGATTTTGTCACAGTAATGAAAAAAGCTTCCTATTAACTCTACAAAAATTTTGATTAGCCATTAGCTGTGGAATTTTGTTCTAGCTAGTTGCTTGCTGCCGACATAAAAAAAAGATCGCAACATTCTTATAACTGATCCAGAAACATCAATAAATGTTTACCCAAAGGACACGAAGGCCAACGTTGCAAAACACTCGGTTAGTATATAATTTTCAGCCCTAACCCACATCAAACGTGGGAGAGTGATGGTGACTACTTAGAACAAGTAAGCACGCAAAATTTTCAATTTAGTGAGTTCTTTCTTTCTCAGACAAAACTAACCCATTTGCATTGACAGGATCATCTGCCACAAGAAGCTCAGTAACCCAGACACTTCAAAAGCAAAAAGTGTCACATTCTATAGTTTAAGAAATAAAAGTTTCTTAATTAATGATAGATAACGCCTAAAAAAGCAAAAGATAGAAATAAATTACAAAAAACCGAGTGCGTTATTTTACCAACATTCAAATTATTAGTTTCTACATTCAAGTTTAATTATTTCTTGAGGATCTTTTTAACCTTGTTGGCTGGATTAAGGCGACCAACCCGAGGCATATCGTTACCGAGTAAGGGCTTCAAGTACTCCATGAACTTTGGCGTTACGCCGTTACCTGACTTGTTAATAAAACCATCGGCCATAACTTTGGTCAGACCAGCGACAGACTCTAACTTGCTGAAACAATATTCGACCTGATAGTTGCCAACACGATGGATAGTGACAGTTCCACTTAAGCGATCAGAAAAGTTAGCAAACTGTGCCGCTTTTTCTCCTACTTCACGGGCTTCGCGTTGATCAACATCTGACACACATCCAAGAAATGAACGTTGCAAATAGCCAAAGGTGTCACCACGCACACGTAAGATGCCTGTTTTGGTCTTGATAGCATCTGTAAGTAGGTCTGCCAAAGCACCCGTACCAGATAACTGAATGTTGCCGTGGGCATCTTTTTCTACAGTCTTGGAGAGCTTTGTGATAATCGGCGTCCCTTTTTTATCGTGGATTCCCTCTGACACGGCAATAACACAACGACCCTGCTTGTCGTAAACTCGTTTCACATCGCCAATAAATTGGTTCATATCAAATGAACGCTCAGGCAAATATATCAAGTGCGGAGCATCTCCATCAAAAGAATGTGCTCCAGCAGCGGCGGCCGTCAAAAAACCAGCATGGCGACCCATTACAACACCCACATAAATACCTTTCAGAGCCATGTTGTCCTGATTAATTCCAGTAAAAGCGCTGGCGACAAAACGTGCAGCTGATGGGAATCCAGGTGTGTGATCATTGACCGGCAGGTCGTTATCTATAGTTTTTGGAATGTGAATACAGCGCAATTCATAGTTATCTGAAACAGCCATCTCAGCCAATATCCTCAAGGCGTCAGATGAATCATTGCCACCAATATAAAAAAAAGTACCAATTTCGTGTGCTTTTAGGACTTTAAAGATTTCACGGCAGTATTTCGGATTCGGTTTATCTCGGGTGGAGCCTAGCCCAGAGCACGGAGTGCCGGCTACTAACTCCAAGTTCGCTGTGGTTTCCTGAGTTAAATCAAGAAATTCCTCGTTGACGATTCCTGAAATACCGTGGAGAGAACCGTATACATGCTCGACACCCGCAAATTTGCGTGATTCCAGAACTGCGCCAACGAGCGACTGATTAATAACCGCAGTTGGCCCACCACCTTGAGCGACCAGAACTTTTCCCTGCAACATTAAGTGCATCCTTTCGAGAGTATTAATAACTTTTATGGATATGTTTTTTTAAAGAGTTAAATCTTATAACTTTACCCTCTTCAATCAAACCCCCACTTGGGTAGGAATTCATGACTTTTGTGCATGGTTGGTATTGATCCACAAAATAGTTTGGAAAATACATCTGAAATACTTGATTTTATTGCCTACTGCCTATACTAACAAAAAAACAACCTAAGGTCCCCATCGTCTAGAGGCCTAGGACACTGGCCTTTCACGCCGGCAACACGGGTTCGAATCCCGTTGGGGACGCCACTACCTCTTTAAGTACTTAATTTTATAAATGAAATAAACGTTTGTCCTTTTTTGGTTCGATGAGTTTGCCACTTTTGTTATAAGTTTTAATCTTTTAGCCTTTTGTAGAAGCATTCTGCAAAAAGTTCTTATCGTACTTTCTTGACGTAAATTTCTACAGCCGCTGACTTATAGTGATTACCAATAGACATGATTTCTTTGGCCCACTGGTAGGAGATATTTACAGTTGTTTCTTAGCGTATTAGACGTGTTCAAACTCGGCATAGGACCATCCAGTTCCCATACAGTGGGACCAATGGTTGCTGCATTACGTTTTATCAAAAACATACATAATCTTACCAACGTCACTGAAGTGGAAAGATTCCAAATATCATTGCACGGTTCTCTTGCCTTTACAGGAAAAGGCCATGGGTCAGACCATGCAATTATATTAGGCCTATTGGGTGAAAGCCCTGAGACTCTTGATCCAAATTCCACACACAAAATAGTTAAAAAAATTCAAAAGTACAAAAGCATCAATATTAGTAAAACCCAAAAAATTTGTTTTGATCCATTGAACGATATTGTCTTTGACTATGAAAAAAACTTTCCGGGCCATGCAAATGCAATGCAATTTAGTGCCTTTGGAAAAGATAAAAATATCCTTATAGAAAAAATTTATTACTCCATTGGCGGCGGCTTTGTTGTCAACACTGATGAATTAGAAAATATGCGTAACCATAAAGAAGCCACTAACGATTCTAATGTCCCTTTTCCTTTCAAGAAAGCAGCAGAAATGCTGGCTATGGGCAAGAGCAGTGGTTTATCCATCCTAGAAATGAAGCTAGCAAATGAACTTACCTCTTGCAATCGAGATTCACTAGAACTCAGCTTAGACAAATTATGGACTGTAATGAATGACTGCATCAACAAAGGTATGAGAACTGGTGGTATTCTTCCTGGTGGATTAAAAGTTCGGCGTCGAGCAAAATCCATTTCAGAAAAATTGATTAATGATCAAAGTAATGAAAAATTTGCACATACAGTAATGGATTGGATTAGCGTTTATGCTCTCGCTGTAAATGAAGAAAATGCTGCTGGTGGAAAAATAGTTACTGCACCCACAAACGGCGCAGCTGGAATAGTTCCAGCTGTTATTCGCTATTACCTCGACTTCTGCCCCAGCGCAAACAACAAGGGCATACGTGATTTTCTTCTAGTCGCAAGCACTATTGGGGGTTTAATCAAGTATAATGCATCCATTTCTGGAGCGGAGGTTGGCTGCCAAGGCGAGGTCGGATCAGCCTCGGCAATGGCCGCTGCAGGATTAGCAGCAGTTCTTGGGGGCACTAATGAACAAGTGGAAAATGCTGCTGAAATTGCATTGGAACACCATCTAGGCATGACTTGTGATCCTATTGGGGGGCTCGTGCAAGTGCCGTGCATAGAACGTAACGCATTTGGTGCAGTTAAGGCAATTAATGCAGCCTCATTAGCCCTGAAAGGTGATGGCACTCACATAGTTCCCCTTGACAGCGCAATAGAAACCATGCGCCAAACCGGCCACGACATGCTAACCAAATACAAGGAGACTAGTCAGGGTGGTCTAGCTGTGAATGTTACAGAGTGTTAAATCTGCTATACCCCTGAAAAGCCGGCACTTACTGTAGCTTTATCAATACGTCTGCCTATAGCCAACAACGAAAGCCCAAGCACACAATAAAAAATGCCGGAGGCAATATGCGCGCAGCACCAGGTTTTTTAATGGATATTCCTTTCATAAAGAAGGGAGTACCTTGATATAGCTCATCAAATAGAAGTTATGAATATTGCCAAAAACTACGCCAACTCTGGTGGAGGGGTTATAGCAATCATGCATGACTTAAACCTGACATCTATGTACGCAGATAATATTGCCATCCTTTATCAAGGGAAAAAACTTTGCCAAGGGAAACCACAAGATGTAATGACCGATGAGTGGCTCTCGCGTGCATACGAGTGCGACTTACGCGTAAACACCAGCCCACACCCTCCCTCAATGTACGTTCTGCCGCATCTTGCGGTATCACGATCCAAATCAGATCAATAGAAATTCCTGATTCAAAGACAACCAGTCCCATAATTGGTTGTTTTAACTGATCTCAGATATTTTCTAAGAACCTATGCAACATGCATACAGATAATATATTTTTATTTATTCTTAAGTGTTTGCTGAGTAGTATTTTGTGAATCGTTTATTTTGATTATTTACAAGAGTGGTTGGAAAACTTTTTGGCAAGCATAAATTGGAAATTCTTGGTTACTTTTAACGTTTTATTAATGGCTTTTGTCTTGATCACCCCAAACGATGTACGGGCTAAATACGCATCATACGTAATTGAGGCAGAAACTGGAAAAGTTCACCACAAAGTAAATGAGAACACCCGGAATTATCCGGCATCTTTAACTAAGATGATGACTCTTTACATGATTTTTGATGCGTTAAAAGATAACCGCATCAAGCTCAGCCAGCATCTAAAAATTTCTTCACGTGCCGTGCGACAACCATCATCTAAAGTTAGCCTTTCGAGAAAAGATAAGATGACTTTTGAGCAAGCTATACTGGCAATCGTTACCAAGTCTGCCAATGACGTGGCCACGGCAGTCGCTGAAACTTTGAGTAAATCTGAACGAAGCTTTGCCCTTTCCATGACTGCAAAAGCTCGGGCAATAGGCATGACCCGTTCTACATTTCGCAATGCTTCAGGCTTACCCCATCGCGGTCAGCTTTCAACGGCCAAGGATATGGCAACACTAGCCATACGTCTACTTGAGGATTTTCCCCAGTATTATCATTATTTCTCAACCAAAGAGTTTGCCTACAAAGGCAAGACCCATAGAAATCACAACAAATTGCTGAAAAGCTACAAGGGTACAGATGGAATTAAGACTGGTTACATTCGTGCTTCGGGATTTAATCTAGTAGCCTCAGTTGAACGTAACGGGCATAGATTAATCGGAGTTATCTTTGGTGGCCGCACTTCAAGTATGCGCAACGGTCACATGTCAACACTTCTAGATAAGATTTACGGCAAACTCGCCTCGGCAAATGGCAAAGATTTTAAAAATGATAAAGCATCGAAAATCGCTCGTAACCAAGCATCGGGACCTTTGCTCTGGGGAGTTCAAGTTGGTGCATACAAAACAACAGCTCCTGCATACAAAATTGCCAAACTAGCCGTAGACAAAGTCCCTGAACATTTACTCGAAGGCCTTATCCGCGTTGTTCCACTAAAGAACAGAAAGCGCAGGCCAATATACCGTGCACGTATCCTTGGCCTAACTAAGCACCAAGCCTACCGCTCCTGCCGTATCCTAAAACGCGGCAAGATTAATTGCATGGAATTAAAAATGAAACAGCCACTGCAACAGTTAGCAGCTAATAATTAATTAAACTCTGGCGGATTGAGTCCACTTGCTATCAGTTGTTGACTGAGTGCGTCTTTGAGGAAGTTTAATCCTTCGTCGTTCGTCGACTCACAACGAGCAACAAGTACGGCTTGTGTATTTGAAGCACGAAGGAGCCACCAGCCGTGATTGGACAGCACACGCACCCCATCTATGTCAAAGACCTTGATGCCATTAATCAACTTAAGACGCGCGGCAACTTCCTCTACAATTTGAAATTTACGTTCCTCTGGACAGTCAAATCGAAGTTCAGGTGTGTTCAACATCTGTGGCATTGCATCCAGCATCTCATCAAGTGTCTGATCTGATGATGCAATGATAGACATCAACCTAACAGCTGCATAAAGAGCGTCATCATATCCATAATAACGGTGCTTGAAAAAAATATGAGCACTCATCTCGCCAGCTAATGGTGATCCAGTTTCCTGCATTTTCGCTTTTATCAAGGAATGCCCAGTCTTCCACATAAGGGCCTTACCACCCATACGTTCGATCTCATCAAAAAAAACCTGACTTGCTTTGACATCGGCAATAATTGTCGCTCCAGGCATATCAGAAAGAACTTCTCTTGCTAGAATTACCATCATCTGATCGCCCCACAGTACCCTGCCCTGACTATCAATCAGACCTATACGATCACCATCTCCATCAAAAGCAAAACCCAGATCGCAACCTTCATTAGCAACAGTTTCCTTCAGTTGTTCTAAATTGGCCTCCACAGTGGGATCTGGATGATGGGCTGGGAAGGTACCATCAATTTTTTCGTTGAGTAAAATATGGCGTCCAGGCAGTCCTGCAACCAAAGCCACTAGTGCCTCACCTGCCGCTCCATTTCCATTATCCCATGCAACATTTAATTTTTTTGAGCCTTGGTAGTCTCTTTGAAGCCGGGAGATGTATTTATCGAAGACAGGGCTTACCTCATTGCTACCAACTGCATTTTCAAAATCCCCAGCGGCTACCAACTTTCCAAGTTTCTTGATATCTTCTCCAAAAAATGAATTGCCGCCCAATGTCATTTTAATACCGTTGTAATCCGGTGGATTGTGCGATCCAGTAATCATCAGACCCGCGTCTGCTTTCAGAGCATGGGTAGCATAATAAAGCATGGGACTCGGCCCGAGACCAACACGGTAGGCATGCAATCCTGCTGCACACAAACCTTCAACGACTGCGCTTTCAAGTTCAGGCGAGGATAGGCGACCATCATAACCGACGGCCACCGAGGTGCCCCCATTACGAACAACAAACGTCCCAAAACCATGACCAATAGAACGAACTTCATGAGGATTTAAATTTTCACCTACAATGCCGCGAATGTCATACTCGCGCAAAATGGTATGATCCAATTTTCTTTTATTCATCATTAAGAAACCTTAATTAGCACTACTAGGAGGGCGACCAAGACAGTGATAGTCTATGCCAGCAGTTGCCATATCGTCCGGGTTGTAAATATTGCGCAAATCAACCAGTACGGGTTTTCTTAGTAAAGATTTGACACGCTCAAAGTCGAGCCCTCGAAAGGCGTTCCATTCTGTTATAATAACCAACGCGTCGGCACCTTGCATAGCCTCATATGAATTTTCACACCACTTGATATCCTTAAGCATTTCATGAGCCTCATCCATACCCTCTGGATCATAGGCACGAATGCCAGCACCAGCTTTTTGAAGAGCAGGTAGAATGTCGAGGCTAGGAGAATCACGCATATCATCAGTATTGGGTTTGAATGTAACCCCAAGGATAGCAATAGTTTTATCTTTAAGTGATCCATCACAGGCGGCAATAACCCTGTCCGCCATGCTAGTTTTTCGTTTGTTATTAATCTCGACAACAGTTTCTATAATTCTCAGAGGTGAACCAGCATCCCGTGCAGTATTGACCAAGGCCAAAGTATCTTTAGGAAAGCAAGAGCCACCATAACCTGGACCGGCATGCAGAAACTTTGAACCAATGCGACCGTCAAGACCAATGCCCTTGGCAACGTCCTGAACATCGGCCCCAACCTTTTCACAAAGATCAGCTATTTCATTAATAAAGGTTATCTTCATAGCCAGAAATGTGTTGGCTGAGTACTTAATCAGCTCTGAGGTTTGGCGCTGAGTAAACAAGATAGGAGTTTCGATAAGGAACAGCGGGCGATAGAGATTACGCATGACATCTTTTGCTCGCTCGCTGTTAGAACCAATAACAATCCGGTCGGGGCGCATAAAATCATTAATGGCCGAGCCTTCACGCAAAAATTCGGGGTTTGATACCACATCAAAGTCAGCATCCGGACAGGATTTCTTGATGACTTCTTCTACTTTGTCGCCAGTACCCACAGGAACAGTCGATTTGGTAACAATAACGCTGTAACCATCTAAAGCCTCGCTAATGTCATGTGCTGCGGCATAAACATACGACAAGTCCGCATGGCCACTAACAGAATCCATGGGTGTGCCCACACAGATAAAAACTGCATCCGCACCACTGACGGCGGCCATGATATCTGTGGTGAATTCCAGACGGCCCGCCTTAACGTTCTTGGAAAAGAGATCTTCAAGTCCAGGCTCAAAAATGGGAATTAGACCATCGTTTAAGCTATCAATCTTGACCTGGTCCTTATCAACACAGACAACATCGGCTCCAAATTCAGAAAAACAAGTCCCTGAAACTAGTCCCACATAACCGGTGCCGATCATTGCAACTCGCATATTAGTTTCCTATTTGTATTTTTTAAGGATCTGGCGGGTACCATCGCTTAAATCATCACGAGCAAGAGCAAAGGCAATCTGTGCTTCTAAAAAACCTAGTTTGGAGCCACAGTCAAAGCGGCGCCCTTCAAAGCGCAGCCCATGAAAAGGAATAGTATCGATGGTCTTGGCCAAAGCATCGGTTAGTTGAATTTCCCCGCCCGCACCTTGTTCCTGTTTGCCTAAATGGTAAAAAACTTCTGGCTGTAAAATGTAACGCCCAATAATACAAAGGTTTGATGGAGCTTGACTAGATTCTGGCTTTTCCACGAGCCCCTTGGCTCTGGCTAGAAGGCCATCGTCTTCAACAACATCCAAAATGCCGTAACGGTTAGTTTGTTCAGCAGGCACTTCTTCACTAGCAACAATGTTACCACCAGTTTGACTATAAGCACTCATCATCTGTTTCAGACAACCAGGTTTAGCCATGATCAAATCATCCGCTAGAAGTACAGCGAAAGCTTCGTCGGCAATAAAATGACGCGCACACCATACAGCATGACCCAGTCCCAGCGGCTGTTGCTGGCGTGTCGAGGATATTTGTCCGGGCTTAGACAAAACATCCTGAACTTGCGATAGAGCTTCTTCCTTACCATGAAATTCCAATATTTGCTCTAGTTCAAAACTGTGATCAAAATGGTCCAGTAAAACGGTCTTACCACGTCCGGTAACAAAGATGATTTCCTCAATTCCAGCATCCCGAGCCTCCTCAACAGCATACTGAATTAATGGTTTGTCAACGATTGGCAGCATTTCCTTGGGCATTGCTTTAGTTGCAGGCAAGAACCGCGTCCCCATACCCGCAACTGGAAAAACTGCCTTTGTTACTGGCTTGTGCATATAAAACCCTTGAATTAACCTTCTAACAATCACTTAAACGGCATGCTTTTAAGTCTTTGTGGCACACCCAAGAAGCCGCTGCAACCTTATGATTATTTAAGAAAGGAGAACATCCTTGGCACGATTGATCTTGGCCGCCAAGTAGGTTGAACCACCATGGTCTGGATGCAGGCCTGCAATAAGTTTATGATGTGCTTTCTTTATTTCTTCTGGATTGGCCCCTTCTTCAAGGCCTAAAATTTCCAGGGCCTCACTGGAATCCATCTGTTCCTTGAAGGAATCATTTGTAGCTTGTGTGCCATTAGCTCGCCCAGCCATACGTGAAAAATACTTATAGGCGGAGGCTGCCATTCGAAATCTCGCAAACCATACTAACAATGCTGGTAAGCTCGCAAAAGCCCAAGTCAAACGACCCGTCCAAGCTAAGAATATTCCGCCTAAAGTTATTAGTCCAAGCGAGAGCCACTTGAGAACCTTTAGAAGGGTTTTTGGATCGGCACTGACATAACCACGTAAAATCAGCAAAAGCCCAGCCAATAAAAATATCCCCAAAATTAAGTAAGACAAAGTAACTACCCCGGATTTTTAATTATTTTAGAGGACGAGACGATGCTCATGAAGTTGTATAAAAAAACAATTTTTATCAAAATTGATGTGATCCAGCTAACATAAAGTTTTAAAAATAGAAAAATAAAAAGAGTTGCCAATATAGAAGTACTCTTAGGCCAGACTAATTGCATCTATGAGACCACGAACTTCCTGACGTGCAGATATGTGTGATAAACTAAGTTCTTTCGTATCAAACACTTCTATGCTGTCCATCATGGTCAGACCAGACAGAAAAAGTTCGCGATAGATAACTCTTTCCCCAAAACCTGAGACCTGCCGAAAACCGACACGCTCCGACAAGTCCAGCAACAGACGCTCCACCTCGCGCTTGTTTCTTGCGTCCAAATGACTAAGACGGTTTCGCATAACGATCCAGTCTATGGATCCACCATCCCGCTTAGCCCGGCGCATTTTCTGCTGCCAAACCATTTCAGAATAGTAACTCGGGTTTTGGATTTTTAGGCTAGAAGGGTCAACTCGAGCGAGTACATCTAGGTCAATTAAACTGTCATTCAAAGGAGTAATGAGAGTGTCAGCAAAAGAATGGCCCACTCGAGTCAAAATACTATCCGCACCAGGAGTATCAATAACAATTACATCATTACTTGCTGATAACTCTGTTATCGTATCAGAAAGGTGCTGTTCATCCTCAATTTCGGCTGCATCACGTTTGTTCTCTTTGCTATGCTCGACAACACGTATCTCCGGCATTGGAAGATTTTTACCCTTGTCGATGTTGAACTTCTGACGATTGAACAAATAATTAGATAGGGTTCCTTGGCGAGAGTCTAAGTCGATGCTGGCGACACTTAACCCATCACGCAGTAGGCCAACGACCAGATGCATGGCTGTGGTTGACTTGCCACTTCCTCCTTTCTCGTTACCTGTAACAATCACATGAGGGCGTTTAGTAGTCATGATGTAGCGAATCACCTTAAAATTCCTGTTGAACTTTAATCCGGCATGTTGGCTCTGGCAAATACTCAAGCCATAATTATTATGACCTAACTATATATAAGGGATAAACTGTCACTAATTTCAGATAAGGATGTAGTGGATGAAGTTATTGGTAACAGGGGGTGCTGGATTTATAGGTTCAGCCGTAGTTCGCACGGCCATTGCAGATGGTCGTGAGATAATTAATGTAGATAAGTTGACATACGCTTCTAATCTAAAATCAATTTCCAGTGTAGCACATAATCCACTTTATCAGTTCGAAAAAGCAGATATTTGTAGCGCTGGAACCATGGTCAAACTTTTGGCGAAGCACAGGCCTGACGCAATCATGCATCTAGCAGCAGAATCCCATGTAGATCGCTCTATTGACAGACCTTCTAAATTCATCCAAACCAACATAGTCGGAACATATCAATTGCTTGAAGCCGCTTTGAACTATTTTAACACTCTTGACGGTGAGAAGAGAGAGAACTTCCGCTTTCATCATGTATCAACGGATGAAGTCTTTGGATCACTTAGTATGCATGATCCAGCCTTCACGCCAGAAACACGGTACGCGCCACGATCTCCATATTCGGCGAGCAAAGCTGCGTCAGATCATCTTGCTCTTTCCTGGTTCCATACCTATGGGTTTCCAGTGGTATTAAGTAATTGCTCAAACAATTACGGCCCCTATCAGTTCCCAGAAAAACTTATCCCACTGATTGTCATCAGTGCTCTTAACAAACGTCCCCTACCCGTCTATGGCAAAGGTGAAAACGTGCGCGACTGGTTGCATGTGGACGATCATGCGGTTGCCTTACTGAAGGTTCTTGACTATGGCAAGCTGGGCGAAAGCTATCTAATTGGTGGCGATGCTGAACGCAGTAATCTTGATGTAGTTAGAGCAATCTGCTCTTTAATGGATGAAGCACAGGGCTTCGGCCCTCATGAAGAACTTATCACTTTCGTCACGGACCGGCCAGGTCATGATCACCGCTACGCTATTGACGCTAGCAAAATTCGTAATCAGCTGGGCTGGAGGCCATCTGTTGGATTTGAAGAAGGATTGACACAAACCGTCCAGTGGTATCTGGCCAATCAGGCTTGGTGGCAGCCACTTGTGAAAGAACGCTATAGTGGGGAACGAATGGGCCTTGGAACATCGAAAAGGACAGTTTAATGAAGGGTATCATTCTCGCCGGCGGTTCAGGTACACGACTTTATCCAGCGACACAGGTTGTCAATAAGCAGTTGTTAACAATCTATGACAAGCCGATGGTTTATTATCCATTATCAGTACTGATGCTGGCTGGTATTCGTGAAATACTGCTTATTAGCACCCCTATTATGCTGCCTCTTTTCAAGGATCTTCTCGGTGACGGCTCCGACATTGGAATAAATGTTAAGTATGCCGAACAGGCAAAACCGAATGGCCTCGCCGAAGCATTCATTATTGGCCAAAGTTTTATAGGCGACGATGACTGCACGCTGATTTTAGGTGATAATATTTTCTACGGTCACGGTTTTACAGATTTACTAGCAAAGGCATCAGCTCGCCGTTCAGGAGCTAGCGTCTTTGCCTACTGGGTAGCTAATCCGCAGGCCTATGGCGTGGTAGATTTAGACGAAAATGGCAAGGCAACCAAGCTGATTGAGAAACCAATCAAACCGACCTCAAACTGGGCGGTTACTGGACTTTATTTTTTTGACAATCAAGTTTCTAAAATTGCCGCTAGCGTAACGCCCTCAACGCGTGGTGAGCTAGAAATAACAGACGTTATAAATACTTACATGAAAAATGGTACATTGAATGTAGAACAATTGGGGCGTGGCTTTGCATGGCTTGATACAGGCACCCATGACACTTTGTTGCAGGCTAGTCAGTTTGTTCAAACTGTCGAACACCGTCAGGGCCTGAAAATTGCCTGTCTTGAAGAAATAGCCTTGCGTATGAATTTTATTGATTTCGGCCAATTTATGAAACTAGCTAGCAATAAATCAGAAAGTGCTTATGGCAAATACCTGATGGGCGTTGCCCTAGAAATTGATAGCAGCAAAACTGGAGCCTGAAATGATACAAAATTACCTCTCACAGACAGATAAAACACATAGCAGACACACCCCAGCATAAGGTTCAAGGACACTGGTAATGAGTGACAACGTAGATTGCATTGTGATCGGGGCCGGGGCTGTCGGCCTTGCGGTTGCTCGCAAGATGGCTCTAAAAGGCCGTAAAGTACATGTGCTAGAAAAGGCGGACACCATAGGCACGGGTGTCAGTGCGCGCAACAGTGAGGTCATTCACGCTGGATTATACTATCCCCAAGATAGCCTGAAGGCGCGCCTATGCGTTGCTGGTCGCGCTCTGCTTTATGATTACCTTAATGAGCGTGGCATTGATTATAAACGGTGCGGTAAACTTATTGTTGCCACCAATTATATAGAAGAACAGGCACTCGACGGCATTCTTAAAAAAGCTCAAATTAATGGTGTTGATGACATGATCAAGATCAGCCAAGCTGAGGCCTTATCATTGGAGCCTGAACTACTTTGCAAAAGTGCGCTTTTATCGCCCTCCACAGGGGTTTTTGATTCTCATACCTACATGCTTAATTTACAAAGTGATGCTGAAAGCTGCGGAGCAACTTTCGCCTTTTTGAACTCTGTCATTGGTGGATGCATTGAAAATGGAAAGATCGAATTGGATATTTTAAGCAAAAGCGGCAAACTGAAACTTAGGTGTAAAACTCTTATTAACGCAGCTGGATTGGGGGCCCAAAAAGTGGCCTTATCAATCAAGGGCTTTCCACCAAAACTAGTTCCGCCACAATATTTCGCTAAGGGAAGTTATTTCACCCTTAGCGGTAAGCCTCCGTTCTCTAGAATGATTTATCCAATACCAGGTGAAGCCAGCCTTGGTACACATTATACTTGCGACATGGGCGGACAAGGTCGTTTTGGTCCTGATATCCAGTGGGTTGACGAAATTAACTATGATGTCGACCCAGCCAGAGTTACCAGCTTCTATAACGCTATTAGGCGTTATTGGCCCGGTATTGAAAACCGAGAAATAAGTCCAGCCTACTCAGGTATTCGTCCAAAGACTCACGCAGCTGGTACGAAAACAGCTGATTTCGTCATTCAGGATGCCTCTATTCATGGCGTTAACTCTCTTGTTAATCTATTCGGCATAGAGTCGCCAGGCCTGACGGCATCCATGGCCATTTCTAATGAAGTCGCCAACAGCCTTTGAAGGTTTACACTTCAGTATGCTAAAAAGAGATTCTGTTATTCCAGTTAGGACACATAGAATGGCTTGGTTTTGGACAACAATTAGCCTGTTGTTATCAATATGCCTTATAGATTTTCCCGCAGATGCCCAGGATAAAGGTATAACTATTCAAGGCAAAACTTTAGAAGAAGTGGAAATCGAAATTGAGCGGGGCGAGAGCGGGCCTCTACTCGACTTTCGTGAACAACTGCGCGTATTCATTCAAAGGATTTCAGCCTACGCCCGTTCACAAAACCCAAACTTTGTTGTAATTGCAAAAGGCAGCCCAGAACTCCTAACTAAGATTGACATTATAGACGTAGAAAAAGTTTCAACCGCTCGCACTTATATACGCTCCATTGATGGAATTCTTGTGGATGGGCTTTTTTTTGGTGAAAAAACAATAGGCGTACCAACAAAATCAGAAAGCCTAGAAAAAACCTTAAACTATGTGCGTCTTGCCAAGAAGAACAACCTCAACGTTATGTTTATGGATTATGTGAAAGATGTTAAGCAAGCCGAGCAGTCATACGGCTTCAGTCAAGAACTTAAGCTGACCCCTTTTGTCGCCGATGCCAAGGGCGAAGATTTGAACTCAATCCCCACTTTCCTCAAAACTCCATTTATGGAAAACTCCAAAAGTATTTTGTCAATGGTTGATGCTAAAAACTTTCTTTACCTCGGAGACACCTCCAGCTTTGGCCGTCAAGATGAATTTGCTTTGAGAATACATGATACAAATTACGATATTGTTGCCGTTAATATAATGCATGGCCGTCTACCTCTAAGTAGACAAGCGGTAGAAACCCTGAAATACAAAAAACTAGGTTCAAAAAGATTGGTCCTGGCTCATGTTGATATTGGGTCCGCAGCATCCCACGATTACTTTTGGCAAGCTGGCTGGCGTGAAGGCTCTCCTTCGTGGATAAGCGGCCCTACGAAAGATAATCCAGACCGACACTTCGTTCAATATTGGCATCCTAATTGGCAAAACATCATCTTTGGCGATGCCAATTCCTACATCTATGGCCTTACCGCTCAAGGCTTTGATGGAGTCATCCTGACTGGATTAGAATCCTACAAATACTTTCTGGGCATTAAAGATGAGGAGGATGAATAAGTGTCGCAATAGGAGGGGGCAAAAAGTGGGTATTTATGAATTGAGACTTTCAAAAGAATGTAAAGTATTAAAAAAAGATCTATTAAAGCAAGATATTTAGTAGCAATTTTGTGCTTTCAGTTCAAACACAAATCCATCTTCTTTAAGAAAATGTTTTGAAATAATTGAAATGGCTTCGGCTGCATCATAGGCAGTGACATTCCTGACGTGAACATCAGCCCATTGATCATCAAAGAAATGATGGTGTTGGTTTTCTTTAACCATGGCCCGCACTTGTTTGTTATATATACGAACTTCAAAAACTTGGTTTCCACTATCAGGCATCTGTAACATTGTCACGACCTTATCTAAGTAAAGTTTTACTCCACAAAACTTGTCTTGTGCTTTACAAGCTTATCAACACAATAAGTCAAAAATCTTACAACAATATTTTTTATAACCATAAAAATTATTTATTAATAAAAAATTTAGATGGCAACTAAAGTTTTAGAGCTTATTGAGTACAATTTTTTTAAACAATTTCTGATTAACAATGAAAACATAGATTATGGCTGATCGCAAAATTGCGTATGCCAATCTTCATCATTTCAATCATCTGGGGGAGCAAGCCTTACACAAGCGATAATTATTTTTGAAACATAAACAGATGCATCACGTGATTTCAATCCGTCACCAGCTTTTGCAACAGCAGTAATTCTGGCCCTTAAATTTTCCATATGGGTTTTAGTGGGATATTCTAGCACTTCAGTCAGTTCCCTGATATCAGAAGAAACGTTTGGGTCTGGGGGAAACTCTAATTTACTCTCATCGACCCGTCTCAAGAGTTCTAAAGCTCTCTCTAAATCAGCCATAATTATAGAATTCACCATTTCACAACACCCTTAAAGAAAATAAAAAAAGGAGATTAAGGTTTAACTCACATCTTCCTTTTGGGATACTACCTTAATGTTTAGAAAGGCTGGAGAGGATATCGGACCCCTACTCTTGATATATATAAATTACTATAATTTGAATTTAACAGAAGTCAGACTAATTTTCTAATAAACTTTTACTTAAATACACGCTCCTATTGTGACCGGCCCTAAGACGTTTCAGACTGGCAATAAACACAAAAATATGCAACCCGTCCGGAAATCTCAATTTTAGATATGACACCCATACATCCTGGACACTTCTTTTTTTTGTAAATATTTAGGCTATCTGCATTAACGCTCCCCGCCTTTTTGAAATTAGTTATAATTTTGTTGCGTTTAACCCCAACCTCCAAAAGAGCCCTAGCATCATTCCAAAGGTTTTCCAGTTGGCTTCTATCTAGATCTTTGCCAAGAATATTCGGATGAATTTTTTGTCGCCAGAGCAACTCTGTTCTATATATATTTCCTATTCCGGCCACAACAGATTGATCCATTAAAAGCGTGCCAATCTTTGCTCTACTGGAAATAACTCGTTCAAAAAACTTATTTGGGTCAGCATCTTTACGAAGTAAATCTGGGCCTATTCTATCAATAAGTTTACTTTTTGATTCTTCGTCTAAAATTTCACAAATTGTTGGACCATTAATATCAACAAAGTGAGTTTTTCCAACCAGACGCACTCGAACCTTACCTTTTGCTTCTTCAATAGGTAGCTTTCGACGTCTTATTCGTCCAAATAGGCCTAAATGTATGTGTAGAAATTGATCGTTTTTAAACTCATAAAGCAAATGTTTGCCATATGCTTCGACAGCAACGCACTCTAGTTTGCTGATAGATTTTGCACCATTATTAAAACGGCCTTGGGGAGAAGAAACGTCGACTTTGTATCCCACAAATAACTTTTGATGATCACGTGCGGCGCGGTGAATTGTATGGCCTTCAGGCATGCTCTTAACTTTTTTATGAGTTAGTGTTTAGTCGCTGTATCTTCGCTGGAAGAAAATTTCCTGTCTAGTAATTCGTTGGCTACTACTTAATAATCTTCAGCTAGTATTGCAGCAATCATAATCTAAACATCAGCATCTTGGGAGTTTCAATTGTCCCTCATTAAAGAAAGAACAGGCAGAATGAAACGTGGGTACAAACGATATCTTGAAACTAAAAACAAAAGGCTAGAAGCAAAGGAAGACACGCCAGAAATCATTGAAGAAATTAAGTTGGCATATATGGAAGCTTTTGCAGACCATAAACTGTGGTGTGACACTAAAGATAGATTACATCCCAACAAATCAAAGGGAAGGCCCTTACATCCAGAAATGGTCCAAGATTTATCATTATACTTTGGCGACGCAATTGGAGGCTTTCCAAGTAAATTTACAATGCCCCTAAAGAAAACGAAAAAATAACTTCCTCAAGCCTTCGTTGGGATATAAAAAAAACCGCCCGAAGGACGGCTAAGTCATTATTTAAATTCACCCCAAAATCGTTAAGCTAATTAACCAACCAAAACAACCAAACCATAATAAATATAAGGTAAAAAACATATCGCATTAAATAACTCTATCCTTCATTGGTGAGTAAAGTCTCAAGTACATCAACCCATGACTTTCTAATGAACTCTCGGCAATGACTGGGTCTAGACGCCCACCGGTCGACCATTTCTCATGTGGGTCACGGTTTTTAACGTGTTGAAACTCAGTCGATTTTACCCATGTCTGAACAGTTCGCTTACTTACACCATACAAGCTCGCAATCGTTTTTACTGGCTCTGGGTCTTCAATAAGACCTTGTTCTACGCAGTGTCGATAAAACACGGCATCCTCTATTAATTTTTTTTGTTGGTCTGTTTTCTTCAACCTTCCTCGGCCAGTTCCTTGTGGTTCTAAAAACTTGCTTTTATGACCACCGAGCACTTCTCTAAACGCATATTGCAACCAGTCCAACATTTCCTGATCAATCTGCTTGCCCTCTGAGTCAGACCTTAGCCAAGCATTGTGATCGTCAACAGCTTCACAGAAACCCTCTTGAACTTTTTTTATAAGATAGGGGTCTTGTTCCTTAGTGTCGCGCATTATAGACATTGCCCATATCCACTTTTTACGCCCTCGAAAATCAGTCATTTTGATCTCGATTCATTGCTTTGTACAAAGCACTATGTAGACTTTTGTTCGTTGTGAGGTTTCTATTGTTTTTTCGTGCTTCACTCTGATGTGCATCTTAGTATCCTTACTTTTCACGAAACACTTAAATACCTTGCCGTCGTTGCTATTGCTATAAATGGATTTTAAAAAAGTGTAAAAAATTGCTATTAATTTTTCTTCCCATTCAGAAAAATGATCGATGGAGCACAGACAATTTCAAATTAAACTGAAATGTCTTTCCATAAATTAATTTTGACATGCAAAAAGAATGACCTAGCTTAGGAAGAGGACGGTCACGATCTGAAATTTTTCTGGCTGTCGCTCAAACTGCGCTGGGGCATGAAGAAGCCGCCCCGAAGGGCGGCTAAGTCATTGATATTATTGGTAGGCGCTACGGGATTCGAACCCATGACCGTCCGCTTAAAAGGCGGATGC
>CALKND010000033.1 GCA_938092065.1 uncultured Rhodospirillales bacterium
TGGCACACCGTGAGGAGCAAAAGAAAAAAGGCGTAACAAAGAAAAGAAATTTTTAGTGTGACTATTAGCAAACTTTTTTGAAGTAAAGATGGCGGTTAGGGGTTTTCATTTTTCAACATTAATAAGAAAATGTTGGAAGGAGTAGGAAAAACGTCTTTAGTTACTTTGAGGAGTCTTTGAGGCAAACCCAGCTCAGACCCCTGCCTCAGGAACCATGCCCTCTTAATCGGTAGCGTCTGGTCCGGCTAATCTCATTGAGTTATTGATACGTGGGCCGGGGTCCCTGGGCCGTGGTGCGTGATCCGCTAAAAACCCTATGATTGGCCAAGGGTAAAGAGGGATCCGTGTCGGATAAATACCTAACCAGTTTATGGGTAAATTTGAGGGTAGAATTTAAATAATGGCGCAAAAGCCTCAGAAAACCTTGCTTTAAGGCGGACTCACCCTCCGCCATTTGATCTCCAGCTTAGCGTTTATTTACTTAATTTTTCTAAATAGTTCTTTGGGGCATCTCCCAAGGAGAAGAACTATGTTTTACGAAAACGATTCAATTTGTTCCATTTACGAGTGTGACCAATAGTTAAAGATCATACCTATAATATATTGCGGCAGCATATGTATGTTAATCCCGATATTTTTTACGAACTTGAGTTGTTTGACTGTCTGTTTTAGTTTTTAGTAATCGGGCATAAATTTAATATTAAAGAAAATGCGCTAATTCGACAATGTCTTATGAATGCAGTAAATAAAGTTAAAACACATTAACTAAGGAGGCCAATTAGCCTGTACACACCAGTTCAAGCTTCAAAATTGATGTTTAAAATTTGCGCATTCGCTCACTAAATCTTTGCCGTGCAGCAGGTAAGGTCTTAGAATTAAATTCTCCAAAAACATGCCTCTCAAGGAAGAACCCAGTCAGCGCCAATCCTTCAACAATCTCACTAGGTGAGCCTGAAACTCCTTCCGCCAGTAAGAATCTTGGTAAGACAAGCATGACTTTTTTGTAAGGCTCACCTGCTTCTCCTGATACGGCGCATCCTGACTTTGGCGAAACGTAAATAAGATTGTTGGTTACCCCAGTGGCAGCACAGCAACTGAAATCTAGTCCAAACCCGAGTTCTCTTAATAGTCCAAGTTCCCATTTTACATAAACGCTAGGCCAGTCCTTACCGTCCAAAGAATTTAATACAATACCTAAGCCCTCATAAACTAAGGGATGTGCTTCCCGTTCAGGTAGGGCACTTTGGCTCAATGCCAATGCTGAACTTAAACACGATAAAGTATCGGGGCTATCGAGCAAGGTAGCTGAGTAAGCTCTCATCAATTCACAACTTAAATTACCAAGATTTTCGGCTAGTCGTCCTCGCCAATGGGCTGCGACTAAATTGCCTGGTTGCAAGTCTCCACGCTTGTGTTTTCCAGCCCCTCCCTTTACTAGACCAGCATGAACACCTTGATTTTTTGTCATCAAGGTAACAATTGCTGATGTTTCGCCATACTTGAGCGTTGAGAGTATTACTCCTTGGTCAAACCATTCCATCTACAAAGTGAACCCACATTTGTGGTACATTATGAAACCAATCAATCTCAAAACTAGACTTGTATAAAAATATTGTGAAAAAGCTTAGGTCTGACGAACAAAATCCACTACTAAACTTGCTAGCAAAACCAATACAAACTAAGCAAGGAAAATTAACCTCCATAAAAACTTGAATAAGCAACAAATACCAATCTCAGGGCATTAATCATGCATTGAAGTCTAAGCCCCATTCGCTGTAACGTTCGGGATCATCACCCCATTTTTCACGAACCTTGACAAACAAAAACAAATGCACGCGGTGGCCAAGTAAATTTTCGAGCTCTTTGCGAGCCAATTCGCCAATCTTTTTGATTTTCGCGCCACCTTTGCCAAGCACAATCGCTTTCTGTCCTGATTTTTGAACGAAAATGATCTGATTTACCTTGGCTGAACCATTATCAGCCTGCTCCCACTTTTCTGTCTCAACAGTCACTGCATAGGGAAGCTCCTGATGTAATTGCTGATATATTTTTTCACGAGTTATTTCGGCTGCAAGCAATCGCGACGGCATATCTGAAATTTGATCTTCAGGATACATCCATGGTCCGTTTGGAAGTAATTCTGTTAAATTATCCAGCAGATCATCAACACCATCACCAGTTTCAGCAGAAAGCATGAAGATATCTGAGAATGTTCCATTTTCTGTTAGGGTTGCAGCTAGATTAAGTAAAGTAGATTTTTTGACTAAGTCAATTTTGTTGATCCCCAGTATCACTGTTCTGTTCTGCTTTTTAAGACTATTCAAAATAATCCTTGTGTCAGAATCAATGCCCCTTTTGGCATCAACCAAGAAAATAACACCATCCGCATCGGAGGCTCCCCCCCAGGCGCTAGCGACCATCGCTCTGTCGAGGCGACGCTTGGGAGGAAAAATACCCGGCGTATCAATAAAGATAATCTGGGATTGATCACGTATGGTTATTCCCAGGACCCGTGTTCTCGTCGTTTGAACTTTTGACGAAACGATAGAAACCTTAGCTCCGACGATACGATTAACAAGTGTCGACTTGCCAACATTGGGGGCTCCAATAAATGCAAAAAAACCACAACTGGTCACAGAAGGGGCATTCACTTAATTGTCCTTCCATTCATCTAAGCCCAGAAAAGCCAACATAGCTGAAGCTGCAATCTGTTCAGCATGGCGTTTTGACCTACCACTGCCACTCATTGGCTCTTCGTCCTCAATGGAAACCTCAATTATAAACATCGGATCGTGTGGGGGGCCTTTCCTAGAAACTTCACGATAATTAGGTAAACTCTTACCGTGAGATTGAGCATACTCCTGCAGGGTTGTTTTTGCATCCTTGGGTGGGTTCAAATCTTCAGCCATGAGGTTCATCCAGTAGCGACGGATAAAAGTCTCAGCAGTTTCAAGGCCACCATCAATAAAAAGAGCAGCAATAACGGCTTCACACGTATCAGCCAGCAAGGCTCCATTCTCGCGTGTGCCACATTCCTCTTCAGCTGGAGCGATCTTTAGAAATTTGGAAAGCTTTAGCTCAGCAGCCACACGGGCCAAGGTTTCCATCCGAACGAGTGCCGCATGGCGGCGCGCCATAGCACCTTCTTCTTCTTCGGGGAATGCTTCATAAACCATTCCTGCAACGACCAGACCAAGAACCCTGTCACCCAAAAACTCGAGACGTTGATTTGTCTGATCTCGATCCGCCCGCCTTTTAGCCATACTTGAATGGGTTAGCGCTAAGCTTAACAAATTTGGTTTGGAAAAACTGTATTCAAGTATTCTCTCAAGCTCTGTGGGTTCCAAGTTCATTATTCTATACTGTCGAAGAAGCGAGAGAAGCGGGCTTTAGAGGGCCATTCCCAAAATTTCCAACCAGCGCCATTAACTGAAAAAAACTTTACTTCGGCCCGGCCTATCAAGTTTTCACGAGGTATAAAGCCAACCCGATTCAGAAATCTACTGTCAGAAGAATTGTCTCTATTATCTCCCATAGCAAAATAGTGACCTTCAGGAACCTTATAGACATTTGTATTATCACTTGTACCCTCATCGCCTTGCTCTTCAATGATTAGGTGCTGGCTACCATTGGAGAGAGTTTCAAGATAACGAGTGATACGACGAGTGCTGCCAAAACCATTGTCAGTCTGATAATCTTCAATTCGCTCACGTCTAACAGCTGTTCCATTGACTTGCAAAATCCCATTTATTACTTGGATAGTGTCTCCCGGAAGACCAACTATTCGCTTGATGTAGTCCTTATCCGTATCGGTTGGCAGCCTAAAGACTACGACATCGCCGCGTTCAGGCTCATTAAAAAGAACGCGCCCCTCGATTAACGGCAAGCTCAGGGGAAGTGAAAATCGGCTGTAACCATATGAGAATTTTGATACAAATAGATAATCTCCAACAAGTAACGTAGGGATCATTGATCCTGATGGTATTGAAAAAGGTTCATAGGCAAAAGAACGAATGCCCAAGGCGATAAGACCTGCATAAACGATAGTTAAAATAGATTCTTTGATACTGCCTGTTTTGGCTGCGTCCATTTTTGTATTACTGCTGTCGCTCGGGTCCATGAAAATCCATTCAATGTTAAAAAGGCGATACAACCTTCAAAAAAGCTAAGAAAACGACGTGATCAAGCCATTGCAGGAAGAAGAAGTCAAGTTTAAGCGGGCCTTACTTGGTCCATCAACTTACGCATAGAGCGAATACTTGCTTCCAAGCCAATGAATATTGCCTCACCCACTAAAAAGTGCCCAATATTTAGTTCTGCAATAGTAGGAATAACAGCCACATTTGCTACAGTTTCGAAGGTCAGCCCATGGCCAGCATGGCATTCTAGGCCAATATCGTTAGCATGGGCAGCTGCGGCAACTATCCTTGCCAGTTCAAACTCGCGATAAGACCCCTTTGCATCACAATAAGCTCCAGTGTGCAATTCAATCACAGGCGCCCCCAACGCCTTTGCACCGTCAATCTGGATCGGGTCCGGTTCGATAAACAAAGAAACGCGAATTCCAGAATTGTTCAAGGCATCCACATATGGTTTTAACCTATCATATCCGTTGACAACATTGAGCCCGCCTTCTGTGGTGCGTTCTTCTCGTCTTTCCGGAACAATGCAGGCTGCATGGGGAAGATGCCCGATAGCAATTTTGAGCATTTCATCAGTTGCAGCAAATTCAAAATTCAGCGGTTTGTCAACTTCCTCACAAAGTCGTTCTATATCTTTATCAGAAATATGACGGCGGTCTTCGCGTAAATGGGCGGTGACCCCATTGGCACCAGCCTTGACTGCCAGCTTCGCAGCATCGACAGGATCAGGATGAACACCTCCTCTGGCATTGCGAATAGTCGCAACATGATCGATGTTTACGCCCAAGCGCAGTTTAGAACTCATTAATAATTCTCCCGTTCTTTTGATACATCATTTTCAAGGATAACTCCTTTCCTCCTTTTTGACTGGTAACGTTTAATTAATGGCCTCAAGGAAAAATAAAACAATAACCAAATAACAATAAAAGTGGGTGCCCCCCCAATAAACATTGGCCATAATACGGGCCAGGCAGTTTCAAAAAGGTAAGACAAATCATAAGTAAAAATCGCATCTAAAGAAGTTGAAAATATTGTTTGAAAATCAAGCTCACTTGCATTAGCACCACTGCCTGCGGCACCGAGCCATACTCCCAAATTAAAAATAAAAGCCCAGATAAATGGAAAGGTCCATGGGTTACCTATCGTTGTGCCAATGACAGCCGCCATTATGTTTGCACGAATAACCCAAGCTATTAAGCCAGCCAATACAATATGTATACCAACGAAAGGAGTAAATGAAATTGCCGCCCCACAGGCAAATCCAGCAGCTGTTGAATAGGGTGTTCCGGGCAACCGGCCTATGCGATGGAAAAGGTATTGTGTTGAACGCTTCCAGCCCAAGCTTGGCCATAAGAAGCTTCTAACTTTATGAAAAAAATTTGATTTATTGCGACGTCTAAACATGAGTGTAAATCTAGGCTAGAGTTGAGTTGTTAAATTTCTAATCCACATAAAAAAATCTAACCGTGGGCGCGCTCAACCATGTTTATGGCCGGGGTCGCACGAAGGGCTGCTATAATTTCCATCAGGTGCCTTAAGTCTTGGACTTCTATGTCAATTACAAGGTCATAAAACTCAAGGGTGCGATTCGTAATTTTTAGGTTTGAAATATTACCGCCGTTCTTACCTATAACCATAGACAGGGTTCCTAAAACACCCGGTTCATTTACTACTGTCAAATGAACACGGCCAACGTGGATATCAGGGACTTCAGTTTGTTGTTGCCAAGATACATCTAGCCAGTGTTCAGGAGTATTCGAATACTCTTCTAGGGTATCGCAATCAATAGTGTGAATAGTTACACCTTTACCTGTTGTGATAATGCCAACAATACGATCACCGGGCAATGGATGACAACAATCCGCATAATGCATTGCCATTCCCGGTATCAAGCCTTTTATAGGAATAGCGTTTTTGGAATTTTCCTTGCTGGTGCCTCTTGAAATGTCTTCCCTAGCTGTTTTTTTTAAAGGGATAACATTTTTATTGCGGTTCTTTTTGGTTCTCGGAAAAACAGCCTCAACAACGTCACGAGCGTTAATGTTGCCAGCCCCTACTTGGGATGTCAGATCATCCGTTGCATCCTGATTAAATTTCTTAAGGACAGCTTTCAATGCTTTGTTTGCAAACTCATAGCCTTCTTCACGAAATGCTCGCTGCAAAATAGCTCGACCAAGTTGCAAGTACTGTTGCCGCTCTTGTAAATGTACAAATCGACGAATACGAGCACGTGCCTTGCCAGTGACCACAAAACGTTCCCATGTTGGTGATGGAGTTTGTGCTTTAGACGTAAGAATTTCAACATGATCACCATTTCTTAGTTCTTTGTGAAGAGGAATTATACGACTGTTGACCTTAGCACCTACACACCTGTCACCAACCTCAGAGTGAACAGCATAAGCAAAATCTACCGCTGTTGCTCCATGAGGCATATTTATTAAGTCACCACGTGGCGTAAAACAAAAAACTTGATCTTGGTACATTTCCAACTTGGTGTGCTCAAGAAACTCACTAGGATTAGCTGCATGTTCAAGAATGTCGAGAAGTTCCTTTATCCAACGATATTGGCGCCCTTCAGTCCTGCCCTCATTCTGTTTGTAAGTCCAATGGGCAGCAACACCATTTTCAGCGATATTGTGCATATCATGGGTACGGATTTGAATTTCTACACGACATTGTTCAGGCCCCAATACTCCTGTGTGTAGAGAACGATAGCCATTCTGCTTGGCTGTCGAGATATAGTCCTTGAAGCGTCCGGGAATGACCCTGTATTTGCGATGTAATATGCCCAATGCCTTATAGCACTCATCAACAGAATCAACGAGAACACGGAAACCTACAATATCAGAGAGTTGCTCAAAGGCTATATCCTTGTGCTGCATCTTGTGCCAGATAGAATAGGGAAGCTTTTCACGACCCATTACTTCAACCTTGAGCCCATCGCCACATAGGGTTTTAGTCAATTCCTGCTTGATACGGGAAACAAGATCGCCACCTTCTTTTCTCAAGAATTCAAGGCGCGCCATAACAGAATCTCTCGCCTCAGGATTGGTTTCCATAAATGCCAGGTCCTCAAGCTCATTCTTCATTTCCTGCATACCAATACGCTCGGCAAGTGGTGCAAAAATATCCATGGTCTCCATTGCAATGCGGCGGCGTTTTTCAACTTTTTTGACGTGATGGAGAGTTCGCATGTTATGTAAACGGTCAGCCAACTTCACCAACAATACACGGATGTCGTCTGACATTGCTAACAGTAGCTTGCGAAAATTTTCTGCCTGATTAGCTTGATCTGACTGCATCTCGATACGGGTCAGTTTTGTAACGCCATCAACCAATCGCCCAACTTCCTTACCAAAAATTTTATCAATTTCTTCTTGGGTGGCTGTTGTGTCTTCAATTGTATCATGTAAAAGCGCAGTCACAATGGTGGCGGAATCAAGCTTGTAATCTGTAAGAATTCCTGCGACTTCTAAAGGATGCAAAAAATAAGGATCTCCCGACTCGCGTTTTTGCTGTCCATGCGCCTTCATAGCAAACACATAAGCACGATCGAGGGCTTCTTCGTCTACGTTTGGATCATACGATTTTATCAGATCAACAAGCTCAAATTGACGGATCATAGCCCCACCTGGAAATGCACAGCAGAGGTTCCATTCATGAGTTACTGTCCCTCTGTACTTACCTCTTCTTCGGATTCAACAGGGATTTCAGCATCTACATACATGGAGGAAAGTTTTTCCATCTGTGGCTGACCTTCCGCACCATCTTCATCCTGGTCTTGCTGTGTGGGGAGCATATCTACTTGATCATCTTCCGGATCATCAGTTTCTACAAATCGTTGAAGGCCCATAACCAAGGCTTCTTCAAGTTCATCTAGTTGAACAGTTTCTTCAGCTATTTCACGAAGAGCTACAACAGGGTTTTTATCATTATTTTTATCAATGGTAATTGCCGCCCCCGCGGAGATGTTACGAGCTCTTTGCGCAGCAAGCATGACCAACTCAAAACGGTTAGAAATTTTAAGCACACAATCTTCAACTGTAACACGGGCCATAGCTTTTGTTCTCCACAAACAAATACATGAATTATTTGAAGATTTTATATGTTGATGTGCCTGATAAAGCAAGACAAATAGGCGTAATAACTGATCAGTTTATGTTCTGTTAAGGTGTTTCATCATCAAGAAGAATTAGTTGCCTTGAATCAATCTTTGAAATTAGGTCTTCTATGGGTGTCTTAAGAACAGGGTGGCGCCAATTTGGAGCAATTTCGTGCATTGGCAACAATACGAATGTTCTTTCATGCATTCGCGGATGAGGAAGTATCAACTTATCACCGGCCCCTTTTACCCAGCCAGATACTGTATCTGCATACGCAATCAGATCCAAGTCCAATGTTCGAGGGGCATTTTTTATTGTCCTGATGCGGCCAAATTTGCTTTCAACATCTTGTAGAACTTCAATCAATGCAGAAGCTCCTATTGATATTTTAATAGAAATTACTCCATTGATGAACCAAGGTTGCGCTGATTCGGGAACTGGTGCGGACTTATACCACCTTGATTTTCTTTCAATATTGAGACCAGCAAACACAAGCGCTTTAATGGCTGCCTCACAAGTAGCTCGTGGAGTAGCACAGCCCAAGCTAGGAAGATTGGCACCAATGCCAATAAAAGCAAAACGAGAAAAATTTGTCATTCACTAACCTGAGCTATTAATTTCAGCTCGCCAACAAAAGTAAGCTTTTTTAACTGTAAAGTAGATTGGCTAAGCATGTTCATAAGCATTTAATTAAACAACACAAATCCTAAAAAGGTCATTTAAAAAAAATTGTTCCTTAAAAATCATATTTTGTTGGGAACACCATGAATAGGACACATAACCATGAATAGGACACATAAATGTTGTTAAACAATTTGCCCATGTTTTATTTACTATGCGGTTATATTATTATTTAGAGGCTAAAGTCATTCCTGTAAAATAAGGCTTAATAAAACTTCACCCTAGGCTTAGACGAGTTTAAAAAAACAAGGAGCTTGTCTTAGTTTCTAAAACTTTCCGTCGTCCTGTTACGATTTTTGCTAACTTTAATGCGCTTGTTGAGGTTGAGCCTAGAACATTTGAAATTAGACATCAAAATCAATGACAAACAAAGTTCGTTGCGTAATTATTTTAATCAACCAAAGCTGTGGCTTTAAAAATACACTAAAAAACATAAAACAATTGATAGAATGTTATTTATCAAACAACATTAATTGTTATTTCTTTTTCTTATCATAATTACATTGATTTGGTGGCACCTCACTGCGCCCATATAATTTTAAAAGGCTTGAACAAAATGGATTTTTATAAGGACGAACGCATAGGGCTTTTTATTGACGGGGCCAATCTTCATGCAGCAGCTAGATCGCTGGGCTTTGATATCGATTACAAACAGCTTTTGAATATTTTCAAAAAAGAAGGGCAATTAATCCGCGCCCATTACTATACAGCCACCTTAGAGGACCAAAAAAACTCCCCAATTCGCTCGCTTGTAGATTGGCTTGATTACAATGGCTACTCCATGATCACTAAGCCTGCCAAGGAATATATTGACCCTGCTGGACATCGAAAAATCAAAGGTAATATGGATATTGAAATTGCCATAGATGCCATTGAGATGTGCGAGCATTTGGATCATATCGTTTTATTCTCAGGTGATGGGGATTTCCGCCGCCTAGTTGAAGCTATACAACGCCGTGGCACGCGCGTTACCGTTGTTAGCACTGTGCGTTCGAATCCTCCCCTAGCAGCTGATGAATTGAGACGTCAGGCTGATGTTTTTATTGAGTTAGAGGATTTAAAGGAAAAGATCGAACGTTCATTTAATGAACGCGATAATGATAATCTGCCCTATCCCAAAAACACAAAAGTACCATTTGAGGACTAACTGAAAATGAGAATAACTTAAGCTAATGAATGTCACCAGCTCTGTACCGGATGATGATTGCCAGTTGTGTCCCCGCCTAGTCAATTTCCGAAATGAAAACAGAATACGTTTTTCTGAATGGCATAACGGACCAGTTGCCTCATTTGGCAACATTAATTCACATCTATTAATTGTTGGACTTGCACCTGGTTTGAAAGGGGCTAATAGAACCGGACGACCTTTCACAGGCGATGTCGCAGGGGATTTACTCTATACCACTTTATTGCGTGTTGGCCTTGCAGAAGGGGACTACAAAGCTTCATTTGATGACAGCATTGAGCTGATGAACTGTAGAATCACCAATGCCGTGCGCTGTGTGCCTCCACAAAACAAGGTCACGGGCTTTGAAACAACAAAATGTCTATCTTTTTTAAAAACTGAGATTTCCATGATGAAGAATCTTAGAGTAATTCTTGCATTGGGTAGTATTGCACATGGTTCAGTTTTGAGTGCATTTAGCAAGAAAAAGAGCTCCTCCCCTTTCTATCATGGAGCTCACCACGATTTAAGTTGTGAGTTGACCCTCATAGACAGCTATCACTGCTCGCGCTACAACACCAATACTGGTCGACTAACGGCAAAAATGTTTAATGAAGTATTACAAAGTGTTGTTTCACTTTTATAGCCAGAAATAGTAAAGCCCGCGTTACGTTATAAATATGAGAAAAACAGATCAGAGCTTAACCCAAGCAATACATGCAAGTAACAAGTTCGTTAATTTAGCAAGTATATATGACTAAAAAAATTATAAGAATGAGGACTAGGTTTATTCTACGTCAGAAAAGCCCTTGAGTAGTTGGTGAAAAATTGGACTTATCAGACTGTAAATTTTCGAACAAAGAACCAAATACGTCATGATAAATATTTCATGTCATATCATCTTGATCTACAAGTGAGACCCTCGGTTATTGTCACCTACTAGCCCTTGGCGCGCATTAACCTAGCCTTGTTGCGCTTCCAATCACGTTCCTTGATATCTTGGCGCTTGTCATGTTGTTGCTTCCCTCTAGCTAAGCCTAAATCAACCTTGGCGAGACCGCCATCGTTAAAGTAAATACTTAAGGCAACTAGAGTCATGCCCTTGCGGTTAACAGCATTTTGTAACTTATCGATTTCCCTGCGATGCATAAGCAATTTTCGTGGACGTTTTGGTTCGTGATTTATAGATCGCGCTGATTCATATTCAGGAATATATGCATTCACAAGAAAAAGCTCGTCGTTTTCAGCACTTGCATAAGCCTCAGTTATAGTTGCACGACCAGCACGCAGAGACTTAACCTCGGAACCGGAAAGCATAATACCTGCTTCAAAATTTTCTTCGATAAAGAAATCGTGCCTTGCTTTACGATTTTGCGCAGAAATATTAGCTGAGGAATTTTTTCTCTTAGCCATATTTCATATCAGTTAAGTAGGCCGACGCTGACCGCTGCGGCCTTAACCTTTTGCTTGCTTTCATCTGAAATCTCACAAATTGGCAGCCTCGATTCTGAAGAACATATTCCAAGTAATTCCGCTAAATATTTTACTGGGCCAGGGCTAGACTCACAGAACAGAGCATCGTGCAATGGCATTAGACGGAACTGAATGTCAATCGCATCCTGGTAACGCCCCTCACGCCACGCACGCTGCATGCTAGAAATCAGTCGCGGGGCAACATTAGCACTAACAGAAATACACCCCTTGCCGCCGCCCACCAAATGTGCCAGAGCAGTGGCATCTTCGCCAGAAAGCTGACAAAAATTATCACCAAGTAAATTATTGGTCTGAATTGGCCTAACAAGATCACTTGTCGCATCTTTGACACCGACAATATTTGGTAATTTTGCCAAACGAGCCATTGTTTCCAACGTCATATCTACAACACTACGCCCTGGAATATTATAGATGACAATTGGCAAATTAGCAGCATCATGAACTGCTTTAAAGTGACGATATTGACCCTCTGGTGTCGGCTTATTATAATAAGGCATAACTACAAGTGCTGCTTGGGCGCCGGCTTTTTTAGCATGGCTTGCCAGCATTACCGCCTCATCCGTTGAATTGGAGCCTGCACCCGCAATAACGGGCACACGCCCAGCGGCAGCATCAATACACATTTCGGTGACATGCATGTGTTCTTCATGGCTTAGCGTTGGAGACTCACCTGTCGTTCCACAAGGGACGAGCCCATCAGAACCCTCGGTTATTTGCCACTCAACTAATTTTTTGAAGGCAGCAGAGTCCACCTTACCATTGGTAAACGGTGTGATCAGCGCTGGGATAGATCCCTGAAACATGAATAATTCCTTGAACTATAGAAATATTAAGGGAACAATACTCCCACAATTGTTTGGTAGCAAGCCCGGTTCATCTTGCCTAAGCTCCCAACAACAGCGTATAACTTTTAGACTGATTAAATTTAATATAATTCTGCTTCTTTAATAATAAAAGGAGGATCTGGAAGTGGTTCATCCGTTTTATTTTTTTAAGTTGAGCATAATAATACTTTTTTCAAGTTTTTTTGGTCTGTCAGGTGTAAATGAAATATCTGCCACGACAATTAAAAGTGAAATCACCTTATCTAAACATGACCAAGCAATACTCAAAACAGCTTTGAAAGATGCTTCAAAAAGCCATCTAAATAAAGCCTATGCTCTGTCAAAAAAGCTTAATGACCCGCTGGCTCGCAAAATCATCCAATACTTTTATCTGGTGACACGAGGCACTTCAGGTTCTTTTAAACAACTTTCTTCTTTCATTAATGAGAACCCCCACTGGCCAAAAATGATTAATTTGAGAAGTCGCGCAGAGGAAGCTATTTAAAATAATATGTCACCACAAGAAGTACTTAACTGGTTTGGAAGTGAAAACCCTGTAAGTACAGAAGGCTGGGTGCAATACATTCGTGCCCTTATGGCAGTCGGAGATAAGGATAAAGCACGTCGCATAATTCGCGAAACTTGGATTACTAAAAATTTTTCCAAACGCCCAGAACAATATTTTTATAAGAACTACCGCCGCTATCTCACCAAAGAGGATCACTTGAACAGACTTGAACGATTACTATGGCAAGGAAAGCATTGGCCAGCACGTCGCATGTTGTGGAAAGTCAGTTCTGAACACCGTGCTCAAGCTGAAGCCCGCCTGATGTTAAGACATCGTTTTGGTAATGTAGACACAGCTATTGCAAAAGTACCAGTAAACCAATTGAACAATCCTGGCTTAATCTTTGAGCGGCTTCGCTGGCGGCGTAGTAAAGGGCGCTATGAGCAATCTATAGAATTACTCATGGCCTCACCTAGTGATCATGTCTATCCAGAAAAATGGTGGGAGGAACGTGCCTACCTTGCTCGTACAGCCTTAAAGAATGGCCATATAACCAATGCATACCGTTTAGTTAAGAATCACCAGCTAAAGTTGGGGCCTGGCTTCGCCGATGCAGAATGGTTAGCCGGATGGATTGCCCTACGTTTTTTAGAGGAGCCCAAAGTGGCATTAGGTCATTTTGAGCGTATGTACAAATACGTCAAGTATCCCATTAGTCGAGCTCGTGGTGCCTACTGGACAGGACGAGCTGCGGAGGCTTTGGAGAAAAAGGATGCCGCTATCAAGTGGTTTAGTATCGCCGCAAAGCAATCAACTACTTATTATGGACAGTTAGCGGCTACACATCTAGATCCAAAACACTCTCTGCAATTACCTGTGCAACCCAATCCGACATCTCAGGAAGTTAAAGACTTTCAAAAACTTGATCTTGTCAAGGTAATCAAAGTTTTGAATGCAGTTAATGCCCAAGAAGAAATGAAAAACTTCATTCTTGCCCTAAGTGACTATCACAAAACTACTGGATGGCGTTTACTGACAGCTCGCTTGGCCACACAATATGGCCGTCCTGATGTGGGTATAACTATCGCGAAAAAATCAAGCCGTCAGGGCGAAGAGCTTGTAGAAGTTGGTTATCCTTTGCTTAAGACACCAGAGCTGAAAATTAGCTCCTCCAGAATGCCTCTGGAGCATTCGCTCGTGATGGCCATGATTCGTCAAGAAAGTGCGTTCTATGTTCGCGCAAAAAGCCATGCTAATGCCCACGGGCTGATGCAAATCTTGCCTCGTACAGCAAAAAAAGTTGCAAGAAACCTAAAAATAAAATTTTCAAAAAAACGTCTGACCAGCGATCCAAACTATAACATGATACTTGGACAAGCCTATTTAGCCAAACTATTAGATGAATTTGAAGGCTCATATGTAATGGCTTTAGCCGGATACAATGCTGGCCCTGGTAGAGCACACAAATGGGCCAAACAAAATGGGAGCCCTCGCAAAAAAAGCCATAGACACTATTGATTGGATTGAAATGATCCCATTTAAAGAAACGCGAAATTATGTGCAACGTGTTTTAGAAAATTTACAAGTATATCGCATGAAACTAGCTGATACTGTAGTGGTGGAGACACTTAAGCGAGATCTGGTCCGTTAGATTACTCAAGCTCCACAAGACAGGGAAATCATGATAACTAAGTTCTGTTGCTGTGTATGGGATACTTACAACACTCTTTTTAGTATTGCAGCCGCCGCACACCACTTACAAAGTTGACTTAGGCAAGGATACCTGACCGTTAACAGGACTGTGGCGTAACAAGCAACATAAATATGTTTGACTTCTTAGATTAATAAATGAAGACTTTTTGAGTGCAGCTAATTTTGAATTCAAAGCTAACTAGATTATTCGGCTCGACTATATGAGAGTGCCTATTCTCAGTTTATTTGAGTATCAGTTCGACAACTTATGCAATCATACTAATTTGTTGGCGTTATAGTTACCAATGACTTATTTGCCAACTGTTGAAGATTTGCGAAGCGCTGCCAAATGTCTTGAAGGTAGGGCCTACAAAACACCTTTATTGGAATCTCCTATACTTAACGAAAAATTAGGTTGTCGCCTACTCATTAAACCAGAAACATTACAACTTACTGGATCTTTTAAATTTCGCGGAGCCTATAACAAGATCTCCAATATTCCTAAGGACCAGAGAAAAAAAGGAATAGTCGCTTTTTCATCAGGAAATCACGCTCAAGGTGTCGCTGCTGCAGCTAAAATATTTGGTATAACAACTCAAATTATCATGCCCAGAGATGCCCCGGCAATCAAAGTTGCGAACACGCGTGCTTATGGCGCTCAAGTGCTGTTCTACGACCGTTTGATAGAAGATCGTAGCATTATCGGTGATAAGCTTGTTGAGGAAACTGGTGCCACCCTTGTTCACCCATACGACGATCCACTCGTAGTGGCAGGACAAGGAACAGTTGGACTTGAGGTAGCCAAACAAGCTCAAGCCCTAGGCGCCAATTTGAATGCATTCTTAGCACCTTGTGGTGGTGGAGGCCTCATCAGCGGTTGTGCCTTAGCCCTTGATAGCGAGAGTCCTGAAACAGAAATTTACTCTGTTGAACCCATTGGATTTGAAGATACCGCACGTTCGGTTGCTGCTGGAAAAAGAATTATAGGGAAACGTAATCGAGAATCAATTTGTGATGCCCTACTCTCCCCTGAACCGGGGAAAGTCACTTATCAAATTAATGCCGAATTACTAAAATCCGGTTTGACAGTAAGCGACGAGATTGTAATCAAAGCTATGAAGATAGCTTTCAAATATTTCAAGCTGATTGCCGAGCCAAGCGGAGCAGCTGCCCTAGCAGCAGTCCTATCTGGAGCGTACAAAGTAGATGGAAAAACTCTTGTTGTCGTCTTATCTGGTGGAAATGTTGACGCCGAAGTATACAAAAAATTCCTAGACAGAAACTAGCTCAGCACATTTTTTTGATTATTTGTCAATATGGAAGAAGGCACGGAATCATCTGGTGCTTGATCTTTTTTTATCAAATTAGTCCTACTTGCATCTGCTAGTTCAGTTTCCAACATTCGTTTACATAATCCTTCGAGGAATGCACCCGTCTCAATAGATAGGTTAACGTGAAGAATATCCCCAACAACATGTGCAGTTTTAGCCAAAGTAACCGTATTAGCCTTAATTTGGCCATCAACAGTTCCATGCACGTGAACATTGTCTCCTATTATCTCACCTTTTATGTTGGCCGTCTTGCCAACAAGCAAAGACTTGGTTTTGATATCGCCAATAACTTTACCGTCAACTTGTATTTCTCCATCACTGTTAAGGTCACCTGTTATAAGAAGGTCTCTACTTAAGATTGATGGGACAGCCGGCTTACTAGGTTCGGACTGTTTCTGATTGAGCAAAGTTGAGCTTTTAACTTTATTTTTCTTGGAAAACATACCGACCAGCCTTAAAAAATTTCATTGGGTTCATATTTCTTCCATTGAAGCTAATTTCGTAGTGAAGGTGCGCTCCTGTACTACGTCCTGTAGATCCAAGTAGGCCAACCTTATCACGAAAATTAACATTCTGTCCTTTTTTAACAAAAATTTTATGCAGGTGGCCAAAACGAGTTTTTAGTCCTGAACCATGATCAATTTCAATCATCTTGCCAAACTTTCCCTTCCATCCAGCATATTTCACAATTCCTGGGGCAGCAACGTAAACAGCTGCTTTGTATGGAGAACCCATATCTAGGCCATAGTGCGCAGACCACTTTTTATTTATAGGGTCACGACGCTTACCAAAGGGACTTGTAACCCTGTAAGACGTCAAGGGCGGCGCTAAAGGAAGGCGACCCATTATGTCCTGTAATCCCTCTGATTGGAGTAAATGCCTCTCTAAGTCGCTCAAACTAGCCTTTAATTTACTCGCAGGTTTTCCATCAGGTTTTGCTGCAATAAAGGGCCCACCCTGCCCTTTAGGCAAGTTAGAATTGATCTGTAAAATCTTTTCTGGGTTAATGCCAGCAAGCTCTACAACTCGTTGCATTGAATTGTTTAAGTTAATTGTGCGTTCTGTCAGTTGATCTACTGCATCTTGCTCACTACTCTCCAGTTCAACAAGACGGCTATCGAGCTCATTAATCTGCCGCCGCATACGTGTTCCATTAAACATTGCCTCATTTCGCTCACCAAGAGCAACTTGTAGATCGGCCTCAATGGTCTCCAAATTATCCTTTAATGCAAAGTTCTGGCTGTTAAGGGAGCGCACTACATTTTCACTGACAGTTAACTTTTTACGCAAGCTCTGACGAACTGCCAGCACACTCTCTCGCTCCAATTCGGTATGCTTAAGCTTGGCTGATACGGTTTTCAGATTTTGCTGCAAAGAAGCATTTTTCTTCACGAGGCCAAGCATCATGGTATGGTTTGATTCGAGATCGCCTGTGATATGAATAAATTTTTGCTGATAAGAAGCAACTTGGGAGAGCAAACTGCGATAGGCCAACCGAGTGTTGGCAACTTGGTTGTCTTTACTTTCTATAAACTGTTCATAAAGTACATAGTTGATTGACGCAAAGGAAGACCAGCCAACAAAAGTCAAAGTTGCTGCAACAGCACACAACTGAAAGCGTTTTGATAAGGTCACAAAAGACACACGACCTGCGCTACGAAGCATAATCTGGCGTTCAGGAAATAAGCGAGATAACATTCCCGAAATACAGCCTTTAATGTTTGACATATTAACTGCCACTATCAAGCAATCCACTTTGCATAAGCTGACTTTTTAAAAATAAAGTTAGGAAATAGTATTTAGAATATCTATACACCAAATCCAAATTTAAAAATATCTGGTGACCAGGAAACATGCAAGTTCAATTGCTTCAAAATTTTCAATCATTTTTTGGCAATTAAATGATTTATTCTTGTTACTCTCAATTATTTTAAGAATTTCCCAACCACTGGTGCCATTAAATATGAAAAGATACCAGTAATTTACATAAAAATCTGAATATGAACCACAATCGAAACAGTAACAAAAATAAGACAGGTCTGTCGGAACCCTCTGTTTTTCTGGCGACTTGGTTTGGCGCGGGTCTTTTACCAAAAGCACCGGGGACATGGGGCACGCTAGCTTCCATACCCTTCGCTTGGATTTTGCATTCAATTGCGGGATGGCAAGTTCTTGCTGGAGCTTGCTTTTCTGTTTTCTTTATTGGTATCTGGGCGTCAAGTGGTTACCTGAAGTCTCTTGGAGGAGAAGATCCTGGACCAGTGGTCATTGATGAAGTGGCAGGTATGTGGCTTACATTGTTGCCCGCAGCTTATTTTTATCCTTATGA
The DNA here is from genome assembly GCA_938092065.1 of uncultured Rhodospirillales bacterium. Taxonomy (GTDB): domain Bacteria; phylum Pseudomonadota; class Alphaproteobacteria; order Rhodospirillales; family JABHCV01; genus JACNJU01. The sequence goes on from CALKND010000033.1 coordinate 18,270, forward strand.
ACCTGATGTATTTATATACTCAGTGGCCTTTATACTTTTTCGCCTTGCCGACATATATAAACCTTGGCCCACATCTTGGGCAGACAAGGAAGTCAAGGGCGGATTAGGAATTATGATTGATGACATCATTGCAGCCATATTTTCTAGTTTTGGACTGACATTGTACATAATCTATATAGAAAGTTAGCTAATGTTCTCTAATCAACTTGTTGAATTGGCTGAGAATGTCATTTCAACATGCAAAAAATACAACTTAAGGTTAGTAACAGCAGAATCTTGCACGGGTGGTCTGATTGCAGGTTGTTTAACATCTGTTTCAGGAGCGTCAGACGTACTGCAATTTGGCTTTGTAACTTATACCAATCAGGCCAAAACCAACCTGCTCGGCGTACCAGCCAACATTCTGAGAGAACATGGTGCCGTGAGTGAAATTGTTTCAAGATCTATGGCCAATGGAGCAATTGGGCCGGGCAATGCTGATATCTCCGTTTCTGTCACCGGCATTGCTGGTCCCGGTGGCGGCTCAAATGAAAAGCCAGTTGGTCTTGTTCACATTTCTGTATCACGCAATCATTTTGATACCTTGCACGAACGCTATTTATTTGACGGTGATAGAGAGGCTGTACGCTTGCAAACAGTCAAAGCGGCCCTAAAATTATTACTCAAGCATTTAGAAACTCAACCATAAAGAGTGTCAGCCCGCTTTTCAAAGGCACTAACCATCCGATGCACCGCTTCGGTAAATATTTTACCAATAGCCATCTCAAGAATCTGTGACCTGAATTCAAATTCAACACTGAAGTCAACTAGACAGTTGCCATTTTCATCCGATTCAAAAACCCAGTTATTTTTCAAATACTTAAAAGGTCCATTTTCATATTTAACTTTAATTGACCTCGGCTCGATAAATTCTACCCGAGAAGTAAATTGTTCTCGAAACATTTTAAATCCAATAACCATGTCAGCTACTAGATGATTATCATCAAATGATCGGATGCGTGTAGCAATACACCAAGGAAGAAAATCAGGATAAGCAGCAACATCTGCAACCATGTCATAGATCTGCTTTGGAGAATATGGCAGTATTTTTTTTTCGGCATGTGACGGCATTAAGCAGAGACCCTTCTGACGAAGAGGTTACTGTTCCGAAGTTGGGGACAGATATATTGCCTCTTTATTGCAGAATTTATTACATTGCTTAGCATTGAACGTCTATATTTGTTGACGGGTTGATCTCAAAAATGAAAAATCTTCATCGGCGTGATAAGAAGAACGAGTTAGCGGTGTTGCCGCAATATGTAGAAAGCCTTTTTCAAGACCAATGCGCTTCAACTGATCAAATTCATCAGGTGTTACAAACCGATCAATACCTGCATGTTTAGGAGTTGGCTGTAAATACTGGCCAATGGTCATGAAGTCCACATGAGCGATTCGAAGATCATCCATTACCTGTAATATTTCATCTCTTTTCTCTCCTAACCCCACCATAATACCAGACTTGGTAAATATTTGTGGATCAATCTGCTTGGCTTGTTTTAAAATTTTTAGGGAATGGACATAACGTGCACCAGGCCGGATCAATTGATAAAGGCGTGGCACAGTTTCAAGGTTGTGATTGAATACATCCGGCTTTGCATTAACGACGGCTTCCACTGCCCCTTCTTTTCCACGGAAATCAGGGGTTAACACCTCAACAGTAGTATCCGGTGCGTTTCTTCGCAGGGCATGAATAGTTGCGACAAACTGTGCCGCCCCACCATCAGCAAGGTCATCACGGTCGACAGAGGTCACCACAACATGGCGTAACCCAAGCTTAGCTACTGAAAGCCCCACGTTTTTAGGTTCAAGTAGATCAACTCCTGAAGGCTTACCCGTAGCCACATTACAAAAAGCGCATGCGCGGGTACAAATGTCACCTAGAATCATCATTGTCGCATGCTTCTTGCTCCAGCATTCTCCAATATTAGGGCAAGCTGCTTCTTCACAAACTGTATTCAGACCATGCTCACGCATTAAACGAAGAGTTTCCCCGTAGGCTTTTGATGTTGGTGCCTTTACCCTGATCCATTTTGGTTTACGTGGAGATGGATTATCTGCCTTGCGGGCCTTTTCAGGATGGCGAAGTTTTGAAGTTATATTCATAACATATTCAAATTGCACTTGTTGTTTCAGGTCAATCTCTCAGGTTTCAACTTCTTAAATAACGCGATCATGTGCTTGGATAGTCACATCGCAAACGACAACTAGAAATGTATCGCCTTGCCGAAGGCATCGAGCACACTTTCATGCATCATTTCCGACAAAGTTGGGTGCGGAAAGATTGTATTCATAAGCTCAGCCTCAGTAGTTTCCAGTGTCTTAGCCACGGAATATCCTTGAATTAGCTCAGTTACTTCTGCACCAATCATATGAGCGCCTAAAAGTTCACCGGTTTTGGCATCAAATACGGTTTTGACCAGTCCTTCTGGTTCGCCCAAAGCTATGGCCTTACCGTTACCCATGAACGGAAAGCGGCCGACTTTTACCTTGTAGCCTGCGTCCTTAGCGGCCTGTTCTGTCATACCAACACTTGCCACTTGCGGACGACAATAGGTGCAGCCAGGAATGCGTGAAATATCAAGCGGACAAACATTTTTTTCTCCGGCTATTTTTTCGACACAGATAACACCCTCATGAGATGCCTTGTGGGCAAGCCATGGTGGTCCAGCAATGTCACCTATGGCATATACTCCCGCCTCGCCAGTCTGGCACCATTGGTCAATTTCAATATGCGTGTTGTCAACTTTTATTTTTGTGCCTTCGAGGCCAAGGTCTTCTACGTTGCCAACAATACCAACGGCCAAAATAACTCGATCAACGGTGATATCTCTATCTTTGTCTCCCGTTTTAATCGTAGCCAATACCGTATCTTTACCTTTTTTCAAGGATTTGACAGTGGCAGACGTAATAATCCTAAAGCCTTCTTTTTCAAAAGCCTTATGGGCCAGCCCAGAAATTTCAGCATCTTCAACAGGCAAGATGCGGTCCATAACCTCAACAACAGTCACTGCCGAACCCATTGAGTTAAAAAAGCTTGCGAATTCGATACCAATAGCACCAGAGCCAACAACCAAAAGACGCTTAGGGACAATATCTGCAGTCAGGGCATTCTTATAGTTCCAAATAAGCTTACCGTCTGCCTCAAGACCAGGCAGAGTGCGCGCACGGGCACCTGTTGCCAGAATAATATTTTTGGCCGTTAGAGTGGTTTTCCCCACCTGTACTTTGCCTGAGCCAGCTAGTTTGGCTGCGCCATCAAAGACAGTGACCTTATTCTTTTTCAGTAAATAGCCGACGCCATCATTAAGTTGAGCTGCAATCTTACGTGATCGCTCGATGATCTTGGCAAGATCAAATCCTTGCCCTTGTATGCTAAGACCATAATCAGCAGCATGCTTCATACCCTCATACATTTCAGCTGAGCGCAGCATCGCCTTGGTTGGAATGCAGCCCCAATTCAGACAAATACCACCCAAATGCTCCCGTTCAATCAATGCTACCCTCATTTTAAGTTGAGCTGCACGAATAGCAGCGACGTAACCTCCGGGACCACCGCCTACGACGACAAGATCGAATGATGTTTCTACCATGACCTTTCCTCCTACAAAATCATCGTCAATGGTTCCTCGATCATCTGCTTGAAAGCAGCAAGGAATTTGGCACCGATGGCACCATCAACAGAACGATGATCAACAGACAATGTACAGCACATAACCGTCGCAATAGCCAGCACGCCATCTTTAACCACAGGTCTCTGTTCCCCGGCACCAACAGCTAAAATACACGACTGCGGTGGGTTGATGATGGCCACAAAGTCCTTGACGCCAAACATACCTAAATTGGAAATAGTGAAGCCACCACCTTGGTATTCTTCAGGCATCAATTTACCATCACGGCCGCGAGCAGCAAGATTTTTGACCTCACCTGATATGGACGCGAGACCCTTTTCATCGGCCCGGCGCACAACCGGTGTAATTAGACCATTTGGCGTGGCGACTGCAACGGATACATCTACGTCGTTGAGAAGGCGAATGGCTGTATCGGTCCATATTGCGTTGGCTTCCGGCACCTGACGGAGGGCCAAGGCAACAGCGCGGATGACAAAATCATTGACTGAAATCTTGTAACTATTATCGCCTTCGGGCACAGCAGCGTTCATTGTCTTACGCATGCTCAACAATGCGTCAATTTGACAATCTACAGTCAAATAGAAATGCGGCACAGTCTGCTTGGATTCTAACAAACGCGAGGCAATAACCTTACGCATTGTCGAATTGGGGATTTCAGTATAGCCACCTGACCCCTCGACAATGGATGGTGTCTGAGCTAACGAAGCAGTAGAATTAATAGCGGGAACGCTAACGGCAATAGCGGCCTCTATATCTCGCTTCACAATACGGCCGTTGGGACCACTGCCGTTTACATCATAAATATTAACCCCTGCCTGCTCTGCAATACGTCGTGCAAGAGGACTTGCAAAAACTCTTGTTTTTTTCAGTTCGGTATCAGCCTGAACTAAAGCGGATGGAATTGAAGCAACAGAAGCAACAGAATTAGAACTAGCCAATTCCATGTTTTCTATTGGAGTTAGAGCCGGCGCAACTGAAATATCAGCCGCGTTCTCACCTTCCTCAAGAATAATGGCGATAAGAGAGTTTACTGGAACACCTTCGGTGCCAGCAGTGACAATGATTTTGCCTAGGGTGCCTTCCTCAACAGCCTCTACTTCCATAGTCGCCTTATCAGTTTCAATCTCACACAGAATATCCCCACTCTCAACAACGTCCCCTTCGCTCTTTAACCAATTGGCAAGTTTACCTTCGGTCATTGTTGGTGAGAGGGCTGGCATGAGAACTTGTACGGGCATCTTTCTCTTTTCCTTACCTGTAACAAACGGATTTGACGGCTGCGACAATATGCTCTGGCTTAGGTAGAGCGAGAGCCTCCAGATTTACCGCATATGGCATAGGAACATCCTCACCATGAACCCTGACAACTGGGGCGTCCAAATAGTCAAATGCTTGTTCCATCATTATAGCGGCCATTTCAGACCCCATGCCGGCAACTGGCCAGCCTTCTTCAACTGAAACCAGCCTATTTGTTTTCTTGACCGATTGGACAATAGCCTCAGTATCCAGAGGCCTTAAGGTGCGAAGGTTTATGACTTCTGCGTCAATGCCTTCGGCAGAAAGTATTTCAGCCGCTTCCAAAGCCTTACCAACCATAATCGAGAAAGTAACAATAGTAACGTCCGCTCCAGAACGCTC
>CALKND010000034.1 GCA_938092065.1 uncultured Rhodospirillales bacterium
CCCATGAAATGGTCAGAAGGTTGAAAAATCAGCTCTAGCAGCCGGTGTCGATCCAAAAGAATTCACAGATAAGGTGTCTAAGAATTTCCGTGATTTAGCTGAGTTGATGAACTTTTCTCATGATGATTTTATCAGAACCACAGAAGAGCGTCATAAAAAATCCGTTCAGGACTTGTGGCAAAAGCTATTTGACAAGGGTGAGATTTACCTTGACAGCTATGCTGGTTGGTACGCTGTGCGTGATGAGGCATTTTATGCAGAGGGTGAGTTAACCGATGGTCCAGGTGGAAAAAGAACCGCGCCTTCAGGAGCAGAGGTTGAGTGGGTTGAGGAGCCGAGCTATTTCTTCAAGCTGTCTGCATGGGGTGATAAATTACTCAAATTTTACAATGAAAATCCTAATTTTATTGCTCCTCAATCCCGTCGTAACGAGGTTCTAAGCTTCGTTAAAGGTGGTCTGAGGGATCTGTCTGTTTCTCGTACGACCTTTAAATGGGGCGTCCCGGTTCCTGGTGATGACAAACACATAATGTATGTGTGGCTTGATGCTTTGACGAATTACATCACGGGGGTGGGCTATCCAAACACCAATAGTACAGAATACGCTACTTATTGGCCATGCGACTTGCATATGGTTGGAAAGGATATCCTCCGCTTTCACGCAGTTTACTGGCCTGCATTTCTGCTTGCAGCGGGGCTTGATGCTCCCAAGCGTGTCTTTGCACATGGCTGGTGGACCAATGAGGGTGAGAAAATTTCAAAATCTCTTGGCAACGTCATTGATCCTATTGATTTAGTTAATCGTTATGGTCTGGATCAAGTTCGTTATTTCCTTCTGCGCGAAGTTCCATTTGGTAATGATGGCGATTTTTCTCATCAGGCCATGGTCAACCGTATGAATGGTGAGTTGGCTAATGAACTAGGTAATCTGGCACAGCGGGTACTTTCCATGGTTGCCAAAAATTGTGATGGACTAGTGCCTCAGCATGGTGACTTTACAGATGTTGACCTTTCTCTTTTGGCGGCATCAGAAGATATTATTGGAAAATTGCGATATGCGCTTGATCTTCAATTATTTCATGAAGCCTTAGAAATAGTCTGGGTCGTCATCCGTGCAGCCAATGGTTATGTTGATTCTCAAGCACCCTGGAAACTTAAAAAAGAAAACCCAGATCGAATGGCAACAGTTTTATATGTGCTGAGTGAATCTATTCGCCGGATCGCGCTCGTCCTACAACCATTCATGCCAGATACTATGTCTCGTATGTTAGAACAGGTAGCCGTAAACATTGATCATCGTACGTTTTCCCACTTAGGTGAAGATCATTACTTAATTCCGGGTACAGCATTGCCAGAACCGGGAGGACTGTTTCCCCGATTTATAATAGATTAAGACTAATAAGTTTTTACAATTATTGAGATGCACAAAATGTTTGTTGATAGCCACTGCCACCTAGATTTCCCTGAATTTGCTGACGATTTGGATGGTATTGTCGCACGTGCAGATGAGGCAGGGGTAAAGTATATGCTTTCCATCTGCACACAACTGACTAAATTTGACAAAGTACTGGCTGTAGTACGCCGCTATGATAATATTTTTTGTACCGTTGGCATCCATCCACATAATGCTGAGGAAGAGTCAGAAGTGACACCGGAGGACCTGATAGGTCTGGCAGACCACCACAAGGTCATCGGATTTGGCGAAACTGGTCTTGACTATCACTATAATAAAAGCGTAAGTGACATTCAAAAAAGACAGTTTAGGTCTCACATAGAAGCATCTCGGGAGTTGGGGCTTCCTTTAATTGTGCACACGCGTGATGCTGATGAGGATATGGCCAGCATTTTAAAAGAAGAAACGAAAAAAGGAATTTTTAGCGGCCTTCTGCACTGTTTTTCAAGTTCTCGCGCACTGGCTGAAACAGCAATAGATCTTGGGCTCTACCTGTCTATTTCTGGAATTGTCACTTTTAAGAAGGCTGATGAACTGCGTGATATAGTCAAATATGCTCCGCTGGACAGGTTATTGATAGAAACTGACGCCCCTTACTTGGCCCCTGTGCCAATGCGAGGGAAGGTCAATGAGCCTGCTTTTGTTCATTATACTGCGGAAAAAGTCGCCGAAATAAAGGGCCTGTCAATTGAAGATGTAGCTCACGCGACAACAAATAACTTTTTCACTCTTTTTACTGAGGCAAAAGTCTGATGAAAGTAACCATCTTGGGGTGTGGTGGGGCTGCTGGAACTCCAGCTATTGGTTGTGGTTGGGGCAATCTTGATTCTAAAAACCCAAAAAACAATCGTCTTAGGTCGTCAATACTAGTTGAAAACGGAGATACATGCATTTTGGTCGATACTTCGCCAGATCTACGCCAGCAATTGTTAAATACTGGTGTTGAGCGCCTTGATGCAGTCCTTTACACGCACTATCATGCGGATCACCTACATGGTATAGATGATTTGCGTCAGATTAACCGTTCCATGAACGCTGCCATTGATATGTACGCTGATGTAGATACTATTAATACTATTAAGAAGCGGTTTGGCTATGTGTTAAAGCCTTTGGCTGCAGATTCAAAAACACATTTCAAGCCAACTCTTAATCCGCATACTTTAAGTAATGGCGATAAGTTAACCATTGGTGACGTGGATATTCACACCTTTGTCCAAGACCATGGTTATTGCAAGACCCTTGGGTTTCGTTTTGGATCAATTGCTTATTCAACTGACGTGGTTAAAATGCCAGATGATGCCTTCAAAATTCTTGATGGAGTTGATACATGGATAATTGGTGCCTTAGTTGATAGGCCGCATCCGACACACGCGCACGTGGACAAGGCTCTTAGTTGGATGGAACGCATTAGCCCTAGGCGAGGGATTTTGACGCATATGGGTTTTAATTTTGACTACGAAGCACTGAAAAGTCGCTTGCCAGAACACGTTGAGCCTGCATTCGATGGAATGATTCTCGAAGTTTAATCCTGTTTATTTTTTAATTATGCTACAGCAGCAACTGTGACACTTACAGACAACCACCAAGCCGGAAAATAAACTAATCAGGGTTGTCTTTTTACTAAAATAATTCATTTTGCATCATTAAGTAATTGCTTTTAAACAATTATAAATTATTTTCCATAATATACATTATGCGATTTTTAATATTATAAGTGGTTGTAACCATAGTTTGGTCCCCCTTTTTATCGTTTATATTGATCTAAGACGGTCAGACAACGTAAATACGATACACCACCTTTTTCTGAGAAAGTGACTTGAAATGAATTCAGAAGTAAAAACACAAATCGAAAGACTGATAGATATCATGGCTCTTCTTCGTGATCCTGAGAAAGGATGTCCATGGGATGTTGATCAAACTTTTGCATCCATTGCCCCTCATACTATTGAGGAAGCATACGAAGTTGTCGAAGCAATCGAACAAAACGATATGTCAGCGTTAGTGGATGAATTGGGAGATTTGCTTCTTCAGGTGGTTTTCCACTCACGCCTTGCAGAAGAAGTTTCAATTTTTTCTTTTGATGACGTCGTTCAAGCTATCTGTGATAAGTTGATACGTCGCCACCCTCATGTCTTTGGCAATGATAAGGTCCATTCAGCAAAGGCTCAAGTCGCTTCATGGGAGGCCCAAAAAGCGTCTGAGCGTGAAGAGAAAGCCGCTGTGGATACACCCTGCAGTGCCCTGGATGGCGTCACTAGAGGCTTACCTGCTCTTACTCGTGCTTTGAAGCTTCAAAAACGCGCTGCCCGTGTAGGGTTCGACTGGTTTGATGCTAAAGATGTTTTGGACAAGTTCGATGAGGAAATTAAAGAAATGAGCGCAGAAATGACCTTGGATCCAGACCCTGAAAGATTAATGGATGAAATGGGTGACTTGCTATTTACTTGTGTCAATATGGCGCGAAAGTTAGAACTAGATCCAGAAACTGCTCTACGCCATGGAAATGAGAAATTTGAGCGTCGTTTTAAGGGAGTAGAGGCACTGTTGGCTAAAGATAACAAAACGCCGGAAACTTCTACTCTTGACGAAATGGAAGTTCTTTGGGACAAGGCAAAATTGGAAACTTGATATAAGCACCGGCCAATCCTTTCTCCTCCCTGAAATCTTCGTTGATGCGGATGCTTGTCCCGTCAAGGATGAAATTATAATGGTTACCACAAGACATGGTCTTAAAACCATTTTTGTCAGTGATGGTGGCGTTCGCCCCTACCCTAGTCCATTAGTATCAATAGTTGTTGTGTCGCAAGGAGCCGATGCTGCAGATGACTGGATTGTTGAGCAAATTCAAGAAGGTGATATAGCCATTACTAATGATATTCCATTAGCAGATCGTTGTTTTAAAAAAGGGGCAATCGCGATCCGGCCAAATGGAATAGCTTTTACTGAGGATTCCATTGGTTTGGCGCTCGCTACGCGTGACCTAATGGCCGGGTTACGAGAAATAGGTGAAATTACTGGTGGCCCGGCACCCTTTTCCAAGCAGGACAGGTCAAAGTTTTTGCAGGCATTGGAAACAGCCATACAAGCCCAGGTGAGAAGATAGATTTTTTGACACTGGCATTATATGTCATCAGTTGTTGATAGGCTGTTGTTAGTCCTTCAACAAGCGTATCAAGCTGGATGTATCCCAGCGATTTCCACCCTTTTTAGCAATTTTATCATAATAACCAGCAACAGTTTGAGTTACGGGTAACTCGGCTCCTATATTTTTTGATTCAGCCATGCAGATATCCAAGTCTTTACGCATCCAATCAACGGCGAAACCAAAATTAAACTTATCCTCGATCATGGTGTAACCCCGGTTCTCCATTTGCCATGACTGGGCTGCTCCCTTGGAGATGACGTCTACTACAAGCTTTGCATCAAGCCCAGCTCTATTAGCAAAGTTAAGCCCTTCCGACAGGGCCTGGACGAGTCCAGCTACACAGATCTGGTTGACCATTTTTGTTAACTGGCCAGCTCCTGCTTCACCCATAAGGGTTACGGCTTTGCCATAGGACTGCATGATGGGTTTAGATAAATTAAAAATTTTTTGTTCTCCCCCCAGCATAATAGTTAAAGCGCCGTTTTCTGCACCAGCCTGTCCACCAGACACGGGACCGTCGAGAAAATGTTTACTCATGCTTCTTGCAGCAGCGTAAATTTCACGAGCTACATCGGCGGATGCAGTTGTATGATCGATAAAGACAGCGCCCTCGTCCATACCAGCTAGGATACCATCATCACCAAAGGCAACACTTCGTAAGTCATCATCATTGCCAACACAGGCAAAAACAATTTCGCACCCCTGTGCTGCTTTGGCTGGGGTTGTAGCAAAACTACCACTGAATTCCTTTGTCCAGGCTTTCGCCTTTGCAGTCGTTCGATTGTAGACTGTGACATCGTTCCCAGCCTTGGCTAGGTGTCCCGCCATTGGGTAACCCATTACACCAAGGCCAATGAATGCAAGCTTTCTAGATGCCATTAGGTTTAATCCTTTTTATCAATAAATGCCTCTCCTTATTTTGGTAATTTTATCGACCTAGCAATAGTGAGTAACTTTTTCAGTTAGTTAAAGTTTCCTATTCAGTCAACATGGAGGTAATAACTTCGATGGTATCTATATTTGGGGCTAAAATCATAACTTCATCATTGGCTACGGCTTGTGCTGGCATTAGGTCTGGATGGTAGGATCTACCAGCTTTTATTAGGTGGTTGTGACCACTTGCCTCCGAATGAATTAATACTCCTGCAGCATGATCCCACGGTTTCAAGCAATATGAATAGCACGCAAAATCTATATTACCCAATGCTAAATCTATATAGTCCCTACCGACACATCCTAAACGCCGAGTAGATTGGGGACCACCCTTGACAGCTTTGATACGTTCAGCAAAGCTTTTGCTCAGGGATCCTCTCATATCTTTGAGAAGTGGTGGATCTTGTAATTTTAGGCGTTTGTCTCCTGCCCAGCAACCCTGTCTTTTTGCGGCCCATATAGTTTCACCAGTTAACGGATCGTGGATCCAACCCATCTGAGTCTCTTTATCCTGACAATAAGCGACAATCACAACAAAGGGTTTGCGTCCATGGGCGAAGTTGCCAGTACCATCAAGAGGGTCCAACAACCAGACGGGGGCATCCCCGTTCAGACGTTCAAGAAATTTAGGATTAGCTTCAACTTCTTCTTCTCCAATCACAAGCGAGCCTGGAATCAGTGCCGTTAATTTGTCTTTTAAGTGTTTTTCGGCTTCAAGATCAACGGTGGTGACAAAATCACCAGGAGATTTTTCTTTGATTTCGTCATCTTTCAATTGGCGAAAGCGCGGTGTAATTAATGTTTCAGCGACCTCGTGCATAATTTGTATTACTTGGTGAGCATCAGGAAGCATTATTGCCGTCTTTCAAAGCGGGCCCAGTTGGTCGTATCCAGCTTGACTTTAAGGTGAATACTAGTCTCGCCATCTTGACGTTCAAGGACCTCACCATGATTGTAGAGCCAAGACAGCGAGGCTCCATCAGTAGTTGCTAAATCGATATTGTATACTGTTATCGATTGGACCAGGACTTTATCAATGGCATTGATCAAGTCCTGGCATCCAACCCCCGTTAATGCAGAAAGGGCAATGACCTGAACACAATTGCGCACTGACTTGTTGCGTATTATTTCCTGTTGTTCTGCATCCATAGAATCAATTTTATTGAGAACCTCTATGTGAAATTGGCCAGTGCCCGCAACCTCTTCGCCTTGTGGATTGCCAAGGGGGTCATTTAAGCCCAATTCAGCCATAACTTTTAGTACATCACTCTTTTGTTCTTCTGAATTCGGATGGGCTGCATCGCGAACATGAATTACAATATCCGCTTCCGTTACTTCTTCTAGAGTAGCATGAAAGGCAGTTACCAGTTCGTGAGGAAGGTAGGAAATAAAGCCAACTGTATCAGATAGAATAACCGAACGTCCGCAATTCAACTCCAATGAACGCATAGTAGGGTCCAAGGTAGCAAATAATTGGTCTTTGGCCTTCACAGAAGAATTTGTTAATCGATTAAAAAGAGTTGATTTTCCAGCATTGGTGTAGCCAACTAGGGCGACAATGGGATACGGCACTTTGCGTCTGGCTTTGCGGTGCAATTCACGGGTTCGCTTGACGTCTTTCAAGTCCCGACGCAGGCGGGTGATGCGATGGTCAATTTGGCGTCGGTCTGTTTCAATTTGCGTTTCACCAGGCCCACCCATAAAACCGGCACCGCCACGCTGTCTTTCAAGGTGGGTCCAGCTTCGGACTAGGCGTGAACGTTGATATGTCAAGGCCGCCAAGTCTACTTGCAAACAGCCCTCACGGGTTTTTGCTCGCTTGCCAAAAATTTCCAGAATTAAGCCAGTTCGGTCAATAACTTTACAATTCCAGGCGCGCTCAAGGTTGCGTTGCTGGATTGGTGTCAAAACGATATCAATAACTGCAACGCCAATATTTTTAGATGAAATTGTGTCGCCAATGCCCTCAACTTTCCCCTTACCAAACAATGTGGAGGGTTTTATGCGGCTTAGGTTAATAATTTTGGCGTGAATAACGTCAACGTCAATGGCGAGTGTAAGGCTAACTATTTCATCAAGTCGCGCGTTGGGGTCGCGACCTGCCATTTTGTAAGTTTTGACTTGGGGGTGAATCACAAGACATAGTTCCCCCTGTTTTTTAACACTTTTCGTTACAGTCGTTGTATCTTTTGCCTTGTAGGTCAAGTGCGTTGTTTATTCAGCATCGTTAGTTTCCGGATCGAACAACTGTACAGGCTCGGATGGCATAATTGTTGAAATAGCATGCTTGTATACAAGCTGGGTGTGTCCGTCGCGGCGTAACAAAACTGAAAAAATATCAAACCAAGTGACAATACCCTGCAATTTGACACCATTAACCAAAAAAACTGTGACGGGCGTTTTGTGTTTTCGGATATAATTCAGGAACACATCCTGAACATTTTGATTTTGTTTTTCGGGCGACATTTTCGTAACCCCTATACTTTTATTATTTGAATTTTAAAGGCAAAGTTAATTATTTTTTTATAAATAGCTTAATTAATTTTTTTATCAAAGGACATCAAACTAGATTACATTTTTTTAACCAAATTGGAAAGTGCTTGGCAGTCCAGGATGTGAAAAGCTGGTGGATAGTCTGTAAATTCTTCATGATTGGGGGCGGGTTTGCGAAGTAGAATTGGAGTGAGATCAGCATTATGGGCACATTCCATGTCTATATTTGCATCACCAACAAACCAAATGTGGCCGCCACTTTTATGTGCGCAGCCTGATAGTGCCAGAGCTACAGGTTCAGGCGAAGGCTTGTCTTTCTCAGCATCAGTAGCCCCGACAAGGCTAGAAAAATATTTTCCCCATCCCAAATGATGAACCTCTTTTCGCAGATAATCACCACGTTTATTACTGACAACCCCCAAGAAAATTTTTTGTTCGTGTATTTCTTTTAGCATTTTTTGCGCACCCTTAATAGGAGTAAGACGTGAAATATGAATATCGTCAAACCGCTCATAAAATATTTCTGCTGCTTGTTTCCATCTCTCACCGAATATATCTGGAAAGCTGTCACGCAGCGATTTGCGAACACGGGTCTTGGTTTGGGTAATGCTCCATGGCTCCTTACCAAAGCTCTCCAAGGTAAAGTTAAGTGCATCAAAAATAATTGTCCAACTGTCAACCAAGGTATTATCCCAGTCGAAAAGTATTGCTTCAGGTTTGATTAGGTTCAAGTTATTTGAGCCTTCATGTGATTGCTATAGTAGGACAGTAATTTCGCTGACAAGTGACCAACTTTTCCATCACCGACTCGTTTATTGTCAATTTTAAGCACAGGTCTGACAAAGGATGTAGTTGAGCTAATAAATGCTTCTTTAGCGGATTTGGCTTCTTCCAAAGAAAAAGCCCGTTCACTGAACTTAATATTGTTTTCTTTTGCCACCTTCATGATAGAGAGACGGGTAATGCCATTAAGTATATTATTGCTAGCTTCACGAGTTACAAGCTCACCCTTGGCAGTAACTATCCAAGAGTTGGAGGTTGTTCCTTCTGTGATCATGCCGTCATCTTCAACAAACCAAGCCTCATAACAACCAGCTCGACGAGCTTTTTCTTTGGCCAGGCAATTGGCCAGAAGGGAAACTGATTTAATATCACGCCTTTGCCAACGGGTCTCAGGTGTGGTGATGATATTGATTCCCTTATTTGTAGAGTTAAAATCAAAAGATGGAAAACGCTTCGCTGTAACGACAAAGGCGCTATTATGATGATCAGGAAAAACGTGGTCTCGCGGTGCAACACCTCGGGTAATCTGTATATAAATAATTCCATCCTTGATGCGATTGCGCCGAATAACCTCATGGATAATTATGTCGATGGCCTTTAGACTAGCAGGCCATTCTATCTCAAGTTCTTCCAGAGACCGTGTGAGGCGCAACATGTGGCCACCCATATCAATTAAATTTCCTTTGTGGACGGCGATAACCTCATAAACACCATCAGAAAATTGATATCCACGATCCTCAATATGGACGGAGGCATTACAATGAGGGACATAATGCCCGTTTACGTAGGAAATACGAGACATTTGGCGTTTTCTAAAAGTATTCAAGTTGGACAGAGAACATTTTTTCAACCTTGCGCACTTCTTCTGCTGTGGCAAATAGAACCACACGGTCCCCTGCCTGAACTACAGTATTTCCTCGTGGCATGATTATTTCATTTTCACGAACAATGGCGCCAAGTAGGACACCAACTGGTAAATTTACATCTTTTAAGGGGGTGTTAACTAAGGATGATGTTTCGAGTGCCTCCGCCTCAATCAATTCACCAAAGCCTTCACGTAATGTGTGAACAGAATGAATGCGCCCTCGCCGCACATGTTGCAAAACTGTTGAAACAGTTATGTTGCGTGGGCTGACAACTACGTCAATTCCTAATGGAGTTACTAGCGGTTCGTAGGTTATTTTGTTAATTAGTGCAATAACTCGTTTTGCTCCCTGCTTTTTAGCCAATAGCGATGCCAGAATATTTGTTTCATCATCATCAGTTACAGAGATAATAGTTTCTGCAGTCGCAGCGGAAGATTCATCCATGATTTCAGGATCTAGTACATCACCATTAAGAACGATCGTTTTTTCCAACTGGCCTGCGGCAAATCTTGCACGTTCTGGGTCCTTTTCGATTAATTTGGCGCGAACCCATGGATATTCTCTCTCAAGTTGCTGAGCAAGAAGTAGGCCTATATTTCCTGCACCAAAAATCAGTAAGCGGCGGGCTTCTGTTTCCTCATGTCCGAAGGCTACCATGGCACGAGGTAGATGTTTTGTATCAACAACAAAGTAGACCTCATCATCAGGCAGCATTTGGTCGTCGCCACTTGGCACAATGGGCAAGTTATCGCGCATTAAGCCCACAATGACAATTTTTAACTCTGGAAATAGTTGGGTTAACTGTCGTAACGGGGTGTGGACAAGCGGGCAGTCCTCGCCACAACGAACACCAATTAAGCGTACTTTGTCATCTACTAGGGGAATCATTTCAAATGCGCCCGGTACTTGCAAGCGGCGGGTAACTGCGTGAGCGACTTCAATTTCAGGAGAAATTATATGGTCAATTGGCATATGTGCGCGAGAGAATAGATTAGCCCAAATTGGCATCAAGTAGCTTTGATGACGAACACGTGCAATCTTAGTGGAAACATTAAAAAGTGAATGAGCAACTTGACAGGCAACCATGTTGACTTCATCAGCATAAGTAACTGCGATAATCATATCTGCATCAGAAATGCCAGCAAGCTCAAGAATGTCTGGTCGCGAGGCGTGACCAACGACACCCTTAACATCGATGGTGTCACTAATTTGCCGGACAAGCTTGGATGACTGATCAACAATGGTGACATCATTGTTTTCCATAGATAGTTGGCGGGCAATACTGGAGCCAACCTCACCTGCTCCGCATACAATTATTTTCATATCCGGAAATTCCTCGTTCCTTCAGTTCTAATAGATGTTTTCACAACGTTTTGTCTTTAAAATTGATATCCAGTGATTTCAATTTACGGTGTAAGGCTGAACGCTCCATGCCGATAAAGGAAGCTGTACGTGAGATGTTGCCACCAAATCGGTTGATTTGTGAGTGTAGATATTCTTTTTCAAATAATTCTCGCGCTTTTCTGAGTGATAGACCCATAATTCCATTAATGTTATCAATTTTTCCATCACTTAGTTCAGAATTGCAGAAACTAATTTCAGATGGTAACATTTCTGCTCCCAAGGGTTCATTGTCCTCGCCCGGCGCCATAATGAGAAGTCTTTCAATCACATTTCTAAGCTCTCGTACATTTCCCGGCCATGGATAGCCCTGCAAAGCGGCAATTGCATCATCTGCTAGTGCTCTGGCTGGGCGCCTGAGACCAACAGCGGCCTGCTGAATAAAGTGCTCTGCCAGCTGAGAAATATCCTCAACTCTTGCACTTAAAGGGGGAAGTACGATTGGAACTACACTTAAACGGTAAAAAAGGTCTTCACGAAAATTACCATTAGCCATTTCATCGCCAAGGTCCCTGCTCGTTGTGGCAACAACACGAACATCAACCTCAATTTTAGCAGTTCCGCCAATACGTTCAAAAATTTGCTCTTGTAATACACGAACTATTTTACCCTGCGTTTCGTAGGGCATGTCTCCTACTTCATCAAATAATAAGATTCCTTTGTGGGCAGCTTCTAATTTTCCAATCTTTCGTGTCAGAGGATCATCGTCGTTTCCCTCGATGCCAAATAATTCGGTTCCAACGCTTTCTGGATCCATTGAAGCACAATTGAGGACAACAAATGGTTCAGTTTCTCTCTCTGAAAGCTTATGCATCAAACGAGCAGCAACCTCTTTGCCGGAACCCGCAGGCCCAGAAATCAATACCCTTGAGTTGGTTGGCGCAACCTTGCTGATTGACTGGCGCAGCTGGTTTATGGCTACAGACCTTCCAATTAACTGGTTTTCAGTTCCTGCACGTTCCCTCAGCTCTTCATTTTCACGGCGTAGGCGTGATGCTTCGAGAGCTCGTGCAGATATGACAAGAAGACGGTCAGAGTTAAAGGGCTTTTCAATAAAATCATAAGCGCCCAGATTGATCGCTGTAACTGCTGTTTCTATGTTTCCGTGGCCACTCATCATAACAACGGGTATTCTTGAAAAATTCTTTTGAATTTCCTTCAGTATACCAATGCCGTCTAGTTCACTTCCTTGTAGCCAAATATCAAGCAAAACAAGACTTGGCTGGTGCAAAGCTACAGCACTAATTGCCTCATCGCTATTAGTAGCCTTGAGGGTTGTGTAGCCTTCATCCTCCAGAGTTCCTGCCAATAGTTCCCGGATATCCGCTTCATCGTCAACGATCAGTATTTTATGAGACATTGCTATAGTTCCGGCTCTATTTTTTCTATATCGTTTGTCTGATGAAACAGTAAGTTGATAGTTGCACCGCCATCCTCATTGTTTGATAAAACAATTTTACCACTATGGTCCTCCATAATTTTTTTTACGATGGCAAGGCCAAGACCTGTGCCGCCCACACGGCTTGTAACATAAGGCTCTGTGAGGTTTTCCCAACCTACTTCAGGCAAACCAGCACCATTATCATGGATGACTATTGATGTAAGGGGTGAACCATTTGTTAGAACTTGACTCAACGAACAGCGGATTACGCCAATACCTTGCTTATTATGGGTGGAAACTGACTCTGCCGCATTCTTTAAAAGGTTTGTTAACGCCTGACCAATTTGCAGACTGTCACAGCGGAGATAAATGGGGTCATCTGGAAGTTCAAGCTGGTAATCTATGTTGTTAAGACGATTACGCTCCAGAAATAAGGCTCTTTGGCAGATCTCAGATAGGTTTTCATTTTTTAAGGTCGCTTGTGGCATACGTGCAAAAGAGGAGAATTCATCAACCATTTTGCCTATTTCTTCAACTTGGCGGATGATTGTATCCGTACAAAGTGAGAACGTATCTGGATCATCTTTGATCTGTCTCATGTATTTACGCTTCAAGCGTTCAGCAGAAAGCTGAATTGGCGTTAAGGGATTTTTGATCTCATGAGCAATACGGCGAGCTACATCTGCCCAAGCTGCTTTACGTTGGGCTGACAAAAGCTCAGTAACATCATCAAAGGTGACCACGTAGCCTAAGGTCTCAACGCCAAGTTTTTCGCCGGCAATGTTGACCATTAAAATACAGCTTTGACCATTGCGCTCTAATTTAATTTCATCAGAAAAAAGTCTATCAGGTCGATTTTTGCTTCTTTCAAGTAATTCAGAAATTTCTGGTATAATACTCACTAATTTTTGGCCAATTTCACCGTCAAGATCCATGCCAAGTAATTTTGAAGCAGATCGGTTAGGAAGATGTATACAGCCTTTTTCATCCAAGCCAATGACACCAGCAGAAACTCCAGTAAGCACAGTCTCTGTAAAGCGGATTCTTTCATCAAGCTGCCTATTAGCTTCGACCAAGCCTTGTTGCTGTCTTTCTAATTGAGCTGTCATGCGGTTAAAGGAACGGCCAAGCACACTGATTTCATCAGTTTTTACAGTTTCTGGCACACGCGCGCCTAGATAGCCCTTGGAAACCTTGTCAGAAGCAAGGATTAAACCTGAAATTGGCCTCGATATCTGGCTTGCTAGTGTCATGCCAACCCATACTGCTGCCATTAACAATAGCAAGGCGACAACTCCATAAATCATCACGAAGGTGACTTTGATGCCTTCCTGTTTTTCTTCAAGGTTTTTATACTGATCAACTGCACGGGCAGTTTTTTCAATGTATTCTATAACTTGAGGATCAACAAACCGCCCAGCCAAGAAATAAGCATCTAGGAATCGGTCCAGTTTTACAATGGCGCGGACCCTATCTTCCTCGATACTTAGGACGACGATGCGCCCTTTTGATGCTTCTTTCATGGCTTTATCTGGTAACAGGTCAAATTCGAGGGATTGACTGAATACGGATCTTGCTAGGACACGGCCACTTCCATCAACGACAAGTGCCTCTTGAAAAGACCTGATACTTGCCTGACGTGAAAGATAAGCATTGAAGCTTCGTGGATTTTGCATCAATGTTGCCGCCTCATTATTTAAGTCATTAGCAGTTGCAAGGACATCTGCTCGAATATTTTGTTGATGTTCATGCAAATAAGACCTAGCAACCGAATGTGAGGATGAAAGTGCCGTGCTCACTCGTTCGCTAAACCAAGTATGAATGCCAAAATTTAGGAATAGAGCTGAAAAAACTGCAACCAGAATTGCAGGAGTTGCAGCAACAAGGCCAAACATGATTACAAGTCGTGTATGAAGGCCTGAACCTGCTCGACCTTCGCGTTGATCTAACCATATGGATACCAATCGCTTAGAAACAATGACCCCAAGCAACAATAAAAGAATCGCATCTAGGTAAAGCAACAAAAGAACTGTATCTGAGTTGAGTGTGTTCTGCCAACCAGTCATAACGGCAACTGTCGCGGCACAAGATGCTACAGCGAGAACAGCAAGAGTAAATGCTAGTTTCTGTTTTAAACCAAGGCCCTGCCAAATCAAGCGGCTACTTGAGTAAAATTTAATGTTGTGATTTGACGTTGATGTCATCTAGAGCCTCTGACGACAGGTATGCCAAGGTCACGAATTTTCTTTCGTAAAGTATTTCTATTCATGCCAAGCACGTCTGATGCTTTTAATTGGTTGCCCCGTGTTGCTTCTAAAGTAAGCATAATTAAGGGACGCTCCACCTCCTTCAGTACACGCTCATATAATCCCGTAGCTGGCAATATATCTTCGTGCGAAGAAAAATAGGTGTTCAAGTGCCGTTCGATAGAACTGGAAAACCCTTCTGACGTCTCTTCTCTCTCGGAAATTGGACCTGAAGTATCAACCAGTTCTGTCTCAATAACCTCAATATCAATAACTTCCTGAGAATAGAGAGCGCTCAAGCGTTGCACCATATTCTCAAGCTCTCGAACATTACCTGGCCAACGATATGTCTTAAGCCTATCCATTGCCGGGCTATCAATAATCTTAAGAGGCAGACCCTTTAACGTCGCCTGATTGAGAAAATGGGATACTAGCTCCGGGATGTCATCAACTCGGGCGCGTAAAGCAGGTAAGCGAATAGGCACAACATTTAGGCGAAAGTATAAGTCTTCCCGGAACAATCCTTGTCTTATTAGTTGTTCAAGATCGTGATGGGTGGCGGCGATAATTCTTACGTTGGTGCGTATTGGGGTCCGTCCACCTACTGTTGTGTATTCACCTTCTTGAAGTACTCGTAAAAGTCGGGTTTGAGCCTCTGGCGGCATGTCTCCAATTTCATCTAGAAGAAGCGTTCCTCCCTCCGCAAGCGCGAACTTGCCAGTTCCTCGTTGGATTGCGCCTGTAAATGCTCCTTTTTCATGACCAAAAAGCTCGCTCTCAATAAGTTCACGCGGGATTGCAGCCATGTTTACAGCAATAAAAGCACTTTTTCGTCTTTTGCCATAGTCATGTAAAGCCTTAGCGACCAACTCCTTTCCGGTGCCGGATTCGCCAGTGATCATCACTGAGAGGTCAGTTCCCATAAGTCTGGCTAAGGTGCGATAGATGTCCTGCATCGCTGGGGACCGGCCGATCAAGGGCAGACTTTCCCCCGCGTTACCTGTCTCAAGCGCATTCCCACCTGAATGCCCTTCAGAAGGATTTGCTCTTACTTCGAGTGCTTTTTTAGCAATTGACAGCAACTCATTGAGATCAAATGGTTTTGGAAGATATTCAAATGCACCTCTTTCCGTTGCCTTAAGCGCGGTCATCATTGTATTCTGAGCGCTCATAACTATAATTTTTAGTTCAGGACGAATTTTGCGGATACGGGAGACTAAGTCTAGGCCATTTTCATCTGGCATAACTACGTCTGTAATAACTAAATCACCATCACCGTCGCTTACCCAGCGCCACAGTGTCGCCGCATTACCAGCAGCTTTGACCTCATAGCCAACTCTTCCCAAAGCTTGAACCAGAACTGTGCGTATAGCTGCGTCATCGTCTGCAACAAGGATTGTATTGCTGCTCATTGCTTTTTAATTTTCTTGCTGGCAGACGTATCCATTGGCAACATCACATGAAAAATAGTTCTTGAAGGATGGCTGTCCAGTTCAATGATGCCTCCATGGTCATCAACTATTTTGGCTACTAGTGCTAATCCAAGCCCAGACCCCTCAGGTTTATTAGTTACAAAGGCATCAAACATATAGCCCTGAATACTTTTGGCTATACCTTCACCATTATCCTGAATACTTATCTTCAAAGGAAGGTGAACTCTGGAATTACTACCTGGAAATGCAAATCGCACTCCATGTTTGTATGCAGTTGTCAGAACGATTTCGCTGCCAGAACCGCTTGTAGCCTCGGCAGCGTTTTTTAATAGATTAAGGAAAACTTGTACCAATTGGTCATGGTTTCCCATTACAAATGGTAAGGAAGGATCGTATTTTTCAACAAAACGCACGTGTTTAGCAAAACTGCTTTCACCCAGCTTTCTAACCCTGTCAAGGACTTGGTGTATATTGACAGCCTCATGTTCAAAGGGCATCCCGTCGGAAAAAATATCCATACGATTGATTAGAGAGACAATTCGGTCAGTTTCATCGCGGATCAGGCGGGCCAACTTTTTGTCTTCATCGGATGCATTGTCTTCTAACAATTGTGCAGCACCGCGGATGCCCGATAAAGGGTTTTTGACCTCGTGAGCAAGCATTGCGGCTAGGGCAGAAACTGAACGCGCCGCCCCACGGTGCGTCAATTGACGGTCTATAGCTGCAGCGATTGATCGTTCCTGTATGGCAAGAATAACAAAATCGGGATGATCGGGTAATGGACTGGCGTATACATTAACAAGGTGTTCACCGATGCGGGGTGTTTCTAGGGGCAGACCGTATTCAGAAACAGCTGTTCCACTATTTTTGACTTGCTTTAACACCGCAAGAATAGGGCTGTCCGCAGGGATAAGGAGATTAATATTCTGACCTGTTAGGTGCGACGCACTGCCTTGAAAGAGTTGTTCGCCAGCATTGTTGAGATAGCTGATAATGCCATCATTTGAAATGACCATAATCGTTGAAACTAAGGCGTTCAGGATTGTCTCAAAGTCTGGAGTTTCTGCCGTCCCAGTTGCCCGCGTCATTAACGATGCCACTTTCGCCATCTTAAGCAGCTTTCAATTCAATAAGTGGTTCATAGAATTTTTTGATCATGGAGATTACATTTTTTTCATTTGTTCCTGACATAATATCAGCGCGAAATTCTGCAGAACCAGGCAATCCTTTGGAATACCAGCCGATATGTTTTCTTGCGATTCGAATTCCAGCGTGGCTTCCATAGTGCGACAGGATACCAGCGTAGTGTTCTAAGAGAATGGAAAGCTGTTCAGCAAGTGTTGGTTCAGGGAGTTCTTCTCCGGTTTTCAAATATTGAATAACCTGTTCTGGGAACCAAGGGCGACCATAACAGGCACGGCCGATCATTACTCCGTCGGCACCTGATTGCTCGAGCATGGTTTTTGCATCCTCCAGGCAGGTAATATCACCATTGCCAATCACTGGAATGGAAACCGTTTCCTTAACTTTAGCAATGAAAGGCCAGTCGGATTTACCTTTGTAAAACTGGTTGCGTGTGCGTCCGTGAACCGTAACAGCCTTTATACCACAATTTTCAGCTATTTTTGCTAATTTTGGAGCATTTCTGCTGTCCAAATCCCATCCAGTTCGCATCTTTAGTGTAACAGGAATATCTACAGCTTTGACAACCGCATCTAGAATACTTCCAGCTAAGACTTCGTCGCGCATCAAGGCTGAACCCGCATCACCCTTGACAACTTTTTTTACCGGGCAACCCATGTTGATATCAATTATAGCCGCTCCACGGTCTTCATTGAGTTTCGCAGCTTCGGCGATTATGTCCGGCTCACAACCGGCTAACTGAACAGACATAGGGTATTCTTCATCACAGCCAGAGGACATCTTAATTGTCTTCTTGGCAGCTCTTACCATGGCCTTGCTAGCAATCATTTCGGACACTACCAGTCCGACACCACAGCGCTTTACTAGTCGGCGGAACGGTTGATCACTTACTCCAGACATAGGGGCAAGAATAACCGGGTCATCAATAACGATATTACCGATTGAGATACTCATGATTACATGCTTTTTATGCTGTAAATGGGTTCAATAAAAAAATACGTAAGTGAGATGCCTATTTATTGGGCAATTGCAGTAAAAAAGCAACAATATAAAAATTAGTTTATCAACACATCAGTAACAAATTTAACACCAGGATAGCTAAGGGTCAGTAAAAGGTATGCGAGAAGTGCAAAGCGCGTTACTTTTCGGCCTCTGACGCCACTTTTAAAATGGGCAGCCAACAAAATAGCGATGATAATAAAAGCACTCAGTGACAGAATTGCCTTATGATCCCAATCTACAAAGCTTCCTGTTTCTTGATATTGTGTTGCCATTCCCGTTGCCAGCCCCAGGCCAAGAACAATTTCGCCGATAATCAACAAGCGCACTAATAAGCTCTCGCTCTCAGCAACTGAAGGCAACTTTCGGCTCAAGTTTGTAGGGCATTTTATTTTTAGGGCGCGGTCTTGAAGAAATGCTGATAATGCTGAGACGGCAGCGATTGTGACGAGCGCATAGGTGGTGACCGATATCAAAATATGAGCCTTGATCCAACTTCCCGGGCTATTTATCAGTGGGCGAGCCTCTGGAATGTGCTGCCAAAAAATTGCAAAAAAAGCCAAAAGTCCCAT
Source organism: uncultured Rhodospirillales bacterium (assembly GCA_938092065.1). Classification (GTDB taxonomy): domain Bacteria; phylum Pseudomonadota; class Alphaproteobacteria; order Rhodospirillales; family JABHCV01; genus JACNJU01. The sequence continues at coordinate 18,849 of CALKND010000034.1, forward strand.
GTAAGGAATTAGTAATGGGGTCAACCGCCATGCGTTGTCATTAAGCAAAGTGATGGCTGCAAAGATAATCATTGAGACCGCAATAATTATCCAAAGTGTCGTCGAAAGTCCCGTCTGCCAGCTTCCAGACATGTTGGAGAAGACCCAAACCAGTGGCCCAGTAACGGCGATGGCTAAAGTTAGCCAGAATGTTGCACCCCTACCCTCTTCTCTTCGTCCACCGTCAGAGCGTCTTAGAGAAAAGAAAGCGGCAGGCAACAGGGCTACAAGGGCAGAAAGACTAAACAGTAAATCTTCCATGATAATCATATTCCTAGCTTTATTTTTTCAGCCTGTTATTACGTCGATAATTGCTCTTGGCAAGAGCGAGAGTTCAAATTAGCTTGTGAACGACTAGTTTGGAAATAATTTTATGAGTTTTAGTTTAGGATTAAAATGAGTGGTTGCATTGCTCTGATCGTTGGCGCAGGTAGAAGTCAGCGTTTTGGTGGAGATATTCCTAAACAATATAGCCCGCTTATTGGCGGTCCCATGATTAATAGGACTTTGTCTGCATTTATCTCGCATCCAGCAATCACAGGTGTGCGGACTGTTATACACCCTGATGATAAGGCTTTATATGAAGAAGCCATTGAACAGCTGTCATCATCCAAGTTACTTGTTTCGGTAAAAGGCGGTGCGACGCGTCAGCAGTCAGTCAGCCTAGGGTTGAAAAGCTTAATTGATAGTGCTCCTGATCTTGTCCTCATTCATGATGCCGCTCGGCCTTTTGTCTCTCACGAGGTTATAAACAGAGTAATTGAGGCTCTAGGACGCTCCAAAGGAGCTATAGCTGCTATTCCGGTTAACGATACACTAAAAAAAAGCGATGGAGATTTTGTTGCGGCAACAATCGACAGGACGGCTCTTTGGCATGCCCAAACTCCCCAAGGATTTCATTTTGTTGATATTTGTAACGCCCATAAGATTTGTAAAGACCTAGAATTTACTGACGATGCTGCTGTAGCTGAAAAAGCTAAAATGTCCGTCGAATTAGTAATGGGAAGCGTTGATAACGTAAAAATAACAACTGTTGATGATTTTAAAAAAGCTGAACGCACTATTGGAGGGTGGGAATACAGAACTGGAACAGGCTTTGATGTTCATCCTTTTTGCGAAGGTAAAGAAGTGATGTTATGTGGCGTCAAACTTCCATACTCCCATGCGCTCAAAGGCCATTCTGATGCAGACGTTGCGCTACACGCCCTCAGTGACGCCCTCTTTGGATCTGTTGCAGCTGGTGACATTGGCGATTATTTCCCCCCCTCTGACCCCCAATGGAAAGGTGTCTCATCAGATATTTTCCTAGCCAAGGCCCGTGACATTGTCCTTGAAAAAGGAGCTTATATAGTAAACGTAGATATAACTATTATTTGTGAAGAGCCCAAAATTGGACCTCACCGTCAAGCAATGCGAGCATCCGTTGCAAGCATCTTAAAAATTACAAATGACCGAGTATCCATTAAAGCTACAACAACAGAACAGCTTGGTTTTGTAGGTCGTAAAGAGGGTATTGCTGTAAATGCAGTTGCAACAATAAAAAAGAGTAATGTGTCAATGAAAAGTAAACAACATATTTAATTAATGTATTATTTGGAACATTTCACCCAAAAAGCCATTAGATTAAATCAATATTATAGACGTGTAAGTTGGCAGTTTTCTTGATTTCTCGTATGTTATTGTTCTGCTTAAAGTATCCAATGCAACCCATTGTAAAAAATAATGTTAATGAAAAATTTGCAAGCCTATGAACCTTCATGTCATGAAAATAAGGCTGGTTCCTACAATAGACAAGATGGCCCCTATTGCTGCTGCAAAAGCAGGTCTTTCGCGGGTCATATACCAAAGAATTGGTAGAACAAGCACCGGCGTCATTGACGACAAAGTCATGACAACCCCAGTATCTTCCCTAGCTAGTGCAAACAATAACAAGCTCATCCCTATGCCCATGCCCACAAAGCCGCTTAGTGCAACCCGGCCGAATAAGACAGGATTCATTTTGACTTTTGCCTTCATTCTATCCCCGGTGGCCAAAGTGGCTAAAATTACGCAAAGAGCCCCAACTCCGACGCGGATGGCAGATACTGTTATTGGATCAGCACCAGCCTCAAGGGTTGGTTTGGCAATTATAGCTCCAACAGCCTGACAAAGTCCTGCCATCAAACCAAGACAAACCCCAACAACTAATGAACCGTGAACTTCTTCCCATTGGTGAACTTGATCTCGTCTTTTGCCAAAAATAATTGATAAAATAACTCCAACCAGGACCAATGAACAGCCAACAAGCGTACCTAAATTAAGAATTTCGTCGAGGAAAAAGTAGGCCAGTACTGCTGATATTGGGGCATTGGTTGCAAATAGTATGGAATTACGTCTTGGTCCTAAACGGCTGAGGCCTGAAAACAGTGCAATATCGCCCAAGGAAATACCTACGAAACCTGAAAGAGCCAGTATCCATATTTCTTCAGCCCTAATGGTCTCCCAGCCGCCATAAATTGCTGAAACTAATGCCAGAATAAAAAACACAATGGTCATTCTGATGCGGGTAAAAGCAAAAGCACCTAACTGGCGTGCAGGACTAACAGAAATAAGAGTGCCAATGGACCAGGTCAGAGCAGCCCCAAAGGCTGCAATATCAGCGATCAACAATGCGTGTCACTTTATTGTTAAGTGGTTCTGAAATAGGTTCTTTTGACTTGATGCCAGAGGGCACATCACTAGCCTTATGTTCGCGAATAGAAATGTAAACACCACTTAATATTATGACCCCTACTCCCAGCCAGGTTGTTATATCCGGAAAATCTCCGAACACAACGAATCCAATAATGGTAGCCATAATAATTTCTGAATAACCAAATGGGGCTAGTATTGAAGCTGGTGCGTGGTCAAAGGCTTTGATCAACAGAAAATGACCAAGAGCCGCACACGCACCCATTCCAGCCATCAAGGACCAGTCCACTTTATTGGGCGTTACCCATGCGAAAGGAACCCAGGCACTCATAATGACGGCCCCTAAAAGTGCAGTAAATGTGAGTGTGACTAAGGGCTTAGTGCTACCCGAAAGTTTGCGAGTAGCGATCACATAAAGTGCATAAATAATTCCTGCGGAAAGAG
>CALKND010000035.1 GCA_938092065.1 uncultured Rhodospirillales bacterium
CGGCCTGAATCGTAGATTAAAAACGTAATCAAATAAGCCAGTCTGGAACTGGTAGGCCTAGATTTTTAAGAAACTTAGGATTGTACAACTTGCTCATATAACGCGTGCCAGAGTCACAAAGTATTGTGACAATAGTATGGCCAGGACCCATTTCGCGAGCCATACGAATTGCACCAGCCACATTAATACCGCTGGAACTACCCAGACAGAAGCCCTCGTTCTTGAGTAAACTGAATGTAACGTCTAACAGCTCAGCATCCTTAATTTGATAGGGCATGTCAATTTCAAGCCCTTCAAGGTTCTTTGTAATCCGACCCTGACCAATACCCTCGGTTATGGAAGAGCCCTCTGCCTTAAGCTCACCATTCACGTAGTAATTAAAAAGTCCTGCACCCATGGGGTCAGCCAAACCAATTTTAATGTCCTTGTTGAGGCTACGTAATGTGCTTGCAGTTCCCGCCAATGTTCCCCCGGTGCCGACAGCACAAATAAAGCCATCTACCTTACCATTAGTCTGTTGCCAAATCTCTGGGCCTGTTGTTTCAACATGGGCCTGTTTATTGGCGATATTATCAAATTGATTGGCCCATATAGCCCCATTGGGTTCACTTTTGTTAAGTTTTTTTGCTAGACGTTCAGAAACATGTACATAGTTGCCTTCATCTCGGTAAGGCGCTGCTGGAACTTCTTTAAGCTCAGCACCACAAAGGCGAAGCATATCCTTTTTTTCCTGGCTTTGTGTATCGGGTATCACAATTACGCTATGGTAGCCCAATGCATTAGCTACCATAGCTATACCAATGCCTGTATTACCTGCAGTGCCTTCAACAATAACGCCGCCGGGTCTAAGTAACCCGCTTTGTTCAGCATCGCGAACCATAAATAGTGCAGCGCGATCCTTAACTGAACCTCCTGGATTGGCATATTCTGCCTTGCCAAGTATGTTACATCCCGTCTCTTCAGAGGGTCCGCATAAGCGAACTAAGGGAGTGTTGCCAATAGCACCAATAAAACCATCACAGATATTCATTAAGCGTCTTTCCTATGTTCTAATAATCAAACTTAAATCACATAATTACTTTATGCACCTTTACCAAGCCAAATATAGCGCAATTTTTCGCCATTCAACCGAAGCCACTGAACGGCAAGCATTGTCATTGAATTATCAATTATCCCATCTTCAAGCATTTGGTACGTTTCTTCGGGGCTTGCTGTAAAAACACGGATATTCTCACCTTCCTCTTTCAAGCCATAAATACCCCCGGGAATTTAATGTATCTATCCGGCCAAAATATAGAAACACATTCTCTGTAAGACAGCCCGGTGAGGAAAGGTATTTGTATAAAATTGTAGTTCGCTAACCTTACAGTTTGCTTCCTCTAAACTCTCTCGATAGCACAACACTTCAGGACTTTCTCCTCCTTTTATGATACCTGCAACGCATTCAACCATCCATGGCGAGAAGTCATCATTCCACCAGTGAACATTCTTTACTGCAAAAGCTGCTGGACGAATTTGTTTTGTTAAAACTTGGAGGTGAAGTTTCGAGTCGTATAAAAGAACTGCTGCAACATGACCGAACTCAATCACTTCTCGTTGAATAACCTCACTAAAACCACCTTCAAATAAAGTATGCTTTGGCGTGTATTCATCCACTTGTAGATAATTCTTGAAGAGGGTGTCTATTAATAATTTTAATCTTTTCAAAGGACATGCAGAGTTCCTGAACGAGGGGAAAAAAAATAAGAGAATAAAAATGATTTTGTAATCAACAATAATAATCGTGCTTTCTTAACATAGAAAAATAGCAAATAAGATCCTTCCTATGAAAAAAATCCAGTTGCCTCAGGCTTTAAATGCATAAAAATTGATGCGTATACAAATGATTGTTAAGAGCTCATGGAAGATAGCATGTCAACTAAACATCGCAATTAAATACACACGTAACTTTTGGTTTGAAGGAGTAAATTATCTCAGAAAAATCGAGCATATTTATGTTTATAGCATCTGTTCTCGGAGATTTGAGTCAGTGTGAATCAGGCCACTGATATAGCCTGATAACACTTAAAGCCCCCTATGTTTTGAGGCTTATGAGAAACGGCTTATTTCCAGCCCACTTAAGTCAATTTCCAGATCTTTGCCGCTAATTAGGTCAGCAAGAATCTTGCCCGAACCACAGGCCATAGTCCAGCCCAGCGTACTGTGGCCTGTGTTAAGATAAAGATTATCAATTTTTGTTGATCCCAAAACAGGCACACTATCAGGGGTTTGCGGGCGGAGCCCGGACCAAAATTCGGCCATTTCAGGTGTGCCGCAACCCGGGAAAAGGGCAAGAGCGGATTTCAGGACAAATTGAGAGCGTTCGTCATCCACATTTGTATTATACCCTGCAATTTCTGCCATCCCGGCAACTCTTAGGTTATTCCCAAGGCGTGAATAAACTAGCTTTAGTTCATCTTGGATCAGGCTGACATGGGGTGCTTCTTTAAAATTTGTTATTGGTAAAGTAACGGAGTAGCCTTTTGCTGGATAGACGGGCAAGTTTATGCCGAGGGGTTTTAATACCAGTGGGCTATAACTGCCCAAGGCAACAACACAGCTTTCAGACTCGAAGGTATTCTCTTCCGTTTCAAGTCCCTTGAAGCGACCATCCTTCACGATAAGACGCTTGATCGGGCTATTGTAGTGAAACTCCACGCCCATACTAATACATAATTCGGCCAGCGCTGTACTAAAGGCATGTGTATTGCCGCTTTCATCACTGGGTGTAAAGATGCCGCCGCTAATAAAATTATTATCTGCCGCGGATTTCAGAGCTGGTTCCAGGGCTACGCAGGCAGCTGTATCTATGATATGGCGTTCTAGCCCAAGATCATTCATGGACTTCGCCCGTCCACTTGCAGCAGCATGCTCAATGGGATTTTTATATATGTGCAAAATACCTTTATTTAGTTGATCATAAGCGATTCCAGTGTCTTTTTTCAGTTTGGTAAGTTGATCCCGGCTATACAGTGCAACACGTAACATTCGCTCCGTATTGATCAGGGCGCGGGAATGAGTGCAATTAAATAGGAATCTGGCGCACCAGGACCATAATTTTGGGTCTCCCATCAAACGGAACCTCAAGGGTGCGTCATTGCGCCCTAGCCACTTGATGATTTTTATTAGTGTTGCTGGTGTCGCCCAGGGCTCAGTATGACAGGCGGAAATCTGACCGCCATTGGCAAAACTGGTTTCCAAGGCTGCTCCTTGCTGGCGCTCAATAACTGTTACCTTATGGCCCGCTTTAGCAAGGTAGTATGCGGTCGTAATACCAGTCACTCCTGCACCTAGAACCAGCGTGTTCATGAATAAAGATCCTAAGAAATATTTACTGGTCGTAAGCTAGATCAAGTTAAGGTCGAAAGAAACCTGTATGCTTTCATTATGTTGAAAAATTTTCTCCTCAACGTTGAACAGATTACTAAGGCTGATAACATTGCTGTTGGTTCTGGCATTTAGGTCAATCAACTCATGGAAACTGCTGCCCTGGTGGGTGGCCTTAGTGCCAGAGGCAACAAAAGGCGCCCTCATGAGACTTTCAGCTACATATGTGACCCGGGAGAAGTGTTGTGAAGAGGGGTTGTTCGCTCTCGATCCTGCTGCACACTTTCATTTAAATAATGGGGCAAAAATACATCGCCTTAACTAGAAGGACTATAATTCAACAAAAGGCTTCGTGCAATCTCTGGGCATAATGGTAAATTACATTTATAAATTGCGCGACTTGGGGTCAAATCACAAGGCCTGTAAATCCAATTGCAAAGTCGCAATGTCATCTAGACTAATTTCTTTTCTGTAGAGCTATTCTTTGACTACTCTAGGCGATTGACAGGTTCCTTTAAATGGTTAGAGTTGCGCCCCGTCTGACTGCCCCTAAAAAAAACCGTCTCAAAAACAGACTTTAAGGAGCTAAGGCATTGAGAAAGCGGGCGTGGTGGAATTGGTAGACACGCAGGTTTTAGGTACCTGTGACGCAAGTCGTGGAGGTTCAAGTCCTCTCGCCCGCACCAACGCCTTAATAAATTATTATTATCCACCATCTTTCCGAATGGAATATCCATGCAAGTCACTGAAACGAAAAACGAAGGCCTATTGCACGAATTTACAATCACCGTCCCTGCAGCAGAGGTTAGTTTGGCCGTTGAAAAACGTCTTAACGAATTGAAAAAAACAGCCAAGTTGCCGGGCTTTCGTCCGGGAAAAGTACCGGTTAGTATCCTTCGCAAACATTATGGCCCATCTATCATGGGTGAGGTGCTGGAGCGCACTGTTGGAGAAACGTCGCAAAAGACGATTGAAGAACGTGATTTACGTCCCATCGTACAACCTAAGATTGAAGTAGTTAAATTTGAGGATGGTTCGGACTTGGAATACACCATGTCTCTTGAAGTGATGCCTGATGTAAAACCTATGGATTTTTCTAAGGTTGAACTCCAGCGTATGGTCGTCGAACCAGATGAAGCAGAAATTAATAAAGCTCTTGAACGTGTTGCAGATGCTCACAAAACATCCGAGCCAATCTCAAGTTCGCGCAAATCAAAAGTTGGCGATATAGTAATAATTGATTTTGTCGGAAAAGTTGATGGCGTGGAGTTTAATGGTGGCAAGGCAGAGGGTTACTCCCTTGAACTAGGTTCTGGCAGTTTTATTCCTGGCTTTGAAGATCAACTCTTGGGAGCCAAGGTCGGTGATCAAGTTGAAGTTAAAGTCAAGTTTCCGGATGAATATGCCTCGGAAGAATTAGCAGGAAAAGACGCTTTATTCGACGTAAATGTCAAAGAATTACGCAAGGCAATTCCGGCTGCAATCAATGATGAGCTGGCCAAAAAAGTCGGCGCAGAAGATTTGAACTCTTTAAAAATAAGCTTTCGTGAGGAGCATGAGAGAGAATTCCAAAAATTGGCACGTGTGCGTATGAAGCGTTCTTTAATGGATCAACTCGAGAAAAACCATGATTTTGAAGTTCCTCAAACTATGGTGGACCGTGAGTTTGATGGCATTTGGGAGCAGTACGAGCAACACCGTAAGCAGGCCGATGAGCGGGGGCTTAAGGAAGACCCTAGCGAAGGTAAATCTGATGAAGAACTGAGCGAAGATTTCCGCGACATTGCTAAACGTCGAGTGCGTCTTGGCCTACTGCTTGCAGAAATTGGACGAATAAACCAAATTGAAATCAATCAGCAAGACGTCAACCGTGCTATGGTCACTGAAGCGCAGCGTTATCCGGGCCAAGAACAGATGGTTATGGAATCTTTTCAAAAGAATCCAGAAGCAGTGCAGCAGCTGAGGGAACCTTTGATGGAAGATAAAGTTGTTGATTTCATCGTTGAGCTTGCCAAAGTGACTGATAAGGTAGTTACTTTGGAAGAATTGACGGCAGAGCCCGAGAGCAAAACTCCGTTAAAAAAGAAAGTAACTAAGAAAAAAGCTTCGACTAAAAAGAAAGATTAAGATTTAATTTAAAAAAGTTTGAGTGCTTTTTAACAGCTAAAGGTAATTATCTAAAATGAGCGATCCGGTTGAAAAATATATGAGTTCTTTAGTACCCATGGTCGTTGAGACGACGAACCGTGGGGAACGTGCCTATGACATTTTCTCCAGGCTTCTGAAAGAACGAATCATCTTTCTTACTGGTGGTGTTGATGATGGTGTTGCCAGCCTTGTTTGTGCTCAATTGCTGTTTCTTGAATCAGAAAATCCCACTAAGGACATTTCCTTTTATATTAATTCGCCGGGTGGCATCGTTACATCTGGTTTGGCTATTTATGACACTATGCATTATATTCGTCCCGATGTTTCAACGGTTTGCATTGGTCAGGCAGCCTCAATGGGTTCCTTTCTTTTGTGCGCTGGCGCCAAAGGTAAACGTTTTTCTTTGCCCAATGCCCGCGTTATGATCCATCAGCCTTCTGGTGGCGCACAAGGGCAGGCCACAGATATTGAAATTCAGGCTAAGGAAATTCTTTCGTTGCGCTCAAGACTTAATGCTATTTATGCAGAAAATACAGGACAGCCTATTAAAGTTATTGAGGAAGCGGTTGAGCGCGATAATTTTCTTTCTCCCGAAGAAGCAAAGGTTTTTGGTTTGATTGATGAAGTTGTTATCAGTCGTCCAGTTACAGAGGAGGATGAAACTGAGACAAAAAAAGATAAATAAGTGTTTTTTTTATTGTTTTAAGCCTGTCTTAACGATCATCATATGATTGTTTATAAAGAAGATTCTTTTTAATCCTCTTCAGCGGGTAATATATTGTTAAGTACCTTTTTTGAGGCGGCATTAATTTAACAACGGAGCTTACATGGCCAAGGCCCCCAGCGGAGATACAAAAAATACGCTTTACTGCTCTTTTTGCGGTAAGAGTCAACACGAAGTCCGTAAGCTTATTGCCGGTCCAACAGTTTTTATTTGTGATGAATGTGTTGAACTATGCATGGATATTATTCGCGAGGAACACAAGACCGCTTTGGTTAAATCAGGTGATGGCGTTCCAACACCTCTTGAAATTAGTTCTGTCCTTGATGATTATGTCATTGGTCAATCACACGCCAAGCGCGTACTAGCGGTTGCAGTTCACAATCATTATAAGCGCTTGGGTCACATCAGCGATGGTAATGAAGTTGAACTTGCTAAATCAAATATTCTTCTAGTAGGCCCTACCGGTTGTGGAAAAACTTTACTGGCTCAAACACTTGCGCGTGTGCTTGATGTGCCTTTCACCATGGCCGATGCCACAACGTTGACTGAGGCAGGTTACGTTGGTGAAGATGTGGAAAATATTATTTTAAAGTTATTGCAATCGGCCGAATACAATGTTGAACGTGCACAACGTGGCATTGTATATATTGATGAAGTCGACAAGATTTCCAGAAAGTCTGATAATCCCTCGATTACACGTGATGTTTCGGGTGAAGGGGTTCAGCAGGCTTTGCTGAAAATTATGGAAGGCACTGTTGCTAGTGTTCCGCCTCAGGGAGGGCGCAAACACCCACAACAGGAATTCCTGCAGGTAGACACCACCAATATTTTGTTCATTTGTGGTGGTGCTTTTGCTGGCTTGGATAAAATTATTTCCAATCGTGGCAAAGGCATAAGCATTGGTTTTGGTGCAGATGTGCGCTCACCCGAAGAACGTAACACAGGTGAAATTCTGCGTGATGTAGAGCCTGAAGATCTGTTAAAATTTGGCTTGATACCAGAATTTGTTGGTCGTTTGCCAGTTTTGGCTACTCTTGACGATTTAGATTCAGGTGCACTGATCGAAATTCTGACTGCGCCAAAGAATGCTTTAGTCAAGCAGTATCAAAGCCTGTTTGAGATGGAAGACGTACGTTTAAATTTTACAGAAGGAGCACTTGAAAGCATTGCCAAGATGGCTGTTGTGCGTAAAACAGGCGCTCGTGGCTTGCGATCAATTATGGAAAATATACTTTTAGACACAATGTATGATCTTCCGGGTCTTGAAGGTGTAGAAGAAATAATGATTAATAAGGAAGTTGTGGAAGAGAGTGCAACGCCATTGCTCATTTATGCAGACCGCAGTGAAGACTTGGGTACAAGTGCCTAATTTTGGTATTTTTTGTCGATTAAAGTATAAAATATTAAATTTTAAATCTAACTCACCCTTGAAGCTTATCTTTAATTAGCCCATTTTATTACTAGTAGATTCTTCAAATTTGAGGTTTTCATAACTTTTCATAATATTTCATTGGTCATGTTTTACCAATGTACTTTTAAGCTAGAGGCACCATGACATCTTCTCAAAAAGGCAATAAATACCCCGTTCTTCCCCTTCGCGACATTGTAGTTTTTCCGCACATGATCGTACCTTTGTTTGTTGGACGTGATAAATCCGTCAATGCTCTTGAAGATGTCATGCATGACGACAAACAGGTTCTTCTGCTCACACAAAAAAATGCTGCTGAAGATGACCCTACAGTAGCCGATATTTACGAAGTTGGAACTGTTGCGACAGTTCTTCAGCTTTTAAAACTGCCTGACGGCACAGTCAAGGTGCTTGTTGAAGGAGTTCAGCGTGCACATGTTGAAAATTATCTTGAAAACAATAATTTTTTTGAAGCTCAGGCTACTCTGATGGAAGAGCCTGAAAATGGGGGAGACGTTCTTGAAGCATTATCTCGCTCCGTGATTTCTCAATTTGATCAGTACATAAAGTTGAACAGAAAAATACCGTCGGAGGCTCTGGTTTCCATAAATCAAATTGATGAACCCGGTAAGCTGGCTGACACAATTGCTTCGCATCTGGCGTTGAAGATCTCAGAAAAGCAGGAACTACTGGAAACGAAATCTGTTACTGAGCGTCTTGAACGCGTTTATTCTCTTATGGAGTCGGAAATCGGTGTCCTTCAAGTTGAAAAGAAAATACGTAATCGCGTCAAACGACAGATGGAAAAGACACAACGAGAATACTATTTGAATGAGCAACTTAAAGCCATTCAGAAAGAACTGGGTGAAGGGGAAGATGGTAAAGATGAAACTCAGGAGCTTGAGGAGCGAGTTGCCAAGACTAGGCTCTCACGAGAAGCCAAGGAAAAAACTATCGCTGAACTGAAAAAACTCAAAAACATGAGCCCGATGTCAGCCGAAGCAACTGTTGTGCGAAATTACTTAGACTGGATGCTATCCATTCCTTGGAAAAAGCGTTCACGCATCAACAAGGACATTAAGAAAGCGCAAGAACTGCTTGATGATGATCATTATGGTCTGGAAAAAGTCAAAGACAGGATACTTGAGTATTTGGCTGTTCAACATCGGACTAACAAGATTAAGGGGCCTATTTTATGTCTCGTTGGCCCCCCAGGCGTCGGAAAAACATCGCTTGGTAAATCTATCGCTAATGCCACTGGAAGAAACTATGTTCGAATGTCTTTAGGTGGTGTTCGTGATGAATCAGAAATCCGCGGGCATCGGCGGACATACATTGGTTCCATGCCGGGAAAGGTTGTTCAGGGTATGAAGAAAGCGAAGGCCTCAAATCCACTGTTTCTTCTCGATGAGGTTGACAAAATGGGACAGGATTGGAGAGGTGATCCTGCATCAGCTTTACTTGAAGTGCTTGATCCTGAGCAAAATTCGACTTTTAACGATCATTACTTAGAGGTTGACTACGAACTTTCAGACGTAATGTTTGTGACTACTGCAAATACAATGAATATGCCTGGCCCTTTACTCGATCGTATGGAGATTATTCGCCTGTCCGGTTATACGGAAGACGAAAAAATCGAAATAGCCAAGCGCCACTTAATCAACAAACAGCTTAAAACTCATGGCTTGAAAAAAAATGAGTGGTCGATATCTGACGCAGCAATCAGAGATCTCATTCGCTATTACACACGCGAGGCTGGTGTGCGTAATCTTGAGCGGGAGCTTGCTAACCTAACTCGAAAGGCAATTAAAGACATTATGATGAATGATACTGTCAAAATTGCCGTTACCCAGAAGAACTTAGAAAAATTTGCTGGCATTAAGCGTTTTCGTTATGGAGAGATAGAGAGTGATGACCTTGTTGGGGTTGTTACTGGACTAGCGTGGACAGAAGTTGGCGGAGAGTTACTCTCTATTGAAGCGGTTATGATGCCTGGTAAAGGTAAAATGAATATTACTGGAAAACTTGGCGATGTTATGCAGGAATCTATTCGGGCTGCAAAATCCTTTGTGCAGTCACGTGCACTTTATTTTGGCATAACTCCACCAATGTTTACGACCAAGGATATCCATGTGCACGTACCAGAAGGTGCAACACCCAAAGATGGTCCTTCTGCGGGTGTTGGTATGGTTACGTCTATTGTTTCTGTGTTGACAGGTATTGCTGTGCGTAAGGATGTAGCTATGACGGGTGAAATAACTTTGCGTGGACGGGTTCTGCCCATTGGTGGTTTAAAAGAAAAACTTTTGGCGGCCCTTCGTGGTGGCATAAAGACAGTTCTAATTCCTTACGAAAACGAAAAGGATTTAGCTGATATACCTGACAACGTCAAAGAGGGGATAACTATTATACCCGTGAGTAGTGCAGAAGAAGTTCTGAAGCATGCTTTAGTTTCTAAGTTGACGCCAGTGGAATGGACCAAGGAAATGGAGGCAGCTGCCCTAGCCATTGCCAGAGGAAATAGCACCAACGACGTCGTCCACTAAACATGGTTTTCAAAAAAACGAATCGCAACTTTTTTTAGTTCTTGCTCGGGCAAACTTGACGAAAGACATGATCAAAACAAGGAAGTTGTTTTTTTTTAATAAAGACTACTTAAACCATAGATTGTCTGATGAAAGAGAAACCTCTCTAACATATGTCTGTGTGTCTAGTGCATTTCGCTGATTTCACAATGACTTATGGTAACCAACAAGGTAAATAATTTAAAAAAAAATATTTCTGACCGTGACAACTAAAAAGTTAAAGTCTTAAAAAAAACTTCAAAAAACATTGGTTGATCAATTGACGCAAGTAAAATTTAGTCTATAAAAATGACTGTGTTTAGTATTTTAAGTTGTTACATCTCAATACAATTTAACACTTTTTTGTAATCTCAAATAATAGGGGGACTATCTTGAATAAGAATGATCTAGTTGCCGCCGTTGCAGATAGCACTGGACTTTCGAAGTCTGATTCAGCAAAAGCAGTTGATGGGGTTTTTGAATCCATCTCTGCCTCTCTAGCTAAGAAAGAAGAAGTCCGTCTTGTCGGTTTTGGCACTTTTACTGTTGCTCACCGAAAGGCCTCTATGGGTCGCAATCCGCGTACTGGTGAAGCTATCCAAATTAAAGCCTCCAACCAGCCTAAATTTAAAGCTGGTAAAGGTCTGAAGGACGTCGTTAACTAATTTTTAGTTTGTAGCAAAAAAGTAATGATGCCAGTCATGCTTTTACGGCGTGACTGGTATTTTTACTTTGTCGCTGGCAAAATTTACAGCTAGTCTCTATGAAATGATAAATAGTTTATAATATTTACGTAAAAGCTTTGGGCGATTAGCTCAGTTGGTAGAGCATCTCGTTTACACCGAGAATGTCGGCGGTTCGAGCCCGTCATCGCCCACCATTATCTTTTGCAATTCGTGGTTGTTATACGTTGACCCTAATTTTTTCGTTGTTCATGTCTTGACACCTACATAAGGGGTCGTTAAATCATCGTTTTCCCAAGGGCAAAGAAGTTGTTGGGGGTGTAGCTCAGTTGGTTAGAGCGCCGGCCTGTCACGCCGGAGGCCGCGGGTTCGAGTCCCGTCACTCCCGCCATTAATTCATTTTGTCTTTTAAGACCTCACAAGGTTATTTGGACACTAATTATACATCAATTGTGTTTTTAGGTGAGTTGAAGCTGCCCTCATGATCAAAACATCTTGCTTGGATGATTTTTTATCATAAAGAACTAGTGGCCCCACACTGATTTATAGTGTGCATAATTACATGAATGTCGTATTTTAAGTTATGACATTTTTAATAAAGTGATCGTTATTATCAAAGGTAGCGTATAGAGATTATAATGATGGATGGTCTACTTTTACAATATCTCCCCATACTAATTTTTTTGGGAATAGCCATTGTCTTATCCGGCATTTTTATTGGTGGTTCTTATTTGGTAGCCAGCCAACGTCCTGATATTGAAAAGACTTCGGCTTACGAGTGTGGTTTTGATGCTTTTGACGATGCGCGGCGTCAATTTGACGTGCGTTTTTATTTGGTTGCTATTCTTTTTATCATTTTTGATCTTGAAGTAGCTTTTTTGTTTCCATGGGCAATCTCTCTTGGGGAAATTGGAGTCTTTGGCTTCTGGTCAATGATGTTTTTCTTTGGTGTTCTTACGATTGGTTTTATTTACGAATGGCGCAAAGGAGCTCTTGAATGGGAGTGATAGATACGAGTAAACCAATCCCACAAGGTGCTGACCAGGACATAGTGCTCAATCAGGTTACTGGTGAGTTAACTGACAAGGGATTTGTTGTTGCCAGCCTTGACCATGTTGTCAATTGGGCGCGTACAGGTTCATTGTGGCCAATGACATTTGGTCTTGCGTGTTGTGCTGTCGAAATGATTCACGCTTATATGCCACGATATGATCTCGATCGTTTTGGAGTTGTGCCAAGGCCATCACCACGTCAGTCTGATGTTATTATTGTGGCTGGAACCTTAACCAATAAGATGGCTCCAGCTTTTCGCAAAGTCTATGATCAGATGTCTGAGCCACGCTACGTCATTTCAATGGGGTCATGCGCCAATGGCGGGGGTTACTATCATTATTCTTATTCTGTTGTGCGTGGTTGCGACCGTGTAGTTCCTGTGGATGTTTATGTACCAGGTTGTCCGCCAACAGCTGAAGCACTAGTTTATGGTGTTCTTCAGTTACAAAAGAAAATTAAACGAACTGGCACTCTTTGGCGTTAATTAAACATTCAACACAAATATGATGAAATTTTAAATTAGGTTCTTAAATAAAGGGACGCTGAGGATACATGGATCAGGCTCTTAGAGGTTTAGGTGAAATTATTACCTTGTCATTACCCAATGAGGTAACTACGGCAGAGCAAATCAATGGTGAGCTTTGTATTAATGCCCACAGGGAAACAATCATTAAGGTAATGACCTTCCTTCGTGACGATGTTAATTGTCAATTTAAAGTTTTACTTGATGTTTGTGGCGTTGACTATCCAGACCGTGATGAACGTTTCGATATCGTCTACAACCTGCTTTCCATGACACATAACCAACGTGTCAGGGTCAAGATACGCACGCACGAAAAAACACCTGTGCCGTCTGTAGTTTCTGTGTTCAGTTCTGCCAACTGGTGGGAACGCGAAACCTGGGACTTGCTAGGTGTATATTTTTCAGGTCATCCGGACTTACGCCGTATATTAACTGACTATGGTTTTGAAGGGCATCCTCTTCGCAAGGATTTTCCACTTAGTGGTTACGTGGAAGTTCGTTATGACGATGAGAAAAAGCGTGTCGTCTACGAACCTGTAAAGATGGCCCAAGATTTTCGTAATTTTGATTTCATGAGCCCCTGGGAAGCTATGGACGCACCATTGCCGGGTGATGAAAAAGCTGAAGATGCTAATGACACTTCCAGTGAGGGAGTTAGTTGAGGTGGCTGAAAAGCATATTAAAAATTACAACCTTAACTTTGGACCTCAGCACCCATCTGCTCATGGTGTTTTGCGCCTTGTACTAGAACTGGATGGTGAAGTAATTGAACGTGCTGATCCACACATAGGCTTATTACACCGGGGCACTGAAAAACTAATAGAGCATAAAACTTATTCTCAGGCCTTGCCTTACTTTGACCGCCTTGATTATGTTTCACCGCAATGTCAGGAGCATGCTTTCGTTTTGGCAACGGAAAAACTTTTAAGCATAAAAGCTTCACCACGAGGCCAATATATTCGTGTGTTGTTTTCAGAAATTGGTCGTGAACTAAATCACATGTTTTCAGTTTGTGCCTTTGCAATGGACTTAGGGGCAATGACGCCAATGCTCTGGGCCTGCGAAGAGCGTGAAAAGCTTATGGAGTTTTGTGAAAGGGTATCCGGCGCACGTCTTCACATGGCTTATTTTCGCACTGGCGGTGTAGCTTGTGATCTTCCCGATGGTCTGGCTGACGATATTGCTCAATGGTGTGAAGTATTTCCAATGGTGATTGACGATATCGAAATGTTGCTCACCAACAATAGAATTTTCAAGCAGCGCACTATTGACATTGGTGGCTTGAGTGCTGAGGAAGCTATGGACTGGGGTTTTAGTGGACCTAATTTACGAGCCTGTGGCGTTCCGTGGGATCTTCGTAAATCTCAGCCATATGATGTTTACGAGACTATGGATTTCGATATCCCTGTTGGCAAAACTGGTGACTGTTACGACCGTTACTTGGTTCGGATTGCTGAAATGCGTGAATCATTAAAAATTATCAAACAATGCTTAGCCGAAATGCCCAAAGGTCCTGTAAGAATGGAGAACCACAAGATTACTCCGCCTTCCAGGAGTGATATGAAAAATTCCATGGAATCCCTAATTCATCACTTTAAGTTATTTACTGAGGGCTATCACGTTCCAGTTGGTGAAACCTATACTGCTGTTGAGGCACCAAAAGGTGAGTTCGGTGTATACATTGTATCCGATGGTACAAACAAACCCTATCGCTGCAAGATTCGTCCACCAGGTTTTGCACATTTGCAGGCTCTTGAATTTATCTCTAATGGCTACATGCTTGCAGACGTAGTTGCCAACATTGGCTCACTAGATATTGTTTTTGGAGAGATCGATCGATGAGTTCTGATTCTTCAAAAGCAATGCAACCTGAGACCTTTGAATTTTCTGCTAAAAACCAGAAAAAATTTAATACTATTTTTGCTAAATATCCTAAAGGGCGCGAAGCTAGTGCCATGATGCCTTTGCTTGATCTAGCCCAGCGCCAGCATGATGGATGGCTTCCCCGTGCAGCCA
Organism: uncultured Rhodospirillales bacterium; assembly: GCA_938092065.1. GTDB lineage: Bacteria > Pseudomonadota > Alphaproteobacteria > Rhodospirillales > JABHCV01 > JACNJU01. The sequence goes on from CALKND010000035.1 coordinate 14,486, forward strand.
TGGATCACATCGCCGATATTCTAAATCTGGCGCCGATCAGAGTTTATGAAGTTGCTACTTTCTACACCATGTACAATTTGGCCCCGGTCGGGAAAAACCACATTCAGGTATGTACAAACCTTCCATGTTGGTTGCGTGGCTCAGACAAGATCATGAGTGTTTGCAAAGAAAAACTAGGTATTGAGCTTGGCGATACTACAAACGATGGAAAGTTTACTTTGTCTGAAGTGGAATGCCTCTGCGCATGTGTTAATGCTCCGATGATGCAAATCAACGATGACTTCTATGAAGATCTTGATGAAGATTCCACGGTAGCAATACTAGAAAGCATTAAATCAGGTGTTAAACCAACACCAGGGCCTCAAAATTCTCGTAAAGGCGGTGAACCTGAAGGTGGTGCGAAAACTCTCAGAGACAGTAAGGAAGCTAACTGATGCTAAAAGATTCCGATCGTATTTTTCAGAATATTTACGGTTTTAAAGGCAGTGGGCTTAAAACTGCTAAGTCCATTGGGGATTGGAAAAACACAAAGAAATATATTGCCAAGGGTCGTGATTGGATTGTCGATGAAATTAAAAATTCTGGTTTGCGTGGTCGTGGAGGTGCTGGCTTCAGCACCGGTATGAAATGGTCTTTTATGCCAAAGGAAACTGGCGGCCGTCCAGTCTATCTCACTATTAATGCTGATGAAGGGGAGCCTGGCACCTGTAAAGATAGAGAGATCCTGCGTAATGAGCCTCACAAGTTAATTGAGGGTGCATTGTTGGCCGCGGCTGCAGTTGGAGCGTGTGCAGCTTATATATACGTGCGTGGAGAGTTTTTTCGTGAAGGTGAAGTTCTGCAGCGGGCTATTGATGAAGCTTACGCAGCGGGTTTAATTGGAAAGAATTCGTGTGGTTCGGGTATAGATTTTGATGTGCATATGCAAATGGGCGCTGGAGCTTATATTTGTGGCGAGGAAAGTGCCCTTATCGAAAGTCTTGAAGGGAAGCCAGGTCAGCCCAGATTGAAACCACCTTTTCCAGCAAACGTTGGTCTTTACGGCTGCCCAACAACGGTGAACAACGTAGAATCAATTGCCGTTGTACCAACCATACTTAGGCGTGGTGCCAAGTGGTTTTCTTCTTTTGGTCGAGAAAACAACTTGGGAACCAAGCTGTTTTGTATATCAGGCCACGTAAACAATCCATGCATAGTTGAAGAGACTATGGGTATCACGATGCGCGATCTGATTGATACCCACGCGGGTGGCGTTCGTGGCGGTTGGGATAATTTACTGGCTGTTATCCCAGGTGGAGCTTCTGTTCCGATGATGCCTAAGAATTTGTGTGAAGAAGCAATTATGGATTATGATGGTTTGCGTGAGCACGGAAGTGGTCTTGGTACCGGCGCGGTTATGGTCATGGATAGGTCGACAGACTTGATAAAAGCCATTGCTCGCCTGTCAAAATTTTATGCACATGAAAGTTGTGGTCAGTGTACCCCATGTCGTGAGGGTACTGGCTGGATGTCTAGAATGATGGAACGCATGGTTACTGGCGACATGGCAATCGACGAAATCGATATGTTGCAGGATGTAACTAAACAAATTGAAGGTCACACTATTTGCGCCCTTGGCGATGCAGCTGCCTGGCCCATTCAAGGGCTAATTCGCCATTTTCGTCCCGAAATAGAACGCCGTATTAACGATCGCGCTTCGCGCCTTTCGGGACAAGCAGCGTAGGGAGTTTGGTATGCCAAAACTAACTATAGATGGTATTGAAATTGAAGTTGATAATGGATTAACTGTGCTTCAGGCATGTGAGCAGATTGGTATTGAAATACCACGTTTTTGTTATCACGAACGCCTGACTGTTGCTGGTAATTGCCGCATGTGCCTTGTTGAGATGGAACGTGCGCCAAAACCGGTCGCCTCTTGCGCTATGCCTGTAGGTGAGGGGATGGTCATTACCACTAACTCACCAGCCGTCAAGAAAATGAGACAGGGTGTTATGGAACTGTTGCTCATTAACCATCCGCTGGATTGTCCTATTTGCGATCAGGGTGGTGAATGTGATTTGCAAGATCAAGCCGTTGGCTATGGCATGGACCGCAGTCGTTTTATGGAAAATAAACGCTCTGTAAAAAACAAGACTTTTGGACCGTTGATCAAGGCTATGATGACACGCTGCATCCATTGCACTCGTTGTGTTCGCTTTTCAAGCGAGATTGCAGGCGTTCCTGAAATGGGTACTACTGGTCGTGGTGAGCACATGGAAGTTGGAACTTATATTAAAAAAGCGCTGACTTCTGAGTTATCTGGAAACATGATTGACCTGTGCCCGGTTGGAGCGTTGACCTCCAATCCATATGCTTTTGACACCCGTCCGTGGGAGTTGAAAAAAACGGAATCTGTTGACGTCATGGACGCCGTTGGATCTGCTATTCGCGTTGATACTAAGGGTGGTGAAGTCATGCGAATTTTACCACGCTTGAATGAGGATGTGAACGAGGAATGGGTTTCTGACAAAACACGATTTGCCTGTGATGGTTTAAAGAGCCAACGACTTGATAGCCCTTATGTTCGTCGTAATGGTAAACTTATAAAAACAAGCTGGAATGATGCATTTGCAGCCATTTCTGAAAAAATCAAAGGTATAGATGGATCTAGATTTGCTTCAATAACTGGGGACCTTGCCTGTGCAGAATCAATGACTGCCTTGAAAGACCTAACTGCTTCAATTGGTTCAACGAAGATTGATTGCCGCCAGGACGGAACTAAACTTGATAACAGGAATAGGGCCGGCTATGTCTTTAATACTACCATTTCTGGGATTGAGAATTCGGATGCTTGTCTAATTATCGGTGCAAACATCCGCCGCGAAGCACCAATTGTCAACGCCCGTTTGCGTAAGCGCTATCTCACGGGTGGCTTTGAAGCAGGAATGATCGGTGAAAAAGTTGATCTGACCTTCAGTTGTGAAAATTTAGGTTCAGGGACGGATACTCTGTGCGAGATTGCTGACGGCAAACATAAGTTTGCTAAGGTTCTTAAAAAAGCTAAGAAACCCATGCTTATATTGGGTCAAGGGGCGTTGACCCGCCCCGATGGTTCTGCCGTTTTAGCTATGGCTCGTGCCATTGCTGAAAAATATGGCATGATCACTGATGACTGGAATGGTTTTAATGTTTTACATACTGCTGCCGCCCGCGTTGGCGGTTTGGACTTGGGCATTACCTGTGAAGGTGGTGTTGCTTCTATTGTTGATGAGTGTAGTGCTGGTAAAATAGACGTTATCTATCTGCTGGGTGCAGATGAGATTGATACAAACAAGCTTGGTAAAGCTTTTGTCATTTATCAAGGTCATCACGGGGATGCTGGCGCACATCGTGCTGATGTCATCTTACCCGGTGCCGCCTACACTGAAAAGAATGCTACGTATGTCAACACGGAAGGCCGAGTGCAGAAGACACAGTTGGCTGTCTTTCCAGTTGGTGAAGCTCGTGAGGACTGGACTATAATACGTGCTTTGTCGGATGTACTAGGACATAAGCTTCCATATGACACTCTTTTAGAGGTTCGCAGTCGCATGGTAGAAATTAATGCAGTGTTTAAAAGTGATGATCAGGCGACTGGTGGTGTGTGGGGTAAGTTTGGAACTAAAGGTGAGCTTGAATCTAGTGCTTTTGTATCGCCCATATTAAATTTTCATATGACTGATCCTATTAGCCGGTCTTCAGAAACTATGGCTCAGTGTACAGAGGCTCTATTTGACGAGGGCAAAAGAAATATAGGCACCAATGGTTGAGCTTTGGGATACATATTTATGGCCTACAGCTTGGATCATCATGAAGATCGTTGCTATTATTCTGCCGGTTTTGTTAAGCGTGGCATATCTTACTTATGTTGAGCGCAAAGTTATTGGCGCTATGCAGTTGCGACGAGGTCCTAATGTAGTAGGCCCATTTGGCCTTTTGCAGCCTATCGCTGATGGCCTGAAGTTATTCCTTAAAGAAACGATTATACCTTCAGGTGCCAGCCCAGTAGTTTTCCTGCTTGCCCCTGCGGTAACATTCACTTTGGCTTTGGTTGCTTGGGCTGTAATTCCTTTTGATTATGGGATGGTTCTAGCAGATATTAATGTGGGTATCTTGTTTCTTTTTGCAATATCGTCCTTGGGAGTTTATGGAATTTTGATGGCTGGATGGGCTTCGAATTCCAAGTATTCGTTCCTTGGAGCATTGCGCTCAGCAGCGCAAATGGTGTCTTATGAAATTTCTATGGGCCTTGTTATTGTCACAGTGCTTATGTGCGTTGGGTCCCTTAACCTCTCAGATATCGTCATGGCCCAAAAGGACCTTTGGTTTATAATTCCTTTGTTTCCTTTAGCAGTAATATTCTTTATTTCAACCTTGGCTGAAACCAATCGGCATCCCTTTGATTTGCCAGAAGCAGAAGCTGAACTCGTTGCTGGTTACAATGTTGAGTACTCAGCGATGACCTTTGCACTGTTCTTCCTTGGTGAATATGCCAACATGATTTTAATGGCAGCCATGACCGCCATCCTGTTCTTGGGTGGATGGTTGCCACTGGTTGATATTAATCCTTTCAATCTTATCCCTGGCCCCATATGGCTGGCCATAAAAATTGCATTCGTGCTTTTCTTCTTTTTATGGGTTCGTGCCTCGTTCCCTCGCTATCGCTATGATCAACTAATGCGTTTAGGTTGGAAAATTTTTCTACCAATCTCACTCGCTGCCGTTGTTATTGTAGCAGGCACACTTGTCGCTTTTGACCTAGCACCAACGTCTGGACAATTAAGGTAAAAAATGAGTTTCATCCACCGTGGTATAAACACTTTTCTTCTATTTGAACTTATTAGCGGTCTAGCATTGACCTTACGATATATGTTCCGGCCCAAGGTCACGATCAACTATCCGTATGAAAAAGGTCGCCTTAGCCCTCGTTTCCGTGGCGAACATGTATTAAGGCGCTACCCTAACGGGGAAGAGCGCTGTATTTCTTGCAAACTTTGTGAGGCCATTTGTCCGGCCCAAGCAATCACCATAGAAGGTGATGAACGTGAAGATGGATCACGTCGCACAACACGTTATGATATTGATATGACCAAGTGTATTTATTGTGGATTTTGCGAGGAAGCTTGCCCTGTCGACGCTATTGTTGAAGGCCCCAATTTCGAGTTTGCTACTGAAACCCGTGAGGAGCTCATGTATGACAAACAAAAACTGTTAGCAAATGGTGCTCGTTGGGAAACGGAGATTGCGGAACGCTTATCGATAGATGCGCCTTATCGCTAAGATTCAGAAAAGTTTTATGATTATTATACAAATACCTAATTGTACACTTACGGGGACATGGCTTGAATGATTATACAAGGGCTTACTTTTTACATGTTTTCACTGGTCGCCATTACTTCTGCATTATTGGTAGTTACCTCCAGGAATCCCGTCCATTCTGTGTTATTTTTGATCCTTGCCTTCTTTAATGTGGCTGGATTGTTTGTACTGCTGGGCGCTGAATTCTTGGCTATGATACTTGTGGTTGTTTATGTAGGAGCAGTAGCTGTACTTTTTATGTTCGTAGTAATGATGTTGGATATTAATTTTGTCGAATTACGTCAGGGTTTTCTCCAGTATTTACCCTACGGAATAGTAATCGGGCTGGTGCTTTTAATTGAGCTTGTTATTGTAATGAGCGGATGGCAATTGTCATCAGAAACTCTAAATGTAATCGCATCTCCTATCCCTGAGACTAAGACTAACACCCATGCACTGGGAGCGATTATCTATACAGATTACATCTATTCATTCCAGGTTGCTGGATTTATTTTGTTAATAGCTATGATCGGAGCAATTGTATTGACCCATCGCAAACGTCCCGGAGTAAGAAAGCAAAAGATAGCGAACCAATTAGCTCGTAAACCAGAAGATTCTCTAAAAATTCACAAAGTACAATCGGGTAAGGGTATCTAATGTTTGAAGTTGGGCTCTCTCACTATTTAGTAGTTGCAGCTATTATTTTCTCGCTGGGGATATTCGGTATTTTTATGAACAGGAAGAATGTCATAATTATACTGATGTCTGTAGAATTAATGCTGCTGGCAGTGAATATTAACCTAGTCGCCTTTTCTGCAGAACATGGCGATCTAGTTGGTCAAATTTTCTCATTGTTCGTGCTAACTGTTGCTGCTGCCGAAGCGTCTATTGGCCTCGCTATTCTTGTTGTCTTCTTCAGAAACCGCGGAAGCATTGCGGTCGAAGATGTTAACATAATGAAGGGGTAAGAAAGAGATGATTGCGACTGCCGTATTCTTGCCACTTTTAGCGTCACTAATTGCTGGTATTCTTGCCTTCATACCAGCAGGTAAAGACAAAATAAACCGAGACCGTCTGGATAGACTATCCCAATACGTGACCTGTGTAGCACTACTTATCTCAGCTGCATTTTCCTTTCTGGTTTTTGATGACGTGGCACTTTCTGGAAACGTTCAAAATTTATATCTCTTTAATTGGATTGATTCAGGGACCTTAAATGTTTCTTGGTCACTGAAGGTAGATACTCTGACTGCAGTAATGTTAATCGTTGTTACTGTGGTATCTTCAATGGTGCATATCTATTCCATCGGCTACATGAACCACGACCCTAAAGTTCCACGTTTTATGTCTTATCTAAGTCTTTTTACTTTTTTTATGTTGATGTTGGTGACAGCCGATAATTTAGTACAGATGTTTTTTGGGTGGGAAGGGGTCGGGCTTGCCTCATATCTTCTAATTGGTTTTTGGTATGACAAGCCTTCAGCCAACTCAGCTGCAATCAAAGCCTTTGTAGTCAATCGGGTTGGTGATTTTGCTTTTATGCTTGGTATTTTCACGGTCTACCTTATATTTGACACCGTTAGCTTTGATGAAATCTTTGCAGCTGTTCCGCAAAAAGCAAATGATACCATTCAGTTGTTTGGTGGTGATTTTCACGCGATAACGATAGCGTGTTTGTTGTTGTTCATTGGTGCCATGGGCAAGTCTGCTCAATTGGGACTTCATACCTGGTTGCCAGATGCAATGGAAGGCCCAACTCATGTATCCGCGTTGATTCATTCGGCGACAATGGTTACCGCAGGAGTCTTCATGGTAGCAAGGTTGTCACCTTTATTTGAGTACTCAGATATAGCACTCACTGTGGTTACTATCATTGGTGGATCAACAGCAATTTTTGCTGCAACCATTGCTTGTACTCAAAACGATATAAAGAGAGTGATCGCCTATTCAACTTGTTCACAATTAGGCTATATGTTCTTTGCCTGTGGCGTTTCGGCTTATTCGGCAGGTATTTTCCACCTAATGACACATGGCTTCTTTAAGGCTCTGCTATTTCTGGGTGCGGGTTCAGTAATACATGCTATGTCTGATGAACAGGACATGCGAAAGATGGGCGGGCTCGCAAAGCATATCAAAGTAACTTATGTTCTTGTGTTTATTGGTTCTCTTGCATTAGTGGGGATTTGGCCTTTTGCCGGTTTCTATTCAAAGGATATCATACTAGAAGCCGCCTGGGCAGCTCACACTAACGCCGGTAATTATGCTTTTTGGATGGGCATTTCAGCAGCATTCTTGACTGCCTTTTATTCATGGCGGTTGATCATTTTGACATTTCATGGAAACTCGCGTTCCGATGAAACTGTACTAGCCCATGTTCACGAAAGTCCAAAAGTCATGCTGATTCCACTTATAGTTTTAGCAGCTGGGGCAGGACTTCTAGGGTACATTGGTTACACTTACTTCGTTGGTCAAGATGCATCACTGTTTTGGGGTAATTCCATTTTAGTGCTGGACACTCATACAGCTCTAGAAGCAGCTCACCACGCTCCTATATGGGTCAAGTATCTTCCTATGGGGGTTGGGTTTGGTGGGATTATTCTAGCCTATGTGCTTTACATGTGGTGTCCAAGGCTGCCTGCCTTAATTGTTGCAAAAATCTATCCAGTTTATAGTTTTATATATAACAAGTGGTACTTTGATGAGCTTTATAACCTCCTATTTGTAAATCCCGTTTTATACCTTGGACGGAATCTGTGGAAGACCGGAGATGGTTCTGTTATTGACGGTATTGGCCCAGACGGAATTTCAGCTGCCGCACTTAACCTGACCAAGCGGATCGCTCAGTTGCAAACTGGCTACTTGTATCACTACGCCTTTGCCATGATTGGTGGCATTATTATTTTGATAAGTATCTACATGCTGGGTGTGTAAATTTTATGAGCAATTACCCTATTCTTTCATTATTAATCTTTATACCGCTGATAGGCGCGCTGTTCATTTTTGTCATTCGTGGTGAAGATGAGATAGTTAAACGTAACGCACGTCAAGTTGCACTATGGACATCCTGTGTGGTCTTCGCTTTGTCACTATTATTATGGAAAAATTTTGACATAACCACAGCAGACTTTCAGTTTGTTGAGCATCAGGACTGGATGCCCAAATTTAATATCGCCTACCATTTAGGTGTTGATGGTATCTCAGTCCTATTTGTCCTGCTGACAACACTGCTAATCCCTATATGTATTCTGGCAAGCTGGGAGGCCATTCAAGAGCGGGTTAAGGAATATATGATTGCCTTTCTTGTTCTTGAAACCATGATGATAGGCATGTTCGTAGCCCTAGATATTATTGTTTTTTATATTTTCTTTGAAGCTGTGCTGCTACCTATGTTCTTGATTATTGGCGTATGGGGTGGAAAAAGACGGGTATATGCAGCCTTTAAGTTATTTTTGTATACTTTGCTAGGTTCTGTATTGATGCTGGTGGCCATTTTAGCAATGTATTTTGAAGCTGGCACGGCTAACATTCCGGTCTTGCTAACCCATGATTTTCCAGCCTCTATGCAGACTTGGTTATGGCTGGCATTCTTTGCGTCATTCGCTGTAAAGGTTCCCATGTGGCCCGTTCATACTTGGTTACCTGACGCCCATGTTGAAGCACCAACGGCAGGATCAGTCATATTAGCCGGTGTGCTTTTGAAATTTGGTGGATATGGTTTCCTTCGTTTCTCATTACCCATGTTTCCTCTAGCTACGGCTGATTTCACAATTCTTATTTATACGTTAAGTGTTGTTGCAGTGATCTACACCTCACTGGTTGCCTTAGCCCAAGAAGATATGAAAAAGCTGATTGCTTATTCATCAGTTGCCCACATGGGATTTGTAACTATTGGGACATTTACCTTAACCGTTCAGGGGATCGAGGGGGCAATTTACCAAATGCTTAGTCACGGTATTGTTTCTGCTGCTCTTTTCCTTATTGTTGGCGTGGTCTATGACCGTATCCATTCTCGTGAAATCACACAGTATGGGGGCCTCGTTCACAAGATGCCGGCTTACTCACTTATTTTTATGGTTTTTATGCTAGCGTCTGTTGGTTTGCCTGGAACAGGTGGTTTCGTCGGCGAATTACTTATACTTGTTGGTGCTTTTAAGGTTAACAGCATATTAGCCGCCTTAGCTGCGACTGGGGTTATTCTTAGTGCTGTTTATATGCTATATTTATATCGGCGTATCATATTTGGTAAACTGACCAAAGATCATCTTTTAAAGATAAAAGATTTGAACACACGTGAAAAAATGGTCTTTGCGCCACTGATAATTCTGATCTTTTGGATGGGTATCTATCCATCTTCCTTTCTAGAAATCTTGCATGTATCAGTAAATAATTTAATTGATCGTGTAGAATCTGCGCAAGCTGCCTCTGCTGCGTTAATTGCGGGACGATAAAGGATAGTTTGTGATGACTGAAGTACCAAACATGGTCCCTGCGCTCCCGGAAATTTTCGTTGCAGGCGTCGGTATGGCATTGCTTATGTTAGGTGTCTTCCAAAAGGTGAGTGACAGCGCTCAAGAAATAAGAACTTCTCGTCTTATTTCACGCCTGGGCATGGTGACACTTGTTCTTGCGATGGTTTTGGTTGCGGCCGTTGCAGGCAGCACCATGGTAACTTTTGGTGGGATGTTTATTAGTGATCCCTTTGCTGTGTTTTTTAAAGTCTTAATCCTGATGGCATCGACCTTAACGCTGGTAATTTCTCAAGACTATATGGAAAGGCAGAATATTTCACGCTTTGAGTACGTTATTTTGATCATTTTTGCCACACTTGGCATGATGTTGATGGTCTCAGCTAATAATCTGCTATCACTTTATTTGGGTTTGGAAATGCAATCTCTGTCCTTGTATGTGATTGCCTCTTTTAACCGTGATGATGAACGTTCTACTGAAGCTGGGTTAAAATATTTTGTTCTGGGCGCGGTTGCTTCAGGCATGCTCTTGTACGGCATCTCTTTGGTCTATGGTTTTTCTGGGACTACCGATTTTAAAACCCTGGGGGCTTTATTTGCCGATAGTCAAGTGTCACCCCCGTCAATTGGATTAATTATTGGTATAATTTTTGTTTTGTCAGGTTTGTCTTTCAAGGTTTCAGCAGTACCATTTCATATGTGGACACCAGACGTTTATGAAGGTGCACCAACACCCGTCACTGCTTTTTTCTCAGTTGGTCCAAAAATAGCAGCAATAGCGTTGTTTGCTCGTGTCATGGTTGGCCCATTTGGAGATTTGGTAGAGCATTGGCAACAAATCATTATATTAATCTCGATCGCATCCATGTTAGTGGGTGCATTTGCTGCGATAAACCAGACCAACATTAAAAGAATGATGGCTTACAGTTCCATTGGTCACGTAGGTTATGCTCTGACTGGTCTTGTGGTTGCCAATGAAGCTGGTGTTCGTGGTATCATGATTTACATGGCCATTTATTTGTTCATGAATATTGGTGCTTTTGCATGCATTCTGACCATGCGTCGAGGTGACAGAATGGTTGAAAATATAAGTGATTTGTCTGGAATGTCAAAAAGCCATCCAATGGTTGCAGCAGCCTTAGCTATTTTTATGTTCTCGATGGCTGGGCTTCCACCTTTAGCAGGATTCTTCTCAAAACTTTATATTTTTCTTGCGGTTATTGAGTCTAAATTTTATGGCCTTGCCCTTATAGCTGTCTTAAGTAGCGTAATTAGTGCTTTTTATTATTTGCGTATCGTTAAAGTAGTTTATTTCGATGAGCAGGGAGATCCACTTGATAAACCTATCAACTCTATTCTGGGTTTCGTCATTGCTGGATGTGCCGTGATAATTGTTTTATTCTTTGCATTACCCAACGTCATTGTTGACAGTGCCTCTATTGCTGCCTTTACCTTGTTTGAGAGATGAACCAAAAGATTAGTCTGCCCAGTCCACTAAAACTAATAACTTACGACACTGTTGATAGTACGAATGAGGAGGCTAAACGCCTTGCCCGGGATGGTGTGCCTGATGGCGTTGTAGTTTGGGCAAAAGAACAATCATCAGGAACTGGCAGACGCGGTCGTAAGTGGACATCAGAAATTGGCAACCTTTATTTCTCAATATTGCTAAGACCGAAATGTTCTGCATTTAAGGCCATGCAATTAAGCTTCTTAGCCTCTCTTTGTATTGCTGAAAATATTACCGATATTTTACCAGCAACTGCCATTGTAAATTGTAAGTGGCCGAACGATGTTCTTGTACAAGAGCGTAAAATATCAGGTATTCTTTTGGAGTCACAATCGACACCTCAGGGGAATATAGACTGGATGGTTATAGGTATTGGCTTAAATGTTAGAAGCTTTCCAAAAGATGTTGAGTTTCCAGCCACTTCCTTGATACACGAAGGGGCTAAAAATGATATTAGTGCTGAAATTATGCTCGAATTATTTAGTCACCGTTTTCTTTCTAATTACAAGATTTGGAAAGAAATGGGATTTAAACCGATCAGAGAAGCTTGGCTATGCCGTGTAGCTTGGCTTGGAAGAAAAATCATAGTTCATCTTGAGCATGAAACTTTAATAGGGGAGTTTAGAGCTCTTGATAAGGACGGTACTTTAATTCTATTTCATAATGGTGATGAGCGCCGTATCACCGCTGGCGATATTTTTATATAATAGTTTATTAACAACTTAGGAGTTTGAATAAGCAACATGCTTCTTACCATTGATTCAGGTAACACCAATACAGTCTTTGCCGTTTTTGAGGATAGTGGTAATGTGCTAGGTGTTTGGCGTTCGTCCAGCACGCCGGAACGTACTGCCGATGACCACGGCGTCTGGTTGCTACAGCTACTTAACCTTGCAGATATTGAGCGATCATTAATAAATAGTGCCATTATTGCTACGGTGGTACCGACAGCATTATTCTCTCTTAAAACTTTATGCCGAACTTATTTTGGAACTGACCCACTGGTCGTAGGTGATGAAGGTGTTGAGATTGGAATTGATGTCTTACTTGATCAACCTAAAGACATCGGAGCCGACAGGTTAGTCAACGCCATATCAGCCCATCAAAAATACGGTGGTCCTTTAATAGTAATCGACTTTGGCACGGCCACAACTTTTGATGTTATAGATAGTAATGGCAATTACGCTGGGGGCATTATCACACCTGGGGTCAATCTGTCACAGAAAGCACTGCACATGGCGGCTGCAAAGTTACCAAGGGTTGCAATTATTCGCCCTGAACAAGTTATTGGGAAAGGAACAGTTCAGGCCATGCAATCAGGTATCTATTGGGGATATCTCTCGATGCTTGAAGGGATGGTAAAGCGTATTGAAGAAGAATTTGGAATGCCTATGAAAGTTATCGCAACAGGTGGGTTAGCTCCTTTATTTGCTGAATCAACTGAACTAATCGAATGTGCTGATGCTGAGCTTACATTGCGTGGCCTTTTTGCAATTTATCAACTGAATACTGCTTCATAGATGTCTAACCAGGACGAGTTACTATTTCTCCCACTTGGAGGTGCTGGTGAAATTGGTATGAACTTGAATCTTTATGGCTATGGTCCCCGCGACCAAGAACGCTGGATGATGGTCGATCTTGGAATTACTTTTGGGGATGGTACAATACCTGGTGTAGATGTTATAATGCCTGACCCAGCCTTCATCGAGGAACGGCTTGATCAACTGGACGCATTGGTACTAACTCATGCACATGAAGATCACCTGGGTGCAGTAGCCCATCTTTGGCGACGACTTCGTTGCCCAGTCTATGCGACACCTTTCACAGCAGATATTCTAAGTCATAAATTGGCTGAAGCTGGTTTAGATCGTAGTGTTGACGTAAGGATTATTCCCTTAGGAGGAAAGTTTAGTGTCGGTCCATTTGATCTTGAGCTAATTACTCTTACTCATTCTATTCCTGAGCCCAATGCCATCGCAATCAGAACCCCTGTTGGTACAGTACTTCATACAGGGGACTGGAAGTTTGATCCTAATCCGGTAGTAGGCGAAGTTTCTGATGAAGTAGCTCTTAAAAAACTTGGAGAAGAGGGCACACTGGCAATTGTCTGCGACTCGACCAATGTCTTTAACGAAGGCACATCTGGCTCGGAAGGTGATTTGTTAGAGAGCCTCACTGATTTGATTTCAACACTAAAAGAGCGTGTTGTCGTTTCCTGCTTTGCATCTAATGTAGCAAGGCTTCAAACAATCGCTGCAGCAGCCCAAGCCAGTGATAGAAGTGTTGTGCTTGCAGGCAGGGCTCTATGGAGATTTTCTGAAGTTGGACGTGCTCATGGATGCCTTCAAAACACCCCAGAATTCCTTAATGAGGATCTGGCAGGTTTTTTGCCCCGCAATAAAACGCTCATTATATGCACTGGCTCTCAAGGCGAGCCACGGGCGGCACTCTCTAGGATTGCTAGTGGTTCTCACCCTCGGATTTCTCTTGATGATGGGGATGCAGTAATTTTTTCTTCACGAGTAATACCTGGAAATGAAGCTTCCATTGGCTATTTGCATAATCAATTAGTTCGTGCTGGAATTCAGGTGATTACAGAGCAAGATCACTTCGTCCATGTGTCAGGTCACCCGGACCGTGAAGAAATGATCCGTATGTATCAACATGTACGTCCAACTATCTCTATTCCCGTTCACGGTGAATTACGTCATATGGCTGAGCATGCACGTTTAGCTCGTCAGAGCCAAGTCACTTATGCCTTAGTAGGTGAAAATGGATCCTTGATGCGCATTGCCCCTGGCGAGCCTAAAATTATTGATCATGTTCATTCTGGCCGCCTTGCTTTGGAGGGAAATAGAGTAGTTCCTTTACAAAGTGAATTGATTCGAGGTCGAAAACGTGCTCTTTGGAATGGAACTGCAGTTCTTACACTAGTTGTCAATAAACAGGGACAACTGTTATCTGAACCATTATTGACGACTACTGGTGTTTTAGGAGATGGTGATGGTGACTTGCATAATAATGTCATTACTGAAGTCAGACGCTCAATGGAGGAGAAGTCTTATAACAAGAAAACCAGTGAACTTATTCGGCTTGTTGTTAGAGGTGTGTTCAAGGAAAAACTGAACAAAAAACCGATAACCAAAGTTCATATGGTCGAAATTTGATCATATAATTTATTGACAACCTCAATAGGGCATTCAAAAATAAACCTAAGAGCTTTCCTCAAAAAAAAGTCTCATTATTTATTTTATTTAATTCCAAAGACAACTGACAATTTCATTTATTTAACTCAAATGAGCCCCATAGGAAAATATGAACTGGTATTGCACTACAGCCCCAGGTGATCCAGTTCATGGACCTTATCATGACGACGAATATGGCTTGCCGCGAAACGGCGATGCAGTTCTATTTGAATTACTGTCCTTGGAAATATTTCAGGCTGGATTGTCTTGGGAATTAATATTGAAGAAACGTGCGACCACATTTAAAGCCTTTGAGGAATTTGATGTGGATACTATTGCCGGATACAGTGAAAAAGATATTACACGATTGCTTGGGGACACAGGAATTATTCGCAACCGATTAAAAGTCACTTCTATAATTGAAAATGCCAAATGTATTCAGAAAATGCGTAACAATTATGGTGGATTTTCAAATTTCCTAGAAAAACATCACCCAATGGCTAAATCTGAATGGGTCAAGCTGTTCAAAAAAACCTTTAAGTTTACTGGAGATGAAATAGTTAATGAGTTTCTTATGAGTCTTGGCTATTTGCCTGGTGCTCACAGTCCTGAATGCCCGGCTTATAATCGCATACTTGCAAAAAAGCCACCTTGGACGCAGGCTGATATAGCATTCTTTGACGAGTAGACAGTCATGCTCTAAAGTCCGGCCAAATTGGTATTTTTTTAGTTTCAAGGCTCTTAATTAAATGCGACTTTCCACTTATTTTATGCCCACTCTTAAGGAAACACCTGCAGAGGCACAAATTGTCTCTCATCGATTGATGTTACGTGCAGGGATGATCCGGCAGTCTAGTGCTGGTATTTATTCTTGGTTGCCACTTGGCTTGAAGGTTTTAAAAAATATAGAACAAGTCGTGCGCGAAGAGCAAAATGCCATAAATTGCCATGAAGTTCTGATGCCAACTATTCAGTCTGCTGACCTTTGGCGGCAAAGTGGTAGATATGATGACTATGGTCCTGAAATGCTTCGTGTTAGTGACCGCCATGGCCGTGACATGTTGTATGGGCCAACTAACGAAGAACAGATAACAGAAATTTTTGCTAATTCCATCCGAAGCTATAGGGACGTGCCCCAGCTTCTTTATCATATACAATGGAAGTTTCGCGATGAAGTTAGGCCTCGTTTTGGCATTATGCGTGGCCGCGAATTTCTTATGAAAGATGCTTATTCATTTGATTTGGATAAAGAAGGTGCACAAAACTCCTATAACAAAATGTTTGTATCCTACCTCAAGACATACGAGAGACTCGGACTGAAGGCAATCCCTATGGCTGCCGACACAGGCCCCATTGGTGGCGACATGAGCCATGAATTTCTTATTTTAGCCGAAACTGGTGAAAGTGAGATTGCCTGTCACAACGAGTGTCTGAATAACAATTGGTTAAAGGATGTGGACGCAGATAGTAATCTGGGGAAAATTGTTCATACTTTTACAGAAAAATATGCTGCTACAGATGAAATGCGCGATGAGAAAACGGAAAGAGCTTTGGGGAGTAATCTGATCACGGCCCGTGGCATTGAAGTTGGCCACATCTTTTATTTTGGCACCAAATATTCTTCCAAACTAGGTGCAGTGGTTACTGGCCCAAATGGTGAGGAAATCACCGTCGAAATGGGGTCATATGGCATTGGCGTGTCAAGGCTTGTTGGCGCAATTATTGAGGCCTGTCACGATGATAGAGGAATTATATGGCCTGAGACTGTCACTCCATACAAAGTTGGTTTAATTAACCTCCGACATGATGATGATAATTGCACAAATGCTTGTGATAACATGTACTCTTTATTAAAAGATGCGGGAATTGAGGCCCTTTATGACGATCGCGATAAAAAAGCTGGGGTCAAATTTGCTGATATGGATCTGATTGGATTACCTTGGCAAATTATAATCGGCCCCAAGAGCGTTAAGGATGGCATCGTGGAATTCAAAAACCGCAAAACTGGTGAGCTTGTTGAACTTTCAGCTGCTGCCGCACTCAATCTATTGAAAGGCTGAGATTAATGTTTTCTGTCTTTGAGTGGATGATGGCCATGCGCTATTTAAGGGCGCGACGGCAGGAAGGATTTATTTCTGTCATAGCTTGGTTCTCTTTGTTGGGAATTGCCCTTGGTGTGGCCACACTCATCATTGTGATGTCAGTGATGAATGGTTTCCGTGAAGAGTTAATGACCCGAATACTTGGCATTAATGGCCATCTGAGCATCTATGCACAAAGTGAAAACATGACTGATTTTGATAACTTGGCAAAAAAAATTAGTGGACTTGAGGGGGTGGTTGATGTGAGTCCAATAATTAATGGTCAGGTTATGGCAACGGCAAAAAAAAGAGCCAGCGGTGCCGTCATCAGAGGCTTTCGAAAGGAAGATCTAGTTGCGCGCTCCATTGTTGCTGAAAACATACAAGATGGAACTCTAGATCACTTTGACGATAATAGTGTCATCATGGGGACTAGGCTGGCCCGAAAACTTGGTGTTGGCATTGGACATGACGTCACACTAATTTCACCTAAGGGAAATATTACAGCATTTGGAGTTATTCCCCGCATGCGTAAGTACAAACTTGCTGCAACTTTTGAAATTGGGATGTATGAGTACGACTCTGGTTTTATTTTTATGACCCTACAGGCGGCCCAAGTATATTTTAAGATGCCTAAAGCAGTAAGCAATCTTGAGGTTTCTGTCGTCCATCCTGATAAAGCTCTAGCTATTGGCAAAAACATCCCACCGCTGACGGATAGACCACTTCGTGTTCATGATTGGCAACGTGCCAATGCTAGTTTCTTTAACGCTATTCAAGTTGAACGCAATGTAATGTTTCTGATCCTGACGTTGATAATTGTCGTAGCTGCTTTCAATATTGTTTCATCTATGATTATGCTTGTAAAAGATAAAGGCAAGGATATAGCCATTCTACGTACCATGGGAGCTTCCCGTGCAACCATTATGCGTATTTTCTTTCTCAGTGGTGCCTCAGTCGGGATTATTGGTACCTTCGGTGGTTTTGCAATGGGAATTGCATTCACCCATAACATAGAAAATATCCGCCAGTGGATTCAAAGCCTCACAGGGACAGAGTTATTTGCTGCAGAAATTTACTTTTTATCACAATTGCCAGCGGTTGTTGATCCTGCAGAAGTTATTGCAGTTGTGTTGATGGGATTAGGTTTGTCATTCCTAGCTACCTTATATCCATCTTGGCGCGCAGCTCGGATCGACCCTGCAAAGGCTCTACGATATGAGTAATGAAATTCTTTCCTTAAAAAACATTAAACGAACTTTTACGCAGGGTAAAAACCAGCTCAATATTTTAAAGGGAAGTGATATTTCTTTGAGTGAAGGTGAAGTGGTTGCACTAGTCGGCCCAAGTGGTTCAGGAAAGTCAACCTTGTTACATATCGCAGGTCTACTTGAAAAGCCAGACAGTGGTACAATAACAATATGTGGGGAACCCTGCAGCAATATGGATGATGACAATCGTACTCGCGTACGACGTCATAACCTTGGTTTTGTCTACCAGCACCACCATTTGTTACCGGAATTTTCAGCTTTGGAAAATATTTCCATTCCTCAGATTATTAATGGAAAAAGTAAAAAAGTCTCTCGTAAACGGGCTAAAGAATTGCTTGAGTGGCTCGGTCTGTCAGAACGTTCAACCCACCGCCCAGCTCGCTTATCCGGTGGGGAACAGCAGCGTGTAGCTATTGGTCGCGCCTTATCTAATGCACCAAAGTTACTTTTGGCTGATGAGCCAACGGGCAATCTTGATCCTCATACTGCCGATGAAATTTTTAATGTTCTTATGCGCCTAGCCCGTGGTGCCGGCCTGACAGCTTTAATTGCTACACATAATACACAGCTTGCCTCACGTATGGATCGTGTAATTACTCTTCATGAAGGATATGTTGTCGATGCCTAATCAACCGTTGTAGCTCTTTAGTCTTCGTTTTAG
This sequence comes from uncultured Rhodospirillales bacterium, assembly GCA_938092065.1. Lineage (GTDB taxonomy): Bacteria > Pseudomonadota > Alphaproteobacteria > Rhodospirillales > JABHCV01 > JACNJU01. The sequence goes on from CALKND010000035.1 coordinate 32,976, forward strand.
TGCTCTATCTCTTTTTATTTCCATCTCCCTACGTAGTGCATCACCATGCTCAAATGGTCCTTCTGAGTAGGTTAGTTGCCATAACCCCCGACCACGGGTAAACTTTGCTCCCTTACCGCTGTTATGCAAGTTAATGCGTCGCTCAATATCTTTGGAGATGCCTGTATAAAGCGTATTTTTTTGATTTTTAATTACGTAAACGAAAAATTCTTTCATGTACTGAAATGTACACAGAAAGCTATCAATTGGGGATAACTTCTTGATGACCCAAGAGGCTAGCTGTGGGACTCTTCTAACTATGAGCGAGTCCCAAGTAAAACACGCAGATTTTGTACACCTGAGGGTTCATACAGCGTTTTCTCTTTCAGAGGGCGCAATAAGAATTACTGAATTGGTAAAAATCTGTAAAGAACAGCTTATGCCAGCTGTCGCCATTACCGATACTAACAATCTGTTTGGTGGGCTTGAGTTTTCATCTGCCTGTGTTGAGGCTGGTATTCAACCTATTATTGGATGTCAGGTTTCAGTAACGCGCAAAAAATCTGATGACGCAAGTTTTGGCCATCCAGGTCTTAACGCATGCGATAATTTAGTTTTGCTTGTAAAGAATGATAAGGGCTACACAAATCTTCTAAAGCTTTTGGGGCTGGCGTATCTTGGTCATGCAAACAATGAAGAAATTTCTGATGAGCCACAAGTTAGCCTTGCTGAACTGAAGGAATTTAGCGACGGCTTATTAGCACTCAGTGGAGGTCCAAAGGGCCCAGTCGGGCATTTGCTAGCAGAAGGCCAGTATGACTCGGCTGAAGCATTATTGACTACTCTTAAAGAAGCCTTTCCTGATCGACTATACATAGAAATTATGCGCCATGGAATGGAGGAAGAAAGTCTCACGGAGTCTAAATTTATTGAACTTGCCTATAAATATGACTTGCCATTGGTCGCTACCAACGAGCCTTTTTTTACAACCCCTGATATGTATGAGGCCCATGATGCACTTATTTGCATCGCTGCGGGAGCTTATGTCAGTCAAACGGAAAGACGGCGTATCACTCAACAGCACTATTTTAAGTCCGCCGACGAAATGCGTGCCTTGTTTGTGGACTTACCGGAAGCAATTAATAACACGCTCATTATCGCTCAGCGTTGTGCAAGCAAGGTAGAAAAAATTGATCCTATACTGCCACCTTATGATTGTGGTGAAGGACGCACCGAAAAAAGTGAACTTCATGATCAATCCACTGCAGGACTCGAAGTGCGCCTTAAAAATGAGGTTTTCAAAGAAGGCATAAGTGAACCCTATAAGATTAAAATTGCCAAACCTTACCGTGAACGTCTTAAGTATGAATTGGGTGTCATTTCTAAAATGGGCTTCCCAGGTTACTTCCTGATTGTTGCTGATTTTGTCAATTGGTCTAAACAAAACAATATTCCTGTTGGCCCTGGCCGTGGTTCAGGTGCTGGATCAGTAGTTGCCTGGGCGTTGGCAATCACGGACCTTGACCCGCTTCGTTGGGGTTTGCTATTTGAACGTTTCCTTAATCCAGAACGTGTTTCAATGCCCGATTTTGACATTGATTTCTGTCAGGATCGCAGAGACGATGTGATCCGTTACGTGCAGACAAAATATGGTCGAAATCATGTTGCCCAGATTATCACTTTTGGGAAGCTTCAGGCCCGCGCCGTGCTTCGTGATGTGGGTCGGGTTCTTGAAATGCCCTACGGTCAGGTTGACCGTATTTGCAAACTAATACCCAACAATCCTGCAAATCCAACGACTTTGAGTGAAGCAATAGAGAATGAAAAAAAGTTTAAAGATGAAATAAAAGAAGACGCCTCAGTCGAAAAACTCATCAAAATAGGTCTTAGGTTAGAAGGTCTTTATCGCCATGCCTCCACTCACGCTGCTGGTGTGGTTATTGGTGACAGACCTTTGGATGAGTTAATTCCACTTTATCGTGATCCACGGTCTGATATGCCAGTCACCGGATTCAATATGAAGTATGTTGAAGCTGCGGGTCTTGTAAAATTTGATTTCCTTGGCTTGAAAACCCTGACCGTTCTAGCTAAGGCAATTGAACTGATCAGTAATAGGGGAGTCAATATTAATTTATTATCGATACCACTTGATGATAAGAAAACATATCAAATGCTCTCTCGAGGCGATTCAATAGGTGTTTTTCAACTAGAAAGCACTGGCATGCGCGATGTGATCCGTAAGCTTAAACCCGACACATTTGAGGACATTATAGCTATTGTCGCACTTTACCGTCCTGGCCCAATGGAAAACATTCCAAGCTATATAGCTCGTAAGCATGGTTTAGAAGAACCTGATTACCTATACCCTACCCTTGAAGGTATCCTCAAAGAAACCTTTGGCATTATGATTTATCAAGAACAAGTTATGCAGGTCGCACAGGAACTTTCAGGCTACACTTTAGGTAATGCTGATTTGCTCCGCAGGGCAATGGGTAAAAAAGATCAGGCAGAGATGGATAAACAACGTCAGGCCTTCGTAAATGGTGCAAATGCAAAAGGTGTCCCAAAAGATAAAGCATCTAAAATTTTTGATCAGGTGAATATGTTTGCTGGCTACGGATTCAATAAATCTCATGCAGCTGCCTATGCACTAGTAGCCTATCAAACAGCTTTTTTTAAGGCTAACTATCCCGTTGAATTTCTTGCAGCTTCCATGACCTTGGATATTAACAATACAGACAAGCTAAATCTTTTTCGGCAGGAATTATCTCATCTTGGAGTGGAAGTTCTTGGACCAGATGTAAATGCATCAGCGGCTGATTTTCAAGTTGAGACCTGTAGTAATGGCAAGAGTGGAGTTCGCTACGCTTTGGCAGCCGTAAAAAATGTTGGTGATGCAGCTATGAGCTCATTGGTAGAAGAACGTATTCAAAATGGTCCATTCCAAGACATTACAGATTTTACTCAACGTGTTGATACTAAAGTTGTCAACAAACGGCTTATGGAGAATCTAGTTAAAGCAGGTGCATTTGACAAACTCGAGCCAAATCGTCGTCGCATTTATAAAGGTATCGAAGTTATCATGCGTCATGCCAGTGTTGCTGCCCATGACCGCAAAAGCAATCAAATTGGATTGTTTGATGCTGAAAATTCACAAATGCAATCCGTCATCTTACCTACTACTTCTGACTGGTCACAAACAGACAGGATGAAGGAGGAATTTGACGCTGTTGGTTTTTATTTATCAGGTCACCCGCTAGATTCTTATGCAAAAAGTCTTGAGCGGCTAAAAGTGCGTTCTTCTGTCGATATCATCAGAGAAGGCCAGCCCGGTCCTGCCAATATGGCAGGAACAGTTATTAGTAAGATCGAGCGTACATCAAGCAAAGGTAACCGCTATGCTTTTGTCCAGTTGACTGATGTATCTGGTATTTTTGAAATAATGGTGTTTTCTGAGCTACTGTCAGCGGCGCAGGAATTATTTGAATCTGGGAATTCACTATTCATAAAAGCAGGGGTACAATTTCAAGAGGAGATACCCAAGTTCACCGCCAATATGGTTGAAGCATTAGATGAAGTTGCCTCAAAGGCGCAGACAGGGATAAATATCACAATTTGTTCTCCTGAACCTCTAGAAAATATTCAGAATGCACTCAGAAATAGTAATAAAAATGGAGAAAATAGAGGAGGAGAGGTGATCTTTACCACAAGGCTAGAAGATGGCAGGGAAGTAGATATCAAACTTAAAGGGGGTTTTGAAATCACCCAGGATATTCTTCAAAATATTAGATCCATTCCTAGCATTGAAAACTTATGTGAGAATTAAACTATACTTGTTGTATAGAATACAACCCTTGTTAATTTTTATGATGCAACTATCCATACACAAAGAATTACAATTAAATAACGCAATGTATCTCCAAAGGGCTATTCCATTTTAAACGGGTTTATCTGCAAACAAATAACACTGCTCCTTGTTGCAATCTTAAAAGGTGAGGATATTCTTATTATGAATGAGAAGCTCTAAATGAAAGATACTAAAAATATTATTGGTGTTCTGCTAGCTGGGGGACTTGCGCGGCGTATGGGTGGTGGCGACAAATGTTTAAAGATACTTGGTGGTAAAACATTACTTTCTTATGCCATTGACGCAGCTACACCTCAAGTTAGTCAGTTGATTTTAAATGCTAACGGAGATAGCTCCCGCTTTGTTGAATTCAAACTACCCGTCGTCCCTGACGTTGTTGATGGCGCGCAAGGTCCATTAGCAGGTGTTTTAACGGGTATGGAATGGGCATCTCGTAACGTAACTAATTGTGAGTGGGTCGTGACTTTCCCCACAGATGCACCTTTTTTTCCTAACGATCTCGTAGAGAGAATGCTCGAAAAAGTTCATAATAAAAATGCAGATATGGCCTGTGCCCGTTCCAATGAACGCACCCATCCCGTCTTCGCGCTATGGCCGATAAAACTTGCAGGTGATTTAAGACGTGCCATGCTTGAAGAAAATTTGCGGAAAATTGACAAATGGACAGAGAAATTCAATGTTATCAATGTTAACTGGTCAACAGATATAATTGACCCATTCTTTAATATAAATTGTGCGGAAGATCTTGAGCAAGCGAAAGAATTCCTAAACTGACTTTAATCAACACTTTTTGGATCAAGCTCATTTGAGAGGAGTGCAAGCGCTAGTACGTGGTTATCTGCGTTGTTCAACAATCTGACAACAAATAATAAAGTCTTTCCAAACGCTATTAAATGTAATTAAAAAAACAATATTAGAATGTCTTATAACAAGATGTTAAAAAACATTTAGGAGTAGTTGTTTTAACTAATCTATGTCCAATTCAAGTTAACATACTGGCCAAATAAAGCTCTCTCAAAATTGCAATTTAATTAAAACTACATATAAGGAACTCTCCACCATGTCCCTCGGCTTTGCTGCACTTGTGTTGCTGGCGGCAATATTGCATGCAATTTGGAATGCAATTGTCAAGACTGGTGAAGACAGGATGCTAACACTGACGTTAGTTATTGGTGCTGGCTCTGTCATGGCTGCAATGGTGCTGCCGTTTATAGAGCCACCTGCTCCAGAAAGCTGGCCTTATTTATTACTTTCAACAGCTTTACACACGGCATATTACTTCCTTCTGATTCGTGCATATCATTATGGTGATTTGAGTCTTATCTATCCAGTATCGCGTGGGGGGGCTCCGTTGCTAGTGGCCCTAGGTGCTGCAACTTTCTTTTCTGAAGTTCCAACCTCCATGGAATTAGGTGGTCTTGTTTTGGCCTCTCTTGGCATTGCCACTTTTGCTTTGGAACGCAAGAAAGGAGAAAAATGGGATTATCGCCCTTTTTTATATGGTTTGGCCATTGCTGCTTTTGTAAGTGCTTATACGCTAGCAGATGGCATCGGAGTGCGGCTATCAGGCAATCCCCTTTCTTTTATCCTATGGCTTTTCTTTGTTTATGCTTTACCACTTGTTTTCTCTTCCTTAATTTTCAAACGCCGTGAATTTATCCCTTATTTACGTATGCATTGGTGGCGTACTGGTGTTATTGGTGGAGGCATGTGTGCCACTGCTTATGCTTTGGTAGTTTGGGCTCTTATGTATGCCCCCATGGCCCATGTTTCAGCCATGCGTGAAACCAGTGTAGTCTTTGCAGCGCTCATCGGTATATTTGGATTGGGGGAATCCTTCGGGCCTAGAAGGATTATTGCAGCTTCAATGGTAACTGCAGGTCTGATCTTGATGCAGTTGTTTGGATGAAAAGAGATGTCAACCATTCAGTTGGCAAGTCACAAACAAGAGAACGAAGCCCTGCAATTATCATTAGATTTACTAAGAATTATTAGTGAAACAAGGAACGTCAAACCTCGACAGTCACGCTAAGACACATGACGGCCTCACGTTTAATTCATGAAAAAATATTCATTTTTTCATTTATATTTGATACTAAATGTTGACGGCTCTACATCAAAAGATACTATATATTGAATATTTAAACTGTTCAAAATTTTTTAAATAGGACATTCTATGAGCAAGACCGTTCCGACCGGGAACATACGTGATACCCGGCTCGCTGATGCAATTGGCGAGCGTTATTTAAACTATGCTCTGTCAACAATTATGGCTCGTTCTTTGCCAGACGTTAGGGATGGCCTGAAACCTGTCCATAGGCGTTTGCTTTATGCTATGCGCCAGTTGAAACTTGATCCTAATACAGGCTTCAAAAAGTGTGCACGCGTCGTTGGTGACGTTATGGGAAAATACCATCCGCATGGTGATATTGCCATTTATGAAACACTGGTTCGCTTGGCGCAGAATTTTTCCGTACGCTATCCGCTTGTTGATGGCCAAGGTAATTTTGGGAACATAGATGGCGATAACGCTGCTGCTATGCGCTACACTGAATCTCGAATGACAACTGCCTCTATTGCCTTACTTGATGGTATTAATGAGGATGCTGTTGATTTCCGTGAGACCTACGACGGAGAAGATTCAGAACCCGTCGTGTTGCCCGCTCGTTTTCCTAATTTGCTAGCCAATGGCTCTGCAGGAATCGCCGTCGGGATGGCAACGTCTATACCTCCACATAATTTAAGCGAACTGTGTTCTGCTTTAACTCACCTAATTAAGTTTCCTAATGCCACTTTTGACAAGTTAATAGATCTAGTGCCTGGGCCTGATTTTCCCACAGGTGGTGAGCTTGTAGAGTCACGAGGGTCTATTATAGAGACCTATAGCACTGGACGCGGAGGGTTTCGGCTTCGTGCCAAATGGCTTGTTGAGCAACTCAAACAAGGGACATATCAAATTGTTGTTACCGAAATTCCCTATCAGGTTCAAAAATCCCGGCTGATTGAGAAAATTGCTGAATTAATGAACCTCAAAAAACTCCCTATGCTTGCTGATATTCGTGATGAGTCTACCGAAGAATTGAGAATTGTTCTTGAACCACGAAATCGTTCTATTAATTCTGAAATGCTTATGGAGCGTTTATTCAAGCAAACCGATATGGAGACGCGTTTTGGTCTAAATATGAATGTTATTGATGCCCATCAAGTGCCTCGTGTAATGAACCTACGCCAAGTATTGCAAGCTTTTCTTGATCACCGCCATGAGGTTCTAGTCCGTCGAAAAAACTTTCGCCTTAATAAAATTCGTCACCGCTTAGAAATTCTTGGCGGGTACCTGATTGCTTTCCTAAACCTAGATAAAGTAATCCAAATTATTCGCGAGGAAGATGAAGCCAAAGCTGCTTTAATCAAAATTTTTGAATTAAGTGAAGTGCAGGCTGAAGCCATTCTAAACATGCGCTTGCGGCAATTACGCAAACTTGAAGAGTTCGAAATTCAGGCAGAAAATAAGAAACTAACGATGGAAATGAAAGAGATTATCTCACAGCTCAAAGATGAAAAAACTCTCTGGAAAATAATTGCTGAGGAAATTAATGAAATAAAAAAAGAATTTGGTCTCAAAACAGAAATTGGCAGTCGTCGTACTTTAATTGGAAAGCCAATTTCAGCCGTTATTGTCCCCATAGAAGCTATGATTGAACGTGAACCAATAACTATAATCTGCTCAACCAAAGGCTGGATTAGATCTCTGCGTGGTCATACAGAAACTGCAAGCGATCTAAAATATAAAGAAGGTGATACGGGAAAGTTCATAATTAATGCACAAACTACGGACAAGCTGGTTATCTTCGCAAGCAATGGACGCTTCTACACAATCAGTTGCGATAAGTTGCCGGGTGGGCGTGGAAATGGTGAGCCGTTACGCTTGATGATTGACCTTAGCAACGAACACGATTTTATCTCAATGTTTATTTATAGCCCGGATCAAAAGCTGCTTGTTGTTTCTGATGCTGGAAGGGGTTTTATAGTTGGACAAAATGACGTCGTTGCCCAAACAAAAAATGGAAAGCAAATTCTTAATCTTGGAATAGGAGAGGAGGGGGCAGTTGCCACCGTCATTAAAAAAGATGCAGACCATATAATAAGTGTTGGGCAGAACCGTAAACTTTTGGTCTTTCCTATAGACCAGCTTCAAGAGATGTCTCGTGGTCGTGGAAACTTTATCCAACGTTTTGCAAAAGGAGGATTAGCTGATGCTAAGGCCATCAAATTAGCTGATGGCATGAGTTGGAAAGCCGGCCAAAAAACACGAAGAGAGTCTAATTTGAAAGATTGGCTTGGAAAGAGAGCACAGGCAGGAACCAAGGTGCCACATGGCTTCTCAACGACAGGGAAGTTTAGCTGAAAAAACCTTATGGGCATGATAAATTGACGCAGTGAACAGTTTTAAAGATTAATAGACTTCTCATCCACCCCCATATCTTCATGATGTATCCAACTTCCCGACAAAAAACAATCAAATGGCTGGAAATTTTTTTTATAAGACATTTTTCGGCACTCATTAATCCAGAAACCCAAGTAGACATAGTCGAGTTCTAGGGCTTTAGTGTGCTCGATCAACCATAGAATCATGTAGGTGCCAAGACTTCTGCGGCTTTCAAACTCCATATCAAAAAAACTATAAACAGCTGAAAATCCGTCTGATATTTTGTCTATTATTATGCAAGCGATCAGACGGTCGTTATGTCGAAATTCAATTAAGGCCGTATCGACATTATTTTCCTCCACCAAAGATTTGTAATCTGAAAATTCCATAGTTTCCATGTCACCTCCCGAATGTCGAGAGGTCTGGTAAGCTTCAAATAGAATAAATTGCTCCTCGTTAGCAACAGCTGAAACTTCGCTCGCAATTAGCTCCCTATTACGTTTTACAATTCTTTGCTGGCTTCGCGAACAACTGAATTCACGAGCTCTAATTCTTATCGATATGCATTGGGTGCAACTCGGACACGCTTGAGCATAAGCAGTCCCGTGGGAACGGCGAAAACCACTACGAGTTAATTGATCATGCAGTGCCTGTGAGTCATGACCAACCAGTTCGGTTACAACCCGCCTTTCAACCCTATCATTAAAATAAGGACAAGGTTGGGGAGCTGTTGTGAAAAAAAAGTGAGCTGGACTTAGAGGATCAAAAAAGGGTGAATGTCTCAAAACAAACGTCCCAAAATCTTTTTTATCTGATGTATTATGTTTGGATCTTCTCGCATTTTAAGTCCGAAGCCTATAGTTTAAAAAACAAGTCTTATAGTCTCAATTTTTTTATTAGTTCCACAACAATAAAAACATTTTTGACGCTCAATTGTAATCAAAAGATTTTAGATTATTTAGAAAAATATTTTGTCCTTTTACTGAGTCAAAACGAATAGAAAGTAAAAAACGTGGGTATCGATCAAACAACATTTAGAAGAGTTCTTGGCCATTTTGCTACAGGCATTACAGTTGTAACAGGTTTAACAGAAAATAAAACACCGGTTGGACTTACAGTAAATGCTTTCACATCGCTATCGCTTTCCCCTCCATTGGTTCTATTCTGCCTAGATAAAAGAACAGCAAGTATTAACGCTTTTGATAAAGGAAACGGCTTTGCTCTAAATATGCTAAATAAAGATCAACAAGATCTTTCAGTTATTTTTTCAACCAAAGTTGAAGACCGTTTTGCTAAAGTTGAACATACGTTTTGGGATACTGGCGTCCCAATTTTGACTGGTTGCCTGGCAAATCTTGAATGTAAGATCGATGCTATTTACGATGGTGGGGACCACTTAATTATTGTGGGCCTAGTTGGGCGCCTTCATCAATCTGACAATAGCAGTCCTTTAATTTACTTTAATGGTGATTATGCAGAAATCAAGGAAGTTAACTAACTTTCTTCATATTAACGGCAAAAACCCGCGTAATTATTCTCAAGGAATTTAATTTTGCTGTTTAACAGCCGGTTCATAATAAATTTCTCAATAATTCATATCGAATTCATAGTTATCTAATGAATAAGTCTTTAGCCCTATAACCGTCCTAATCCTTATAAAAGAATGTCAATTCGTCAATTATTTTTTCTCTGTCTGCATCTAATTCAGGAGCAGACAGGCGGATGGCAGGATCTTCAAAGGCTGACATTTTTATAGGATTGCCTGCCATTTTCAAAGGTCCCGTAATTTTGTCCACAGCAGTCACCACCATATTACGGGAGAGTACTTGTGGATCTGTCAAAACTTGATCAACTTTATTGATAGGCCCTGATGGGATGCCAGCATCATCAAAGATTCTATTCCAATCAGCTACTGTTTTTTTACTTAGAGCTTTTTCAAGTTCTTTTTTTAAGATCAAACAATTTTCAGTTCTTAAAATATTGGTTTTGAACAAAGGGTTTTCAACCAATTCGGCCTGACCTATCGTTTCACATAAAATAGTAAATAGATTGTTATTCCCGGCAGCAATGACTATGTAGCCATCTGCAGTCATGAAAGCATCAAATGGTGTAATTGATGGATGACGTGCACCAAGCGGTCCTGGCACTTCACCAGTCGCTGAATACCGGGCAATTGCATTTTCAAGAATGGCAACCTGACTATCAAGCATTGCTACATCTATTTTTTGACCCTCTCCAGTTTTTTCACGGTGATATAGAGCAGCGTTAATTCCTATTGCTGTAAACATACCGGCTGTCATGTCGCCAATGGAAGATCCTACACGTGTTGGCTCACCACCCGGCTGTCCAGTTAAGCTCATTACACCACCCATTGCTTGAACGACAAGATCGTATGCTGCCCTTTTTGAATAAGGACCTGTATGCCCAAATCCAGAAGCTGCCGCATAAATAAGCTTTGGAAACTTTTCATGCAGCACTTCCCAGCCAAACCCAAGCTTCTCCATAGTTCCTGGTCTATAATTCTCAACAAGAATATCAGCCATACCCAGCAACTTTTTAAAAGTTTTCTTATCTTCAAAATCTTTTAAATTAAGGGCTATACTTTCTTTGCCTCGGTTAAGGGACATAAAATAGGCAGACTTTCCACCGTCAGGAGTTTCGATGAAGGGGCCAAAGTGACGTGCATCGTCCCCCACTGCTGGCATCTCTACTTTAATAACCCGTGCGCCCAAGTCAGTAAGAACCATCGTGCAATATGGTCCAGCCAGCACTCGCGTAAGGTCAATAATTGTTATTCCCGATAATGGGCCAAGTGAAGACATTTATTTTTACCTTTGAAAGATCCGCTACAACAAAAATTGTTATGATGGAACAAATTACTTGTTTGCCTGTGAACAATGATGGCTTTTTCATATTATTAAAAGCTGAAAATAGATATTGATACATGAAAGTAACTTGGTCATATTCATTTGCTTGATATGAGTAAAAAACAAGTAATTGTTAAGTTCACAAATAATGAAATGAAACTGGGCTCTCCTATGCCAATAGGTGTTGCCCTTACGGGAGAGTTAAATGATGTTTATAAAAGCATTCAAAATAGGCTTATTAAGTGCCGCCGCAATTTTAACGGTGGTAAATATTGCTTCCGCAAAATCCCTCAAGGCTTCGCACCAGTGGCCTGGTGGAAAGGGTGACGTACGCGATATAATGGTTCAGATGATCGCAGAAGAAGTTGCGAAAGCTAATGTAGATCTTAATATTAAGGTTTATCCTGGAAAGTCCCTTTTTAAACCAAAAGATCAATGGCAGGCGATGGTCAAAGGACAGCTAGATATTTCTGCTTTCCCTCTTGATTATGCTAGTGGTTATCATCCACAGTTTAGTGCTACTCTGATGCCCGGATTGGTAAAAAATCACGACCATGCCCTGCGCCTTAACGATTCACCTTTCATGGATGACATCAAGAAAATTATTAATGATGCTGGTATTGTCGTATTATCAGATGCATGGTTAGCTGGTGGTTTTGCTTCCAAAAAGAATTGCATACTTGGCCCTGAAACCATGAAAGGTCAGGTAACTCGTGCTGCTGGTCCAGCTTTTGAGCAAATGTTAGTTGGAGCGGGTGCATCAATATCTTCAATGTCCAGTTCCGCCATATATCAAGCCATGCAAACAGGTGTACTTGATGCAGCTAATACAAGCTCTGGTAGTTTCGTCTCATACCGCATTTACGAACAGGTGAAGTGCCTTACTGCTCCTGGCGATTATGCTTTATGGTTTATGTATGAACCCATTTTGATGTCTAAGAAAAGTTTTGATTCATTAAATAAAGCCCAACAAAATGCCCTCATGGCAGCGGGTAAAAAAGCTGAAGCATATATGACAGGTGAAGCTAAAGGCTTGGACGATAAGCTTGTCGCTGCGTACAAGAAAGCCGGAGTTAAAGTCGTCACAATGACAGCAGCACAAGCTGCAGCCTGGAAAGATATTGCTGACAAGACATCTTACAAAATATTTTCAGAAAAAGTTCCTGGTGGCAAAGAGTTGATAGCTAAGGCTCTTTCAGTCGACTAATCTTCTAATATTAGGAGCAGCCTTTGCAAAGGCTGCTCCTAAGATACAGTTGATAGTTCCTTCTTAATTTTTTTAAGTCGCCAATAGACCACAGTGTTTTATGTGAATTTAAGAGGGAGGGATCCTAATTATGACAAAGTTTATTAAATTGATTAGCTTTTTCTCAAAAGCGTGTGGTGTCTTTGCAGCTTTTTTGGTTGGGGCAGCAATAGTTGTCGTTTGCCAAATGGTTGTAATGCGTTATTTTCTTAATGCTTCCACTATCTGGCAAACAGAGTTTGTAATTTATTCCCTAGTCGCTTCCACTTTCATTGGGTCACCTTATGTTTTGTTAATTAAGGGACATGTCAACGTTGACCTGTTGCCTCATTACCTTGGGCAGAAAGGTCGGCATTTGCTAGCTATGATTGCCAGTATTTTAGGCTTTTTATTCTGTTTCATACTCGCATGGAAAGGCTTTGTTTTGTTTCATGAAGCCTTGGTAAAAGGCTGGACTACAGATACGGTCTGGGCGCTGCCACTCTGGGTACCCTATATCTCTTTTCCCATTGGAATTGGTCTTTTATCTTTGCAATACATAGCTGATATTATTTCATTAGCAACTGGTCGCTTAATGCCCTTTGCGATGGATAAACATAGCCCATTAGAGGGAGAATAAGTATGAGCCCTCTAACCATTGGCATACTTATTGGTATCACTACAATCACTATACTTGCTACAGGCATTCCCGTTGCCTTTGGTCTTGGTATAACAGCTATAACTTTTCTTGTGATTTTCGAAGGCATTGATTCACTTGACGTGCTTGCAGATCTTTTTTTTGGGGGAATAGCTGAATTTTCTCTAGTTTCTATTCCCATGTTTATTGTAATGGGGGCTGCAGTTGCATCATCACCGGCTGGCAAAGACTTATATGAAGCCCTTGATAGATGGTTGCACCGGGTTCCCGGTGGCCTAATAATTTCTAATATTGGTGCTTGCTCTATTTTTTCCGCACTCAGTGGCTCTTCGCCTGCAACATGCGCAGCTATTGGAAAAATGGGAATACCAGAGATGCGCAAGCGGGGCTTTCCAGACGGTTTGGCAACAGGAGCTATTGCCGCTGGTGGCACATTGGGTATTCTTATACCCCCGTCGATCACTATGATTGTCTATGGCATCGCAACAGAAACTTCTATTGGTAGACTTTTTATGGCTGGTGTATTTCCTGGTCTTATGCTGACAGGCCTGTTTATGGCCTGGTCACTATATACTGCGTGGCGTCACGGTTATAGCTTTAGTGAAAGAGCCAACAAGTATTCGCTGAAGCAAAAGCTTGAAATTCTTCCCCGTGTTTTGCCTTTCTTAGCAATTATCGTTAGCGTGTTATTTGTTCTTTACGGTGGCGTAGCAACTCCATCTGAGGCCGCAGGTGTTGGGGCAATGTTTGTGTTGCTATTGGTTGCGGCAGTCTACAAAGTTTATCAGCCTCATAAAATTTGGACTATTATAAGCGATTCAATGAAAGAGAGCGTTATGATCTTGATGATCATTGCTGCTTCATCCCTTTTTAGTTACACGCTTTCGTCCCTATTCGTAACACAGTCTATTGCTGAACACATAGTCAGCCTTGATGCAAATCGTTGGGTTCTCATGGGAATGATCAATATATTTCTGTTAGTTGCTGGTTTTTTTCTTCCCCCAGTTGCAGTCATATTAATGACTGCCCCGATCTTAATGCCAATAATCGACCAAATGGGTTTCGATCCCTACTGGTTTGCCGTCATTTTCACCATTAATATGGAAATTGGCCTAATAACACCACCAGTTGGACTAAATCTTTATGTCATCAATGGAATTGCGCCTGAAATAAGTTTGCCTACCATCTTGAAAGGCGCATTCCCATTCATGTTATGTATGGTTCTGGGCATTGTGATATTATGCATATTTCCCGGAATAGCAACATGGCTTCCCACAGCAATGATGGGGATTGCTCAATAGGTGCAATGCTTTAGTAAAGTGTTCAGCATTGTACAAAGCCTTGTGAACGGTTTGATTATAAATTTATTTTAATACATGAGAGACGATTAATGCTTTAAAAACAAAAAAACCGATTTTAAAGGAATGCTTTGTTATTGGCTGTTGATAAGTTTGGCGGCCTCTGGAGCCAAATAAGTAAAGACACCATCAGCACCAGCCCTCTTGAAAGCCACCAGACTTTCAAGAATGACCTTGTCATTATCCAACCAGCCATTATCAGTTGCAGCCTTTAACATAGCGTACTCACCGCTGACTTGGTAGGCAAAGGTCGGTACACCAAAGGTTTCCTTAACCCGGCTTACAACGTCCAAATAGGGAATACCGGGCTTTACCATCACCATATCTGCTCCTTCTGCTATATCGAGAGCTGTCTCACGCAGTGCCTCATCTGAATTTGCTGGATCCATCTGATAGGTTTTCTTGTCCCCATTTAAAGCTCCACCCGACCCTACAGCATCACGAAACGGACCATAAAAAGCGGATGCATACTTTGCTGCATATGACATGATACGAACTGATTCAAAGCCTTTTTCATCTAATGCCTTGCGGATGGCTCCTATTCTTCCGTCCATCATGTCGGATGGAGCAATAATGTCACAACCAGCCCTAGCCTGCTCTATTGATTGCTTGCAGAGCACCTCTATGGTTTTATCATTCAGGATGATGCCATCCTTGAGTAGTCCATCATGACCGTCACTGTTATAGGGATCTAGCGCAACATCACAAATCACCCCTACGTTCGGATGAGATTTTTTAAGCGCGCGCACTGCTCGGCAAAGTAGATTATCTGGGTTAAAAGATTCCTCAGCACCAGGAGTTTTTAAATTAGGTTTTGTATTAGGAAAAATTGAAACAGCATGAATACCCAGACTGGCAGCCTCACCAACCGCATCAATCATCTGATCAATACTTAAACGATCAACGCCGGGCATGGATGATATGGCTTCGCGCCTATTGTCCCCATCCATCACAAAAATTGGCCAGATCAAATCATTTGTAGTCAAGACATTTTCTGAAATAAGACGACGTGAAAAGTCATCAGCGCGGTTGCGCCTCAGGCGAGTTGTGGGGAAAGATCCTAATCCTAATGAACCTTGTTTAGCCACTGTTTATAATACCTGTATCCAGCTTGTGAATTTGTGACATGAAACATAGGAAAAGCATTATGTCAACGAATTGCAATGCTTTTGCTCGAATGTGACTGCTTTAATATTACAAACAATTGTTTAAAACCGGAGATTAATCACGATAAGATAACTGAACTCAATTTATAAATTTATCCAAGTCTGGGTGACTTCTTTCTTTTAATAAGTATAAAGTGTGAACATGAGTCGCAATGATGGTCAACAACACGAGGTTCTTATTGAGCTTTTCTATACATCTAGTCGTTCTGTGAAGGTCGTTGCCATTGACCCGATCACTGGAACTGAAGTGGTAATGGTCGGCGACAGAAATCAAGGTGAGACAGTTCTGAAGCAACTAGCAGCCCAAAAACTACACTACGTTTTGAACAAAAACAAAGAGCCTGCAAAAAAAGACAGTATCTATTAATCTAAATCGATATATTTTTTGTCCTTTTGATAGCTTGTGGTTTGTTGGCAAAATATTGCAGGATATGGTATCTGTTTCCCACGATACAAAAATTCATTTGCTAAGGAACCAAAATGTCATCAGAAATGATTGCCATTGCCAGTGACCATGCTGGCTTTGGACTAAAAAACAAGTTAAAGGAGCAGTTAATCAACCAGGGTTTTGAAGTTCTTGATTTGGGAACCAATGACACTAAATCTGTTGATTACCCCGATTTTGGATATGCCATGGCTTCAGCAATAAAAAATAATAAGGCTTCACGTGGAGTTCTCGTGTGTGGCAGCGGCATTGGAATTTCTATAGCAGCGAATCGCCACAATAATATTCGGGCAGCCCTTATTCATGATTCACTGGGTGCTAAAATGGCCCGACTTCACAACGATGCAAATGTGATCGTCTTTGGTGGACGTTTAATCGGAATGGACGTTGCGCTGGATTCCCTTCATACTTTCCTGAATACTAACTTTGAGGGTGGTCGCCATGCACTGCGTGTTGAGAAATTATCTAATCCATAACAATTGCAAAATCTAGCTAGGAGCATTTGATGCCTGATATTAATAATTCCTATCCATCCAATAGATTGAAAGACTTCTTCAATAAATCACTTTCTGATACGGATGCAGAGCTTATGTCGTCAATCAATGGTGAACTTATTCGTCAGCAAGGCCAAATTGAATTGATCGCATCTGAAAACATTACCTCTAGGGCCGTAATGGAGGCCCAAGGCTCGGTGATGACTAACAAATATGCCGAAGGCTACTCTGGACGTCGCTACTATGGTGGTTGCGAAAACGTTGATGTGGCAGAAACCTTAGCCATTGATCGGGCGAAAAAGATTTTTGGTTGCAACTATGTTAACGTTCAACCTCATTCCGGCTGTCAGGCCAATGGTGCGGTGATGTTGGCTTTATTGCAACCCGGAGATACCACTTTAGGCATGTCACTGGCTGCAGGTGGTCATCTTACTCACGGAGCACCACCAGCTCAGTCTGGAAAGTGGTTTAATGGTATTCAATATGGTGTTCGCCGTGAGGATGCTCTTATAGATTTTGACGAAGTTGAAAAACTAGCAAAAGAGCACAAACCAAAATTAATATTTGCTGGTGGCTCTGCGTATTCCAGAACAATCGATTTTGCCCGCTTTCGAGCTATTGCTGATGATGTGCGTGCACTTTTAATGGTCGATATGTCCCACTTTTCTGGCTTAGTCGCTACCGGGTTACATCCCTCACCAATTGGCATAGCCGATATAGTCACCACAACGACCCACAAAACACTGCGTGGCCCCCGTGGTGGAATGGTTTTAACCAATAATGAAGACATTGCTAAAAAGATAAATTCTGCGGTCTTTCCTGGACTTCAAGGAGGTCCATTAATGCACGTTATTGCCGCAAAGGCAGTGGCATTTGGTGAGGTTCTTCAACCAGAATTTAAGGTTTATTCTCAAGCCGTTATCGATAATGCTCAAGTCTTAGCCGAAACACTTGTAGATCGAGGTTTAGATATCGTTTCCGGTGGCACTGATACGCACTTACTGCTTGTTGATCTGAGGCCAAAGAGCTTAACAGGTCGTGATGCAGAGCTCAGTCTGGATCGGGCGCTTATGACTTGTAATAAGAATGGTATTCCCTTTGATCAGGAAAAACCGACAGTCACTTCTGGTATCCGTCTTGGAACTCCTGCAGGTACAACCCGCGGTTTTGGCATAGATGAATTCCGTCAGATAGGCAATTTGATTGGTGACGTTCTTGATGGCCTAGCCACAAATGAGAATGACAATTCAGCTGTTGAGGCTGAAGCAGCTGCAAAAGTTGGTGAGCTGTGCCAAAAATTTCCCATCTACATGGACACTATGGGAGTTTAACAAGGAGACCATTCCATGCGATGTCCGTTTTGTGGCAGCGACGACACCCAAGTTAAGGACTCAAGGCCAACAGAAGATAATGCGACCATCCGACGGCGAAGATATTGCCCATCATGTGGCTCACGTTTTACAACCTTTGAGAGAGTACAGTTGCGCGAGTTGACAGTCGTAAAAAAAGACGGCGACAAAGCACCATTTGACCGCGATAAGGTCATGCGTTCTTTGAAGATTGCCCTTCGAAAGAGACCGGTTGATGATGATAAGATAGAGCGGGTCGTTAATGGTATTCAACGTCGATTAGAAACTCTTGGTGAAACAGAAATCCCAACCAAGGTTGTCGGCGAAATGATCATGGATAACTTGCGAGATCTTGATACTATTGCATATGTTCGTTTTGCCTCAGTGTATCGTAACTTTAGAGAAACCAAAGACTTCGAAGAGTTTATTGGCGAACTGGGTGACGAGAATTAAACTATCTCGGAGCCTGAAACAATGACTGTCAACACCGAAGATATAAACCATATGGGAGCTGCCCTTGCTTTAGCAAGGCGTGGACTAGGAATGACTGCCCCGAACCCTACTGTTGGCTGTATTATTGTGTCAAACGATGGTCAGATTGCTGGACGGGGCTGGACCCAAATGGGTGGCCGCCCTCACGCAGAGCAGGAGGCGATTAAAAGGGCAGGAATTCAATGTCGTGGTGCGACAGCGTATGTTACTCTTGAGCCCTGTGATCATGAAGGTGAAGCACCAGCCTGCTCCAAAGCTCTTATAAAGGCAAATATCAAACGCGTTGTTGTAGCTTGTGTGGACCCAGACCCAAGGGTCTCCGGCAAAGGTGTAAAACGCCTCAAGAATGCTGGTGTAGAAGTTGTTCAAGGCATACTAGAAGAAGAGGCTAAATACTTAAATAAAGGTTTTTTCAAGCGACTAGCTGAAGGTCGTCCACTTTTTACTCTCAAGTTAGCGACAACTTTGGACGGACAAATTGCCACACGGAGCGGACACAGCAAGTGGATTACTGGTCCTGAAGCTCGAGCGAAAGGGCACATGCTTAGGGCAAGACATGACGCTATAATGATTGGCATAGGCACAGCCCTTGCCGATAAGCCACAATTGACCTGTCGCTTGAAGGGTATGGCGCTTTATTCTCCACTTCGAATTATCATCGACAGCACATTGAAGTTGCCTTTGACCAGCCTGCTCGTTGAGACGGCTAATTATATCCCAACTATTATTCTCACCGCAAAAGGTGTCAGTAGGGAAAAAGTTCTGGCTTTCAAAAAAAAAGGCATCAAAGTAATTGTGCTTAAACCTTTACTTTCTGGTCGACTAGCACCAAAGTTAATTGCAAAAGCTCTGGGTATTGAAGGTCTGAATAGTGTTTTGCTAGAAGGTGGCAGTAAAGTGGTGGGGTCCTTCATTAGTGCTGGATTAGTTGATCAACTGGCATGGTTTCATGCTCCAAAATTAATTGGCGGAGATGGGGTTCCTTCGATTGCTGCATATGGTGTTGAGAGCCTGTTGGATGCTCAATCTTTTCAGCTTACTACTCAACACCAGTGCGGGAATGACATTTACGAAACTTATGATCGCAAGAATGGAAATTAGAGATGTTTACTGGTATTATAACTGATATTGGTAAAGTGCGCGCCCTTGAAAAAAAGGGTGATACACGTATTGAAATAACAACTCAAATAGATACTGAATCGATCAATATTGGTGCTTCAATATGCTGTTCAGGAGCTTGTTTGACGGTCATCGAAAAACAGGGCGGTTGGTTTGCTGTTCAAGCCTCAGGCGAGACACTCTCCAAAACTGTTCTTGGCTCTTGGGCACTAGATACACCAGTTAACCTAGAGCGCGCTCTAAAAGTTGGCGACGAAATGGGTGGCCATATTGTTTCTGGCCATGTTGATGGAATTGCTCAGGTGACAGACGTCAAAAAAGAGGGCGATTCTCTTCGTGTCAACTTCAAAACTGATGACATATTAAAACGTTTTGTGGCCCCAAAAGGATCCATCACAATTAACGGTGTTTCTTTGACAGTCAACGATGTTGAGGGTAATTGTTTTGGTGTGAACCTAGTCCCCCACACTCAGTTTGAAACTACGCTGGGGAAAGTTTCAACTGAAGAGATGGTCAATGTGGAAATAGATATGCTAGCTCGTTATGTTGCGAGGCTTCTGGAAAATTAACATTCCTAAACAGGGGTGTATTGTAGGAATTAAATATAAATCGTGAGAAATTCTAAAATCCTATCACCTATTAAAGATATTATTGAAGACGCCCGCAACGGCAGGATGTACATTTTAGTAGATGATGAAGAACGTGAAAACGAGGGCGATCTTGTTATTCCCGCGCAGATGGCTACACCTGAAGCAATCAACTTCATGGCCATGTATGGCCGAGGCCTGATTTGCCTGTCACTAACACCTGAGCGCGTCAGCGAACTAAAATTGCCTTTGATGGCAAGACGCAATGACTCTCGGCATCAGACAGCCTTTACCGTTTCTATTGAAGCAAGGGAAGGGGTAACTACTGGAATTTCCGCATCTGATCGGGCCCGAACAATTTGCGTCGCAATTGATCCCACCAAGGGTAATAATGATATAGCAAGTCCCGGGCATGTTTTTCCTTTGGTATCGTCTCAAGGCGGTGTCATTGTTCGCGCCGGACATACAGAAGCCGCCGTTGATGTCTCACGACTGGCAGGCTTGAACCCTTCAGGTGTTATTTGCGAAATCATGAACGAAGACGGTTCAATGGCCAGATTACCTGAACTAATTAAATTTGCACAACACCATGCATTAAAAATAGGTACCATTGCTGATTTAATTGCATACCGACTTAAGAATGACCGTCTGATTGAATGTAGTGTTGAGTCGACCTTCAAAAGCAACCACGGTGGCGAGTTCAAAATGGCTGTGTATGTTAATAAAATTGTCTATGCGGAACACATTGTCCTGATAAAAGGGGAAGTTGGCAATGGCAAGCCTGTGCTAGTTCGTATGCATGCATTAAATGTGCTAGATGATGTCCTGTCTGATGCCTCTGGCAAGGCTGGTGAACTACATAAAGCTATGAAAATGGTAGCAGATGAAGGACGTGGCATCATTGTCCTAATCCGTGAACCGCTAGCAACCAGTTTGTCTGATCGTGTTCGTAAAAAAATGGGAGAAAATGTATGCTCTAACGCAGAACTCAGGGACTACGGCGTTGGAGCACAAATTTTACTAGACCTTGGCGTCAAGGATATGATCCTACTGTCTAATACCCATCGTAATATTGTCGGACTTGAGGGTTACGGCCTTAGAGTTGTGGAACAACGTGATATAGCAGGCTAAATGGATAAAAATGTCAGAAAACTCTAAGGTGCTGATCGTCGAGGGGCGTTTTTATGAATACATTTCAGATGAGCTGTGCAAGGGTGCTATTGCTGTTCTTGATCAGGCAAGAGTAAAATATGAACGCATAGTTGTTCCCGGTGCCTTCGAAATTCCTCAGGCTATCCGTTTTGCCATCGACTCAATGGGTAATGGGCCTCACGTGGAACGCTATGATGGATTTATTGGATTTGGCTGTGTAATTCGGGGCGAGACATCACACTACGACTATGTATGTCAGGAGTCATCACGCGCGTTGATGGATATTGTCATGCAATACCGTATCGCTCTTGGATATGGTATTTTGACTGTTGAAAATCACGCACAAGCATGGGAAAGGGCGGATATACATAATAAAAATAAGGGTGGTGCTGTGGCCCAAGCATGTCTCAGGATGATGGAAGTCAAAAAATACTTCTATCCAGTACCTCTGTGAGCATCTCAACAGAAGATAACAATAATCCAAGGGGAATCGATCGTTCTTCCGCTAGACTTTCAGCTGTGCAGGCCCTTTACGAAATCGATATGACCGGTGTTTCAGCTGATCCTGTTCTACAGGAATTCCTAAAAGACCGTTGGAAATCAAGATCCAGTATACTTGAACAAGATGAAGACAACCTTCCCAATTTAGCTACTCCTGATCATGCACTTTTGGCAGAAATTATCCGTGGAGTTTCTGCAAAACGGGATGATTTAGATAGAATTATTGAGCCGTCCCTCTCTGGCGAATGGACTGTTGAACGACTTGAAGTTATATTAAGAGCAACCTTACGTGCAGGAACATTTGAGCTACTCTCCACTGAGAAAGTTCCAGCGAAAGTGATCATCAATGAATATGTTAATGTAGCCAAAGCATTCTTTGATGATAACAAGCCTAGTTTAGTCAACGGAGTACTAGACAAAATTGCAAGGGTACTACGAACAGCAGAAATGGAAAAATCTGAACAATAAAATGGTTAATCATTCTAGGCTTAGCGAATTTGACTTAATCAAAAAGTACCTGCGTCCACTAGCCCAAGCCGCAAGTGGTGCTGCCTTGTTAAGTGATGATGCCGCTGTTTTACCAACGAAAGATGGCCACCATCTTGTTGTGACAATGGATACATTAATATCAGATGTTCATTTTTTTGAGATTACACCACCTCACCTAATTGCCGCCAAAAGTCTAAGAGTTAACATTTCAGACCTTGCCTCAATGGGTGCCGACCCAGCTTTTTACACATTATCTTTATCCTTACCCTATGATGGAGATGTTAAATATGATGCAGACTGGCTGAGTAGATTTTCACAAGGACTTGCAATAGAGCAAGATCTCTTTGGCATCACATTGGTTGGTGGCGACACAGTATCCACACCCGGCCCATTATCCCTAACCATTACAGCTTTTGGCTGGGTCAAAATAGGCCAAGCAATTATGCGCTCAGGAGCCACTGCTGGTGACTTGGTTTATGTAAGTGGTACTATCGGAGATTCTTGGCTAGGGCTATCTTCATTGCGAGGAAGATTTCTAGAACTAGACCCATCCTATATAGAGTTTGTTACGGACAGTTATCACCTACCACAACCACGGCTTGATTTAGGCCAACGACTTTATGGAGTGGCGAACTCAGCCATCGATATTTCTGACGGATTAATCCAAGATTTAGGACATATCTGTAGGGCATCCAAAGTAAGTGCCGCTATTAAGACTGATAATATTCCTCTGTCAGGACCAGCACGCGTGTTGGTGGCAGATAATACTCAACTAATAAATAGTCTCATTTCCGGTGGTGATGATTATGAACTTCTTTTTACTGTGCCTAAGAAATGGGATAGAACTATTAGTAATATGGCTAAAGAGCTAGATTTGCCATTGTCACTAATTGGCTTTATTGAGCCCTCGGTCCATGATCACTTAGTTGCAATATATGATGAAGAGGGAACAAAAATAGATTTAACTTCAACTGGTTATCAACATTTTTGAGAGGTTTCTTCTATCTGTAATAAAAAATTGGAATTATCCTAAAGTGAGATTTTTACCGTTGGAGTGATTTAAACTATGGACGCAAAGAAAATAGTTATCATTTTTGCTGTTTTGCTTATGCTTACAGGAGGCACCATAAGTGTACTTAAATGGTTACAAATTGGTCCTTTTTCGAATTCTATAGAAGCAGAAGAAAAAGAAACTACCCCCATTGAGCCCCCCGTAACTATAAAAATGGACAAACTCTCTATTCCCATATTTGCAGAAAACAGCATAGCAGCAACGATTTTGGTGGAACTTAAGGTTGAGGTTATTGGTCCAGAAAACCAAGAAATGATAACGAAACTACTGCCTCGGCTAAGTGATGCTTTTTTTAAGGATTTATACGTCTTTGTCCCACAGCTTATTCGCCGAAAAACAAAAATAACCTCCCGGGTTCTAGCCGCGCGAATGAAGAAGGTTGCTGATAAGGTTTTTGGACCCGACGTACTTCACAAAGTCATTATCGTAAAAGTAACTGACAGCTGATTATCGTTAAGTTATGCTAGCTATCGTTCTAAATTATCTGGGTCGTCCGACCCATTAAAGCGCCCCATATTTTTAAGTATTTGTTCGAAAAAACCGTAGTCACTTCCAGTAGTTGCAGTAATTCGGGGTACAGGCTGAATTTTTTTACCACTTTCAGCATCTAAAGTTTCTATTTTACTTACTATTCCTTCCTTATTGAAACTGAGGATAAGAACCTTGCGTTCTTTTACTACCGGCTCTAAAAAAGCTAATGTTTCCGTTCGTTCAGATATGTAAAGCCATCTTTCCTGATCAAACATCGTGACAGATGATGGGGTGCCAAGAATTTCTTCAACTTCCACACGTGAGTGATCACCCGTCTTGATCTCACTCAGAATATCTGGATCAGGAAGATTTCCTCGAATGTCTATCTTTGGCGTGCAGCCTATAAGGTAAACAGTAAAGCATAAAAAAAATAAAATCTTTGACGGATTATAAAACAACATTATTAATTGCGCTCAGTTATATAAGAAAAAGTGATCATTACTTGTTTCAATTACTATAGAATTTACATCAGACATAATCTTCGCACATTAAATTGCATCCCTTATGGCCCATTGTCAAATGTCCGGTAAGCAAAATGAATATCATCAAAAATATATTTTCTTTTTCCAATGAAAAAAAAATAGCTCATAAACTCTATAAAACTATTGTCAAACAGGCACGACAACCGGTTTTTTATGAAAGTTGTGGTGTCGCTGATACTTTTGATGGTCGTTTTGACATGATATCGCTTCACATGATTTTAATTATACGTCGTATGAAAGGTGACATAGATCAATCTCGCAAGCTATCACAGGCATTATTCGACTTTATGTTCGACGACATTGATCTCAATCTTCGTGAATTAGGAATTGGTGATATGGGTGTTCTGCATAGAGTAAAAAAAATGACGAAGGCCTTTTATGGTAGATTAGAATCTTATGATCGGGGGCTCAAACAAAAAGATGATGCCATTTTACTAGCAGCCCTTGAGCGTAATCTTTACCGGGAAAATGACGTAACTGATTCTAATTTGAAGACCATAACATGTTATACAAGAAGGCAATCTTTGTACCTAGACAAGGTGAATATCAATGCACTTATGACAGGTGAGCTTGAGTTTGACCCCGAGCTGCTTATTAGCATAAATACAGACAAATGAATGCTAAGCCAGAATTCAGTTTTCTGGTAAACTGTAACAAGTTACAGGACACTGGCAAAACCTTCGAGATTGAAGCTAACGTCCAAGAATGCCAGGCACTTGCCAAACGCTTCGACCTTTTAAGTCTGCATAGATTGAAGTTAAAGGCCTTTGTGTCACGCCAATCAGCTGATGTTGTTAAGTTGCAATGCAACTTCAGTGCTGTCTTCATGCAGAAATGTGTTGTTAGCCTTAAGCCATTGAAAAAAAACATTGATTGCAAATTCGAGCGAATATATAGTTTAAAATTAATTGATTGTTTTGGTGACGAAAGCGAACCACAAGATGAATATATTCAAACTTTAGAAGATGTTCAAGATCCGCCTGATCCAATAATTGATGGTTGTTTTAATCTTGGCGAATGTGTTGCGGAACAGCTATCATTAGAAATTGATCCTTTTCCACGCTCCGCTAATGTTAGTTTCGATGGATTTTCAAGTTCTCAGGGTGAGTGGAGTAATGAAAACAATACCAGTCCTTTTGCCGCTCTAGAACAGCTAAAAAGGAAATTATAAAAATCTATTAACAAGCTTGCTCGTCTGGTTTTTATTCGCTAAGTAACACTATTTTGCATAATGAAGCGTAACTGAGAGTATTTAATATGGCCGTCCCAAAAAAGAAAATATCAAAATCGCGCCGCAATATGCGTCGTTCCCATGACGCTCTTAAGAACGCCACTTACGAGGAATGCTCAGAGTGCGGCGAACTAAAGCGTCCACATCATGTGTGCCCATCCTGCGGTCATTACAAAGGCCGTGAAGTCATGGAAGCCAGTGACGCAGCCTGACACTGTTTAAAGTCAGAAAATCACGTAAGGACATTTCATGATTAAGCGTGTAACGCTTTCAATTGATGCCATGGGTGGTGACAATGCTCCAGACATGGTTGTGGAAGGCATTGGGATCGCACTAAAGAGCTTGTCTGATGTTGACTTTCTTTTGTTCGGCAATGAAGATATTCTTGTCCCTCTTGTTAACAAAAATTCTTTCATTAAAAACGCTTGTGTTGTGAGACACGCAGAAGATGTGGTTTCAAACCACGATAAAGCTGGGGCTGCGTTACGCTCCGGACGAAAATCAAGTATGCGCCTTGCCATTAATGCAGTAAGCAATGGGGAAGCGGCCGGCATTGTTTCTGCAGGAAACACTGGGGCCCTGATGGCAATGGCTAAATTTGTTTTAAAAACACTTCCCGGCATTGATCGTCCAGCCATTGCTTCTTATTTCCCAACGGAACGTGGCCAAAGCATCATGCTTGACCTCGGTGCAAACGTAATTTGCGACGCAGAAAATTTAGTCCAATTCGCTGTTATGGGCGAGGTCTTTGCTCGGAATGTTCTTGGCCTAGCTCAACCAACCGTGGGCCTCTTAAATGTTGGCTCAGAGCAGCTAAAAGGACATGAATCAGTTCAGCTTGCCTTTAATGCCCTACAGAGCATTGATCTTCCGATGAGATTTCACGGTTTTATTGAAGGAGATGACATTGCAAAAGGTACTGTAGATGTAATAGTTACCGATGGTTTTACTGGTAACATCGCTCTTAAAACTGCCGAAGGCACAGCAAAAATGTTCAGCACTTTTTTGAAGGAATGTTTGCTTAGTTCATTAACTTCAAAGTTAGGCGCTCTATTTGCTAAGCCTGCTTTAACAAAATTTCGTCGGCGCTTAGACCCAAGAAGTTACAATGGTGCTATGTTCCTTGGGCTTAATGGAATTTGTGTTAAAAGTCATGGTGGCACAGATGGCCTTGGTTTTGCCAATGCTCTTGAGGTTGCTGTTGAATTAATAAGAGATGGCCTTAACGACGTTATAAAAGAGGACCTAGCTCACCTTGATGATGCACCAAACGAAAACAAAGGCAAACCATGATCAAAAGATCACGAATTATTGGGACGGGTTCTTACCTACCTAAACGTATATTGACCAACGATGAACTTGCTATATCAGTAGAAACCTCTAACGACTGGATCGTTGAAAGAACTGGAATCCGCCAACGCCATATTGCTGCTGACGGTGAAACAACCGCAGACATAGCATATCAGAGTGCCATTAGCGCGCTTGAATCAGCTGATACCTCAATATCAGACATTGACCTTATTATTCTTGCTACAACAACTCCTGATAACACATTCCCATCAACGGCAACGAAAGTTCAAGCCATGCTTGGTATGAAACATGGTGCAGCTTTTGACATCCAGGCAGTTTGCTCAGGTTTTATCTACGCACTTGCTGTAGGTGATAATTTCATCAGGGCAGGACAAGCAAAACGAGTTCTTGTGATAGGAGCAGAAACTATCTCGCGTATCCTTGACTGGGAAGATCGTGCCACTTGTGTACTATTTGGTGATGGCGGTGGAGCCGTGGTTATCGCGAAAGAAGAGGGGAGTAATGGAATACTCTCAACTCATTTACATTCCGATGGCCGTTACAGCAATCTTTTATATGTAGATGGTGGGCCTTCTACAACCCAATCTGTTGGCCATCTCCGAATGTCTGGAAAAGAAGTTTTTCGCCATGCAGTGGTTAACTTAGCCTCAGTCGTCGATGAAGCACTGGCTGCAAATTCTTACCAACGCTCTGATATCGACTGGCTTGTACCTCATCAGGCGAATCTGCGTATTCTCTCAGGAACTGCTCGCAAACTTGGCTTGAAAGAGGATCAGGTTGTTGTCACAGTTCAACGTCACGCAAATACATCAGCTGCATCCATCCCATTGGCCCTAGATGAAGCCGTTCGCGATGGACGTATTCAGGAAGGGCAACTGGTTTTGATGGAAGCCATGGGCGGCGGCTTCACTTGGGGAGCTGCACTAGTTCGCTGGTAGGCTTGCGGATTTGATAAACCTTTTTTATTTGCTTGTTTCCAGCAAACCTTTAATATTGATTAATTTGTCCGGTAAAATAATCTTATTTGAATTTTTTGTTGCGGAAATCAGATGAATGTCTAACAGAACAATCACACGAGTACAATTAAGCGAAGCTGTTTATCAGGAAGTTGGTCTGTCGCGTAGTGAATCGGCGCATCTTCTTGAAACAGTTCTTACTCATATTTCAGAGGCACTTATTAGGGAAGAAACGGTAAAAATATCATCATTTGGAAGTTTTTCAGTCAGACAAAAAGGCCAGCGAATTGGACGCAACCCAAAAACTGGAGAAGATGTTCCTATTTTACCTCGTAAAGTCCTTGTCTTCAGGCCATCTCAGGTTTTAAAATCTCGAATTAACGGAAATAAGCCTGACACATTAGAATAAAGTTACTTGAGCATGGTTAAATCTAGTTACGCGTTCAAGAATATAAGTGAGGTTGCAGGAGAGCTCAACATACATCAGCATGTGTTACGTTTTTGGGAAACAAGATTTACCTCAATAAAACCTATAAAGCGTGGTGGTGGGCGTCGTTATTACCGCCCTGAAGATGTAGAGAATCTGCGCCGTATTCAACGCTTGCTTTATGATGACGGTTACACCATCAAAGGAGTTCAAAAAATATTAAGAGAAGGAGGAAAATCACCAATGCAAAGAGTTGCCTCTGTTACTGAGGAAAAAAGATCATCTGAATTTGACAAAAAAACTCTTCTGAAACTGCAATCACTTCTTAGCGAGTTGGAAGAAATTCGCACTTTTTTTAAGTATTAAAAAAAACTAAGGGCACACTTTAATCTATAAATAGTTTAGCCCAAAGCCCTGTTATTAGGTGCAGGTTTTCAATTTCAGTAACCATCGCGCGTTCTACTTTTTATTGGAGTGGTCTTACAAAAATAGTGTTGATCACTCTTCTATCACCCAAAATCCTGAATATTGTTTGAGAGCCCTCAGGTGATGCTAATTTTTTAAATGCCAATATAGAAACAATGCAAATCCAAAGATCACTGGCAAAAAAATCAGTGGGCCAACACCATCAACTTCAACACCAGCATTTAAACCATGCGCCGCTACTGATGATATTATAGAGTAAAACACAATATTACTGTCCGAGCATTCAAATAATTCCCTCAGGTTATCATTAAATAGTTTTGACTATGGAGAGAAATACATTTCCCGTGTGAAAAAAGTGTAATCACCCTCGAAGGTCATTAAAGCGATAAAACCAAAAATTGCTAACATTGGTATACCCAGAGCATAGATCAATGCCATTCGTTCCCAGGCTACATGCATGAAAACGGTTAGGATGAAACCAGCCTTCAGTAACATAAATAATATGATCAGAGACCATCGTAGATAGCCTTCTATATGATAATAATCAACCATATAGGAAAAGATACTAAGTACAAATAACAGGGCCCAAACTTTAAAGTAGACCCCAAGCGGATGTTGTTGGCCACTGCTATGTGCATCTGACTGTGACATGATTTTTAATCCTACCAGAGATAGAAAAAAGCAAATATGAAAACCCAGACTAGATCAACAAAGTGCCAATAAAGCCCCATAGTTTCGACGATCTCGTAGTTTCCTTTGCGACTGGTAAAAAAACCACGTGTTTGATTATCATATTCACCACGCCAAACTTTACGGCCAACTATCAAAAGAAATAAGACCCCAACAGAAACGTGGACGCCATGGAAACCAGTAATCATGAAAAAAGTAGATCCAAACTGCGCTGCACCAAATGGGTTTGACCAGGGTCGAACACCTTCTTCAACAATCAATTTTGTCCACTCAAAAGCCTGCATGCCGACAAATGAGGCTCCCAAAAGAGCTGTGATTAGTAGTAACAATGCTGTTTTTTTACGGTCTTTACGATAACCAAAGTTCACTGCCATTACCATTGTTCCGCTACTCGTAATCAGTATAAAAGTCATAATAGCAATTAGAAGCAAAGGCACGGGTTGCCCCCCCATAGATAGGGCAAATATTTCACTTGATGCAGGCCATGGCTCTGTCGCTCCTATACGCAGGGCCATATAACCAATCAGAAAACAGGCAAATATAAAGGTGTCACTGAGCAGAAAAATCCACATCATGGCCTTGCCCCAAGGGACATTTTTAAAGGTCCGTTGATCAGAAGCCCAGTCTGCTGCAGCCGATTGCAGGCCAGTCATGTTTTCTGTTGTTGTAGATGATGTCATACCATCAAAACTCCTCTGTCACGTGGTCAATAACAAAACAAAAATAATTAACCAAACAACTAATAAATAGTGCCAATAGATGGCACATAACTCGACACTCACTTTTATCTTTCTTAAGTCTACCCCAAGTTGGACCCTATATTGGGTCCGCATCCAGACAAACAGACCTCCGATCAAATGCAAAGCGTGTATGCCAGTAAGCAAATAGAAGAAAGCATTTGCAGGGTTATTTGAGACATAATAGCCCAATTCATACAACTGCAGGGAAGCTATGGTTTGCCCGGACAGGAAGCCAAAGGTTAACAAGCCTGCGACAAGCAAGTTTTTTCGAATGCCAATAACTTTTGAAGCCTGAGCATGTTTACGCGCCCGATGAAAGGCTATGCTACTAAAGATAAGAATAGCCGTGTTGATCCACAAAATAGCTGGATCAGGTACTGGCACCCAATCGTTACCGAGCAAAATACGTCCATTATAGGAAATCAACAAAAGCGTAAACAGACCAGTAATAGATGCCAAAAAAAACAGAAGTCCAACCTCGGTCGGAGTACGCAAAATACTTGGTCCAACTTTTAACACAGTTGCGCCGTTAGATTGAGGCCAAGGCTTTTCCCTTAATTGGCTCAGTATACTCATCCGTTTAAGCTCTATTCAGCAATAGGTTTGCGCGCCACTTTATCCGGGTGAATATTTTGCGGCACATAATCGTCTACATTTTCTGGTGCACCATATTCATAAGCCCAACGATAGACCACTGGCAGTTCATCGCCAAAATTACCGTGTCCAGGTGGAAATTCAGAAGTTTGCCATTCCAATGTCGTAGCCTTCCAGGGATTAACCTCAGACTTTTTGCCACTGAAAATACTCGTTAGAAGGTTGTAAATGAAGACTACCTGAGCAAACCCCACTATCAATACCATAATTGTAATAAAAGCGTTCAGATCTGCGGCCGATGGGGGCACAAACGTGGTCTCACCAATTTCATAGTAACGTCTGGGAACCCCGACAAAACCCAAATAGTGCATCGGAAAATAAATTAGATAAGCGCCAACGAAGGTAACCCAAAAATGAAATTGACCCATTGCATTGTTTAGCATCTTACCTGTTGCCAACGGGAACCAATGATAAATAGCCGCAAAAATGACAAAGATAGGCGCCACTCCCATAACCATATGAAAGTGCGCTACCACAAACATTGTATCAGACAACGGAACGTCAACGGAGACATTGCCAAGAAATAGGCCAGTCACTCCACCATTTAGGAAAGTTACAATAAAAGCAATACACCACAACATGGGAACGGTCATATGGATGTTGCCCTTCCACAGCGTTAGCGTCCAATTATAGAGCTTTAAGGCCGTTGGAATTGCAATGATCAATGTCGTCGTTGCGAAAAAAAAGCCAAAGTAAGGGTTCATACCACTAACGTACATGTGGTGCGCCCAAACAATAAAGCTAAGGCCACCAATGGCAATAATAGCCCAAACCATCATGCGATAGCCGAAAATAGCTTTGCGAGCGTGAGTGCTAATCACGTCTGAAACGATTCCGAAAGCTGGCAATGCAACTATGTAGACTTCGGGATGACCAAAGAACCAGAACAAATGCTGGAACAATACTGGGCTCCCACCTTCACGTGGTATAACTTCTCCCATTTCGTAAATCATTGGAATAAAGAAGCTAGTATCAAGGATCCGATCAAATAGCATCATGATGCTTGCAACAAGAAGAGCAGGAAAGGCGAACAAGGCGAGAATTGTGGCAACAAAAATTCCCCAAACAGTTAGTGGCATCATCATTAGGGTCATTCCACGGGCACGCGCCTGCAGAACAGTAACCGCGTAGTTCAGCCCCCCCATAGTAAACCCAATAATAAAGAAAACCAGTGAGACTAACATAAGGATAATACCGCCATCACTGCCAGGCGTTCCCGACGTAATCGCTTGTGGTGGATATAACGTCCATCCAGCACCTGTTGGGCCTCCAGGAACAAAAAAACTGGCAACTAAAATCAAAACAGATAATAGGTAAATCCAAAAGCTAAGCATATTGGCGTATGGGAACACCATGTCTCGAGCTCCGACCATTAATGGAATCATATAATTACCAAATCCACCGAGGAATAAAGCAGTTAGCAGATAAACAACCATAATCATGCCGTGTAAAGTTACATATTGGAGGTATTCAGATTCATCGATAAACGAGAATGTTTCAGGAAAGCCCAACTGCAAGCGCATCAACCATGACAGCACCAATCCTACAAGACCAATAAGGACGGCAGTTCCAGAATACTGGATAGCAATGACTTTAGCATCCTGGCTAAAAACATACTTTGTGATCCAACTTTTTGCATGATAAAGTTCAACTTCAGGTAGTTCTGCTGGTGGAATTACTACAGTTTCTGAGGCCATCAATTCATCCTCTTTTTGTAAGCTTTTCTGAGCATTAAAACGTGCTGTCTCATCAGTCGTGCACGCTAAATAGGGCTTGTTTATCTTGAATTCTTGAGACTAATTTGACTTCGCTTTTAATCTTCTTGTTAAGCCCCGCCATAGATTGAGAAAAAGTTATTTGTTCTTTCAGCCACTGTTCATAATCAGCAACATTTTCAACAACAACTATGCCCCGCATGCTGCTATGGCCAATACCACACAATTCTGCACAAAGAATGTCAAAGGTGTCCGCGCGGTTAGGAGTCAGCCAAATATATGTAATCATTCCGGGGACCATATCCATCTTTGCCCGAAATTGTGGTACGTAAAAATTGTGAAGCACATCAAACGCTCTCAAAAGAAATTTAATGGGCTTATCTGTTTGTAAGTGTAAGTCATCATCGATCAAAAGATCGTCCTGTCCTGCAGGATCATCTGGGTTTATCCCAAATGGGTTTTCGTCATTCATAAAACGAATATTGGTAGTTCCCAACACACCATCTTTCCCTGGGAGTCGAAAACCCCATTCCCACTGTTTAGCAACAACCTCAATTTCGGTCGCTTCATCAGGTGGAGTGATGTAATCGTTCCAAACAATTAAACCAGGTGTCAACAAACCGACAACGCCAAGCGCTGTCAGCCCTGACAACCATAATTCCAATTTATGGTTTTCTGGCTGATATTCTGAACGCCGTTGGGGATTGTACCTGAAGCGATATAAACAATATGCCATAAACAAAAGTACAACCACATACACGACACCAGTAATCCAAAACGTTATGTCTATAGTTGTGTCAATTGATCCCCAATTTGACGCGATAGGTGTGGACCACCACGGGCTGACCAAATGAAAAGCAACAGACCCAACCACTATCAAAACAAGCACGACAGCCATCAACATCTGTATACGCTCCCAACTTTAAACATACTAATTCGCCCCTCATGGGTTTTTAAATACAGACAGTCAGCGAAACGAAATGTTACTAATTTTTATTTTTTCGTATTTTGTTTGTTCTTTTTATTACAAGCTCTCTTTTTGGTTGCTTCTTAACTTCAATTAACACGAATAACAGGGCATGAAAAAACTTTATATTTTTAATATATTCTTTGTATATAAGTCAATTGCAATTTGAAATGCAGGGTGTATTGTAATGGTGATATCTAAGTCGCCCTGTAGTGACTTGCCCTACAACTAGAGTTATGTATGTCACTGTCAATGGGAGACCTTATAGATTGTCAGATAAGGAGTCTTGAACGTGGCTTACGAACAATCCATCAACATCACCGACATAGAAACTAATTCTCTTAATGAAATAGTCATTCGGAATATTGGTAGAACTGAACTCAAGTGTGCACTTATTAAGGGATTTTCTGATTTTATAACGATGCCAACGCACTTAGCATTCCTCTGTTTAATATACCCTGTTGTTACTTTGATTGCTGCTAGAATTTACGGTGGGTACGAGGTATTGCCACTCGTATTTCCAGTGCTGGCCGGTTACACTTTGATTGGACCACTGGTAGCGACCGGCATGTATGAATTGAGTCGCCGTCGTGAGCTGGGCATGGATATTTCAAGGCAGCATTTTTTCGAAGTTCTGCGGTCTCCATCTATTTGGTCAATTATCTTGCTGGGACTTTTGCTGACCACTATTTATTTTTTGTGGCTAGGAGCCGCTTGGGCAATTTTCAGTGATATGACTGGAGGTATGACGCCTGAATCGGTAAGTGCTTTTGTTGCACTTGTTTTTTCTACAGTCATTGGTCAGCAATTAATTTTAGTTGGTTGCACGACCGGATTTATTTTTTCAGTCGCCGTGCTGACCTTAAGTATTGTTTCTTTCCCTATGCTTTTGGATAGGAATGTCAAACTGAGGGTAGCTATCGATACGTCAATCCGAGTGGTTTTAACAAACCCCCTAACTATTGGAGTATGGGGGATTATAGTCACTGGGGCTCTGCTGATTGGTTCGATACCTTTTTTTGTAGGACTGGCTGTTGTCTTGCCAGTTCTGGGACATGCGACCTGGCACTTGTACCGAGCTACAGTTGGATACAACTAATGTTTTCAGTATTTTTTTTAATAAAAACCTAAAAAGCTGTATTAATTTCTACTGTTGAAATAACTTTAGGCGAGGCTACTTCAATACCTTTGAAGGCGAAATGACAGAACTTAAATTCACAAGACAAATTAAAGACAAAGAATATTTAATAGGTCGATTACTCAAAGCTATGGTTTCAATAAATACCTTGGATCGACATTAATGTAACTGTTCAGCGATAATAAAAAATAGCGCAGTTGATCTAGCTCCTTCGTTGTTAATTCAAGCGGCAAAACGTCACTTTTACCTATCATGGCATCTGGTGCCTGATTGTAATGGTTCAACACACTATTAAGTGTCGCAAACTGCCCGTTATGCATGTAAGGTGCCGTCAAATTTAAATTTCGAAGGGTTGGCGTCTTAAAACTACCAAGTAGGCTAATACCTCTAAGTTTGATAAAATCAAGTTCGGCACAATCATTATTTTTAGCGTCACTATGTGGACCAAGGCAATTGAACTCACTTTCTTGAACAATTGGCGCACCGCGTGTTCTACCTTCTTCATCTTCAGAAATATCAGCGATTGGCAGACCTATATTATGAAATTCGTTATTAGTCAGAAGCGGGCCGTTGTGGCACTGGGTGCAGGCGCCCTTACCTATAAATATTTTCAGCCCAGCTATCTCTTCAGCCGTTAAAATCTGATCGTCTGTTACAATTTTTCCACTGAGGAGACTGTCAACATAGTTGTCAAAGCGGGAGGGACCTGGAATCATTAGACCTTCGTAACTAGCAATTGCTTTGCCGATATTAACAAAGATTCCGGTGACTTTCTTTTGATTTTTGGTGGTCATAGCCTCCCAGGCCGTTCGAGTTTGGATAGCTCCAGTAGGCGCAGCTTTGGGGGGAAATTTGTTTTTGTCCGAAATATCTGGCATTACCCCAAATAGTTTTTCGTATAAGCTACGATATGTAGCATCTCCATAGATAACTTTAGCGAACCCAGTGCGGGCACCTCCGTGTTCAGATGGTGCTTCCATCGGCTGCAAAGCTTGAGACCACTGACTATCAGCACGACCGTTCCAAAAAAACCA
Source organism: uncultured Rhodospirillales bacterium (assembly GCA_938092065.1). Taxonomy (GTDB): domain Bacteria; phylum Pseudomonadota; class Alphaproteobacteria; order Rhodospirillales; family JABHCV01; genus JACNJU01. The sequence continues at coordinate 68,525 of CALKND010000035.1, forward strand.
TGGGCTATAGGCCGTGCCAATAATAGTTGGTGTATTACGTGTTGATTGCCCCATTCCTTTAGCAAGTGGCAATCCATCTGTGAAGGCACGTAATGGCTGGTGGCAGGAGGCACAGGAAACTTTTCCATCACCGCTAAACCTCTTATCAAAAAAAATTCGATGACCCAAATTCACAGCAATAGGATCCTTGCTGAATTTATTTGATGGATCTACTCCCAGATCAGTTAGGCTACCTATCCAAAGAGCTTCAAGTATATGAAGTTGTTTTGTTGACCATATCTGATCCGCCAGAGCATGTTTGTGAAATGCTGTTAAAAACAAACTGAAAAGTAACAAAACTAATTTTTGTTGAACCATAGTTTGATTTTTACCTCAGGATCAGATTAAAAGTCGCTTTGTCCTTATCAAAGCCCTGAGCCACTTCAATAATAATTTCCCACCAACCCGCCATACTGAACTTCATTCCCTCTATCAAATAGCGACCCTGGCCAAGATCTTGGGTCATACGTGGAGCAGTTGGCAAGCCGTGTTTGTGCATTGGCATCCCACCCGTGATGGAGACTGATGCGGCATCTACCAAATCCCCTTGTTGCGTTTTTATAGTTAATTCCCATTGGTGAATTTGGTTTAGGGGAACTGGGTCAATTAGGCTACTGATCGAAATAATGTATTTTTTGTCAACCGACGTCCTAGTCCTCGAATAATCTAAATCACCGGGAATAAACGCCAATTTCTGTTGCATCGTCATCGCCGTTTCTTTGGGCACCTTACGGTCAAATAAGAAAATAGCTACAATTGCAATTGCTGCTATGGCAAAGCTAAACATTGCCTTGTTCATGTATTTTTCCAGACTAATTATTTCTTTGTAAAACTCTACCTAACACTAAAGGCAAAACAAATAACCTCAATCAACATTATTAGCCTACCTTATAAGAAGCAAGATTACTGATACCTTTTATTCGGCCAAAAATTTCAGTTTTGAATACAATCAAGGGTAACACGGAATTGTTTTAAATACACCGTATGCTATCGTCACGATCTTGATTGAAAACTTATATGAGACAATCCAATCCATGTTTGTGCCGGTTAAAGACACAAAGAGTATTGAAAAATTTCTGTTATAAAAAATGTTAATATTTCCTATTGCCATTAAGATTTGAACAAGTAGGTTAGATGCTTCTAAAAATTTTTGTTGAATTAAAGTAAATCAAAATTTCGGAGCGTGGCGCAGCCTGGTAGCGCACTTCACTGGGGGTGAAGGGGTCGTAGGTTCAAATCCTATCGCTCCGACCAACCAGACCCGCGAGGACCTTATGGTTCTTGCGGGTTTTGCCTTTTTTACTCCTGAACCGATTTACACGAACAGTTATGGAACATCACATCTTTGCCCAGATTATCTGGGGAAAATCTGGGCAGTCCGTTCGCATACCGTTCCGATTACAGGTGTTGGCGCACCGTCAGTAGGTTGTGAAATTCCAGCATTCGGACCGGTTCAAAAACCAAGGCCAAGTCCGCGCTCAAATCCACCAGGGCCAATTCCGCGGCGGCCCGGTCCCGTTAAAGAACGCTGAATGTTACTTCCTGATGATTTTTCCGCTAGGACGAAATCTGCTCAGGCAGGAAATAAGGAAGCAGGGCCTTGCTGCAGGCAAACGAAACATGACCGCGCCGTTCGCCAGCCAGATCCACTATTTGGCTTTTCACGCTTTCCATGTCGCCCAGTTGCGCCCGAATATGGTGAATGAGTATCTCCCCGGCAGTGGATAGCCGGACGCCGCGCGGCAGGCGTTCGAAAAACGGGACGCCAAGTTCCTCTTCCATGCTCAGGATTTGGGGGTTCAGCGCGGTTTAGGTAATCGCCAGGGTCTCGGCGGCCCTCCGAAAGCGGACATTCAAAATACAAGCGATAGACAATATGTCTCTAGGGCAAGGTCATGTGACTCAGCACTTACACCCCAATGTTTTGTGTCTTTAGAGTTTTTTTTATAGACTTAAAATACTACAATGCTTGAGCTTTTTCTATAATCAACATAGCCCTACATTGGTTAACCTGCATACTAAGAATTTTAAATCTAGTTTGCCTCATTCAAAGGCGGTTAAAAGTGTGCGCACAAGAAAAAAAGAATAATACCCAAGAATCTTTTGTGACGGGCATTTTTTTAATGTTACTTTCCATGATCATTATCCCGATTATGGATGGACTGGCAAAGGTTTTAAGTACTGATTATCCAATTGCTCAGATTGTCTGGGCTCGTTATTTTTTTCATCTTTTGTACTTGTTGCCAGTTATTACTCTTAGATATGGGCCCTCGGCACTATTACCACCCCACATGGGATTACAAATTATACGTGGCGGTTTGTTGCTCAGTTCGACAATTTTCTTTTTTGCGGCCATTGCCGTGATGCCACTTGCCGACTGCTTAGCGCTGGTCTTTGTATACCCGATCATTGTTACCTCCTTGTCATCGATTTTATTGGGTGAAAAGGTTGGCATTCGTCGTTGGGTAGCTGTTTCAGTGGGTTTTTTTGGGGCTTTGGTTATTATTCGACCAGGCTTCAATGATATAGATCCAGGAACAATTTATGCTCTTTCCGCAGGAATTATTTATGCACTTTATGTGATCGCTACTCGCAAACTTTCGGGTAGCACTAAGCCCTTAGTCACACTCACATTTACTGCACTTTTAGGGGCCGTCATTATGAGTGCCTGGGTTCCTTTCGCATGGG
>CALKND010000036.1 GCA_938092065.1 uncultured Rhodospirillales bacterium
CTGACATTCTGGATACCAGTCAACCAGTTGTACAAGTGTTTTCATTTAAGAGTTCGCCAAGCCCGTGCATCTTTATGGCAGACTGCGGACCTCCATCTACAATCAAATATCCAATTCACAGAAATAACAGCCTTATGCTGATAGGGCTCATCTCATCAAATTAATCTAGCAAGGAAATTGAGGGAGGTTAATTTGGTGATTTACCAAACTGGGCAAGCTATAGATGAAATTTAGCGAGAGAGAACTATAATAACTATACCTAAAGAAAGTAATAGCGATGCTAAAATACGCTGTTTCATCCCTATCTCTTTCAACCAAACTCCACCAAGAAGTACCGAGATTGGTATTGAAGCTTGGCGTACTGAGTTTACAACAGCAACTTCCCCCCCACCTTGGTAGGCAAGAAGGATTAAAAAATAAGATGCATAACAGATTACTCCAATCTTAATGTAAGGTAGTGGGTTTCTGACCCATGAAAACAAACTGTGTGTTTTCACTTTTTCCCCACCAAAAAAAATAAAGAAAAGAACAAAACCTGGGAGAGTAAAAATGAAGGTCCAAAAAAAGATCACTGATGGTGCTACCACTTGCACAGCAAGAGCATCGGCGATTGAGTTGACACCAGTTCCAGCCATCGCTAGCAAAGCAAAAGCCAGAGTTAACGGATTATTTAGTAGGCGGCCACCACGCTTATATTGTAGCCAAAATGCTCCTGCTAAAACCATGCTGATGCCGGCAAGCACCAAAGGCGTATACAAAACTCCCAAGAATAGTGCACTGATTAGAACAATGAACGCCGGTGAAGAACGTGCAATGGGGTAATATGCGGAGAGATCACCCCATCGCAACATTGTTACAAGAGATACCGTATAGATCAACTTTGCTAACACCGTAATAATCAAGAGGTGCCAAATTTTAGTTATTGTGAGAAGATCATGTCCGGCAATAAGAGAATGGGCTCCTGCAAGAAAAACAAGCATGGTGCCATTACCAACAAATGCACCTTCTGGGCAATTATCTCGCTTTATCATTGCATTCCAAAGTGGATGAAGAATAGCCGAGAGTAAAACTATGACAGTGATATTATTTTCCATGGGCTTGCGTACCACTCATTCTCCTTAAAAAAAAGATAACAATTAAGAGTAAAAGTTAGGAGATGGATGTTCTAAAAAGAATGATGGTTATAGTAGTTCACTCGAGCCTTCTTTATTTTCTCTGAACCTTTGACCTGACCAATTGCATCTCTGCCTCAAGTACAGGTCCAAAGCGCGGCCTTAAGCTTGAATTAAAGGGCCAAGGAAGTCAGGCCACAAACGCACAGAAATCACTTCAGATGGAAATCTTTGCACCTTGTTTGCCACAGGAGAAGTGTGAATTTGTGACATGGAAGCGTGGCGAGATGTTGATGGTTTCGATGAAAACATCTTTCTATACAGTGAAGATCTTAACTTATGCTGACGCATGGTCGACAACAACTACACCATCATTTTTGTTCCAAAGCTCATGGAGATCAACTAGTGAGCCAAGCAACAACACCGAGCAGACAAACACGCTGGCGCAAAGAATGAAATATCCTTTGGAGCCATCTAGCCTTACAAAGAAGTATGACGGTTCCGCAACTGCAGAGGTTTGGCAACTGCTTCTCAAACATGTGCCTAAAATATTCTAAACGCTCTAGCCATTCAGCCCAAGTGCTTCAAGCATGACGTAGCGGTATCCCATGCAGCCTTTAGTTTCCTGAGGGGTTGGAAACCCAAGAGGAGACCTTATAAACATTCAAGGAACCGTTGTTTGCCGGAACGTAAAGAGATCTTGGGCTGCCAACCCAGTAAGTTTTATCCGTTAAACAAACACTCCATCTTGTTACTCAATGACGATTTCCCTCAGCTCAAGAAGCAGTTTCCCTTTCACATGAAGAATAGCCATAGGTGGCATGGTAGCTTCCAGAAACATTAAAGTCCCGAAGTCAATGGCAGCGGAAGGGACCTATATCCAAAGGCAAGTTGTGGGTCGACAATGAGGATTATCCATGATTGTATACAACCACTTGCAATAAAAATCTGATTCTAATTAGTCTATGTTTTTTATTCCTTTATTTGATGATAATCCGACCGCATCCCGTCCTATCATAAACTGGCTTCTCATTGTTTTTATGATTTGTTGGTATTTCGGCTATCAGCTAAATTATCCACCAGAATTTGTGTATGCCGTTGGTTTTATTCCTGCACGGCTTTTTTTGGGCGTTGTTCTTACGCCGTCACTGGATATCTATTCGCCCCCAATCACACTTCTTACAGCTATGTTTAGTCACGGTGGTGTTGTGCATATTATCGGCAATTTGTGGATTGCCTATCTTTTGGGTGATAATCTTGAAGATAAAATTGGCAGAGCAAAATTTTTCTTATTTGTTGTATTGTGTGGTGTGGCAGGAAATCTTGCTCATGGTCTAACAGATCCGTCATCAAAAGTCCCTTTGGTTGGCTTTTCCGGTGCTGTCAGTGGCATGATATTGGCATATGTAATGCTGTTCCCACATGCTAACTTTAGATGCCTGATCGTTATAATTTTTTTCTTCAGGACGGTGAATATTCCAGCGTTTATCATCTTCGGGCTCTGGGCGTTTGGACAAGTTTCGGGATTGCTAAGTGCACCTGATGGAGTGGCATATTGGGCTCATGCGGGTGGTGCGGTAGCTGGTGCCGTACTGATACCTTTTTTCAAAAAACAGCATGTTTTTTTTAATGCACCAAAAATTTCAGCAGCAGGATTGGGAACAGCACAGCAAGTCTCGCTTCGCCGACGCTCCGGATCTGTACCATCTGTCAGACGAAAACGTGGCCCGTGGGGCTAGCTTTCTGTTAAACTACCTAAATTATTTTAGGACTGTCAAAGGGATAAGAAGAGCACTGAAACGAGAAGTTTCCCCTACCCCTTACAACATTTTCTTATTAACATTGAAGAATGAAAACACTACTCACCATATTCACGCTCGTATTCACTCTGATGTTCTCAGCTACAAGTTTTGTTGAATGTACTTTGGAATTTTTATGTGATGATTGAAACACCTGCTTCTTGGATTTTGAAAAATACGAAAACACGTTGGTTTTCTCTATTATCGGTATTTGGATGGTCACTTGAAACCAACCGAAACTTGGACGTTGTCTCTCAGAATATATCAGCAAGGTGTTCGCATCAGGAAGATAGATAGTAATCTTACGGCTGGTGTATCAAAAATCTATAAATTTATGGATGCTACTTAATGGCTAAATCTCGACATACCAAGTGGATGACTATTGTTGATGAAAATAACCGTATCTTTCGAAAGTGTAATAATCTGAGAGGATTATCAGGTAAGTATGACGTGTTGGAGTTTGAGAGGTATCCGTACACACCTGACCAGCTATACAAAGCATCAAAGTCAATAAGATCAAATCTAACTGACGATCTCATTTCCAAAGAGATTAAAAAGAAATATCCCAACAATCACCCTCGTTGGAAGTACCCTTTCTTTGGTTTTTGTGTCCCAGCTACTTTTGTCTTGTTATATTTGATGGATACAGAAACCTTAGAGCCAATGAGAGGTGAGGACTCGGATGGTGAAGGTCACTGGTGGTTGAGAGACAACCTTTCCCAAGAGATATATGATCTTACCTATGATCAGTTTGCTACTAACGAAGAACGAGAGAGCGTTTATGAAACTGGAAAACCAAAAGGATATTATGGACTTGGTGAGATGCCATCTTCAAAGTTCTTTGACCTAATCCAAAAGGTTCAACCAAACTCAAAACGAAGGAAAACAGACTTGCTTTCCATCTACAAGGATTTTGGTTTTAAGACTAGACTCAAGACGATGGAAAACAGCCGAAATAAATAAAAATCTATTATTTTTAAAGTTTTAAGAATTACGAGATATGAATAGAAAAGAACGTCGCCAAAAAGCAAAAGCCGCCAAAAAATCAGGCCTAAAAGTCAACCATCACGGAATTCTTGCAGAGCAACTGGCTCAACAAGGAAAGATTGAAGAGGCTATAGTCGCCTATCAGCAGGCTTTGAAAGCGGACCGCAAGTTTGTTATGGGACATTATAATCTGGGTGTTCTCTATGGAAGCCAAGGCAGGCCCGGGGATGCAATACAATCCTACCAACGCGCTATCACCCTCAACCCGGATTATGCAGAAGCGCATTACAGTCTTGGTAATGCGCTTAAAGAGCAGAACAATGTAGTTGAGGCCATTGCTAGTTTCCAAAAAGCCATTACCCTCAAGCCGGATTACATGGAAGCCCACATCAATCTTGGCAACATCCTAAAAGAACAAAACTATTTAGATGAGGCGGCGGATTGCTACCGCAATGCTCTGGTGCTTGACCCGGATTATGCTGAGGCACACAACAATCTTGGCAACATCCTGAGAGAGCAAAATAACTTGAACGGGGCAGTCGAAAGTTATCGCAATTCACTTGCCATTAATCCTAGTTACGCTGAAGGCTATTATAATCTAGGCAATGCGCTTCAGGAACAAGGCCATGTTGATGGCGCCGTTGAGCAATTTGCCAAGGCGCTGTCTCATAAGCCAGAAGCATCTGTCTGGCGCATTCGCAAGGCAACTCTTTTACCTGTAATTCCTTATTCAGAAGAAGATATAATGAGCCGCCGAAAGAATCTTGTCCAAGACATTCAAAAACTTCAAAAGCAAAATTTGGTACTGGAAGACCCGACAATTGTTGGGGCTGCCAATTTTTACTTGTCCTATCACAATCAGGACAACAAAAATATTATGGAAGAGATCACCAAACTGTATAGCCAAGCATGCCCACATCTAACCTATGAGGCAAAACACTGTGAAAGCACTCACAGCGGGCAAGAAAGGCGATTGCGAATAGGCTTCCTATCCGCCTATTTCTGGGAACATACTATTGGCAAACTGATGCGTGGGATAATAGAAAATATCTCTCATGATCTTTTTGAAGTCATTGTCTTTAGGCTTCCCGGCATCAGGGACGAAATGTCCGAGGCACTTGAAGGTGCCGCCGACAAGGTTGTCCAACTATATAAAACCCTGAAGACGGACCGCACTGTAATTGGCGAGGAGGAACTGGACATCCTGTTTTATCCGGATATTGGCATGGACCCTTATACCTATTTTCTATCATTTGCCCGCCTAGCACCGGTTCAGGCCATTACTTGGGGACACCCGGACACCACAGGTATTACTAACATTGATTACTTTATTTCTTCAAATTTGCTGGAAAAAACGGGCTCAGAAGACCACTACACAGAACGGCTAATTAAGTTGTCATTGTTGCCGACTTACTATGTACGCCCACAAGCACCTGAAAAAATTCATCAGCGTGTCGATTTTGGTGTCGCTGAGAAGAGCACCCTATACGTTTGCCCGCAAACCCTTTTTAAGTTTCATCCCTGCTTTGATGCCATAATTGGTGAGTTGCTGAAGACCGACCCTGATGGCTATCTGGTGCTTATTGATGATGGTAAGGGTGGCTATTGGAATAATTTGATGAGCCAGCGCATAGGCCGCTCCCACCCTGATGTAGTGGACCGGGTAATTTTTGTCCCCCGCATGAATAATAAAAAATTCCTCTCACTTCTCATGTTAGCCGATGCTTTGCTGGATATTCCAACATTTTCTGGTGGCAACTCATCTCAGGAGGCCTTTGCCATGGGGGCCCCGATCGTCACATGGCCGGGGGACTTTATGCGAAGCCGAGTTACCGCTGGTTGTTACAAACAGATGGGCTTAAGTGACCTTATTGCAGCTAGCGCAGTTGAATACGTCACTTTGGCCTTCAAGCTGGCCCATGACAAAGATTTTAAAAACCGCATGCAAGAAGACATTAACGCAAACAGTTACAAATTGTTTGAGAGAATGGAAGTTGTCCGTGAGTTGGAAGCCTTCTTCGTTGAAGCCTGCGCAACACCCAAACAAATATAAATCAGGCTATGCCAAGGAGACAAACAGAGCACTGAAATGTTGTGCCTAAAACTTCCCAGTGAATAAAGATCTTGATATGGATCAGCAATAAGCATATCACCAAAATTATTAAAAAATGAAGTCGGTCTGCTGAGATTTTATGATGAAAGATCAAAGCGCTGTATTTCGACTGATTTCGTAGCACGTAGCACCGGGCGTAAGGCTACACAGAGCGGCAAGGTAAGGAATACAGTTGCGGCCAGAGACGTCAGCGCAATGCTAAGGCCCCATAAATCGCTGACAGCACCATAAGCGAGTGGCGCCAAAGCCCCAGACCCAACGCCCAAGGTATAGAAAATTCCAAAAGCCCGGGCCTGGCGTTCCGGTTCCACGAAGTCCCCTATCGTGCCATAGAGCACAGATGAGGTACCATTCAACGCAATGCCGAGAATTGGCAAGGTCACCATGGCAACGTCCAATTCGGCAGCAATCAAACTCAGCATCAACCCTCCCGTGGCCAGTTCGGTAATGACGACGGTGCTGAGAATACCAAGCCTGTCAGCAGCAAAACCACAGATTAACTTGCCCGCCGCACCACCAGCAAAGATCAAAACCAGAGCAAAGCCAACCCCGGTTATCTCCATGCCTTTTTCCATTAATAGGAATGGCAAGAAGGTCATAAAAGCCAGACGTGACGAACTGTCAATGACGCCTATGGTTGAGAGGATTGTAAATCCTCTGCGATTTCGGATACCCCATCCTCTCATGGGTTGTCCAGCACCGTGAATTATATCCGTATGGAGAGACCGGTTCCCCGATTGGAAATGACTCAATACGAAATAAATGATGGCACCCGCCAGGATTCCAATCAAACCGAAAGCAAACGTCCCCGTCTTCCAGCCATAGGCGCCGGCAATCGCCGCCACCGTGAAAGGCACCACCATCTTTCCAAGGTCGCCGGAGAAATTATACATACCAAGTGCGGTCCTCCGCCCCCCGGCGTCATAAGCCGTCGAGATCACTGACGAAGCCAGAGGATGTTGGACCGCACAGCCTGCGCCAGCGATGAACAGTACAACCGCGAGGCTAGAGAAACCATCCGTCAGACCAAGCAATGAGAATCCGCATCCGGCTAGTACCGTCCCTGCTGCCAATACGGCACGTTCCCCAAACCGTTCGGCTAGGAACCCCGCCGGCACTTGGAACAAGGCAAGGCTACCGGAAATGCACATTCTTAAGAATCCCACCTGAGCGTGACTGAGGCCGAAACCGGAGGCCCATAGCGGCAGTAGCACGAACAGACTATCGTTCAGGCCGTCATGAATAAAATGAGCGAAGCCGCCACCAGCGAGAACACCGCGCCGGTGTTTTGTATCCACATTTTTGATCAACCCGACAAATCCCCGGAGGCTCTCAGTCCAGAACGGATAGCAGTAGGTATTTGTGAAATCAGAGATGCCTCTAGCCTTACGTCCTGGCCAGCAACCTTACCAACTGAAAAAATACCGACAGGTCTCATGAACTTTTGACAGTTTCTAAATCTGGATCTCTATATTCCAAGACAACTTTAGCACCGACACTTGCAAAGGCGTCAATGATACGCTGGTTAGAAATTTCGGGAATTTCAGCCAAACGCTCTGCAATGATTGTTTGCAATTGTTCAAGAGCCGGGTAATCCGGTCTATAAATATTATTCTGTTGTTCCGGGTCTTCTTTTAAATCGTACAATTCGTGCTGTTCCGGATGAAAAAAGTCTCCAGGATCCTCGTATTCATTCCACATGTACATGTAATCGTGGTTTCGCGCAGCCATATAAAGAGGGCGATGCTCAAACAAGCAACTGCCACCGAAAAAGGTTTCAAGGACTTCGAATTCAGGTTGAACTGCTTTAGTGTCCTGAAGTATCTGCCCCTGCCAGTCTGGGTGGGGCTTTAAGCCAGCCTCAAATGCAAGGCTCGGGGCAATGTCAAGAAGAGAAGTGAATCCCGAAACCCTGCGTGCCTTCATACCATGCCTATATAGTATCAACGGTATGTGGGTATTGTGGTCATAGAGCCTGAAAAAATGTCCCCAATCACCATGATCACCCAATTCCTCGCCATGATCAGCATGTATACAGATTATGGTATTTTCAAGCTCATTTGTTTCTTCAAGATAGTCAACTATTCGCCCGATTGCATCATCTGTGGAACGAACCGCCGCATCGTAAAGAGCAGAAAAAACTTCTGCATCATTTTTATCTTTCGGCACCAGGCGAAATGATGCTGTAGGATCCATGCCTTCGGTATAGCCCAATTCCTTGAGATACTTTGCCGTATCTTTATGCCATTTAGCGCCGCCTCCAGAAACGTAAGGCGAGTGACAGTCCTGTAAATGTGTCCACATAAAAAAAGGCTTTTTTTCTCCCTCATTTGCCGTCAGTTTCTTAACTTGAGATATTAATTTATTGGCTATTGAATGAGCATCGGGGTAATTCTTAATACGATTTTTAAAATTTCTTCCCACTCGCGAGTTTACCAAGAAAAGCAATTTTGATGCAATTGTTTGAAATAACTGGCGTACCAACGTCAAAGGCGTGCGCATATAATACCAATCTTTAACCAGCCAATAGGGACGTGTGTCTTTTATTGCCGGAGCTGGAAACAAATATTCGCAGACGTACGCCAGACTGTCTGTATTAAGTTTGCGTCTATGCTTTGATACAAGGGCGATGATTTTTTTATAAACATAACCAGACTGTACAAGGGGTGAATAAGGAAAATCTGCCTTCAGTTTGCTCCAATTTTGCATCTGGCGCCGACAGTAATATTCAGTATCATTAAAACACTTATTAATTTCAGGAACAACATCACGCAGCATTATTTCTTGGCTTATTTGTTTTTTTTCAAATTGATTAAGCACATTTCTTATTCGAATTCTTGCGTTCCCAGGAAATGCGTAAAGACCATACAGCATGACTTCTTCGTCAACTGAATCTTTGAACCCATTGTATCGGGTAATAAATGTTTGTGTTGCTAGGTTGACAGTATGATATCCATGTCCATGGAAAAAATCGAATATAGTCGGTGGCCTTTTAGATGTAATATTATCATATTCTCCGTTATCAAACGCCTTTGAGGAGGTCATTAGCTCCGTAACAGTAGGTTGGGTAAAAGCAGCTCGCGAAAACGTATTACTACACACGATTGCATTCTCAGCGAGCCGCTCTAATGTCGGTGTTGTCGGGCGTTCATAACCATTAAGACTGGTACGAGAAGCGCGCAAAGCATCAATGGTGATTAAAATAATATTTGGGCTAGCCATTTTTTTCTTAAATTCCGAGACAGGCGTTTAAGCGACGCCTTATTAGGGTTACAAAGTATAAGATACGAGCATTTGGTGCAAGCTATCATGAGCCTCGTATCATTGATAAATAGAGAAATTATCTTTAGGCAAAACTTATTATTTCAATTCACTTCTTAAGGCTTCATTCTCACTTTGTGTATCTTCATTACCCTTACAACTGTTATATTTACATCATGTCATAGCCCAAATCGTTTTCTTACTTTCTAGGACAAATGGCTCGTGATGAGCGCAGTCGGCTCATGAGTTAGAGGCTCCATCATAGCATTTTCATTCCTTAAGTAGATAGCAATGTATTGTTTACTGCTAGTCTGTCTGACAAAAGTGGCAGGACATTCTCGGGGTTGATTTCTATTGTTAAGTACACATATTATAGATGATGAAAAATAAAAAAATTTTACAGCAAATTGAAGACCTCAAGGGGCGTCGTGCCTACGAAGAAAAAAAGGCGGCTAAACTAGGGTTTGGGTCTTTGTACGCCTTTTTTGAGCATAAACTCCAAGAATCGGCATTAGCTGCAGAGACAACCGCAGCGCAGCTGGAGCGGTTTAGGATTAAAAAAAAGCTCGCAATAACGGCAAAGACTGAGGAAGAGAAAAGCTGTGGCTGCTGCTGATTAAATACCCATTGGTCACTATTGCTTTCAAAGCTTATAGTGCAGAGATCGCAATTGATAAAAATGCTTAGTTAATGGTTTTTTATGATACCTTGGAAAACTTCCAAAAGAAATTTACTAAATGCATCGCATGGATATGAGAAAGGGTTTATGCAAAAAAATATCGCACACTTGATAAAAGTCATAGAACAGGTTCTTCTCGTAATCATTGCCATTCTTACAATATTAGCAACCTGTGAAGAGGTCATAAAAATTTATTCTGCATTTTCTGTGCAACTTGCAGACCTTCTATTATTATTTATCTACACAGAAGTGCTTGGCATGATTGGCATCTATTTTATAATCAACAGGATCCCAATCACGCTGCCAATTTTTATTGCAATGACTGCTATTTCACGATTAATAGTACTTCAAGGTAAAGAGATGGATATGTCTTTCCTTCTTTATGAGGCTGGGGCTATCTTAATCCTCGCAATTGCAGTGATGGTGGTCCGTTACAAGCCCAAAAAAACCTACAATTATCATACAGATGAAGAATGACATAATGGCTAAGTGGATTGGAAGCTAAAGATGAAATAAGCCGGTGAAGATGATCCCTGTTTTTGCAGACCAATCATTGGTGTCGGCTACTTAGTCCAAATTTTCCAAAAAGTCTGCCGCCGCATGCGCTGAGAGCCCGCAGTTATTAGATATTTCCTCTAATCTTTCCAATAATTTCTTATTAGGGTTGAGGAATGAAACTCAACAATGCAATAAAATAAAAGTTTAAGCTGCTTTTTTTTCAGAAAAAAAGATTAAGTCGATGCATCATTAAATGGAATATTGAGGGTCTTAAATGAAGGAAAGAGATTGCGAATGGCAAAATATAACTATTATTTGATGGTAGGTCCTTATGGCGGGAAGCACACCATAGGAACCATACCAAAGAAAGCAGCAGAATATTGGTTGGATAAGGGTGCAGATGCATTTGATGAATATATGCTTGATGACGATCACGATAAAATTAACAAATCTGGTACGATCCCTAAGGAGTACCAGTTACCAATTTGGTATGAATTAAATAATGTTGGTCATGTGTCTTCTGCTATATTTTGTAATTCAAACATACTTACTGTCCTTGATGTTACTAAATTAGATGAGAATGTTTATATTGAGAAAGGAAAAGAGGTCGCTAGAATCGAAATGACAGATGACATGGTTAGTGATTCAGATGTGAACACAATGAAATTGAAGGATGAAGAGTATGTTGTTTATGGAGCATCTAATGATACAGGTTTTTGCAAATTTGAATTGCTAGAGACAAAAGAACCATTCGATGCATCAAAATTAAAACTTTATGTATCATACTGGAATAATTTCAGATTAATAACGGGCATCAATTACAATGGGTATGATTTAGGCAACGAAGGCATGGAAATTTCAACTGGACAGTCTATGGAATGTTGGATTGATATTCATGAGGACAAACCCCGGTCAACAGTTGTTATGATCAATTCTCAAAGATCAGCGCCTACTCATCGTCGGCAGACCGCATAGAAATTTGGATAGTGACTATTCACTCATCATACTCTGATTAATCATTACCATGCTTGTAAGAGGCGTGAGGGTAAGTATAGGTCACGAAGGATAAGACTGGGAGTATTTTAGCGCACCAAAAAATTGGGTAGATTGGGGATGGGGCAAAGGATCGGTTTTTTTTGCAGCAGTCTAAAACAAAAAGACGCGTTTAAATACCCACCAAGTGCCAACTGCTGCTATTATACATGATGCTGGAATTGAAATAACCGTCCTGTAGTAGTGTTTTTTCCCAAAAGTTAAACCTAAGAACAAATAGGCAATCACGATTATACTAAGTTGTCCAATCTCTACTCCAATGTTAAAACCTATCAATGCTGGTAGATACTGACCTTCTGGCAAACCAAACTCAGCAAGAACACTGGCAAAGCCAAGGCCGTGCAATAATCCAAAGCTAAATACAAGAAAAGTACGCCACTTATTAAGTTTCGAAAAGAAAATATTTTCCACTGCGACGAAAACGATAGATGCGGCAATCAAAGGCTCAACAATGGAAGCTGGCACGTTGATTAATCCCAATGCGCCTGCAATAAGCGTTACCGTATGGGCCAATGTGAAAGCTGAAATTTGCCAAAAAAGAACCGAGGTTTTAAGCGATAAAAGAAATAACCCGAACACAAACAAAATATGATCTAGTCCCCGTGGAATAACATGATCAAAGCCTATCGGAACATATTCGCCAAACCGGTCAAATGCAGATTTGCGCAGTCCAATGTATTGTTGAATGGGATCGCTTGTTTGGCCAGGAGCGAGGTATTGGGTCAGCCCCTCGTCTACCCCCATTTGGCGCAAAATCGTGTAACCAAATTCTTTTCCAAGCGTAAAAGTTATGGCATTTTCACCTGAACGCTTCGAGCGAATGGTCAAATTGCTTAGACGAGGCAGCTCTGGATCATCAACATTTGGAACCAGAAGCTGTATGAAGTCCAATACACTTGTTTGAGTAAGTGTGCTACTTTGCAAATTCAAGCGTACAGCGAAATTTCTCCAGTTACTCTCAAAAAATTGAGCGAGTTCATCCGGTGAGAGGTCGCGAAAACTTTGATAATCTGATGCTTGCTCTGCATCGTCTGTATTTTCTACATTTGAGAGATCAATACGTGCCAAGAATGCTTCCACATTAAAACGAAGCTTGACAGTAATCAATTTGCTATCAACGAAGACTTCAGCAATATTAGGCGTTACTTCATGAGCCACGCTCTGAAACGACGAAACAAAAAGAATACTAATCATGACCACAAATTTATAAGCCTGATCAATGATAAACTTTATCCGCATATCCATCCTAATTATATTTCTGAAGTTAGGTGTGCCCAATGCACATGCGCATGAATTATGGCTTGATAGCAAAGAATTTCAACTGCGAGAAGTCGGAAATGTCGAAATAGAGCTAAGAAATGGACAGAACTTCAGTGGATTAAATCTGCCCTACTTTAACAAGAGTGTGAAGCAGTTTTTCTGGGTCCAAAATGGAGAGCGTCACAATGTAAAGTCGCGCTTAGGCGACGTTCCAGCAATGTCGACCTCAATTGAGAGTGAAGGCCTTGTCTTAGTCGTCTATGAATCAACGCCCGAGAGCATTACATACGACAAATGGGAAGAATTTACCAATTTTATTAAACATAAAGATTTCCCAGACGCTAAAAAATCACATGTCGCACGAGGCCTGCCAAAAACGGGATTCAAAGAGCTTTATCGTAGATATTCAAAAGCACTTGTCGGACTTGGACATAGTAAAGGCCAAGATAAAAATTTTGGCCTAGAAACTGAATTTGTGGCTCAAACTAATCCTTATGTTAATTCTACTAACACAGATTTTACGGCTAAACTATTATACCAACAACTTCCTCGCAAAAATACTCAAGTTGAAATTTTTGAGAGAGATCCAAAGAAACTTGTGAGAAAATCTATGTTGCGTACAGACGAATATGGAAGATTTTCAGTGCCGATCAAGCCCGGCTTTGACTATTTACTTGATGCTGTAGTCTTGCGAGAGGCTACGCCACGAACAAACAAGGGGGCCGTATGGGAAAGTCTATGGGCTACTATGACATTTTCGGTGCCGTATAAATAAGCAGCAAAATCAACATCGCTTGCTAGAAAGGCTCGGAGTAAATTGGTTGTGCAAAAAAAATTAACATTTTCCGAAAAGCGCAAGCTCGCTAAAAAGAAAAAGGCAAAGAAACAAAACTTAAATGGTATGAGCCCGTCTGATGCAGAAATAAATACTCTTTTAGAATACTATCAAAACGGACAATTCAGTGATGCTGAGAAGTTAGCAAAATCCCTAACTGAAAAATTTCCCACACATCAATTTGGCTGGAAAGTGCTGGGCGCATTATTTGGGCAGTCGGGAAGAAATTCTGAAGCTTTAAATGCAAACCAAACAGCAGTCGTATTATCTCCACAAGATGCATCAACTCATTACAACTTGGGTATCACACTGCAAGAATTGGGCAAATTACATAAGGCTGAAACAAGCTTGAGGCAAGCGATAGTGTTAAAACCTAACTTTGCCGAAGCATATAGTAATTTGGGCAGCACCCTAAACGAGTTGGGCAAATATGCCGAGGCTGAATCAAGCTGCAGAAAGTCGATAACACTGAAACCTGACTTTGCAATACCTCACTACAACTTGGGTGTCACGTTGCAAAAATTAGATAGATTACACGAGGCTGAATTAAGCTTGAGGAAAGCAATATTATTAAAACCTGACTTTGCCGAAGCCCATTTCTACTTAGGACTCACACTCCAAAAAATGGGCAGACTTGACGAAGCGATCTCTGCTGACGCTCAAGCAATAACTTTAAATCCAGACTTAACTGAAGCTACTGCGCATTTTGGAATAACCATAAAGAATTTAAGGTTCAAGTCATCAGATCCTAATCTTTACCCAATATTTATTAATTTACTCACGGTTGGAAATGTCACACGTCCAACAGATGTAGCTTACAGTATTCTAAGTCTCTTAAAGCATGACCCTATAATCAATGAGTTACTGACTGAAAAAAATGCCGTCAGAGATCTCAAAGAGGTAACTTCTGCAATAGAGGCACTGGATAAACTTCCACTTCTGCATCACCTGATGCGCTTATGCCCGCTTCCCGATTTACAGTTAGAGGGTCTCTTTGTGGGAATGCGAAGAATCCTTCTTACGAATCTAGATAGGTTCGGGGCATCTCCTGAACTCATTTATTTTTTTACTACGCTATCGCTTCAATGTTTTACTAATGAATATGTTTATTTTGAAACTGACGAAGAGGTAAAACTGGTTTATGGATTGGAAGACAAGATTCGGCAATCCTTAGAAAAATTAGAACAGCCCCAACTCAAAGAGTTGCTGTGTCTCGCCTCCTATCGTCCACTCCATCACTACGATTTTTACGAGAAGTTGGAGGTTCTTGATCAAATTTCTGAGGTAAAGGCGCGACTGATTGAAGAACCGCTTGCTGAGAAAGTGATTGCGCAAGATATTCCCATATTGGGGAAAATATCGGATGTGGTCTCTCTTAAAGTTAGGGAACAGTACGAAGAGAATCCCTATCCACGATGGGTGAAGTTGGCAATACCCACAAAAATGATATCAATCGCAAACGTTTGTGATGACATCGAGTTAAAACTCCACTCTGAAAATACAAAAGACGTACTTGCTCCAGCAATACTTATTGCAGGATGTGGCACGGGGCAGCATTCGATAGGAACTGCGAGTCTTTATTCTAACTGCCAAGTACTTGCAGTCGATTTAAGTCTTTCCAGCCTCGCTTACGCCAAGAGGAAAACGAAAGAACTTGGTCTTAACAACCTAGAGCATCTACAGGCAGATATCTTAAAGCTAGATCAACTAGAGCGAGAATTTGACATCATTGAAAGTGTGGGTGTTCTCCATCATATGGATGATCCGATGGCTGGATGGAAAGTTCTCACGAATCTGTTGAAGCCTAAAGGTTTGATGAAGATAGGTTTATATAGTGAGTTAGCTAGAGTCCATCTCGTAAAAACTCGACAAGAGATATCTTTACAGGGGGTCGGAACCTCCGAAGACGAAATGAGAAAGTTTAGATGGTCTTTGATTGAGTCAAATAATGAAGAAATGAAAAGACTTAAAACTGATGGTGATTTTTTTAGCTTAAGCACACTTAGAGACTTAATATTTCATGTGCAGGAGCATCGCTTCAATCTCACACAGATACAAGATTGTCTCGATGGGCTAGGACTAAAGTTCTGCGGATTTGAAGATAAGATTACACTCTCTCAATTTAGAGAATTTTATGGGGAGGGATCAGATATCCATGACTTGGCACTCTGGCATCAATTCGAAGTGAGTAACCCTGATGCTTTCGCAGGCATGTACCAATTTTGGTGTCAGAAGCTATAGGCTTAAGTATTTAGGAATTAATCCTCACCTTACTACACTTTTGTTTGTCACCCATTGTCCACCTAGCCGTAATTAAAATACATAGGGCTAAGTAGAACTATCTCTGATGCACTGATTTTATTGGCGGTCCCTGAGGGACTCGAACCCCCAACCCTCTGATTCGAAGTTTCTGGCTACATAAAAATTTCCATTCACATCAGAGAACTTAAAAGCTCCTTAAATTATTGACTTAATTTATTTTATTTGAATACTAAGGAACATTGGTAAACATATGGCAGAAATCCCATTTGCCATATTTTATCCCTTTAGTATCCCTTTGGAGGTATCCACTGATGTCCAGAAAATCACATAACTTAACTAACATGACGATTGATTCTCTGAAGCCAAAGTCATCTGCTTATGAAGTCTTCGATGCAAAGGTTGGGGGCTTTTCGGTACAGGTATACCCGACAGGTGTGAAGACATATTTCGTAAATTATAATTGCATGGAGCAGGGTAAGTCTAAGCGCAAAAGGATGCGGATTGGTGACCCCAGATTGATGAAGATTTCAGAGGCAAGAGTTAAAGCCCTAAACATACAAGAAGAAGTGAAGGCAGGATTTGATCCAAAAGAAAAGAAAAGACAGGCAATCAAAGCACAGGCCGTTCTGGAAGAAAACATATCTAAGTATGCTGACGAGTTTATCCAGCGCTATTGTATTGGTACTGGCAAGGAGCCAAACCTCAAATCACACAAAGAATACAGACGTGCTTTAGATAAGTACGTCCTTCCAAGGTGGGGAAGTCGCCAGATTGAGAGTATTACCAGAAAAGACATTTCCAACCTATTGGACAAGATTGAAGACAATCATGGCGCGTATCAGGCTAACCGTGTTCTTGCTGTTGTCCGAAAGATGTTCAACTGGCTCTTGACCAGAGGCGTTATAGAGCAAACACCAGTTTCAATCGGGATAGCGAGAAAGGAAAAGAAAAGAGATCGTTTCCTGAGTGATGCTGAGATTGTCGAGTTCTGGGAGGGGTGTGAGAGAGATGCTTACCCGTTTGGGAAGTTGTTTCAGTTTCTGCTGATTACAGGGCAAAGGCGTAGTGAAGTTGTAACCATAAAATGGTCTGAAATAGACCTTGAGGAAAAACTCTGGAGCCTGCCACCCCACTCCACCAAAATGGGTAGAGCGCACCTTGTGCCTCTCAGTCCCATAGCTATTGATCTTCTCAACAGTCTGCCACGTTTTGAGAATTGCGATCTGGTCTTTCCATCTGAGGCAAGCAAGCAGCGTCCTGTAAGTGGCATCTCAAATGCTAAGAAAAGAGTATGTACATTTGAGAGGGATTGGCGATTGCACGACTTACGTCGGACAGTTCGCACAAACCTCAGCCGTCTGGAGATTGAATACATAATCAATAACAAGGTTCTTGGGCATATTGATCAGAGTGTTGAGGGTAGTTATGACCACCACGATTACCTGAGCCAGAAGCGAGTGGCACTAGATAAGTGGGGTGTCTTGCTCACAAGTATCCTGGAACCCAAAGTCGTCTCAATTAATGAAGCGAGGTCAAAATGAAAAAGTTACTAATAGTGTTGGCAGTCATAGGTGTTTGTTTTGGGGCTACGAGTGTGGAGGCTTCGACTAGCACTTGCCAAGGTTTAATGAATCAAATGGACAAAGAATTACTCATGGGGAATGCTATGGAATTAGAGCGCTCTAGAGTATTTTCTGCACTTGAAAAAGCAACTGGAGAAGATAAGAAAAAAATACAAGGGACTTATGATTTTATAAAAGAAGTAATAATGATGCATAGAAGAGGAGCCTCTGAGTGGGCAACAATCTACATTGCGAAGTGTAAATAGCCATGAGTTTTAAGAAGGATCAGGCACATAAACTTTTTAAAGATGCTGGTATTGAGCTTACTGATCCAGATATGCCCTCATATTACGAGTGGAAAAACCTTGCTGAGTATTTAGCAAAAACGTATCACCCCATTTTTAAAGGACCAGTTGGGAACAGACGCCATAAAGACATACCCTACTTTGGGTTGCTTCTTGGCAATGTTTGGCACATTCGAGAGAGCAAGGGGTTTTCTAACGACAAAGAAGCACTCAGATGGCTTTACGATAATTGTCCAGATCTTTTAACAATGCGGAAGCCTAATCAATTCTTAAATGATTTCACTACTTATGAGACTGATCTCAAAAGAGCAAGAAAACTTGTTAGAGAGGGTAACTTGCATTTCGGGGAGCGTAATAAGTAAATACGCCCTTTGAACATCCGAGTATCAGAAGCTACTTAGTCAAACTCTAAGACGCCCCTTTAGTTTGACAGGAGTTCGCAATGCAAGTTCTCAGATACAACGAAGTATCTCAAAGAGTTCACTACTGCCCAGCCCACATACGCAGATTGATTAAGAAAGGTGAGTTCCCACAGCCAATAAAGCTGGGACAAAACCGTGTCGTATTTGCAGAAGCTGAAATCAAGGCTTGGTTAGAGGAACGAGCTAATGACCGCGCTGTCGACGTACCAAGTTAAAGCTCCTGAGTTAGATGGTCTGGGTTACAGGACAATCCCATGTGAGGGTAAACGTCCGATCCCTAAGGGCTGGCAAACACACCCACCAGAGTGTCTTGAGTTTCATCGTTACAACGGCACAACCAACGTGGGTATTCTTACAGGCGGTGAACACAACCTCGTTGCAGTTGATGTTGATGTCCGGGATGTTTCAACTGCAAGAGAAATTGAAATCCTATTGAAAGATAACCTTGGCGAAGCGCCCCGGCGAATTGGCCAAGCGCCTAAATGTCTATACGTTTTTCAATGTGTAAGCCGTATTAAGAAACGTGCTACCGACATCCATATGATTGGTGGTCAGAAAAGCCAGGTGGAGGTCTTAGGTGAAGGTCAGCAATTTATTTCTCATGGAGTTCACCCAGAGACTAAAGAGGAGTATGTCTGGCCCAAGGACGATCTGACAGATTACAAAGTAGTTGATCTGACAGTAGTTACAGAGGATGAGCTAATCGAGTTTCTGCGACAGGCCGATAGCGTTCTGAGCCGTAAAGCAGACTTTGTATTTAAAGCACCTCCTACATCTAATCACGTTGATAGATGCGTATGGCTTGAGCAACTTACTAATGTCAAGGCGTGGCACGATCCAATGCTTCATCTGACCTCCAGATATGTTGCCAAGGGAATGTCCAAAGAAGAGATCATCACATTACTAGAGGCACACACTTGGGCTGATTTCACGATTGAACAAACTCGCAAGGAACTCAGCGAGATGATCGATAGTGCGGTTAAGAAAGAATTTGCTCCTAAGGAAGTTGAGCAGCCAACTGGTAAAATGTGGACACTACAAGAAATCAAAGCAATGGAGATCGTCATTAAACCCCCTCTCCACCCTTGGTTGTCTTCTGGCTGTATGCTGTTAGCTGGACGCCCCAAGGCAGGAAAGAGTTTGCTTGCTGAGCATATATCTTATGAGGTTGCCAAAACTCATAGGGTTCTTTTCTTAGCTCTTGAATACAATATGCTACTCGTTAAATCCCGTTTCCGTCGGCATATGCAAAACCAATCAGTAATGGAAAACTTTCGTTTGCTGGCAGAGGGCAATATTCCGAAGTTTGATCAAGGTGGTGATGAACAGCTTGAGAGCCATCTTGACGAGTTCAAACCGCACCTAATCGTTATCGATACTATTCAACAATTTAAACGCCCCGGAGAGGCTAAAGGCTATGAGGGTGAGACAATTGCAATGCGTGAGGTAAGAGCGCTTGCCAACAGGTACAAGGCTGACTCGCTTTTCCTTCATCACACTCGCAAGAAAATGATTAACGACGAGGCTGATGTCTTTGACCAGATACTTGGCTCGACTGCATTGAGTGCGGTTCCCGATACATTAATGGTTCTGGAAGGCACTGCTCCACCTTTATCAACACTTCATGTGAAGGGGCGACTGCTTCTTGAACCAAGGGACATAGTCATTGAATTACAAGATGGGGAGTTTGTTGAACGGACGGAAGCTGGAGCCTCACTTATTGGTAAAGCTGACGTTAAAGGTAGGATACTTAACCTGCTGGAAGCAAAGGGACCACTTCTTCAAAAAGAAATAGCCTCATTACTTGAGCTTAAAGAGTCAAATGTCTCTGGCTACTGTAAAGCACTTTCATATGATCAAAAGATACGGAGAGGACAACAGGGTGAGCCTTGGGAGCTTGTGCCTAAGGAACCCATTCTAGAGGGGGTATAAGTCGTATAACTTATATAACTTATACAACTTATACCCCTAAAAACTCGTTGAAATAAGGTAGTCAGTGGACGTTTCTCATGCGTACGTCATGAGTTCACACTTAGACCCTTAAATCTACAATCAGTGGGTGTCTATTGATTATCATTGGCTACAGCAATAAATAGGCGGTCAAAGGGATACTAGAGGGATAAATGGCAGGAAAACCAAGATCAAAGGTTAGATGTGGAGCAAGGACGAAGACGACAGGCAATCCGTGCCAGCGTCCTGTTTACCCTGGATCGCATAGATGTGTGATGCACTCTGGTCCTCTAACCGTGGAAGGCAAGCGTCGATCCCTTGAGGCTTTGGAGCGGGGACGGCAAACAGTCATAAAAAATCGCCTGGCTAAAAGACTTAGGGGTGGGGGTGTAGTGGCAGGGGTACACCAAGAATTTGGTGCGCCAGAGGGTATGTATGGGACCACGACTTGTGTCCGCGAGCAATTTACAAAGGAGGCCTGATTATGTCCCCCCCTAAGAAACAACAACAGGAGATGGTGCTGGAGGAGTTGGCAAATGGTCAACTAGTCACGGTACTTTGCCGTCGTAGTGATATGCCTTCTCTTAACACCCTCCAGAGATGGAGGAGGCATGAGAGTGAGTTCGATGACAGGTGCTGGTCTGCCGAAGCTCAGGGCGTGATGATTAAGCGCAGTAGTTACATCGAGCAAATGGAGGAGGCCATCGCTGAGGGTGGTCCGGGGTCCGCAATCAAGATGCAGGGGCTTCGTGAACTCCTGAACGAGAACACTCGAACTGCAGGTCGACTTGTTTCAAGAATGTCGGATCGTGTATCTGTTGCCAGCACTGTCCAACACGTGGTTGTTGGATGGAGGAATCAAGACGGGTCGGTGGAGCCTATCAGTCATGAGCCGACTGCGCTTATAAGGGACGAAAAGGGAGATGAGGAGTAAATTTTACCTAACTTTTAAGAGGCCTATTAATCCCTTAAAATTTTCTCAGGGAAATTCATGATATAGGGCTATTAGAATTGCCCGTGTATACGGTGAAGACCTAAAATCAATTACCTAGCCAGTCTTTCATACCTATCCAGCCCCTCCCCTTGTAGAAATTCCAAGGGCATGCTGGAATATTTCTTGGGCGGTTACCAGAAGCACAGTATTTCTTCCAGTCATATGTAGACTTTAAACCCAAGTGTCGAACAAACTCTCGAGCCGAGTTGAAAATCAATGGCTCGGTTCCAAGCCAATCTTTCCAACTCTTCCATCCAATATCTTTGTAATTTTTTTGTGGGTTGTAGGGTATATCTTTTGGTCGCTGAGCCGTTTCCCAATAGGTATACCATTCTACCTGAGTATTGATGTCCAACTGATGTGCAAAAGCCCGTGCATCCTCAAATGGTCTCCAATCTGGCTTTTCGCCCTCAAACGTGCCTAACCAATCAGGCCAACTTATCCACTCGCTTTTGTACACCCTTTCGGCCGTTACAGGAATATCGGCTGGAAGTTGTTTCATTTTTCCAAATTTAAACCAATCAGTTTGCTTTTCAATACCCAATGATCTGGCATATTTTCTGGCCTCCTCAAATGGTCTCCAATCTGGCTTTTCGCCTTCAAACGTGCCTAACCAATCAGGGATACTTATCCATCCTTTATCTTTGTAAGCTCGCCAAGGATGTGCCGGTATATCAGGTGGACGTTTACCGGAAAAACAGTAAGATTTCCACTCAGATTCTTTCATGAAACCTAAAGACCTTGCAAAATCTCTTGCTTCCTCAAACGGCCTCCAGCGTTCTTGCTTTTCATACGCTAACCAGTCAGTCCATCCATTCCAACCATTATCTTTATAAAGCCTGTCAGGTCTAGAAGGCATACCTGGAGGAAGTTTGTTGGCTTTGCAGTATTCGCGCCAGTCAATACTTGTTTTGAGGTTTAAGCTTCTACTAAACTCTCTTGCATCGTCATAGCTGAGTTTATTTCTCCCTGTCCAATCTCGCCAGTTAATCCAACCTTTTTCTTTGTAAACGCTAAAGGGAGCACGAGGTATATCAGCAGGCAAACCCCCATTACTGATAATATCATACCAACCCTCTTGATTGGTACCTAAAGACCTTGCAAAATCTCTTGCTTCTTCAAACGGCCTCCAGTTAAGCTTTGCAACTTTATCCCATACTTTTAACTTAAGGTTATCAAGGAGCACTGTTGCGTCCACCTTTTCAGCTAACAATTCTGTAATTTCAATTTCTATTAGCTCACCTGTATCTGTCCTGTCTCCTGTTGAGATTACTCTCAGGTATTCGACTATTCGCTCATCCTCCGCAGCGAGATTCATGATTACCGTTACAACACTCGCAAAGGCAGTAGTGTCGGCAAAGATTTCCATCTCCATTCCATGATGCCTGTGTTTTGACTATGGACGGTGTCGGTGAATGGGCGACGACGTCGGTTGCTATTGGTTCGAGTAACAAACTAGAAATGACTAGGGAGATTCATTTTCCACATTCTCTAGGACTACTTTATTCAGCGATGACATACTACACTGGGTTCAGGGTCAATTCCGGTGAGTACAAGGTCATGGGCTTGGCGCCCTATGGTGAACCAAAATATGCCCAGTTGATTTTTAAACACCTAATTGACTTAAAGGATGACGGTTCGTTTAGATTGAATCAACGTTACTTTGATTATTGCACTGGTTTGACCATGACAAATCATCATTTCGACAATTTGTTTGGTGGAGCCCCACGTGGCTCAGACGAACCTCTAACTCAGCGCCATATGGATTTAGCAGCGTCAGTACAGGCGGTGACAGAGGAAATTGTTCTCAGAATTACGCGAGCGCTTGCAAAAGAAACTGGACAAAAAAATCTATGTCTTGCTGGTGGTGTTGCGCTTAATTGTGTTGCAAATGGTAAAATTCAACGTGATGGTGCGTTTGAAAATATCTGGGTGCAACCTGCTGCTGGTGATGCCGGTGGTTCACTAGGTGCGGCATTGGCCGCCCACCATCTACATCTTGGTAACAAGCGAAAGGTGTCGACAAACGGAGATGCCATGCGTGGTAGCTACCTGGGTCCGAGTTATGATCAAGAAGTCATAGAAAGCCGTTTGACGGCAGCTGGAGCTAAGTTTGACACGCTCAATGAATCATCAATGCTTGAGTTAACTGCTCAAGCATTGGCTGACGGCAAGGCTATCGGCTGGTTCCAGGGTTCCATGGAGTTTGGCCCACGAGCTCTCGGCGGTCGCTCTTTCATCGGCGATGCACGTTCACCTGATATGCAAAAGCTATTGAACCTGAAGGTCAAGTATCGGGAGTCCTTTCGCCCATTTGCGCCATCGGTTCTTGCAGAGGATGTTTTAGATTGGTTTGAACTTGATGGTGACAGCCCATACATGCTAATTGTTTCCAACGTTGTTGAAAAGCGTCGTCGTCAAATGAGTGAACAGGAAAAAAATTTATTCGGTATCGATAAGTTGAATGTGGCACGGTCTGACATTCCCGCTGTAACTCATGTCGATTATTCTGCCCGTGTCCAGACTGTACACAAGAGAACCAACCCGCGCTATCACGCCCTTATTTCACATTTTAAGAAACTCACTGGATGTCCGGTGGTCGTCAACACAAGCTTCAACGTTCGTGGTGAGCCCATCGTGTGTACCCCTGAAGATGCCTTTCGCTGCTTCAGGGGAACCGAGGCTGAACTGCTTGTTGTCGGTAGATCAGTACTGTGGAAAGAGCGACAGGACTCTACTTTGGCGCATGATCACAAGGATACTTTCAACCCAGATTGACGACGGTAATGCAGCCCGCCTTATGTGTTTTGAAAATTTTTTTCATGGCAAGTATTTAGATCCTTATTTTAGTCTACTAGAAAATTGTTTTGTTGTCTGTTTCTCAGCGAATGCCTAAATAGATTTGTTTATCAACTTAGAAGCATATCTTTGGTAAATTAATTTTATTTAGACTAGCAAACGTGGCGTAAATAGAGTTGATTAGATGTTCAGCTAAAAAAATCAATGATAGGCTCATTATTGGTGGTCTAATGAACTGATTTTTTAGGTTTGTATCAGTTGAGCATGGGATAGTATACTCCGCTATCATAAATCATAGAAAAAGCTTCAGATCCCAAAATTTCTTTAGGTGTTTTTTTGAGTGATAACGAATGCTGTTCATCCGATAGGACGGGGGGATCGACATACCCTTTTTCTATAAGAAAATTGGCGATAGCTTGTGCTGCCACGAAATGCCCCAAGGGGTTCCAGTGTCCGTCGCAACGGTAACTAAAATAAGGTGCAGCAAGTTGATGGTGGTTTTTATATTTTTCAAAGGAAACGGCTAGATTGATATAGTCAACCTTGAGTTCTTTTGCGACAGATTCCGCACGTTCAGAAGGGAATTTTGTATCCAGGTCGGGCATTTCCCAAACTCCACTTGAGCTCAACAGCGCTGATCGCAAGTTTGAATCATTAATTTTATTGTCAGGAACTAAGACAAGTATAAATTTTTCACCTCTTTCTTCAACAGAGTGACGAAATCTTTTTATAGATTCGCCAAAAACATTCCATGCTGCACGCCATTCTTTGCTCTCGGCAGTATTCATTATTTCGATGTGACTTCCAAACAAACCGTTGGTTTTTGTGAGGGATGCCAGTGCTTTTCTGGCTTCATAAACAACATGTAAAAGAACTGAAACATGTCCCAAGGCTTCTCCTACTTTCCATAAATAGCCTGAGGGTTTGACAGTTGCCACATAGTCTCTGGGTCTTATCTGACTAAACACGATTTTATCGTTTTCGTCGATGCTGCCACAGCCGTAATCAAATTTATTAGAAAATGGGCAAAAATTCTGTATTACATCGTTACTAAGATAAGCAAAAAAAAGTACAATCTTGGGACGCAAGGAATTGACAAAAAACTCATAAGTTTTTTGGGCGTTTCTTGGTGCGTATGAGTTAACACCTAAGTTCAACACCCTGGCTCCTAAAAGTTCCCCCAAAATGTTTGTGACCACCTGCTTCTCACTCACCTCCCGTCCCACTATCATTGAATCGCCAAATGCAGCAATAGAGAACGACAGTGGAACTGAAGGCCATTCTTTGTCCCGAAAGCCATGCGAATTTATTTTAATGCGCTGGTTATCATAACAAGCTGATTGGCGGCTGGCAGTTTGTGATGGTGCGTAAGCAAAGCCTCGTGTCTCGTCACGAACGTGTTGCAAGGTATCAATCTTTCCGACTGTATCATTTTTCCTGTAATATGTGTACTGAGCATGGAATTTATTTGGGTATAATCGAAGTGCCAATTCCAAAAATAAAGTAGATATTAATAATGATGATATTACCAAAATAATATTTTTCATTAATTCGTTTTCCAAATTTTCAAATTAAATGTTCACTAGTTATTTTAATTGCTTTGGAAAAGTGTTCAGCTGAATCTTCGAACAATAAAAACAAAGTTAAAACGAAGATGATCTAAACACATAACGCATTAACTATGACCAGTAACCTCTACGCAACTAACCAGCCAAAACACCCAAACAATTATAAACATTAAATAAAATACATATCTCATGATACGTTTCTATAAATGAAGAATTAAAGTTTCAAATCCTAGTTTGGCCGCCTTCTTTTCTACGTAGGCTCGGCGCCCCTTAAGGTTTTCGATTTCCTTTAATATTCTCTTATCATCCATGTTCCATGATATCCGTACTGTATCATTAAAATCAACCCTGTGAATGCTGACATACTCAGTGGGACAAGAGTGTAATAATTTCTTATCCTAAGGCAGAGTGAAAGAGTTGTTAGTTTTGTCTAGTCCACTAAAATATAAACATGACTCAAAATAATTTTTTATATCTCATTTCATTCATATAATTTAATAATTGTTATATGTTATGTCTTCAAAAAGCTATTTAGAATAGAAAAATACAAAGGAACCTGGATACTCACGCTTGATAGAATTTTTGAGTTATTACACTCTAAATTCAGAGGGACTATACAATTAAAGCTTCACTCGCCAGAGTATGCCTAAGGGGAAAAAAATGGCACGTTGGTTAGAAATTATTGAAAAAAAAAGAATGACACAGGCAAAAGAAGAATACAGCCGTTTTGGGTTTACTGTGCTTGAGTCTATTTTGTCCAAAGAACACTTGTTCGAACTAAGATCCGTTATTAAAGATTTAAGTGTTAATAACAGCATTGACCTCTATAAAGATCGAAGTGGGTTAGAAAGGAGAATGGAACAATTTACCTTTAAAAATACTGCAACAGAGGAGCTAAATAACGAAATCAGAGAATTACTTCATTTTTTAACAGACAAATCTCAAGTTTTGTTCAAGGATAAGGTTAATTTTAAGCCACCTAAAGGGGAAGGTTTTTTTGCACATTATGATGGAGTATTCCAATTTACAAACTCAAATGGTGATATTAGGAATGGATGGTATGAGTATGGC
Organism: uncultured Rhodospirillales bacterium; assembly: GCA_938092065.1. Taxonomy (GTDB): domain Bacteria; phylum Pseudomonadota; class Alphaproteobacteria; order Rhodospirillales; family JABHCV01; genus JACNJU01. Next base: position 26,531 of record CALKND010000036.1, read on the forward strand.
AATGAGTACAATAACATACTTATAACATTAGACGATTTCACGCGTGATAATGGACCATTGGAGGTAGCAAAAAATCATAGAGGTGATTTTGAAGAGTTATTAAAAAACACAACTTGTGATGGAAGTCCAAATTTAAAAACGGATGTTGAGGACAAGTGTGATTTCACTCCTTTGATTTGTGGAGCAGGTAGTGTAATCGTTTTTAAACACTCATGCCCCCATAGATCCGCAGCAAACAATTCACAACAAGAGAGAGGTTCTTTATATTGGACATATACCCCATCTGAGAATGAAGGCATTTATAGGCAATATTTTAAAGATAAAGCAGATTCACAAAATAAGAATAAATCCTTAACAGGCAATTTAAAATAGTTTGCCCAGCAAAAAGATAATTTTTCATTTTGTTAGAGATAGCAAGGTCAATATGGCTTGCGCCGGCTACTTGTATCTCATATGTTGAGATTTTAACCTGGCGTAGTCATAAATCCTGTTCTAGAAAATAAGAAAAGATGGCCAGTCCAAATATTATTCTATTTACCATTGATGCTTTGCGAGCCTCTCGAACATGTATTGCTGGTTATGAGCGTCCGACAACCCCGACTTTTGAGCGGCTGGCTAAGAATGCGATTGTATGTTCTAACGCTTTTGCACGAGGTGCTTTTTCTCAACCTTCTGTAACTGAGCTGATGACCTCCACTAAGGCCTTCGATTACGGAGGATATGATAATATTACATCTGGGAGGCCGCCAACTTTATTCGACTATTTTCATGGCCACGGATACCACACAGTTAATCTGGCAACAGAAACTTGGATTACACGATACAATGGTTTCAAAAAATCCGTTGATGAAGAAGTCATGCTCTATGGGCTTTACGCTTTTCCTGGTAATGCCAGTATTCGAATACGAAATGTACTAAATCAATTTGAGAAAAACGAAATAAGTCAAGAAAATATGCTGCATGATGTTGTCCCTGAACTTCAAAAGTGCTTCGATGATACAGAAGATTATTGTCAACATCAGATGCAAAATTGGGGTAAACTTAGTACAGACTTTCCTTACTCACCTCTAGTACAGTCTGGCTACGATTATAAAAAAATCATCTCTCTGGTAGCAAAGCATCGACGCAAACTTGATGCAGACAATATGGCCTATATTTACAAATACTTATTTCCAGCTCGTGCAATAAAAGACACACGGCCATATTGGCTGGTGAAGGAATGGTATTATATGCGTAAGCCACTCACGTTGGTGCGCCAATTGTTGCAAGTAATTGCTTCAAAATTTTTTCTTTCAGTAAACCCACGTGTCGGAAGAAGACTTAAGCATAGCATTAAGAATTACCCCGATGCTCATTCAATAGCTAACAATCTTATATCCAAAGTAAAAAACCTGACAACAGGCGAATTAGAAAAAAAGCCTTTTTTTATATGGACACATTTACAGGACTGCCATTCGCCCTATGTTTCTGGGAGTGGCGCTAGGTGGCATAAAGATACATTAAAGTATCTGAAGGAACTGGGATACACCGATGAAATAGATCCAACTGCAACGTTTCGACTAGTTCCAAAGGATAAAAAAGACGCGAAAGATTTTTCTGCCCTTTACGATGCAGCGGTTAGGTCAACTGACGATGCGATAGGAAGAGTAGTTGACTACCTTGAAGAGATAAATGAGCTCGAAAATACGATTATTTGTATACATGCAGATCATGGCGAGGAATTGGGTGATCATGGTGATTGGGGACATTTTTTTAGGTTGTATGATCACAATACTCACATTCCGCTGATACTGTATAGGCATGGTATGAAGGCCAAAAGGGTATCAGGTTTTAGCTCACTTCTTGATGTTGCACCGAGCCTTGCATTTGAAGCAGGACTTGAGCCTCATCCAGACTGGCAGGGGCAAAAACTTCAAGATTCTAACGCAGGTCAACGTGCATTCGAAGTCCTTGAAACGTTTTTTGGTGGAAGTTGTCTATTTGACCACCGTCCTCTTTACATGGCTGCGAGAAATCACGAATATATGTACATGTGGAATGAATATCCGGATCCTGGAGATTTTTTCCATCCGGAACAACACGAATTATATGATTTAAATAAAGATCCAGAACAACAAAATAATATTTATCGACCAGATCACCCTGTTATTGAAAGTTTGCAAAGAATGATTGCAGAGCGTCTAGCTGAAATTCCTGAAATTTCCAACCAGCGGATCATTGATGCTTTTTCAAGTGTGGGTGCTAGTGTTGTCTCGAAACATAGAAATTCAGTTCCTAAATCTACATGAATCTTATTCTCAGAAAAGCGGGCGCCTGACCGAGTAATTGCTGAGAGTTTATATGAAACCACGATTTGATGTATTTAAGACCCTATCTACTTTTGAAGGGTAAATTTTTTTAATTTTTGTAATTGTCTC
>CALKND010000037.1 GCA_938092065.1 uncultured Rhodospirillales bacterium
GCGATTATCATCAAGTGCAATAGCCCAGCATTCCGCCGTTTCAATTGGATCACAGGGACGAAAAACGTTAAATCCAGGTATGGCCCGAAGATTGGCAATGGTTTCAACAGCTTGATGGGTTGGGCCGTCTTCGCCCAAACCAATGGAATCATGAGTCAAAACATAAACCACGCGCAACCCCATTAGTGCTGATAGCCGCATGGCGCCTCTCATGTAATCGGCAAAGACTAAAAATGTTCCACCGTAAGGTATGAAGCCACCATGCAGGGCCAATCCATTCATCACAGCCGCCATTGCATGCTCTCGCACACCGTAATGTATGTATCGACCGGAAAAGTCATCTGGAGTGATGGACTTTGTATTAGCCGTCATGGTATTGACCGATCCAGTTAGATCGGCGGATCCACCAATTAAATCCTTGATAGATTCAGTCAACATGTCAAGAGCTTTCCCAGAAGCCATCCGGGTTGCCCATTTAGGCCTTTCCTTGGCGCATTTAGCCTTATGCACATTAAGTTCTTCCAGCCACCCATCCGGTAGATCGCCTCTATTTGAACGCTTGAAATTAGCCTTATCACTAGCATCAAGTCCACACAAGCGACCTTCCCAAGCATCCCTGCAGCCAATGCCCCGAGCCCCAGTTGTACGCCAAGCAGTAAGAATGTCTTCTGGAATATCAAAAGGCCCATGATCCCAGCTAAGCTTCTTGCGAGCACCAACAATTTCCTCTTCACCCAGAGGGGAACCGTGTGTAGAGGCTGTTCCTTCTTTATTTGGCGAGCCAAAGCCAATCACCGTCTTGCAAGCAACAAGCGATGGCTGATTACTATTTTTAGCATCGGCGATTGCCCTAGCTATTGCCTCAGGGTCATGACCATCACAAGAATGGACCTGCCAGCCGGATGCACTAAAACGTAACTCTTGATCATCACGCTGAGTTTTATTTGTAGGGCCATCAATGCTTATCGAATTATCGTCCCAAAAAACAATAAGTTTGGAAAGTCTTAAATGACCAGCAAGAGACACTGCCTCATGGCTTATCCCTTCCATGAGGCAACCATCACCAGCGATAACATAAGTAAAATGGTTAACAATTTCGTTACCATGTTGCGAGTTGAGTTTGCGCTCAGCCAAAGCCATACCCACAGCAGTCGCTAATCCCTGACCCAATGGGCCTGTAGTAGTCTCAACACCAGGAGTGTGGCCATACTCGGGATGGCCCGCGGTACGCGCACCTAGTTGACGAAAATTCTTTAGTTCTTCAAGGGTAACATCTTCATAGCCTGTGAGATACAAAAGCGCATAAAGCAACATGGAGCCGTGACCAGCAGACAGCACAAAACGATCTCTGTCTGCCCATGTTGGCAAAGTCGGATCGAATCTTAGAAATCGTGAAAATAAAACTGTCGCCACATCTGCCATGCCCATGGGCATGCCTGGGTGGCCAGAGTTGGCCTTTTGAATAGCATCTGCAGAGAGGAACCGGACAGCATTAGCCATGTCGCTGTGAGAGACTTTTAACTGGTGCGCTGGAATTTCAACACTCACTAAAATTACCTGTCATAAGTCTTTCTCCCACCTATTTGACTGCGCTGCCCGGTATCTTGCACACAGAACGGGAGGTTTCCGTGTGGCTGGGTTTACTTCTTAACTTCTTCTGCATTGACGGCCATATGCGGAACAACGCCATCAATAATTTTTTGGCAATTGTCAGCAAAGAAAGCGTACCGGCCAAGCAAGGCTTCATTTGAACAGTAAGCTATATGCGGTGTCAGCATAACGTTATCCATGCTGCGCAGTGGGCTTTCTGTTGTCAGGGGCTCTTTCTCAAACACATCTATGCATGCGCCTGAGATCTTATTTTCCTTGAGCGCAATAGCTAAAGCCTCTTCGTCAACAACTGGACCACGGCAAGCGTTTGCAAGGATGGCAGTATCTTTCATGGCATCAAATTGAGCCGTGCTCATCAAATGTTTAGTTTCATCAGTCAAAAGTACGTGAAGAGAAATATAATCAGACTCCGCAAGGAGCTTATCAAAATCAACTAGCTCGGTTCCATCGCCAGAGTCCTTACAATATGGGTCGTGTGCAATGACATTCATGCTGAAACCACGGCCAATTTTTCCAACGCACTTGCCAATGTTGCCATAACCTACCACACCCAAAGTCTTACCCTTGAACTCTGGAACTCCAATGAAGTCACTGGATTTCCATCCACCGTTCTTCATTACGTTATCCCACATTCTGATCTGATTTTTCAGGGCACCAAAACCTGAGAAGACAAGCTCGGCAACAGACTGAGCTGCAACATTTGGTGTGACAGCAACGTAGCAACCCATTTCATTACAGGCGTCTAGGTCAACATTATTATAACCTGTACCGGCATGGATCATTTTAAGTTTGGCACCTTGACGAATAAGATCACCGTCAACTGTGATGTGCCCAGGAACCATAATGTCAATATCAGCAATACCTGCCCTGAGTTCTTCTTCTGTTTGAAAAAGAATTTCACATTCGGGAGGGAAAACGCCTTTAACGAAAGCTTCGGTTTCTTCTTTAGCCTTTGTAACAAGAGATACTTTAAAGCCCGACATAGTATTTTACCTTATTTTGCTTATGAAAAAATTAGCGTTAAGAAAATTAATTTTGTATGACTTAACGCTCCATTAAAAACCCAACTGTCAGTTAATATTAGAGGCCTTCCTAGGGTCAAACGAATCTTATTCATGAGTTTCATGAAACAACTACAACAGAGCATGCAGTCTGAATAAATATTTTCAGTCGCATTCGATCTACTGATGACCCAACATGTGGTCTAAATAGAATTTTCTACTTACTCTAACAATTGTTCATTAACAATATTAGTGGTGTCTGGCAGAAACGTACGTTCCATTCCGAGGGCACCCGCCCCATAGTCTTCGGCTACACTTTTTTAATTACGTCCGCGAAAGCTTCTTCAACAGCTAATGAATGTCATTGCACAAAACAACCAAACTCGTTGAAATGCTATTAAATGAACGGTCCACATAGATAGTATTAGTTGATCCAGCAACGTTAACACCAGAACTGTCTCATAGCGCTTTAGCCGCCTACTTTAAAATTCATTATAAAAGGTCTTTTTTAGATTTAGTCAAAAAAAGCCCGACAGTTTAAACGTCGGGCTTTTTAACTTTATATTACAGTACTGCTAGATGCCACTAGGCCCTATGCGAGTATTGCCAGCATTAAAATGGCAACAATGTTGATGATCTTAATCATTGGGTTGATGGCAGGTCCCGCTGTATCTTTGTAGGGATCACCAACAGTATCGCCCGTTACCACAGCCTTATGAGCTTCTGAACCCTTACCACCACAGTTACCTTCTTCAATGAACTTCTTGGCATTATCCCAAGCACCACCACCTGCAGTCATGGACAATGCCACAAAAAGGCCAGTCACGACAGTTCCTAGCAACATAGCCCCAAGAGCCGTGAATGCTGCTGTTTGATCGGCGATTATGAAAATAACAAAGTACATGACAGGGGGTGCAAGAACTGGGAGTAGACTGGGAATAATCATTTCTTTAATTGCACACTGAGTCAGAATATCAACACAGCGCCCATATTCTGGCTTGGCTGTTCCTTCCATAATTCCCGGAATTTCCTTAAACTGACGACGAACCTCAACAACGACCGCGCTACCCGCTCGACCGACAGCCATCATACCCATAGAACCAAATAAGTAAGGAAGAAGGCCACCAACGAAGAGGCCTATAATCACAAAAGGATCCTGTAGTTGGAACGTCACTTCTAGATCTGGAAAGTAGTGTGCCAAGTCTTCTGTATAGGCGGCAAACAGGACCAGTGACGCAAGTCCAGCTGAACCTATGGCATAGCCCTTAGTAACAGCTTTAGTTGTGTTACCAACGGCATCAAGGGCGTCAGTGGTGTTACGGACATCAGCAGGCAGATCAGCCATTTCCGCAATGCCGCCAGCATTATCAGTAACCGGCCCAAAAGCATCAAGAGCTACTACAATACCAGCAAGGGCCAGCATCGTCGTCGCCGCTATGGCTATTCCAAAAAGTCCGGCGTTCAAAAATGAAATCATGATCCCACCACAAATAACAATCACAGGAAGTGCTGTCGCCTCCATGGAGATGGCAAGACCTTGAATGATATTTGTGGCATGGCCAGTTTTGGAAGCCTCGGCAATACCTCGGACAGGGCGGTATGCCGTACCCGTATAATATTCAGTAATCCAAACGATCAAACCCGTTACAGCAAGGCCCGCAATAACACTGTAAAAAATTTGCGTTCCTGTAACTGTTTGATCACCCATTTGATAAGCTGTATCCCAACCAACATGGAACGAAATAACAGCGCCAATGAAAAGCAATGAAATCAGAGCACTGGCAATCAAACCCTTATACAAAGCCCCCATTATGTTCTGACTTGCTCCAAGTTTTACAAAACCTGTCGCAATTACTGATGCAATAATACAAACAGCACCAATTAAAAGCGGGAGAGCCATCATTATTTCTTGAGCTTCACCAGTAAAAAATATTCCTGCTAGAAGCATCGCACCGACCAGTGTAACTGCATATGTTTCAAACAGGTCAGCAGCCATACCCGCACAATCTCCAACGTTATCGCCAACGTTATCTGCGATGACGCCAGCGTTACGCGGATCATCTTCAGGAATACCAGCTTCAATCTTTCCAACCAAGTCAGAGCCAACGTCAGCGCCCTTGGTAAATATACCGCCACCAAGACGGGCAAATATGGAAATAAGTGATGCGCCAAATCCAAGTGCAACCATAGCTTCAAGAATATGCCGAGAACCCTCAGGGGTGCTAGAGTCAATTACACTGTTTAAGTACATGTAATAGCCAGTCAGTCCTAACAGAGCTAAACCAACAACTAAGAGGCCAGTCACGGCACCCGCTTTAAAGGCGATATTCAATCCACC